>JAKEEU010000091.1 GCA_022616415.1 Candidatus Zhuqueibacterota bacterium | reverse complement strand
AATCAAACGAATCAAATACAGTTTGAAAAACTCAGGGGGAATAACAAGGTGGGGAATTATAATCCGGCCAAAGTGGGGAGTTTTATGCCGGCATTAACAACTGTTTAACAAACGCATTGTAGACTGCAACACCCAGGTCTATTCCACACTGGTTCTTTACTTATCTTGTTTCGACTTTACTAAGGGTTTTAACTACACTTCGAAGCTTATCTTTGTCTAATAAATTTTGTCTCTGCAATTCATGGGCAATGAACGGTGCTTTACGTGTCAAATCATCGATAGTGATTTTTGTGTCGCGATATTCAAGGACCCAATGGAGCCTGTCATTTATAAGCACCTCATCCTCATTAAACTTTAAACGTGCGATTGTCTCGCTCACACGTTTCTCTTGGATAGGATTAAGAGCTGGATTAGGCGAAATTAGCATCGAGGGGAAACCTAACCAGAACCAATCTAAGCCAATCTTGAAAGGATCTATTACGTCAAGGAAATTTTGTTTTCGACTGTTGAGCTTCATTGAAGCTAGTCTGAAGTTGCTCCACTCGTAGGCAAGGCTACATACTCGGGCTTTGGGTAAAAAATGATCAACAGTCGCACCGCTTCCAGGAACCCAACTGGAGGAATAGACACAAATACCATGATACGCGTTATACAGATCTATGAATGCTTTTCTCCAGTATGCTTTATTCTTGAACTCTTGTTCTGTCGGATTTGGAACCTTCGCAAGAAACTCACGCCCAAGTTTCCTTACCTTGTGATCGAAATCGGCTGGCTCGGGCCGTTCATTGATTAATATCATAAACGCACGCCATGTTTTTCTGCGAAGAACACCCAACGCGGCCAAAATTCATCATGTGGCCCCAAGTATTTCAGCAACGCGTCCGATATCCTTTTTACTTCTTCTTGTGTGACTACTTTAGCCGTCTGCAGCGCTTTTGCTTTTTCAATTGCATCTCCAGCTTCAGGCGATCTAGGTGGCAGCATGCCAAATGCCTCTGACATTAACCAAGAATTAACCGACCCCTGCTTGATGAATTCTTTTTCAGTTAGCTCTACTGTCTGACCCAGTAGATTAGCTGGAGCTAAATCTAAATGGAAAAACTTATCCAACTTGGGTTCAAATACAGGTTCTATTGATGCAACAACTAAAGGGGAATGGGTTGATACGATTAGCTGCACTTGGAGATTCGCCGACAACTCTTCGTGAACCTTCAGCAACGCGGGCAGGACAACGCGCTGCCATTGCGGATGTAAATGTGCTTCAATCTCATCGACCAGTATTACCATTCTTCGTTCAGGTTCTGTTCTACGTATCTCCGAGCGGATAATATGCTCCTTCCACGCCCATACAATGAGATAAGCTATGGTAATGATTCGACGTATGCCAGCAGACACATACAGAATCGGAATATTTCCGTACGGGTGCTTTATAGTTGGGATATCCCTCGGATCGTTTGGAACCCGGACAGGTGAACCAGGCTCTAGAATTCCCAAATCACTCTGGCTCGAGGGCGATAACCTTTCCAGAACTCTTGTAAGTGTTTGGAAAGCGGTTTTGTCATCTCTGAATTGCCAATTTACCCAATCATGAATCAAACCATTAATGTTCTTTTCAAATCCATTCCACACTTGTTCCCTGCTAAATGTAAGAGCGCTGAGACTAGTAGGATCCCATACTGCAAAGGAGCCATCTACTCGTGCATAGACCAATAAGCCTGGGATGGTAGCTACTTTC
Source organism: Candidatus Zhuqueibacterota bacterium (assembly GCA_022616415.1). Classification (GTDB taxonomy): domain Bacteria; phylum Zhuqueibacterota; class Zhuqueibacteria; order Zhuqueibacterales; family Zhuqueibacteraceae; genus Zhuqueibacter. The sequence continues at coordinate 62,305 of JAKEEU010000091.1, read as the reverse complement.
TCTCGTGGTGGCCACTTTTGAGTTTCCCAATCATATGCCACGCTCACTTTTTCCTTTGAACGTGATTCGCTCTTTATTTGAAATATGATCTCAGCTTCTAATAGGTCGGGTAGTGGGTAAGCCGGCAAGCTTGCCCAGTCATCTGTGAAAGCCCACCATGCAACATCAAGTAGAAAAGTTTTTCCTAATCCATTATCTCCTGTTATGAGGTTGAGCCTATCGGCGGGCTCGAACACTAGATTCGATGCTGGACCAATTCCCTTAGTTTCTAAATACGCTAGAGTGCCACCTTTTTCGGGTTGGGCGTCCAGTGGGCGGCCTATGATATTGGTAAGCTCATCAAGTGTTATTTTTTGATCTTGAAAGATGCTTTTGGCGTCAGTAGCTTGAAGAGGAATAGTGGTTTCAAAGAGTTGGTTTCTTTCTGACGTAGATATTTTAAATTCATCAATGAAATACTTTACTAAGTCTTCTGGCTGTGCTGATTGTTCCCAGTTTCTTTCCCTAAACATCCAAACAGCCAGATAAAAAATATCAACGGGCCGACCCTGTTGACGAAGCACAATAAAATCTTTTAATTTAGTGACATACTTGGGTGCCCAGGCCCATTCGTCTTCATTGGGATGTAATAAAATATCTTTGAAGGTTTGAGTTCTTATGGACTGTAGGCCGCTAGTAGAGTACTTGTTCTTGTTAACCCACCGATTCTTAGGACCAGACCCTCTTAACGGAACATAATAGTATTTACTTTGAGGCCGTGGATTGTAATACTTATCTAAGATAATTTTCTCCTGTCCAGCAATATCAACACGGCGCGGTTTTCCGATTTCTAGGTTGAGCAATTTGAATGCAAGATAAGACGTTCCCCAAAACGGATGTATTCGGTCGAGTTCTTGTACAGCGACACTAATCTGACCATCGCTTAGAAACATGCTGTTACACCTCAAAGTTTTTGAAGACTAGTAACCATGTATTCGCAGAAGTCGATATTTAGATCGATTCCAGTAGCAGACCTCTTTGATTGTAGAGCAACTCGCAATGTCGTTCCACTACCCGCGAATGGATCTAAGACCGAACCTTTTGGCGGACACCCTACATCGAGGCACCTTCTTACCAGTTCATCTGGAAACGGGGCGGTTTTAATACCTGGCGTCGCCCGAGGGCGTGCCGTAATAGTCCACATATCTTCTTCAATGTTCTGATCAACAACAGCATCTCGGTTAAAGTAATATCTCCTACTCTTTACAAACATAAATATATATTCATAGCTACGGCGCGGTCGATCTTTGACTGCTTCGTTCAGCCTTCCGGCGCGATGCCAGATTATGGCGCTTCTCAGAGTCCACTTCCTTGCTGACATCTCAATGGCTACACGCCAAGGTACGCCTATCAGTGTTTTGGGTTGAAGACCTATGCCAAGTCCTCCACTCTTATCTACTGCTCTCAGACCAAATCTTCGTTTTTTGCTCTTGCGATCTTGACCTTTTGACTCGCCTTTTCCTGAGTAGTAAGTATCTCCAATATTGAGGAACATGACACCGGTAGGTTTCAAAACCCTTTGTACCTGGTCCATAACGGATGCAAGTGCATTAACATATTCTGAAACTGTATCCTCTAAACCTATTTGGTTTTCCGTCTCATAATCGCGTAACCAGTAATAGGGCGGGGATGTTACAACACAATCAAATGAATTATCGTCTATTCCAGACAGCACATCTTTCGCTTGACCTTGATAGACTGCCCATGATTTTCCAGATAATGTCTCGCCCTCCCAGAATGGTAAGCTGGTTTCAGTATGTCTGCGTTGAGTAACGTTTATAGGAAGTGAGATCTGATTGTTCTGCATACGCACAATTGTACTATTGATGTTTCTGCCCAACTCAGTTTATACGATAGAACGCGCATTTTCACCCACGCTTAGCTATATACAAAAACAGGGCAATCTAACGGTTTTGGGTGCAAGATTAATGCTCAGTCACCATAATCTCATTAGAAGCTTGCCATTGACATCACACCTTGCCCTTCTGTCGACAATGTTTTCTATCGGAATTCCCTTGCCAAATAAACAAGAAAATTTTTTAAAAGCAAGCGATTTTTCCATCGATTTTGCATCGTAAGGCTAAAACGGCCACTAAATTGATTTCAACAACAGAAGAAAAATCGGGGTTTGACTTTTGTATATGCAAAATTAAGGATCATCGCTCGAATTTCATTTTTTAATCCCCAGCTTTTCCATTCTCGACCGCAACGTCGAGGCATTGATGTTCAACAATTTCGCCGCGCCTCTTTCCCCGCTGATGCACCAGTCCGTCATCTCCAGAACTTTAAAGATGTGATTGCGCTCCATATCTTCTAACGTAACAACGGTTGGCTCATCCAATCTTGCTTCCGTGTGAGGAAGCCAATCATCCAGCTTGAGCTGCTTCCCTTGGCTGACGATGACGGCGCGCTCGATCACGTTTTCCAATTCTCGCACGTTGCCGGGCCAATCATAAGCTTACAGCGTTGCAATGGCATTGACGGTGAAGTTGGAAAGCCCCTGCTCCACCGAAATGTGCTCGAAACGGAGGTCGCGCGGTTGGGCAAAAAGCACGGCGGCGAGCCTGAGCCAGAATAGCAGACACCAACCAACAGCGCGGTGTTTTGAGTTTTTTGTCACACCGCAAAATAAATCGATTTTTTGAGAAGCGCAAGAGGGAAGGAGGTTTAGCTGCGATTCGGACATGCGATCACCCCGACAGCAGATTTCCCCAACTCCATCGGGCATATTCCGTAAATAAAATAGCAAATTTGCCGGTCATGTTTAGTCAGAAACTTGGCTCTTATTTATAGAGGCCTCTCATGCAAAGCAGCAATATGAAAGATGCGCGACCCCTGATTTTGCGCGCCACGGCGCCGGACGCCACGCTTGCTGCGAGACATCGCGCCTTTGGCGAGATGCTCGTGCACTTTCAAGATATGGCTTTCGGCTGCGCTTATGCCATGCTGGGCGATTCGTATCTGGCCGAAGAAGCGGCGCAGGAAGCTTTCATCGCCGCCTGGCAAAAGCTCGAGCAGCTCCGGCGGCCGGAGGCGTTTCCCGCCTGGCTCAAACGAATCGTGTTCACACAATGCCATCGTCTGACGCGAGGCAAGCGCCTGGAATTTTTGCCGCTGGAGTCGGCGGCTGATTTCCCTGCTTCCGACTCTGATCCGATGGCCGGCGTTGAAAAACTTGAATTGCAAGAAAACGTGCTGAAAGCGATTGGCGAGCTGCCGGAACACGAGCGCATCGTCATCATGCTTTTCTATGTCAATGATTATTCGCAAAACGAAATCGGCGAATTTCTCGAGGTGCCGGTGACGACCGTTGCCAAACGGTTGCACACCGCCCGCCGGCGTTTGAAGCAAAGAATGATCGACATGCTCAAAGACGACCTCGAACAACATCGTCCCTCGCGCAATGAAAGCTTTGTCGAACAAGTGAGCGCGCGGCTGCGGCCCTTTGTTGAACAGGATTGGGGCCACATCTCCGCGCTCGCTTATGATCTCGAACCCGACTATCGCGCGGATGACGAGGCGTGGCTGCACGCTCGCCGGCAATTTGACGAAGCCCGCTACCTGCGCCGGCACTATGTTGCCGAGCACGCCGGCACGAAGCAGATTCTCGGCTACGGCGTGATCGAGCAAAGCATTTTTCGCCCCAATTACCGGCTGTTCCTGCTCGCCAACGCCAAGTGGTTGCGAGCCGGTGTGGGAGACTTATTGCTCGAGCGACTGCTGGAAGATTTGCGGGAAGCGAACGCCATTACCGTCTGGGCGAGGAGCTATGTCTCCCAAACCGATCTACTGGCTTTCCTTGCCGAGCGCGGCTTTGTGGAAACGAACCGCGTTTGGGATTTGCGCCTGATCTTATCGGAAGCGGAGCTTTCAGATTTTTTGCCCGTCAGAGAGCAAGTGTCGGCGCGAGGCATCGTCATCACCACACTTGTGGATGAGCGACAGCACGATCCTGATTGTTTGCACAAGCTGCACGCGTTTCTCAATCTTGTGAAGGCCGACGATCCTCAGCGCCGGCCTTTCAGTCCCATCCCGTTTGATGCCGTCGTGCGCTGGTTTGAGAAAAGTTATGTCTTGCCCGACGCTTGTTTCATCGCCAAGCACGGCGCCGATTATATCGGCTTTGCCGACTTGATACTCTTCGAAGCGCTGCCAGGCGGCGCAAAAAGCGGCTTCATCGGCGTGAAACGAGAATATCGCCGGCAAGGCGTGGCGACCGCGCTCAAGCTGCGCGCCATTGAATATGCGCGGGCGCACGGCTATCAAACCATTCGTGCCTTCACGCCTGCTGCAAATCCCGCAATGCTCGCCCTCAATAAAAAGCTGGGATTTCAGCGCTGGTTCGGTTATGTCACGATGGAAAAGTTTTTGCGAAATGTCGCCACCATTGATTCCAACGTTTATGATGGGTATGTCGGGCAGTATGCGCCCACCCCTGATATTGCGGCGAAATTTGGATTCGATCCTGGATTCGCCGTTACTATCACTAAGGAGGGACAACGGCTTTTTGCGGTCGCCAAAGAGCAGAAGAACGAGTTATTTCCCGAATCAGAGACCGAGTTTTTCATCAAGGAATTTTACGGCCATCTCACATTCGTAAAGGACAAAAAAGGAGAGATCTCCCACTTGATTTTTCGCGATCCCGAACATGAAGGGCAGGCCCAAAAGATCAAATGATCCAAACTCACTCATCAAATATTCTCGAGGAGAAAAGTATGTTGAACCGCTGGCTTCAATTCATCTTAATTGGCGGCTTGATGCTCGTGCAAGGAGATGTCGCTCTTTTGAGCACGCCTCACTCACAAAATAATTCCGTGCGGAAAAGCGAAGCCGTAAGCTTTCGCATCGATGGCATGCACTCTTCCATCGAATTTGCCGTGCCATTCATGGGCATTACGAAAGTCAGAGGCCGTTTCGACGAATTTTTCGGAACGATTCTTTACGATGCCACGAATCTTGCGCAAAGCTCAGTCGAGGTCGTGATGAAGGCCACCAGCATCAACACCGGCGTTGAGAAAAGGGACGTGGATTTGCGATCCGCCCAATACTTTGACGTGAAGAATTATCCCGCAATTACATTTAAAAGTCGGCGTTGTGAGAAACGCGAGGGCAAAGAGGTGGCGATTGGCACATTCACCATGCACGGCGTCGCCAAGGAGATTGCTTTACCTTTTTCCATCATCGGGGAGCTCAAAGATGCCAAGCACCACGAGATGGGGATCGTCGTCGGACCGATGCTGCTCAATAGAACGGAGTACGGGGTCGGCAAAGTCACGAAAGCCTATGCGGATCGCATCTTCGTGGGAGATGAAGTCGAAATTAACATTCTCCTCCGTCTGATCGCCGAACCGCCGGAGGAAAAAGCGCTGGCGACGCAGCATCCGCCGACAGCGATGAGCCAAACTGAATGGGAGAAATTCATCGGGGTGTATGAAGCGGAGGCAGCGAAAATGAAAGTACGAATTGAGCCGTTTGGCAATCAACTCATCATGCAAATGCAGGGCGCTGGAATTGCCCCTCTCATTCCGATTGGACAGGCTACCTTCCGAATAAAAGGCGTTGGCGGCTTGGCAGAGTTTGACTTGGACGCCGGCCACGCGCAGAGCTTGACCATCAAAATTTCCGGGCAACCCGCTTTGATTTTGCCAAGAAAAGAATAAAGCTGCGCGAAAGTTTAAATTTTGACGTTATCTTCACAGCATCGGGAAAGATTTAAAGCATACCTGATAAGCGCGATCACGTGAAAGCAGAAGCACTAGCCTTCTGCCAACCGGTACGGGCAAATCCGCCCAACACACTTTGCCCCGTTTAATTCCCAATCTTCCCTTGTCATGGTTTCTGCAGCCAGCAGGGCTGAAACTTGTGCCATGTCAGGCGCTTCATGAATTTGCTCGCGGCCCTTTTTACAAAAATCTTCCACCACAATTTTCGCTTGTTCTCTACGCGCCATTTTAAACCCGCCGCGTAGTCCAAATGGACGAAGGCAATGAAAAAGCCTTTTGGAGCACGATCCAAATGGCTTTTTATAAAAAAGATAGGAAATGGCGTCTTCCACACCAAGCCCCGACTTCACGCTTACAAGGTTTACGGATTTGGAATGCGGCTCACGAAATCGTAATGCGGAAAAATCCAAATACTTTAAAAAGACATGAAACGCGCCGTCTTGATACAGAATGGTCATATTTTATCCCGCTCCAGCTCCATCACAAACACGGTTTAAGGCGAAACGATAAAACGATTTTGTCGGCTCGTGCTTTGCCTATCTTGAGAAACAACGGTTTGTACGCGATGGAACGATCAACGTGCCCAATCCCGCCAGCTCTCCGCAGCAATGCCGCAGGCCATCTTCATATCATGCTGGCGGCGTCTGGCAAGCCTTTTGCTTATTGATCTATTTCGTGAGCTAGGATGGCCGTCGTGTGGTGATCTTTTTACTGCCCAATCTGCAAGGTAAAACGTGAAATGATGTTGAGGTTGTTGCTGGTCCTTTCGCTAGCATGGGGCATTCTCGCCCCGTCGGCGGCGCAATCAGTCATTAAAATTTTGCAATTTGATAAAGCCGCCGGTATCATCGATTGCGGCGAAAACGCCGGCTTGCGCGTCGGTGACGTTTTCGAGGTGAATCGCTACGCCGGCGATTTTGTGTATTGGATCGGTCGCGTCGAAGTGGTCGTGGTCAAGCCGAAGATGGCCGGCGTCAAAACGCTCGCGCTTGCCGATAACGCCATAATTCAAACAGGTGACGTGCTCGAACTGCGCAAACGCAATTCTGATCCGTTGTTGGAAAAACCGCGCGAAGCCGTCAAAACAGCCGTGGCGACCCGCCAAGGCAAAATCGAAACGGTCGAGCGCGGCGCTGCAACGCCGTCATGGAGCCGCGCCAATCCGATCATGCTTGGTTTCAGCAGCGGTGTTTTGCAGCCGCTTTTCGACGTTTCACAATCACTCGGACTCAACCTGAGCGTGCAAATCATCGATCCGAGCAACAATGAGGTCGTGCGCCAGATCGACATGTCGCACGCGTATGCCGCCAGCTACGCGCTGCAAGCTTATGGCAGCTTGCCCTTTGCCGAGCGATTGGCGCTGAATCTCGATTACGCTTTCGCCTGGCTAAACGTGCGCAGCGGCGTGGAATCGAGTTTGTTGGACGTCGGCGTCAAAGCCTCCGGCTCGCTCATGAAAATCGGTGCGGCTTTAAATTGGCGTCTTAACGGCCGCTTGCAGTTGGATACCGGCGTGGGACTCTTTTTGCCGCAACTCACTGTCACAGGAGGCCGCCAGACCATCACGGTTTCCGAGCGGCAGTGGGGCGTGACGACGAGCGCATCTTATTTCATTCCTCTCGGCGCTGCGGTTTGGCTCAAGCCCGTTTTGGGATACAATATTTTTCGGGACGACGACGCGTTTATTCATTATCTGAATTTTCAAATCGGTCCGAGCTTCGCAATCAAAAAACCCTGAGCACGCTTGAAAACGACCATCAAAACCTGCACGTATTGCAAGTCGCCTTACGACACCGCGTTGACGCACGTCTGTCTCGAATCGCCATCTGCGGACGCCATCTCAGCGTTGCCGCAGCCGAGCTTCGGCATGGTGATCGACAAAAAATATCGCCTGGAAGGCAAATTGGGCGAAGGCGGCATGGGCAGCGTTTTCCGCGCGCGGCGTTTGTTTATCGACGACTTCGTGGCAATCAAATTCGTGCGGCCCGAAGTGTTGATCAATCCGGAGTTCCGGCGGCGCTTTTATCAAGAGGCGCGCGTCGCGGCGCGCATCAAGCATCCCAACGTCGTCACCGTGCATGACTTCGGTGAAACGCCGGACGGCCTGGTTTATCTCGTCATGGAATTTCTCGAAGGCATGTCGCTTGGAGAATTGCTCAAGAAAAACGGGCCGCTTGATCTCGGGCACACGATCGCGATCGGCTTGCAGATTTGCGAAGCGTTGTACTGCATGCACGAGAACAACGTGATTCATCGTGATCTCAAGCCGGACAACATCATGCTGATTCAGGACGGCAAGGGCATCGAGGTCGTCAAGGTGGTGGATTTCGGCGTGGCCAAGCTGCTCGAATCGAATGCGCGATTGACGCGTTACCAGGCGCGGATCGGTTCGCCGGTGTATTGTTCGCCGGAACAGTATCTCGGCGAGCCGGTCGATCATCGCACCGATTTGTATGGCTTGGGCATCGTTTTATATGAGTGCCTGGCCGGGCGTGTGCCGTTCGACGCGATGAACGAGACCGAGCTGCGCGCCGCCATTCTTCATCAAATGCCGTCGCGTCTCGACGAGAAAATCAGCGGCGTCAGCGGGCACATGGCGGAGCTGGTGCAATGGCTGCTGGCGAAGTCGCCCGATCATCGGCCTCGCAATGCCGCCGACGTCACCAAGTGGTTGATGGCTTTGCGCCGTGCGGCAAAAGCACAACGGGTCGCTCCGAACTCCGCTCGCTCCAAGCCGCCTGTCGGAGCGCCGGTGAAAAAAAAATTGCAGGAAAAGGCGCTGTTGCCGCTGCGACCATCGGTGACGGCTCACAACCAGTCGTGGCGGTCGCTGGCAAAAAAACGCTCTCTCGGCAAACCGGTCGCCATTCTTTTCGGATTCGTCGTGCTCGCGTCTTTGCTCGTTTGGAAAATCCTGGAAGACTCCGCCGTGGCGGCGTATTTCTCGGCCATCATGACCAGCTCAAAAGCATTGGTACAAGAGAAAAAAACGGCGCTATTAGTGAACCGTCCCGGCCCGGCGCCGCCTCGCACGGTTGAAAACGAACCCGCACCGCCGGCAACGAATGGTGGCGCCGGGCTGGCGGCAAAAGAAAATGCGGCCGACAGCAGTGCCATCAAGCCGGTGCAATTGGCAACGAGCAACGGTCAACCCAGTCAGCCGCCACGCGTGGAAACAGAAAAGCCGGTGGCCAATCGCACGGTTAGCGTGGCGAGCAATACAAACAAATCTGCCAGCCCTGCTGGCCGCAATGCTACCAAGCCGAAAGAGCGCACGCCGGCGAATGGGCGCTTGACTGACAAAACTCCGGTTCCCACGAAAACCGGCGCGCTGAAAACACCGGTGATTGCTCCCGGCATGGTGCTGGTGAAAGAGACCGAATTTGTGCGCGGCGACGTGTTTGGTGACGGCAATCCGAACGAGAAACCGGCGCATCTGGTGCGCGTGGCGAGCTTTTTGATCGGCCAATATGAAGTGACCAACCGCGAGTATTTGACGTTTGTCAAAGCCACCGGCGTGAACATGCCGGAGTGGATGAATCCGGCGAGCAAATATCATTATCAAACCGGCACGGATCGTTTTTATCAGAGGCTGGGGCCGGCGTTGTACAGCCTCGATCATCCAGTGGTCGGCGTCTCGTGGCAGGATGCCGTGAAGTATTGTGAATGGCTGTCACAACAAGGTCCGCTCAAATATCGTTTGCCGACGGAGGCGGAATGGGAGCTGGCCGCGCGCGGCGGCAATAATACGATCAAATACAGTTGGGGCAATGGCACACCGCTGCTGGCGCTCGGCGGCAACATCGGCGACGAGGCGCTCAAAAAAGTTTTTCCGGATTGGCCGATTATCTGGCGCAATTATAACGACGCCTACCCGTACACCGCGCCGGTCGGAAAGTTCGGCGCCAATGCCTGGCGTGTCTACGATATGACCGGCAATGTTTGGGAATGGTGCAGCGACTGGTACGACGAAAATTATTATCAGAAACAGGAACGGAATCGCCCTGCCGGCCCGCCGCGCGGAACCGAGAAAGCGATACGCGGCGGCTCGTGGGGCGATACCCCGGCGAAATCGCGGCTGTCCTACCGTCGCAGCGCGCCACCGACTTTTCGCAGCAATAATCTCGGCTTTCGCGTCGCGGCTTCCTTGCAATGAGACCAGCAAAGTGTTTATAAAATTCGCGCCGAGGTAGCCGAAAAGCCGTTGGCAAGAGGGTTGAGCTGCGAACGTATTGCCGGGCTTATTGCTGAAGCCATGAGTTTAGCCAATGGGATCGAAGTGCCTGTAGCCGCTATACGACATTGGGCCAAACAACATCATCGTCAAGGTGATGAATTTCTGGGTCGTATGCCATAAACTTTTCCACGTTTGATTTTGGGACGAATGGTGTATGAACGCACGGTTTAGGGGCGCACGGCGGTGCGCTCCTACCGTGATGCCGTCCCACAAATCACGCCCCGCCAACGCCTCATTCAATTCATCAATCATCGTATCCATTTCCTCGCCGAACAACTGTTGCATTCTGCCGATGCCGCCTTTGCGTCGAGCGGCGCATAATCCAAATCTTCGCGCTCCAAATCCACCGAACTCGCCAAGCGTTTGGCATACATCGGAGTGGTACTGCCAATAAAATTTCTCTTGCATCTTGGCTTTAACGTTTGCAAATTGTTGTGTTGTGCGGAAGAATCGCCGGGGTTTATATCAATGAACCAAGGAGGCAAATTATGCTAGCAGTCAGAAATGCCGGGGGATGGGTTTTGGCGCTCGTTGCGCTCAGCTTGTTCGGGCTTTTGCTCATGCGCGGCCTTTCCGGCGAAGATGTGGCTTCGCACGAAGAGCAGGCTGCCGCCGGCATGGTGATGACAAAAAATTCGCGCGACACGGCGTCGGAATTTAGCGCCGCCTTTGAAGCGATCAGTGCGCAGCACGTGCCCGTCGTGGTGACGATCCATTCATTTCCTTTTATTGGCGCCTCCGCCGGCAGACGTGAAAATTTGTTGTCACGCTCGGCGCGCGAACGTTCAGCGCTTACTGATGGTGGGTCTAGGCTTGGATGCGGCGTTTTGGTCTCAAACGATGGTTATATCCTCACCAACCGCCATGTTCTGCGCGCTAATTTTGCCGCCGGTGATTCCCTCGTTGTCTTGCTCAATAAAGGGCGCCGGTTTACCGGGCTGGTGGTCGGGAGTGATTCGTTGACCAATCTAGCCGTCATTAAAATTTCCGCCAAAGGCTTGCTTTACGCAAAATTTGGCGACTCAGATCGGCTGCGGCCCGGCCAATGGGTCGTGGCCGTCGGCAAAACCGGAAGCGCGACGCCCGCCATCACCGCCGGCCTCATCAACGCCAAAGGCAGCTCCAAAGTGATGCTGCCGCATCATGATGATCTGATTCAAATCGGTGCGAGGATTGGCGACGACCACGCCGGCGGGGCGCTGGTCGATCTCGATGGTGATCTGGTGGGAATCAACACCACGTTTTTCGCGGACCTCAACGGCGGTGCAGCGATACCGGGTAATTTGGCGCGGCGAGTTATGCAAAGCCTGATCAAAGACGGCAAGGTCACCCGCGGCTATATCGGCGTCGCCTCACAAGATCTCGATCCCGCTCTCGCCAAGGCGCTGCACTTGAGCAGTACGCTTGGCGTGTTGCTCGTCGATATCACGCCAAATAGCCCAGCCGAGCGCGCCGGTTTGCGCCGGGGCGATGTAATGTTGCAATTTGCCGGCGCCGTGATTGACAACGTCAAGACCCTGGAGAACGTCGTCGCCGCGCAAACTCCGGGCACACAAGTGCAGGCCGTGGTTTGGCGCGACGGCGTGAAGATCGCGTATGACATTACACCTGAGGAAATGGCGAGCGCAAAAACAGCGGCGCCAACCGTGATGGCTCCCGTTAAACCGGCTTCCGGCAAGCTCGGCATTAACGTTCAAAACTTGGCCGGAGAAATGGCCCGGCATGGCGTGCTCGTATCGCAAATCGAGTCCAATTCGCCGGCAGCACATATTTTGTCCGCCGGCGATATTATTCACGAGATCAACCGCAAGACGATCAATAGCGCGCGCGATTATCGCGCCGCGCTGCAAACGTTGAATACCGGCGAAACCGCGCTCCTGCTGGTGAGCCGCGGCGAAAAGAAATTTTTTGCCGGCGTAGAAGTCAGGTGAGTTAGGCCTTTGCGCAGCAAAGGTTAGAAAAATTTCCGAGTTTTTTTCTCTCCAACGGATTGAAAAACCCAACTGTAAAGTTTTTGCCGTTGGGTTCTTCTATCCGTTGGAAAAACTATTTTATGAATCTTTGCTGAAAAAATTTTAATAATCCGCGTGATTTTTTGATCCAGGTGGATGATTTTTAAGGGTGCCTTTATCATGAACAGTGTAGCATGAAACAAGTCGTCTTGTTATTCGGCCGGACCGGTTTAAATTTTTTCGTGCATTTTTATCGCGTCTGCGCCTATCTCGGCGCGGCCGTCGGCCAGTTGCGCTACGTGCATTTTTATCGCCGACAGATCATCGAGCAGATGTTTCGCCTCGGCATCGGCTCCATTCCGCTGGTGATGGCGCTGTCACTGTTCACGGGCCTGGCAACGGCGATTCAAACGGCTTATCAAATCGCCTCGTACATCCCCAAATACATCGTGGGCTCGATCGTGTTTCAATCAGAAATGCTGGAGCTGGCGCCGACTTTGATGGCGCTGGTTCTGGCCGGCCGCGTCGGCGCCGTGATCGCCAGCGAGATCGGAACGATGAAGGTTTCCGAGCAAATCGATGCGCTCGAATCCATGGGCGTCGATCCCATCGGTTATCTGGTGATGCCGCGCCTCGTCACCGGCGTGACGATGTTTCCCATCATCATCATTTTTGCGGTTGTTGTTGCCGTCACCGGCGGATTTTACGTAGCGACCACGATGATGGGCGTGACCCCGGCGGATTTTGTGCGGGGCATGAAAGAAGCCTTCCGGTTCAAAGATGTGTGGGTCGGATTGATCAAAGCGACGATTTACGGCGGCATCATTACGCTGCTCGGCAGTTACATGGGCATGGAAACCGAGCAAGGCGCCAAAGGCGTCGGCGTCGCCGCGACCGCCACCGTGGTTTCGTCTTCGTCGTTTATTTTGATCATGGATTACATTCTCACTCGCACGCTGTTGAAATTTTATTGATATGATCGAATTTAAAGACGTACACAAATCTTTTGACAATAAGCAGGTTTTGCGCGGCATCAACCTCACCGTTCAGGAAGGCGAGTTGATCTCGATTCTGGGGCCAAGCGGCGGCGGCAAGAGCGTGACGCTCAAGCACATCATCGGCATTTTGAAGCCCGACCGCGGCGAAGTGTGGGTGGACGGCCAGTTCGTGCCCAAGCTCTCGCGCCTCGAGCTGCAAGAACTGCGCAAGCGCTTCGGCGTGTTGTTTCAATCCGCGGCGCTGTTTGATTCGATGTCGGTGAAAGAAAATGTCGCGTTCACGCTGCGCATGCATACCAAAATGACGGAAAAGGAGATCGATCATCGGGTGGCGGAGTGTTTGGATCAGGTGGAGCTGCACGGAGTGGAAAAGCTCGATCCGGACGAGCTGAGCGGCGGCATGCGCAAACGTGTGGGTTTGGCGCGCGCGATTGCCATGAAGCCGGACTACATTCTTTACGACGAACCGACCACCGGCCTCGATCCCAAGACCGCGATCATCATCGGCGAATTGATTGCGCGGCTGCAAGAAAATCTGAAAATCACTTCCGTCGTGGTCACGCACGACGTCAAGCTGGCTTGCGGCATCTCGGATCGCATCGCGCTTTTTCATGAGGGCAAAGTGGCCGCAGTGGGCGCGCCGGAAGAAGTCTCCAAAGGCGACGGCGAAATGATTCGCAAATTTATGGAAGGGCAGCTTTAAAAAAAGCAAAACGTAAAGCGTAAAACGTAAAAAAACTTTACGCCTTACGTTTTACTCGTTACGTTTTTATTTCTGTCAAATCTCGTGAGGGCAATAAAGGCGTTATGAAAACTCGTACCATGGAGGCGGCGATCGGCATTGTCCTGTTTGTCGCCAGTCTCACGCTGGTCATCGGTTTGGTTTGGCTGAGCGAACAAACCGTCGGTTGGCGCAATTACGAGCTGATCGCGGCGTTTGAAACGGCGCAAGGCCTAAAACGCGGCGACGCCGTGAATCTGGTCGGCATTAAAATCGGCCGCGTCGAGCGCATTGTTTTTCAAAACGGCCGCGCCGAAGCGCATATTTTTCTGAACGACGACCACAAACTGCCGCGCGACTCGAAATTTTTTCTGGAAAGCGGCGGCTTGATCAGCGGCAAAATCATCAATGTTGTTCCCGGCGAGGCGCCGGATTATTTGGTGGAAGGCGAAGTGGTCGATGGCGAAGTGGTTGGCGGCTTGGAAAGCTTGGGCCCGGTGGTTTCCACCCTCGAAGGCCGTTTGCGCACCTCCGTGGATACGCTGCTCAGCATCGACAATCTAACGCGCATCCAGGCCACGGTGCGCCATCTGCAAGCCACCAGTTATGTTTTGGAACAGATTCTGGCGCAGAATCAAAAAAATATCGATTTGACGATGGCCAACCTGCAGGCCGGCTCCGAGCATCTGCGGATTTTGTTCAATCACAACAGCAGCCACATCGATTCGGCGTTGACGAATTTGGCCAGCACTTCGGCGCGCCTCGATGCCGCCTCGCGCGAGCTTGCCGCCACTACGACGCGGCTCAACGGCGTGAGCAAAGCCATCGAAGACCGGCAGGGCACGCTCGGCGCGCTCATCTACGAGCGCGGTTTGTACGACAGCCTCACGACAGCCACGCAGAATTTGAACGCGCTGATCGAAGACATCAAGAAGCATCCGCAGAAGTATGTGAGGGTGAGCGTATTTTAGCTCGACGAGATTTGTTTATGAATATGGCTGCGACGGCCGGTATATTTAAGGGAGGAAATTTTCGTGGCAATCAAGTTCATTAAACAAGATGCCGCAGTTCTGCTGGAAGCGTATAATGCACGCAAAGACGAATACGAGGCGCTGCGTGCAATGGGAAAATGGTCCGGCGCGATTTATCATGCAGGTGTATTGATAGAGTTGGCGCTGAAGCTGGTGATCTGCAAAAATATCGGGGAGACCAAGCTTCCGATCATGTTTCAAATTCACGATCTCGATTTGCTGCTTTATTGTTCGGGGCAGAGAAATAATTTCCTCAATCAACCGAACTTGCGGCGTAACTTTGATATTGTAAATAAGCGCTGGTCAATGGAGCTTCGCTATAAAGGCGCAACCCAAACCCAACCAGACTCTGATTTAGTGCATCAAGCGCTTTTTGACCCACTTGATGGAGTTCTTACTTTTTTATCGCAATACTTTTGAGGTGAATTATGACTAAATTAAAGCTTGTAGAAACGATACGTGCCGCCATTCAAGAATGGGCTCAACAACATTCTATCGAGTTAGCACTGTTGGAGGTCGAACCAACAGGCATTGAATCGGATGTTCGCATTATCGTCGTTGCTCGTAAAGGGTTCGAGAATTGGTCAGAAATTGATCGCGACGAGAGCCTGTACCAGTATCTTCGTTCGAAGCTAGGAGACGCGGACATTGTTAAGATTTCTTTGACGATTACCATGTCCGAAGAGGAGTACGACTCTTATTTGCGGGTGGAAGTGTGATTGGTGCCTCGCCAATACTTTTGAGATGAAATATGACCAAGCTCAAGCTCGTTGAATATTTGCGTGCCGCTATTCAGGAATGGGCTCAACAGCATAATACCATTTGTCTATGACGCAAGAGCCGCTAAATTTCGATCTCTTTGAAGATACCATGCCCAGTTCTTCACCCAAAAAACCGCCCAAGAAAACAGGCAAGGCTGCGCGACAAGAACAAGCTGCAAAACCTGCGCGCGCTTGGGCGGCAGCCAAAATTTCCGCCATGCTGGATCGCCTCGAGAAGGCTTATCCGGAAGCACATTTGGAATTGGATTTCACCAACGCCCTGGAATTGTTGATCGCTACGATTATGGCAGCGCAATGCACGGATAAGCTGGTGAACGAGGTGACTGCCAAGCTTTTCAAAAAATATCGCAAACCCGAAGATTATGCTCGCGCGCCGGCAGCTAAATTAGAGCAGGATATTCGTCCCGTGACGTTTTATCAAAATAAAGCGCGGCTGATTCAAAAATGTTGCCAGCAGCTCGTCGAAAAACACGGTGGCGAAGTTCCCGCTGACCTCGATGCTTTGGTGTCGCTGTCCGGCGTCGGGCGCAAAACTGCCAACGTCGTTTTGGCGCACGTCTTTGGACAACAAACCGTGGCAGTGGATACACATGTGAAACGGCTGTCAACGGAGCGTTTATATTTTTCATCGCAAAGCGACCCTGACAAAATCGAAATGGACGTGCGCAACGTTTTGCCGCCGGCGCGCTACACGCGGGGAACGGTTTTGCTGCAATGGCACGGCCGCTACACCTGCAAGGCGCGGCGGCCGCTGTGCAACAAATGTGTGATTGTCGATCTTTGCCCTTTTGAGAAAAAGACGATATAATTCACTTGCACGGAATCGGATGGAAGTGGCACAGAAAAAAAAGAGGCCAACAAGTTTAGAGATCGTCGCCGGATTTATAGTTTCGTATCTGCTGCACTCGGCCGCCTTTTCGCAAGATTTCTCCGGGCCGCGCGGTTACCTCAACGATTTTGCGCAAGTGGTCAATCCAAACACTGCCGCACAAATCGAGGCCCTCGGTCGTGCGTTGGAGGACAAAACCGGTGCGCAGTTGGCCGTTGTTACCATCAAATCGCTCGGCGATGAAGATGATTTCGATTATGCGCACCGATTGTTTGAAAAATGGGGCGTCGGCAAAAAGGGCAAAGACAACGGTGTTCTGCTCTTTTTGGCTTTGGGAGAGCGAAGACGTGTACGCATCGTCACGGGCTATGGGCTTGAAGGCATCATGCCGGACATCACCGCGGGCCGGATTCTTGATGCCTACGTGATTCCCAAGCTGCGGCAACGCGATTACAGCAGCGGCCTGCTTGCCGGAACGCAAGCGATCGCCGGTTTGATTGCTGCCGATGCCGGCGTGGAGATCACCGGTGCGGTGCGGCCGAATTTGGCCCGGCGCTCATCGCGAAATAAAGGCTCTTCTCCGCTGAGCATCATCGTTCTGTTTTTGATCATTCTTCTGTTGTCGCGGTCTCGTTCGCTTTGGCCGCTCTTGTTTCTCGGCGGCCTTGGCGGAGGACGCGGCCGCTATCGTGATTGGGGCGGCGGGGGAGGATTTGGCGGCGGCTTCGGCGGCGGTGGATTTGGCGGTTTTGGCGGCGGCGGCAGCGGCGGCGGCGGCGCGGGAAGGAGTTTTTAAAAAGTGTAAGCGAAGTCGGACTTGAACAAATCACTGTTTAAAATTTGGCAGCTCTCGCAGTCCAAGTCCGACTTCGCTCTCCGATGAGAGGAAGACATGAAAAAATATCCGGAATCCCCGGAAGCCATTTTTAAAGAATACGTCACGGATTGGCAAACCGCATTCGGCCGCGAGCTTGAGGCGATCGTTCTTTATGGCAGCGCGGCGCGTGGCGAATACGTGCCGGAAAAATCCGACCTCAATTTTTTGGTGATGCTGACGGCGCCCGGCATGGCCAAATTGCGCGAAGGAGTGGAAATCACCGGAAAATGGCGGCCGGCTGGCGTTGCCGTTCCTTTGGCGCTTACCAGTGATTATATTCAAGCCTCGCTCGATAGTTTTTCCATCGAGTTCCTCGACATGAAGCTGCACCATCGTGTGGTGTTTGGCCATGATGCGCTCGCCGATTTGGAAATTTCTCCGCAAAATTTGCGGTTGCAATTAGAGCGCGAGCTTAAAGGCAAACTCTTGCATCTGCGCCAAGGGCTTTTGGGAACGGGAAATGATCGCGAGGCTTTGCGCGATTTGTTGCTGCGAACCATCCCGGCCTTTGCCGCGCTCTTTGAAGCGTTGCTCTTTTTGAAAGGCGAAGCCATTCCCAAAGCGCGCCAGGAAATTTTTCAAAAAGTCGTCGGCTTGGCGGGCTTGGATGGCGGTTTTGTCGAGCGCCTTTTTCGTCTTCAGGCCAAAGACAGCCGCCTGTATCGTGAAGAGCTTTGGAAGATCATGGAAGATTACATCGCGCAAATTGAAAAATTGACTGCATACATTGACCGAATGTAACTCATCGTAACGCAGGAGGATTGGAAATGAGCAATAGCATGAAAATTCTCGCCGTTGCCGGCGTCGTCGTTTTGCTGCTCGCCTGGAGAGGTTGCTCGAGCTACAACAGCTTGGTTGGCTTGGACGAAGGCGTCAACAGCGCCTGGGCGCAAGTGCAAAATCAGTATCAGCGGCGCGCCGATTTGATTCCGAATCTCGTCGAAACGGTGAAGGGCGCTGCCAATTTCGAAAGAGAAACTTTGGAGGCGGTCATTCAAGCCCGCGCCAATGCCACCCGCCCGGAAATCAACGCCGGCAATCTTCTGAACAATCCGCAAGCATTTCAACAATTCCAGCAGGCGCAGGACAACCTCGGTGCCGCTTTGGGTAGGTTGATGGTGGTTGTTGAAAGATATCCCGAATTGAAAGCGAATCAAAACTATCTTGATTTGCAAACGCAATTGGAAGGCACGGAAAACCGCATCGCCGTCGAGCGCAAGCGTTTTAACGAAGTCGTGCAGAATTATAACAGCACCAGGCGCGTGTTCCCCACAAATATTTTTGCCGGCATGTTTGGCTTTCAGCAGCGGCCTTATTTTGAAGCTGCTGCCGAAGCGCAACAAGCGCCGAAGGTGGATTTTGGAGGAAACAAATGATAGATCTTCAGCACCACTTCCGTTTCACCATCGAGCCGGATACGGCGACACTGGTGTTGCGGCCATTAAGAAAGAGTTAATAATGAAAACTGTAACCGCAAAAACAAGGCCCAAAGCTCGCGCGCCGCAAAAAAAACGCGCGAAGCCGGAACCAGACCTCATCACCTGCGACGAGGTCGAGCGCCTTTACGACGGGCGCTGGGTCATTATGGATATTCTCAAGTGGACGCGCTGGAATCAGCCGGAGGCAGGAACAGTGGTTTTTTCTGCTGACACGCAAGAGGCGCTTTTTGCTTTTGGCAAGAAGCTTCTTGAGGCAAATCCCAAGCGTCATTACTATTTTTTTTATGCTGGTGATCCATCACTTAATTTAAATTTACCGGCTGTGATGCTCAATGTCACCTTGGCGAATTAGTGGGCATTTCCAACGCGACGGCTTATTAGTGCTTCCAGCTATACTGAACGCCAGGGTCTTTAGATTGCTATTTGACCCAGGCGCCGCCTTTTCTTCAGTTGTGCCCAATGTCGCTGCCATCCTCCAACTGCAAGTTGTTGGCAGCCAATCCGTTTTTCAAGGCGGATTTTATCCTGTAAGCTGTCCGGTTTATCTGCTTGATTCATTCCAAATTGGATTTATTCGGCGTGTGAACATGCGGATGATTGGAATGCCACTTGATCCGAGGCTTAACTTCATCGGCATCCTCGGCATGGATTTCCTCCGCCAATACCGTTTCACCGTCGAACCCGACACCGCAACGCTGATCTTGCGGCCGCGGCGAAAATAAACTCGAACCCTCACGGAGATCTCGTATGAGCGCGCTCGTTCTCGTTTTGGTTACCATGGTGTTGTTGGTCGTTGCTTACAACACTTATGGCTCGTTCATCGCTCGCCGCCTCGGCATGGATGATTCGCGCAAAACCCCGGCCCATACGATGTACGACGGCGTCGATTACGTGCCGGCCAAAGCGCCCGTGCTGCTCGGCCACCATTTCGCTTCGATTGCCGGCGCCGGCCCGATCGTCGGCCCCATCTTCGCCGCGGTCTTCGGTTGGGTGCCGGTTTATTTTTGGCTGCTGATCGGCGGTGTCTTCATTGGCTCGGTCCACGATCTTTCCAGCATTATGGCTTCGATTCGCCATCGCAGCAAATCCATCGGCGAAATTATTGAAGACCACATCGGGTTGAGCGGCAAGAAACTCTTTCTGATCTTTTCGTGGTCCGCGTTGTTGTTGGTGATTGCCGTATTTACCCGCATCATCGCCAACACTTTTATCACCGTGCCGGCCACTGCCACCGCCTCGCTGCTGTTCATTCCACTTGCGGTGATCTTCGGGTTCGCCATCTACCGCCGCAATCTTCCGCTTGGGCCGACCTCGCTCGTCGGCGTGCTTTTGCTGTTCGGCTGCATCTACGCCGGTTTGAAATTTCCGGTGACGCTGTCGTTCAATACGTGGATAATTATTCTCATGGCTTACGTCTGGGTGGCGTCGATAACGCCGGTCTGGATTCTTCTGCAGCCGCGCGATTATCTCAACTCGTTCCTGCTCTACGCGCTGGTCGCCGGCGGCGTGCTCGGAATTTTCTTTGCCAACCCCACCATCAACCTTGCTCCGATAACCGGCTTGAAAACCAGCATCGGCTGGATGTTTCCGGTCTTGTTCGTCACGGTTGCGTGCGGCGCAATCTCCGGCTTTCATTCGCTGGTCGCCTCCGGAACGACGGCGAAACAATTGAATAAAGAAAGCGACGCCAAAATCGTCGGCTATGGCGGCATGCTCATCGAAGTGTTGCTCGCCGTGATTTCGCTTATGGCGGCCGCCTCCCTTTCCACCGAGCGTTTTCAAGAGATGTGGAGCAAGGCCTTGTATGTGCCGATCTTTTCCGAGGGCGTGGGGTCTTTCATCGCAAAAATTCCCTTGCTCAATATTCCCCATGATGTGGCGATCACTTTCTCCGCCCTGGCCGTTTCCGCCTTTGCGCTTACGACGTTGGATACCTGCACCCGCCTGGCGCGCTTCTCTTTTCAGGAATTTTTTGAAATCGCCAAAGGCCGCGAAAAAAGCGTGTTGGCTTCCAACCGCTATATCGGCACCACCGTGACCGTCGCCTTCAGCGTGATTTTTCTTTTGAGCGGAAAATCCGACGCCATCTGGCCGGTTTTCGGCTCCGCCAATCAAATGCTGGCGGCGCTGGCGCTGCTGGCTGTCTCGGTGTGGCTGGCGAAATTGAAACGGAGAAATTTTTATACCCTCATCCCGATGATCTTCATGTTTGCGGTGACGCTCACGGCGCTCAGCTCGTTTATTTATCAAAACGCCGTCAAAGCGAATTATCTGCTTTCAGTAGTGGCTTCGTTGTTGTTGGTCGTCGCGGTTCTGTTGGCGGTTTTGGCAACGCGCAGCTTGACGAAGCCGTCTTCAGCGCTCGCGGTAACCGGCGAAGGCATGCTGACGATGGCCGGCGGGGTCGATGAGGAAATAAAGGGATAGCAGAAAACTTAAGAATGACCATGCAAAAACCGAGTGTTATCCTCATCCGCGAGACCGAAGAGCAGGTCGCCAGCAGCGGCTGCTGCGGCAAATTTGAAGGCGATTTCGCGCGTTGCGCCGGTGAGTGGGTTTTTCCCGAGCGCCGGCAGATCAAAGAAAGCATGGGCGCGGTTACGCGGTGGCTGAAGGAAGAATTTGGCGACGCCGTCGAGTTGACCATCGTCGATCCGCGCAACCAGCTTTATCTGGTTCCGAAAATCGTCCGCGACGTGTGGCGCTTTCGGCCTTCGCTCGGAGCCGCACTGCGCAGCGTTTGCCTGGCGTTCTCGTTTCCCGCGGTGCTCGTCAATGGGGCCGTGAAATTCTCCCGGCGCGTCCCGGCGCGCGAAGAAATTTTGCAAGCCGTTTTCGCAGCAATTCCGCTTGCGTTTAATTCGGATGCAGTGACCGAAGCCATCTGATTTTTTTAAAACCATCCGCAAAGGTGAATTCGTGAACGTCAAAAACCCCGTCGATATTGCTTTGTTTTTCGTTGAAAAAATCAACGAGCACGACGTTGCCGGCTTGTGCGATCTCGTGCCGGAAGACCACGTGTTCGTGGACTCGCTAGGCCAGGTGGTTCACGGACGCGAGACAGTGCGCGCCGGATGGAAGGGATATTTCCCCTGGTTTCCAGATTATCAAATTTCCATCACGAAGGTATTTCGCGACGGCAACGAGGTTGCACTCTTTGGAACGGCGCGCGGAACGTATTGCGTAGACGGCAAGTTGTTGGAAGAGAATGAATGGGAAATACCGGCGGCGTGGAGAGCTGTCGTTAAAGATGGACTTGTTGCAGAGTGGCAGGTTTATGCGGACAATTCACCGGTGATGCAAATTATGGAAGCGAGCAAGGAATAGATTTATTCTTGTGACGGAGTTATCGTCCAGTCTTCCGTCAAAAGCCCGGGAATTTGGCCGAAGTGGCGCTGATTAGCCGTAATCAAGATTCCGTTATTGGCAAGGGTGATCGCCGCGATGCGCAGATCAAGCGTGCCAACACGGGTTTTAAGATATTTGAGGCGTTCATATTGTGCGATGGCGCTTTCATCAAAACGCAGAATGCGGATTCGACTGAGTTTTATTACTGCTTCGCGTAGAAAATCATAAGCCAAGATCAATTTTTGTGGATTCTTGGCTTGGTTAATTTGCGCAAAACGGCCGCGCAGAACTTCTTCAGCGGTAACCACCGTAATTGCTCGTAGGGTGATTGGTAGAGAAGAGTAGTGAGCAATAACTTCAGGATGGCCACGATGGTAAGCACTGAGCGTATCGGTATCTAAAATGCGAAGTTGAAGAAGGCTCATTTGCCGCCTCGTGGACGCTTGCGATACTTTTTGATCAGACGTTGATACTCATCCCACGTCGGGTCATCGCGCCACATGCCGGCCATCGCCAGCCATGGATCATCCGCGTTGTGGCCGTTTTCAGGCAGGTTGATCGTGACGAATTTGCTCTTGGTCAACACCTCTTGAGCGCACGCGCGAACTTTGTTGAGCGCCTCTTGCTCGGTTTTGCCTTGGGCGCGGCATTCCGGCAAGGCAGGAATTGTTGCCATAAAGCCGCCGCGCTTGGGTTGAATGAGAACCGTGTATTCCATTGCATGCCTCGATATTTTAGTTTTCTGATTCAATATAATGTTTTGCCATTCGTTTTGCAAGGCAAATATCCGGTAGCGTTCGCTGAACCTTTGTTTTGTAAGCGCTTCCATCTCATAAAAACGCGCGAACTTCCAGATTTAATCTTTGATGACATCCGAACCTCGTTCGCCTCACGACGCTGACTCCGGCTACGATGCGGCCGGGCCTGGGTTTTCGCTGCGCCGCAGGATCGGCTTGCTGCTCGGTCTGCCGATCTTTTTCTTGTTGCTATGGCCCGCACTGACGCCCGGGCTTGGCGAAGCGGCGCGCCGTTTGTTGGCGACGAGCGCGCTCATGGCGCTCTGGTGGATCACCGAGGCGATTCCGATTCCGGCGACGGCGCTGCTGCCGATGTGTCTCTATCCGTTGCTCGGCATTTTGCCGATGGCCGAGGTGACGCGCAATTACGGTGATGAAAATATCTTTCTTTTTTTCGGCGGATTTTTGATTGCGATGGCGATGCAGAAATGGAATTTGCACCGGCGCTTGGCGTTGCACATCGTGCGCTTGATCGGCGCCGGCCCGCGGCGGCTCGTGCTCGGCTTCATGTGCGCCACCGCCTTTCTTTCCATGTGGATTTCAAATACGGCCACAACGATGATGATGTATCCCATTGCATTGGCCGTGATTCTGCAATTGACAACACAAGAACGACCGGCAACCAGCGACCAGCAACCAGTAGCTAATTTCCGCGCCTGCATGATGCTCGCCATCGCCTACGCCGCAAGCATCGGCGGCCTCGGCACGCTTATCGGCACCCCGCCCAATATTATTTTTGCCGGCAACGCGCGCAAATTGTTCCCCGAAGCGCCACCGGTTGATTTTCTGCACTGGCTGGCTTTCGGTTTGCCGCTAATTCTGCTCTTCCTGCCGATAGCCTGGCTGACGTTGACGCGGCTGCTCTTTCCAATCACTTCAGATTTATTTGCCGGCGGCCGCGATTTGATCGACCTCGAAACCAAAAAACTCGGCCGCATGTCTGCCGGCGAACGCGGTGTGCTCGCCATCTTTTTGCTGACCGGCCTCGCCTGGATTTTCCGCGTGGATTTGGAATTGGGCTTTGCCACCATTCCCGGCTGGGCGAGCCGGCTCGGCCTTGCCGAAAAAGTTTCCGATGCTACGGTGGCAATGATCGCCGGCACATCGCTGTTCTTCGTTCCCGTCAATTTCCCCCGCCTTACCTTAAAAGGCATTCAATGGAAGGGCGGGGGCGAGTTTTTGTTGGATTGGCCGACCGCGATAAAAATTCCGTGGGGCATTCTCCTGCTCTTCGGTGGCGGCATTGCCATGTCCGCCGGCTTCAAATCAACCGGCCTTTCGATTTGGTTGGGTGAACGTTTAGCGACGCTCGGCGATTGGCCGCCTATTGGGATGATCGCCACGGTTTGCTTCATGGTCACTTTTCTCACCGAAGTGACTTCCAACACCGCCACCGCGACGATTTTCATGCCGATCATGGCGGCGACCGCGCAAGCGTTGCATCTGCATCCGTTTTTGTTGATGATTCCCGCCGCGATTTCAGCGTCGTGCGCTTTCATGCTGCCGGTGGCCACGCCGCCCAATGCCATAGTGTTCGCCTCCGGGTACGTGACCGTGCCGCAAATGGCGCGTGCCGGCATTTGGCTGAATCTCATCGGCGTTGTTTTGATCACGGTGATTGTGTATACGTTCGTCATGCCGGTTTTGCAAATCGATTTCTCGTCCTTGCCCTCCTGGGCGCGATAAGTCACCCCGAGACTGGTGCCATCGATTTTTGCAGTTTGATGGATATTTTCTCGGGATTTTTGTTTTAAAACTAAACCCTGCTGAACGAGTTACTAACCAACAACCGGAGAAAGCCTATGGATTCCTCGAACCATTCCATCCAGCGCGCGTCAGCCTATAATCCATGGCAAGCAGCCATGCAGGTTTTTGACAACGCCGCCGACTTCTTGCAACTCGAAGATGGGGTACGCAACCGCGCCAAATATCCGGAGCGCGAGTTGACGGTGAATTTCCCGGCCAAATTGCGCGACGGCCGGATTCGGATATTCACCGGCTATCGCGTGCAGCACAATACGGCGCGCGGTCCGGCCAAGGGCGGCATTCGGTATCATCCGAATGTCTCGCTCGACGAAGTGCGCGCGCTCGCCAGTTGGATGACGTGGAAGTGCGCGGTGGTCGGAATTCCCTTTGGCGGCGGCAAGGGCGGGGTGATTTGCAACCCGAAAGAGATGAACGAGCTTGAGTTGGAAAACATGACGCGCCGGTTTGCCAGCGAGCTGGTGGGATTCATCGGGCCGGATCGCGACATTCCGGCGCCGGACGTTTATACGAACGCCCAAACCATGGCCTGGATCATGGACACGTATTCGATGAACAAAGGTCACAGCGTGCCCGGCGTCGTTACCGGCAAGCCCATCGCCATCGGCGGCTCCAAAGGCCGCAACGAAGCGACCGGCCGCGGCTGCGTTTACGTGATTGTGGAAGCGGCGAAACATTTGAATTTGAATTTGAACGGCGCGACGGCCGTCGTGCAAGGCTTTGGCAATGCCGGATCAATTGCCGCGAAGTTGTTGGCGGCTGAGCATGGCGTGAAGATTATTGCCGTCAATGACTCTTCCGGCAGCGCGTACAATAAAAACGGCCTCGATCTGCCGGCGCTGGCGGCGTACAAGGAAAAAACCGGCAAAGTCAAAGGCTTTCCCGGATCGGATGATATTGGCGAAGAAAACCTTCTGGCGTTGCCGTGCGACGTGCTGGTGCCGGCGGCTTTGGAAAACGCCATCACGGCGCACAATGCTGCGAAAGTCAACACGCGCATTGTCGCCGAAGCCGCGAACGGCCCAACCACGCCGGAGGCGGACAAGATTCTTTTTGAGAAGGGCATTATGATTTTGCCGGATATTCTCGCCAACGCCGGCGGCGTCACCGTCTCTTATTTCGAGTGGGTGCAGGACAATTACAGCTTTTTCTGGAAGGAAAAGGACGTCAACGAAAACCTGCGCGAGGTGATGGTGAGTAGTTTTTCGGAAGTTTGGCAGACGGCGCAAAAGCTTAAGGTCGACATGCGGCGCGCGGCGTATGTGACCGCGGTGTCGCGTGTGGCCGAAGCGATTCGCGTCCGAGGCATTTATCCGTAAGGCTTTGGCGGTGGATCGCGTCTCGCCGAGCGGAATTCCTGTGTGAGGCATTTATATTAAATTAGACGTCTCGTCCGGTTTGGATTTGGTAGCGGGTTCGGTAAACTGCTCTTTAGTTTGCCGAACCCGTTTTTATTTTTTGCCCGCAACCATCCAATTAAGCGTCGTCTCAAACCGACGAGCGAGAAGCTTCCACGCAGCTTTTGCAGCATCACAGAAAATGTTCTTTGTCAATCTATGTCGTGTTAAAAAAAAAGACCTGACCACTGAACTTCATATCTGCGTGACCGCAATCCCGCCGCGCGGGATCGCCGGCGTGGAATCTGCTGTTGAATCATCAGTCGTTGAGACCACAATCAGTGAATCGCACTTGATTTCGATTGTAATGGGACGCGATTGATCTCTTCACCCGCATCGCGGATCTGGGCTTGCAGAAAATTCATAAATGTCGTTATCCCGTACGCACGATTTTGGTGGAAACGTTGAATGCGCGCAGTCGCATGGACTACTTCACGGTGTTCACGCACTTTCCACCCGAGCGCATGCAGATCCCGGCGCAATTTCAATACAATAACAATCAAATCGAGTTGGCTTTTCCCAGCCAACATCCCATGATCAAGCAACTCGCCCGGCCGCCAGCGGTCGCCTAATCCGCCGCGCACCGAGTACTTCAGATTTCCTGCAAAAGCTGCGTTACAGAATGACATCGTCTCCACCTGTAACTGAGCTTACTCTCATGCCAACTCCCACGCGTAATGCCTCACTCACAGGGGGAAAACGTAGCGCAGTCATCCTGACTGCAAGCAAGATGCTTGCGCCACCCCCCGTCACTGAGGGAATACTCCCACGCCGATTTTTCCCTTGCTTTTATGCGTCTATTTGAATATTTTTTTAAATTGGTGATTTTGTCGATGTTAACAAAATAGACGCAGGGTACCTCGTCATGAAAAATCTGATTGCGCTTGTAGGCCCGGCCGCAGCGGTGGCAGCGTATTTTATTTTGGGGCAACCGCTGTGGGCAACGGTCGGTCTCGGTGTTCTCACGCTCATTGGTTTCATCTTCCCAAGCTGGCGTGCCGCGATGGGACTCAGCCGCGTGGTGTTCGCCTTCTGTCTATTGATGCTCGTTATCAATGAGCTTGGCATCGCGTATCCGTATTCGAATATTTTTGTTCTGACCGGCCTGTTCGGGCTGTTCTTTTTGAGCGGCCAAAGTTGGAAAGGGCTTTACTTCGGCCCCGGACAAACGCGCCAATGGACGCGTCGCGCCCTGTTGGCCGGATTAGCTTTTGCAGCTTTGGTCTTGGCATTTTTCGCGTGGCTGCCAAAAAATTTTGCGGTGCTCGGCACGAATCCCGTACCCGCCGGCTGGCCGCTCGACGTTCTCATTGTGGTTGGCCTTGGCTATGCCACGTTTAGCACGTTGATGGAAGAAACCATCTTTCGGAGCGTCATGGTCGCTTTCTCACGATCGCATCTTTCCGCGCCCATCGCCGTAGTGGCGCAAAGCGTGGTGTTCGGCGCCATGCACTACCGGGTCGGATTTCCCTCGAGCAGTGGCGGCGCTGTGCTGGCGACGATCTGGGGATTGCTCGCCGGCTGGATCGTTGTGAAAGCCGACTCGATTTATCCGGCGTATGTGATGCACTTCGTCATCGTGCTGGCGTTGTTTATGGGATTGATTTTTTTGCATTGATGAAATTATCAGCCGAATGATTAGTCAAATGATGGTAAGATGACATGGACTTTGTCTTAAAGAAAATCAAGCGCCTAATCATTAAAGGCAATTTTAAATTTACATTGAAGGCCGATGCAGAACGTCTTGTTGATGGATTAACGCAAGAAGATGTGCTTGAATCTATATTGAATGCCTCGCTTGTTCGGACGAAAAAATCACGTAGTCCCTGGCGTAAAGAGTCAGACGAGCGAATCTATATCATTGAGAGCTTTACTTATGACGGGATTTTGATTTACTCAAAAGGCGTCATTCGTAAGGAGGAATTAACTGAAACATTTTATATCATCGTATCTTCCAAAAGGTCAACCCTTGGAGGCTAAAAATGGATTTAACTGTTTGCCCCTTGTGTGGATCACCTTCCATACGGAAGAAAAAAGGTGTCCATCAATTCAACGTTCTTGGTGAATTGCGTTCGACGCCGGTGGTTCAGTATTGGGAATGCCCGAGCTGCAATGAAATTTTTTTCGATCGCGAAGCCAATAGAAAGATTGATGCGGCTTTGTTGCCGGACCGCGTAGCAGCAAGGGAAGGCCTTTCGCGCAGACAAATTGTGCGCAAAAAGAAAGAATCTCAAACGGCTTGATTGACCTATGGGCGTGCCCAAATCACCATCACCGGCAGCTTTGTTCATGGCTGTTTTGTTCAAGCCGGAAATCTCTGTCGAGCAAATCCGCGCGGTGGTGGCCAAAAACTTCGGCGAGATTCTTTTGCAGAGTCCGGTTTATCTTTTTAACCACAGCGATTATTACGCCGAAGAGATGGGCGGGAATTTGCAAAAAGCTTTTCTGTTGCTGACTCGCTTGATCGACCCGAGCACGCTGGCGGAATGGAAGCTCCACGCTCAGGAGGTCGAAGCGATACACGCGCACAACGGCAAGCGCACGATCAATTTCGACCCCGGCTATCTCGACGCTTCCAAACTGGTGCTGGCGACGACGAAAAATTATGACCATCGCATCTATCTCGGCCGCGGGATTTACGGCGACGTGCAATTGCGTTTTCGCTTTCAGAAATTTCACGTCAATGATTGGACGTATCCGGATTATCGCCAGCCGGAACATATTGCGTTCTTTGACCAGGCCCGACTGAAATACTTTGATCTGCTGAAAGCCGAGTTCAGCGCGCCCAAATCTCTGCCGCTCAAAGTTCATTTCGACTACAAAGCCGCCGGCGTCGATCGTGAGAAAGGGGATGACGTCAAGAAGCGAATCGGCGAGCAGGCGCGACGAACGTTTAATGAAAATGTGTTGCGCGAGATTGGCTTGTTCGGCGGATTTTTCCGTTTCACGCCGGAGAATTATCGTGAGCCGGTGCTGGTGGCGAGCGTCGATGGCATCGGCACCAAAATCAAGCTGGCCTGCCAGCTTCAACGCTATCGCGGCCTCGGTGAAGATATCGTCCATCATTGCATGAACGACATCATGGTTGGCGGCGCGCAGCCTTTGTTCTTTCTCGATTATCTCGCCTTCGGCAAATTGGAGCCGTCGGTGGTTTTGGAATTGGTCGAAGGCATGTCGAACGCCTGCACCAATGCCGGTTGCGCGCTGATCGGCGGCGAGACTGCGGAGATGCCCGATATTTATCAGCCCGGTGAATTCGATCTCGCCGGTACGATTGTCGGCGTCGTTGAAAAAGAAAAAATCCTCGATGGCCGCCGCATCGAGCGCGGCGACGTGCTCGTTGGTCTCGCCTCGAATGGCCTGCATACCAACGGCTATTCGCTCGCGCGCAAAATCGTCGCCGCGCATCCAGAACTGTCGCTGAATAAATATCATGCCGATCTTGGTGAAACACTCGGCGAAACGTTGCTCCGGCCTCATCGCAGCTATCAGCGAGCGATTCAGTTGGCGACTGAATTTTCCGAGTTGCATGGCATCTCGCACGTCACCGGCGGCGGCATCGAAGGCAATACCGAGCGGCTCTTACGCAACGGATTGCAATTGAAGATTGATTGGAGCGCGTGGGAATGGCCGCCGCTGTTTCGACTCTTACAAAAGTTTGGTCAAGTAGAAGAAGGGGAAATGCGGCAGGTGTTCAATCTTGGAATTGGTTTGGTATTTATAATTGCACCGATGGCAGTTGAGGCATTGCGCCGGCATTTAAGCGAGGTTGGGGAGAGGAGTTGGTTGATCGGAGAAATAATTTGAATGAGTCCATGTTTCTGTTGAAGATTTTTAGCGGAGATAGATTATGACTTGCGACGTCATTTTAAGCAAAAAGGGCAGCAAATATGTCGCTCGAGTTAAAGAATGGCCCGAAGTGAATGCGGAAGAAAAAACCCGCGATGCAGTGATTAAAACCGTTAAAACCAAATTGCTTGACTATTTGACCAAGCAGGTGGAAGTGGTCAAGATTGAAGTGCCTCTTCCACATGAAACGGGCAATCCATGGCTTGATAAATTTGGTTGGTTCAAGGATGACCCGACGTTCGACGATTTGCAAGCTGAAATAGCGGCTTATCGAAAAGAAATAAACCAAAATTGGCACACAAGATTTGAAAATTGCTGCCATAGCTCTTGGCCGTGACGCCACTCTCGTTACGCGAAATCGAAGTGATTTTGCACAAATACCGTCTTTGAGAATCGAAGATTGGTCAGTGGCAAATTAAACAGTGGAGCACAGTTTGTGGTACGTATTGGTGTCATCGGCGCGGGAAGCTGGGGCACAGCGCTTGCCAAAGTGCTTGGTGAAAATGGCCATCACGTCACGATTTGGGCGCGGCGGCCTGAGTTGGTGGCAGAACTTTCGACAAAGCGTCAAAGTTCCAATTACCTGCCGGGCGTGACTTTGCCGGCGAACTTGCATTTTACGGCAAACCTCGATGAAGTGGCACATGACGCAGCGTTTCTCTTGCTCGCAACGCCTTCGCACGGTTTGCGCGCCGTGATGCAGCAATTGCGTTCTTTGTCATCCGGCACGATTGTCATCAGTTCTGTGAAAGGAATCGAAACCGACACGCTGTTGCGCATGAGCCAAGTGATCGCGGCGTCATTGGGTGAATCCGTGCCGGTGGTCGTGCTCTCTGGACCAAGCTTGGCATCCGAAGTCGCGAATCATATTCCGACGGCCATCGTTGCTGCGGGAAACGATCTGGCGGCGGCTAAAGCAGCGCAGGAAATTTTTATGAACCCGTACTTTCGGGTTTATACGCACCACGATGTTATCGGCGTCGAATTGGGTGGAGCGCTTAAAAACATTATCGCTTTGGCCGCCGGCATTGTCGATGGCGCGGGTTTCGGCGACAACACCAAAGCCGCGTTGATGACGCGCGGTTTGGTGGAAATCACGCGGCTGGGCACAAAGCTCGGCGCCGATCCGATGACGTTTGCCGGACTCTCCGGCATGGGCGATCTCTTCGTGACCTGCATGAGCCGCAAAAGCCGCAATCGCCACGTCGGCGAGCAAATCGGTCAAGGGAAGAAATTGCAGGATATTTTGCGTGACATGGTGATGGTTGCCGAAGGCGTTCGCACCACGCAAGCGGCTTATCACCTGGCGCAGCGGCACGGCGTCGAAATGCCTATCACCACGGAAGTCTATCGCGTTCTCTTTGAGAATAAAGATCCGAAACAGGCAGTGAATGACTTGATGACGCGGGAGGCGAAGCGGGAGAGATTTGGGTGAGGAAATTAATAAAGAAAAAACAAATTGCACCCGACGGTGTCTGCAGCACGATTTATATTAAGCGGCAGAATTCAGATTTTCCTTTGAGGTGTCATTTTTAGATAAATCTGTGAGTTTTATCATGCATGGCATGAAGTATTTGCTTTATAGTGTAGGATTGGTTCTGCTTATTCTTGCCAGCACCAACTTTTACAATCAAGCAGCGCCACCCAATCTGAGTTTCATGGAAAAGATCTATGACTTCTTGCATGGCAATGAAAATGTTTATAAGATCAAACCTCAGGCTGGCAATGTGCTTGAATTCAATCTTTCCACAGCCAATGGCGGGTTTTTCTATACCTTGGAAAGAATAAGCTTTACCGATGAATTTACCTCAGTTCAATTCATGGTTAAACCAAGAACCGACCACGCCGGAACCAACGATGGAGAGCTTTGGTCGCTACACAGCTTAAGAACTTTCATTAACGAATCAAATGTAAAGGCGTTTTATAATACCATTAAACAGAGGCTATTCGGGAATACATCCAATGGCGTTGAGCTCGATACAGCATCAGTACCTTTTCAAAATCCCATGTTAGCTATCGGTTCCAGTCATCATCCATTATTGTTCAAAACAGCCAACAAACGTGAAGGCATGAATTTTTCAACGATTGATTTATACTTTCCGTTGGTGAAGGAGATTAACAATGACATAACCATATGGGATCACTATAGCGCAAATTCCGGGAGGAGGTACTTATTTAAATTGGAGAACCCGGCGCTCAAGGGGAGAAAGAAAGGCACAACGGTATGGGGTTTTCTCGCGATTATAGCTCTTTTTATTTTATACCAAGGCGTCAGATATCGTCCGTACGAAAGTTTACGAAAGAATTTCATCAAGCAGATGAAATCACTTTATAAGCACAAAAAGCGGGCGCTGAAAAAGGCTGGTGGCCGTGCGCCGGAGATTAGCCAGGAAGACACGCGTCGCCGGATCAACGATTTTTATGAGCAGGCCAGAAGCATCCTTTTTAACGCCTACAAGGAAGAACCCACTGGCTTATATAGATATTCCAGAGTAATCTTCATCGTCGTTTTCACGTTGTGCATATTTTTGCTTCTCATGATGTTAATTACCACAAGCCTTAAAGTCGTGTGACGACGGCTCTTGCAAGTCAAGTTGCTTAATTCTACAAGGAGATACAGAATGATTCCGCAGTTGATCAATCGTGAAAAAATCTACATCGAAAACATTGGCCAATACGAGGGCAAGGAAGTCAAAATACACGGCTGGCTTTATAACGCGCGCCACAGCGGCAAGCTGTCGTTCTTGCTGTTGCGTGACGGCACCGGCGTCATCCAATGCGTTATCTCGCTGAAAGATGTTGGCGAAGAGATTTTTGCCCGCGCCGGGCAGTTGACGCAGGAGTCGTCTTTCGTTGCCACCGGCACAGTGCGCGCCGACAAACGCGCGCCGGGTGGTTATGAACTTTTGGTGAAAAATATTGAAATCGTTCACATCGCCAAAGAGTATCCGATTACCCCCAAAGAGCACGGCGAAACGTTTTTGATGGATCATCGCCATCTCTGGCTGCGCTCGTCGCGGCAGCACGCCATCCTGCGCGTCCGCCATGCGATCATCAAGAGCATTCGCGATTTCTTTGACAGCCGCGGCTTTACGCTCATCGACGCGCCAGTATTCACGCCGGCGGCTTGCGAAGGCACCAGCACGCTTTTCGAAACCGATTATTTCGGCGAGAAGGCGTATTTGACGCAAAGCGGCCAGCTTTACATGGAACCGGCGGCGCTGGCCTTCGGCAAAGTCTATTGCTTCGGCCCGACGTTTCGCGCCGAAAAATCCAAAACGCGCCGGCATCTCACCGAGTTTTGGATGGTCGAGCCGGAAGTCGCCTACATGGATCTCGAAGGCGACATGCAGCTTGCCGAAGAGTTTATCGAATTCATCGTGCAAAATGTTTTGGCCACCCGCCGCGAAGAGCTGCAGATTTTGGAGCGCGACGTCAGCAAGCTGGAGAGCGTCACGCGGCCATTCCCGCGCCTGAGTTACGACGAAGCGGCTGCGATGCTCACGACGCCGGAAGCCATCGCGTTTGCCCAAGAGAAAGAAGCGCCGGCGTTCGTTCCTGGCAATGATCTTGGTGGCGCGGACGAAACGTACATCACGCAGAAATTTGACAAGCCGGTGCTGGTGCATCGCTATCCTTCTGCCGTGAAAGCTTTTTATATGAAGAATGATCCGCAGCAGCCGGATCGCGTCTTGTGCGTCGATGTGTTGGCGCCGGAGGGTTACGGCGAGATTGTCGGCGGCGGCCAGCGCGAAGATGATCTCGAAACTTTGGAAGCCAAAATTAATACACACCAGTTGCCGATGCAAGCATTCAGGTGGTATCTCGATGTGCGGCGCTATGGCTCGGTGCCGCACGCCGGTTTCGGCCTCGGCGTCGAGCGCACGGTGGCGTGGATTTGCGGATTGCATCACGTGCGCGAGACGATTCCGTTTGCGCGATTGATGCATCGGTTGTATCCGTAAAACGTAATGCGTAATTTTTTTATGATATGAGTTTGCAGGATAACTCCACCATCATCGCAGTCATCGGCGGCGGGCATTGCTCGGATGAAATTTACGAACTGGCGCGTGAAGTGGGGCGGGAAATCGTGCGCGCCGGTGCGACGCTCATCTGCGGCGGCATGTTCGGCGTGATGGAGGCGGCCTGTCGCGGCGCGAAGGAAGCCGGCGGCACGACGATTGGAATTTTGCCGGGCAAGAACAAAACCGAGGCGAATGCGTTTGTGGATATTCCCGTCATCACGGGACTGAGCGACGCGCGCAACGTCATCATCGCACGGAGCGCCGATGGCGTGATCGCCGTGGACGGCGAGTACGGCACGCTCTCGGAAATTGCGTTTTCAATGAAATTTGGCAAGCCGGTGGTTGGCCTGAAATTGTCGTTCAATATTCCCCATGTCATTCAGGCGGCAACCGCGGCTGAAGC
Organism: Candidatus Zhuqueibacterota bacterium; assembly: GCA_022616415.1. GTDB lineage: Bacteria > Zhuqueibacterota > Zhuqueibacteria > Zhuqueibacterales > Zhuqueibacteraceae > Zhuqueibacter. The sequence continues at coordinate 28,094 of JAKEEU010000091.1, read as the reverse complement.
AGTTAATTTTTTGATGTCGCATCTATCAAATAATCCCGAATCTTCTGCGAGAAAATCTCTCTGAAAGATCGGGAGAGTCGAATGATTAACCGCATGGAAACAAAATGAAAAAAGGCGTTCATCTCATCGTGAGTGGCATGGTTCAGGGTGTGGGCTTTCGCTATCACGTACACCGCTCGGCGCGGCGGCATCTTTTGACGGGCTGGGTCAAAAATCTTCCGGATGGCCGGGTTGAAACGATCGCGGAAGGCAACGAAGAAGAGCTGCGTGAGTTTGCCAAAGAAGTGAAAAAAGGCTCGCGTTTTTCTCGCGTCGATGACGTGCAAGTGGAATGGCTGTCGTTCAGCAACCAATTCAAAAATTTTCAAATGATCGATTGAAACACGCCTACGGCCGCAAAGGAAAATGCCATGCAAGAACTGGAACGCTACATTCGAACCATAAAAGATTTTCCCAAGCCGGGAATCGGCTTTAAGGACATTACGACGCTGCTGAAGGAGCCACAAGCTTTTGCACAAGCCGTCGATCTGATGGCTGCGCATTTTCGCGAGAAACAAATTCAGAAAGCCGTCGGCATCGAGTCGCGCGGATTTATTTTCGGCGCGCCGCTGGCGTTGCAGCTCGGCGCCGGCTTCGTTCTCGCGCGCAAGCCTAAAAAGCTACCGGCCGCCGTATTGCGCGAAGAGTATGCGTTGGAATACGGCACCGACGCCATTGAAATGCACGTCGATGCGATAGCCAAAGGCGAGCGTGTTATTGTTATAGATGATTTGCTGGCGACCGGTGGCACGGCAAGCGCCGCTGGCCGATTGGTGGAAAAATTAGGTGGACAACTGCTTGGCTTTGCTTTTCTCATCGAATTGGATTTTCTGCACGGCCGGCAAAAGTTGGCGGGCCATGATATTCTTTCACTGATTCGCGTGCAAGAGGAAATCGCATGACAGACAAACCCGCCGGTTCGCAAGTCGAGCAGTTTGTCCTCAACCAATCCGGCCAGAAGTTGCTCTTCGCGCCGACTGAGAAAGTCGCGGTGATCGTCGTCGATAATTTTCCCGCATTGGGAAAGCTGGCGGCGCTGCGGTTCATCGAATGGGTGCAGCAAAATGCGGGCGGTGTCGTGTCGTTGCCAACCGGAAAAACCCCGGAGCATTTTATCAAGTGGGTCAAATATTTTCTGCGCCATTGGAACGAGCCGGCGGTGCAAAAAGAGTTGGAAGCCGGCGGCGTGAATCCTTCTGTCAAGCCGGATATGAAGAGCCTGCACTTCGTGCAAATCGACGAGTTCTATCCGATCCATCCGCAGCAGCACAACAGTTTCTATTATTATGTCAATATGTTTTATCTTCAGAGCTTCGGCTTGGATCCGGCGAAAGCTTTGCTCATCGACTGTGCGAAAATCGGTTTGCCCGAGGACACGGACTTGGACGACGTCTGGCCGGAGAAGGTGGTCGATCTGTCGCTGCGTTATCGCCACGGAAAAAATACAAAGGAGCAACTGCAAAAGCAAGTATTGGAGAACATCGATCAGTGGTGCGCCGAGCAGGAAGAAAAAATTCGCAGTCTCGGCGGCATCGGCTTTTTTCTCGGCGGCATCGGGCCGGACGGGCACATCGGCTTCAACGTGCAAGGCTCGGATTTTCATTCGACGACGCGGCTCACTGCGACCAATTACGAGACGCAAGCGGCGGCGGCAACGGATTTGGGCGGCATTGAAACCGCGCGCCAACGCCTGGTCATCACCATCGGGTTGGCCACGATCACGTACAATTCCAATTGCACCGCGATCATCATTGCCGCCGGCGAGGCCAAAGCGCCGATCGTGGCGGATGCGATTCAACAGCCAAAGCACATTCGTTATCCGGCGACGGTGCTGCAGGATTTGCCGAACGCGCGCTTTTATTTGACGCAGGGCGCGGCCAAATTATTGAGCGAGCGGCAACATGAAATTCTCGTGAAAGCTGCGACGCTCGACGACGAGCAGGCCGAGAAGATCGTCTTCGATTTGGCGCTGGAGAAACGCAAGCGCATCCGCGATTTGAGCCAGGATGATTTCAAGAGCAGCCGCTACAGCGCGGAGCTGTTGAAGAAATGGCCGGAAAAATTCGCAACGTTGACGCAGACGATCGAGCAGCGGCTCGTACAGAAAATCGAGCATGGCATGAAAATGCTGACGAATCAGGTTTTTCTGCACACGGAGCCTCATCACGACGATCTCATGCTGGGCTATTTGCCGTTCATCGTGCGCCACATTCGCGACGCCTCAAACCAGCACCACTTCGTCACCCTCACCAGCGGATTCACGGCGGTAACCAATCGCTACGTGCTCACGTTGCTGCAAAAACTCAAAAAGTTTCTCGACCGCGGCGCTTTCGACAAGCTCATTAGCGAAGGTTATTTCCATCCGGACAACGAGCAGGGGCGCAATCGTGATCTCTGGCAGTACCTCGACGGCATTGCCGCGAACCGCAATTCGGTCAAAGAAGAAGGCGAGGCGCGGCGGCTGCTGCGCAATTTGATTTTTATTTTCGAGGACGACAACATTGACAATCTCCGGCACCGCATCACTGAGCTGATGAGCTATTTTGAGACGCAATATCCGGGCAAGAAAGACTTGCCGCACATTCAGCGGCTGAAAGGCATGATTCGTGAGTGGGAGGCGGATTGCCTATGGGGCTATTTTGGCTTCAATTCGAGCGCGGTGCTGCACGCGCGTTTGGGTTTTTATAAAGGAGAGATTTTTACGGAAGAACCCACCGTCGAGCGCGATGTGAAGCCAATCTTGGAGATGCTCCGGCGCATCCAGCCAACCGTTGTCAGTGTCGCGCTCGATCCCGAAGCCAGCGGGCCGGATACGCATTACAAAGTTTTGCAGGTGATGTCCGAAGCCCTGCGCCTCCACGAAGAAGAATTCAAGCGCTCGGGCATCGAAGTGTGGGGCTATCGCAACGTCTGGTATCGTTTTCACCCTTCGGAAGCGAATATTTTCGTGCCGGTGTCGTTGAACATGTTTTCCGTGATGTCGAGCTCGTTTATGAATACGTTCGTGTCACAGAAGCACGCGTCGTTCCCCAGCTACGAGCACGACGGCCCCTTCTCGGAGCTGGCGCAGAAAATTCAGGTCGAGCAATATCACACGCTCAAAATTTGCCTGGGCCGAGAATTTTTCAACGAGCATCCCAGCCCGCTGATTCGAGCGACGCGAGGACTGGTCTATTTGAAGAGCTTGTCGCTCGCTGAGTTTTATGAAAGATCGCGCGCGTTGCGGCGCAGTACAGAGAATCTGTGATTGGAGAATTAATGGCGTGTTAATTTTTCACGCGTCGAATGGCAGACGCAAGTTGAAAATGGCGACTACGTAAAAACCAAACACCGGCAAGCCATTGCCGGGCGATTATTCCTGCCTAAAAGAATTGAATTTTCCACGAATTGAAAAACCCCCACGGATAATTTTTAAAAAATCAGTGGAATTTTTCAATCCGTGGGGGAGAGGAAAATTTACCATGATGAGAATAACTTTCGTTTTCTTGTTCGCTTTTCTTTTCATGACTCCTCAATCGATGCGCTCTCAGCCGAATACTCGAACCATCGAAATCGACAAAGCCGAAATGGCGCAACGGGTGCGGCAGGAATTTCTGCACGCCTGGAATGCCTACAAGCAGCATGCTTGGGGACACGACGAACTCAAACCGTTGAGCAAAAGCTATCGCAACTGGCACGCCGTCTCTTTGTATATGACGCCCGTCGATGCGATGGATACGATGAGCTTGATGGGACTCACCAACGAAGCGGCCGAGACGAGAGAATTTGTCGTGAAGAATTTGTCGTTCGATCACGATATCGAGGTCAAGAACTTCGAGATCGTGATTCGGCTGCTGGGAGCGCTGCTCAGCAATTATCAGCTCACCGAGGACAAGCGCCTACTCGCTTTGGCCGACGATTTGGGAACGCGCTTGCTGCCCGTGTTCGATTCGCCGACCGGCATGCCGTATATGTACGTGAATCTCAAAACGGGCACGGTTCGTGGTACCGTCACCAATCCTGCCGAGATCGGAACGTTGCTCGTTGAGTTCGGCGCGCTGAGCAAGCTGACGGGAAAGCCGATTTACTACGACAAAGCCAAACGCGCGTTGGTCGAAGTGTACAATCGCCGCTCATCCATCGGGCTGGTTGGCACGTGGATCAACGTCGAAACTGGCGCGTGGACGGACTCCACCAGCCATATTAGTGGGTGCATCGATTCTTATTACGAGTATTTGCTCAAGTGCTGGCGCCTCTTTGACGACAAAGATTGCGCGCGGATGTGGCGAACGAGCATCGAAGCTGTGAACAAATATCTCGCGCACGACGCGACAACGGGCTTCTGGTATGCTCGGGTGGATATGTTTACCGGCCAGCGCGTTGAAACGAGCTTCGGCGCGCTTGATGCGTTTTTTCCCGCTGTGCTCGCGTTGTCCGGCGATCTCGACCGCGCCAAACGGTTGCAAGCGTCCTGCTACAAAATGTGGACGGCGTTCGGCATCGAACCGGAGCAATTAGATTATACCACCATGAAAGTGACCGCTGGCGTGTATCACCTGCGGCCGGAAATCATCGAGTCGGCGTATTATCTATATCACTTCACCAAAGAATCGCGTTATCTCGAAATGGGGCGTGTATTTTTGGACAATCTCGTGCGCTACTGCAAAACGGACGCCGGCTACGCCGCGCTTCAAAATGTTGAAACCAAAGAGAAAAAAGATGAGATGGAAAGCTTCTTTCTGGCCGAAACGCTGAAGTATCTTTATTTACTCTTTGCCCCGCCGGAGACGATTGATTTGACAAAAGTGATTTTTAATACGGAGGCGCATCCGATAAGGAAGACGTGGTAGGTTAGTCCTTCTATCAAATGCAAATTTTTCTTGCTTTCGTTCTGGATTTCTGCATATATTTATAAGTGCATAAAAATAGAACGAACTGAAAAATGGAAGCGATCACTCCAATTTTTGAAAGCCGTTATGGATATGCTTACCTGAAGGATCTAAAAAAGCAGGGCATTCATACGGACACAATTCGACGCCTCGTGCAGGATGGGGCGATAGAAAAGGTCAAAGCCGGTCTTTATAAGCTCACAGACATGCCTGTTCTCTCGAATCAGGGAATGATCGACGTTTGCATGGCGATGCCCAAAGCCGTGGTATGTCTGCATTCCGCGCTCTCGTATCATGATCTCACCACCAAACTTCCCTCAGCGATCATGATCGCGCTGCCCCGCGATAGCAAGCCGGTCAAGCTTCCGTATCCACCCATTCAGATTTTCTACTTTTCATCTCCAAATTATCAAACGGGGATAGAACGGGTGGCAACGAGGGCTGGAATATTCGCCATTTATAACATTGAAAAAACGCTTGTCGATTGTTTCCGTTATCGCCACAAGCTGGGAATGGACGTGGCGCTGGAGGGGCTGAAAAACTATTTTAAAAGGCCTGGCTACAATATGAATGCGTTAATTAAATATGCCAAGGAGGGACGAATGCTTCGCGTGATGAAACCTTATATCGAAGCTGTTGCGGAATGAAACAAAAACAGATCAAAAACCTTGGTGCTTCGGTTAGGAATCGGCTGCTGAACGTTGCTAAGCGGCTGAGCATGGATTTCAACCGCATCTTGTTGCTCTATTTTCAAGAGCGGTTTTTATATCGCTTGGCCCAGTCAAAATACAAAAACTCGTTTGTCTTGAAAGGAGGTGTGCTGCTTTATGGCAGGCATCAGATGAAAGCGCGCCCAACCAAGGATATTGATTTCTTGGCTACAAAGATTAATAACCAGCCTGAGTCGTTTGCCAGGATTATTAATGAAATCATCACGACAGCGGCCAACGACGGCGTGTTTTTTGATCCGGCATCAATATCTTTTGAGAGCATTGCGCAGCGGGCCCCGTACAAAGGGATTCGCCTAAAGATCACGGCGCATCTTGATACGGCCAGACAAAATTTGCAATTGGATTTCGGCTTCGGTGACGTTGTCGTTCCCCATCCGATTCCTTTGGAATATCCCGTTCTGCTTGAGCCCGAAAGAATCGAAATCTCTGCTTATTCGTGGGATTCCGTGGTTGCCGAGAAGTTTGAAGCGTGCGTCAAATTGAGCGACCTCAACAGTCGGATGAAAGACTTTCATGACATCCATTTTTTGTTGAACAACCACAATTTTGCCGGCAAAGAATTGCGAACTTCCATCCTTGCAACCTTTCAAAATCGGCGAACCGATCTTTCTAATGCCGCGCACATTTTTTCAGAGACATTTTACAGCCATCCGGACAAACAAAAGCAATGGTCGGCGTTTCTGCGCACGATCCATCAACCAGCATCGATGCAATTCTCCGAAGTTGTACAGGTAATCAAGACGTTCCTCTCGCCTGTAATTGAAGCGATTTTAGCCAAAACCGATTTTAATGATAAGTGGAAGACTCAAGAAGGTCGGTGGATTCTTTAAAACAATTGTCTTTTTATGAAGAAACTCACCAAAGGCTTCGCCGTCGCGGCTTTTAATGTTATTGCCAGTATGACTTTCTCACAAGACGCAAACATGGGGTCAATAGACATGACCGACTTAAGCTTGATTCCCCTACCATCGCATACTCAGATTTCCGGTCAACATTTTGCCGTCACACCCGAAACCAGAATTTCCATCGATCCAGGCCATGCGGAAGCAAAAGCGATCGGCGCTTTCCTCGCTGACAAAATCAATGCAGCCGCCGGATTTAACTTGGTAGTTGTCGATGGCTCGCCATCAAAAACGGCAGACCAAACGATCTCACTCACTTTGAGCAAAGCGAAAAAAGAATTGGGCAAAGAAGGTTATGAACTTGAAGTGAAGCCGAATGCAGCGACGATTCGCGCGCCTCAACCAGCGGGTTTGTTTTACGGCGTGCAAACGTTGCGACAACTCCTGCCGCCTGAAATCGAGAGCACCAAACCAGTTTCTGAGCTGAAGATTCCGTGTGTGAAAATCAGCGACCGGCCGCGTTTTCCCTGGCGCGGCATGCTGCTCGATTGCGGCCGCCATTTCATGACGAAAGATTTTGTCAAACGCTACATCGATCTCCTGGCTTATCACAAAATGAATCGCCTGCACTGGCATCTCACCGAAGATCAGGGCTGGCGGATTGAAATTAAAAAATACCCCAAATTGACGGAAGTCGGCGCGTGGCGAAAATACGAAGACGGCACCGTGTACGGCGGATTCTACACGCAAGAAGATATCAAAGAAGTGGTGGCGTATGCGCAAAGCCGCTACGTCACCATCGTTCCGGAGATTGAGATGCCGGGGCATTCGGTGGCAGCGCTGGCGGCGTATCCGGAATACTCTTGCACCGGCGGGCCATTTGAAGTTGAAACGCAATGGGGCGTTCACAAAGAAGTTTATTGTGCCGGCAACGACGGCACCTTCCTTTTTCTCGAAGACATTCTCACCGAAGTTCTTGCGCTTTTTCCAAGCGAATATATCCATATTGGCGGAGATGAATGTCCGAAAGATCGCTGGAAAGTATGCGAGAAATGTCAAGCCCGCATCAAGCACGAAGGCTTGCAAGACGAGCATGAGCTGCAAAGTTATTTTATCAGACGCATTGAAAAATTCCTGCTCTCAAAAAATCGCCGTCTCATCGGCTGGGACGAGATTTTGGAAGGCGGGCTGGCGCCGGCAGCGACGGTGCAATCCTGGCGTGGCGTGGATGGCGCCATTGCCGCGGCGAAATCTGGACACAACGCGATTGTTTCGCCGACCAGCCATGCTTATTTTGATTATGACATTGGTACGACTGATCTGCGTAAAGCTTATTCCTTCGAGCCGATTCCGCCGGAATTGACCGAGAAAGAACGAAAGCATATTCTCGGCGGCGAGTGCAACATGTGGACGGAGCGCGCGCCGCAGGAGACTATCGATAGCAAAGTTTTTCCGCGTCTGGTGGCGATGGCGGAATGCCTGTGGTCATTTCCCGAGCACAAAGACTTCGCCAATTTTCATCAGCGCTTACAGCGTCACTACCAGCGGCTCGACGCGCTCGGCGTGAAATATGGCGCCGAGGCACGGCCGGTTTCCATTTTGGCGAACTTTGATCCCGCCGCTAAAAAATTCACGATCACTTTGGAAGCTGGTGAAGATGATTTGCTGCTTTATTACTCGCTCAATGGCAGTGAACCAGCGCTCATTTCACATTTATATCAAGGGCCTTTTGCTCTCAGCGATACCGTGATCGTCAAGGCGCGTGCATTCAAAGCAGGCAATCCGTATGGAGAAATTGCGGAGCGCCGATTTGTCAAGCATGCGGCGCTTGGCAAAAAGATTGATTTGAGCAAGCCCTACAGCCACAAATACACCGGCGGCGGGGATTTCGCGCTGACGAACGGAATGCGCGGCACGTTGAATTTTCGCGACGGGCTGTGGCAGGCGTTCGAGCAAGATGATCTCGAAGCAATTGTTGATTTGGAAAAGTTGACGTCGGTTCAACGCATCACCACCGGCTTTCTGCAAAATTCCGGCTCGTGGATTTTCTTTCCGACCTCGGTCGAATATGCCGTGTCTGATGATGGCAAAGCGTTCCAAATGCTCGCCATACTAACGCACGATGTTTCTCCGAAGCAACAAGATGCGATCATCAAAGATTTTGTTTTTGAATTGCCGAATGTGCCCGCGCGTTATGTCCGCGTGCGCGCCAAGAACATCGGCGTTTGTCCGGCCTGGCACCCCGGCGCCGGCGGCAAAGCGTGGATTTTTGTCGATGAGATTATGATTGAGTGATTGGAAAAGAAGAAGCCACAAAAGTTGCTCAACTTCGTGCAACTTATGGTGACGATGTAAGATTTATCCTATTTCTTTGCGGCTATTTCGATAGCGGCTACTTGGGTTACGAAGCCGCTGAAGGCATCGATTGGGTTTGGGAACATCGAATCGATGATTTGAAAAAATTGGCACTCTGAATTATGGCTACCATTGAGATTTTGGAATCCATAAGAGTCGAGACACAGAAACAACTCGATTCGGAAAAGACACGGGCTGAACGCAATAAGCACGGCCAGTTTGCTACACCCTCAAAACTGGCCTCAGATATTCTTCGTACCGCTAAAACGCTGTTGCCCAACGATATTCGGATTCGATTCCTCGACCCCGCGTTTGGAACGGGGGCTTTTTACTCGGCGTTACTGGATGTTTTCCCACCCTCACGTGTGCAATCCGCCACGGCCTTTGAAGTTGATCCTCACTATGGCCAAGAAGCATTAAAGCTTTGGGCTGAAACAATACTCACACTGCGCATTGCCAATTTTTTTAATGTCGATTTGCCTCGAAGCGAGACGGATAAAGCCAATCTCATTATTTGCAATCCGCCTTATGTTCGCCATCATCACTTGGCCGGCGATGAGAAAGAAAGGCTTCGCCGGTTAGTGGCAAAAAACACCGGCATCATGCTCAATGGGCTGGCGGGATTCTACTGTTATTTTTTGCTTTATGCACATAACTGGTTGGCAGACGGTGGCTTGGCAGGCTGGTTGATACCTAGCGAGGTTATGGATGTGAATTACGGAAAGGAAGTGAAACAGTATTTGCTCAAGCGAGTCACTTTATTAAGGATTCATCGTTTTGATACAAACCAGCCACAATTCGACGATGCCCTGGTCTCGTCGACGGTGGTGTGGTTTAAAAAAGAAACGCCCCCGCCCGAGCACACAGTCGATTTCACCCTTGGGGGCACTCTTGAAAAGCCGGAAGCTTCAGCTTCTGTCTCTACAAATGAGTTAAACAATGCTTCCAAATGGACGAAATATCCTCAGAAGGCGAAAATCAAAGCTCACGATGCAAACAGTAAAAAACTGTCCGACTTCTTCGAGATTAAACGAGGGCTGGCGACAGGGGCGAACGATTTCTTTATATTGACACCTGAACAGATAACACAATATAATATTCCTGCGCAATTTCTTCTTCCAATTTTGCCAAGCCCCCGATATCTTGGGGTGGATGAAATCGAAGCAGATGGCAACGGCAACCCCGTGCTCGAACAAAAGCTTTTCCTGCTCGCATGTAATTTGCCCGAAAGGCAATTGCAAAGAAGTTTTCCCGCGCTTTGGAATTATTTTGAGACAGGAATAAAAAAGAAAATAAACGAACGTTATATATGCGAGCATCGAACGCCTTGGTACGCTCAAGAAGATCGGCCGCCTTGTCCATTTTTGTGTACCTACATGGGGCGGCAAAGAGGCGGGAACACCAGGCCGTTTCGATTCATTCTCAATCATTCGAATGCGAGAGCCGCAAACGTTTACTTGCTGCTCTATCCAAAGCCCTCGCTAAAGAAGATGATCGATGAACGCCCAGAATTGCTTAGAACAATCTGGCAGAATTTAAACGAGATTCCGGTTGAGGTATTGATTGGTGAAGGCCGCGTTTATGGGGGTGGATTGCATAAAATGGAGCCAAGAGAGCTGGCCAATGCTCCGGCAGGCGGCGTTTTGCTTTCTCTGCCCAAATTGTCCGAATTTCAATTCGATTTATTTACCGGCAATGGTGAAGAATAATGAAGACGATCACAACAGTGATTTTGTCGATTTGTATTTTAAGCGCCTCGATTGCAGCCCAGCCAAAAGACAAAGCCACCCTCGTCAATCCCTTCATTGGCACGGGTGGGCATGGGCATACTTTTCCTGGCGTCAGTGCGCCGTTTGGCATGGTGCAGTTGAGTCCGGACACGCGCGTGCGAGGCTGGGATGCGTGCTCGGGTTACCATTATTCCGACAGCACGATCATCGGCTTCAGCCATACGCATTTGAGCGGCACCGGCGCGATTGATTATGGCGATATTCTGCTCATGCCAACCGTGGGCAAATTGCAGGTTGACTCAGGTGATGAGGCGTATCCGAAATCCGGTTATCGCTCGCGTTTTCGGCACGAGACCGAGAAGGCTTGGGCCGGATTCTATAGCGTGGCGCTGGATGATTATGGTATCACCGTCGAGTTGACGGCGACGAAACGCGCCGGCTTTCACAAGTACATTTTCCCCCAAGCCGAGGAAGCAAACATCATTCTCGATTTGCTGCACGGGCTGGGGCCGGATCGCGTGCTCGAAGCCCATATTGAATTCATTGACAACAACGAAATCGCGGGCTTGCGCCGCTCGCAAGGTTGGGCGGAAGATCAACGGGTTTATTTCGTCGCGCAATTTTCCAAGCCGTTTAGCGTCTTCGGCATTGTCGAAGACGGCCAAATTATCCCCGGCAAAAGACAAAGCGAGGGGAAAAATTTGAAAGCCGTCGTCAAATATTCCACCACGGCTCGGGAAGAAATTCTCATCAAAGTTGGCCTTTCCGCGGTGAGCCTGGAAGGCGCGCGCAAAAACTTGATCGCTGAGATCCCGGATTGGAATTTTCATCGTGTGCAGGAACAGGCGCAAGCAGAGTGGAACAACGCCCTCGGCAAGATTGAAATTGAAGGCGGCACTCCGGATCAGCAGGTCATGTTTTACACCGCGCTTTATCATGCGCTGCTGGCGCCCAATTTGTTCATGGACGTCGACGGCCAATATCGCGGCATGGATCGTCAGGCACATGCGGCGAAAGATTTCGAGAATTATACGGTGTTTTCACTGTGGGATACGTTTCGCGCGACTCATCCCCTCTTCACGATCATTGAACGAGAACGAACGGTTGATTTCATCAAGACATTTTTGACGCAATACGAGCAGGGCGGATTGCTGCCGGTGTGGGAGCTGGCGGGCAACGAGACCGGCACGATGATCGGCTACCACGCCGTGCCGGTGATCGCGGATGCCTACGTGAAAGGCATTCGCGATTTTGACGCCGCCAAAGCGCTGCGCGCCATGAAACACAGCGCCGAGCAGGATCATCTCGGTTTGAAATATTACCGGGAATACGGCTACGTTCCGGCCGAATACGAGCACGAATCGGTTTCAAAGACGCTTGAATATGCTTACGACGATTGGTGCATTGCGCAAATGGCAAAGGCGCTTGGCAATTCAACAGATGACGAGATTTACAGCGAACGCGCCCAATTTTACAAAAATGTTTTTCATTCGGCGGCCGGCTTTATGCGCGGCAAGCGCAACGGCATTTGGATGGAGCCGTTCTCGCCCAATGCCGTCACGTTTGAATATACTGAGGCCAATGCCTGGCAATATAGTTTTTTTGCGCCGCACGACGTGCAAGGACTTATCACGCTGATGGGCGGCAACGAAGTTTTTATCAACAAGCTGGATGAGCTGTTCAGTGCTTCTTCGGCGCTGACGGGAAAAAACCAACCGGATATTTCGGGTTTGCTCGGTCAATATGCGCAGGGCAACGAGCCGAGCCACCACGTCGCATATTTATACAATTACGCCGGCGCACCGTGGAAGACGCAGGAGAAAGTCCGCCAAATTGTGGCAACGATGTTCACCAATACACCTGAGGGCCTGCCGGGCAACGAAGATTGCGGGCAAATGTCGGCGTGGTACGTATTTAGTGCCATGGGGTTTTATCCGGTCTGCCCGGGACAGGACATTTACGTGATCGGCAGCCCGCTTTTTGAAAAAGTCACCATCAATATCGACGAGAAAACAAAATTTGTCGTGCAGGCGAAAAATCCTGCCGCCGCGAATCACTATATTCAATCTGCAACCCTCGACGGCAAGCCGTATCAAAAATCCTTTTTGCAGCATGCCGATATTATAAAAGGAGGCAAATTGATCTTCACGATGGGGCCGCAGCCGAACCGCGCTTGGGGCGCAGCGCCGGACAAGGCGCCGCCTTCCCCTCCTTTGTCGCAGCCGATCGTTGCGGTTCCCTACATCAACGCCAAGTCTTGGACTTTCAACGATTCGATGGTGATGAGTTTGGAATGTCCTACCGCCGGTGCGGAGATTTATTACACGTTGGATGGCAGCGCGCCCACGGTGCTTTCGCCGCCATACCGCCAGCCGATCACGCTGAGGACCTCCACCACAGTGAAAGCATTTGCCGTCAAAGCCGGCATGCGGCCGAGCAAAATTGAAACGGCAAAATTTCTCGCCATTCCGGAGAAAAGGAAGATTCAACTGCATACTTCGTACAGCCCGCTGTACGCCGGCGGCGGAGATGGGGCGCTTGTCGACTTCATTAGAGGGAACACCAACTTTCACAGCGGGGCGTGGCAGGGCTACGAGCATTATGACTTGCACGCAGTGATCGATTTGGGTGAAGTCAGAGCCATCAACCGCATCGCCGCGGGATTTCTTCAAGTCACCGGCTCGTGGATATTTTTTCCGAAGGCGGTGGAGTTTTCTGTTTCAATTGACAGCACAAAATTCCGCACCGTCGCGACGTTTATGCACGAGACGAAGCCGGAAGATCGCGCCTCCGAAATCAAAGAATTTTCCCAAGCGCTTGCCGGCATTCAGGCGCGATACATGCGCGTGTTTGCCAAAAACGTCGGCGTCTGCCCCGCGTGGCACTATGCCGCTGGGGGTAAATCGTGGATTTTTGTGGATGAGATTGTGATTGAATGATGCTGAAAAACGGCAAACGCGTGAGCAACGGACCGGCATCTGTTACAGCTTTGCAAAAGCCGAGGAATTTTCCCCGGCTTTTTTTATCCCCTTGCTTGTTCGGAAATTTTCCGCTAAAAGCGCGAGTGGCGGTATTGATTAACCCAAAAGGAAAAAATTATTGTCCTTATATGTTAATTCTCGCCAAACGCTACGCCTGCGAAAAATTTTTTCTGCTAAAAGCGGGAGTGCTTGTAATTATTACGTCAGAAGGATTTCCATGTTATTTTTATACTAAGTTCTGCGGCGCTGGCGTTAGGCCGGGAGCTGAACCGGCATAAGGCCTCGCTTTTTGCGCCGGAACGAACGGAGAAAATTTGCAATAGATGTTTACAACACCTCGGAATTATCGGCCAGAATTGGCTGGCTTGGCTGTGGCGGTTTGGAGTCTCATCATGCTCGGATGTGCCGGCACGCGTTCATCGCGATCCGGCAACGTCGATCATCTCAATACAACCGCCGGTTTGGCGCATAAAGATACAACAATTTTGGCAAGCGCTTCTTCTGCGACCCGGCCGGAGTATCGGATCGGCATTCTTGATGAGCTGGAAATTCGGGTGCGCTATCACGAACGGCTCAACGGCGTCGTGAAGGTTCGTCCCGACGGGCGAATTACTCTGGAGGATGTCGGCGATGTTTACGTGGCGGACATGGCGCCCTCGGAATTGGACAGTTTTGTTACCAAAGCGTATTCCGCCGTCGTTCACGCTCCCGAGGTGACGGTGATCGTGCGGAGCTTTGCCGGACTTGCGGTTTACGTCTTCGGTGAGGTAGACAGGCCGGGCATCGTGGAGTTGAAGCCGAGAATGACCGTGTTGCAGGCGATCACGGCGGCCAGCGGCCCGATTCGGGGTGCTAAACTCAGCAGCGTCATACTCCTGCGGCGTGATACGGCCGGCGCCCTGCAGGCAACGCGACTGAACCTCAAACAGTCGGCGATCAAAGACGGCGCGTATCAAGACATGTACATACAGCCGGAAGACATTGTTTATGTTCCCAAAACGTTCATTGCGAACGTGAACGACTTTCTCACGCAAGTTTACGACGGCTTGTTTCCGCCGTTCGACATTTATCTTCGAGCCTTGCGGGAATATAATCGGAATCCAAGGTAATGAGACGAGGATGAAACTGCATGGCTTTGTTTAACTGAATTTAAAATGACACTACCTAAGCAAATACAATCTGGTGAGGCGGGCCAGACACACAAAGAGCTGCAACTGCGCGCGGCTGAAACTTCGCCGCCGGAACAAATCTATCCGGCGCTTTCGTTCAAGGACGTAGTGGCAATGATTTACCGGCGGCGGTGGCTGGCATTGACGCTGTTTTCCGCGATTTTTCTGATCGTGGCGGTGTTCACCTTGCTGCAGCCTTCGATTTACGCGACGCGTGCGCAATTATTGTTCAAGAAAGAGCGTATCAACACCGTTGTGTCGCCAAGCGAGGCCGCCGCCTCGGAAGGCAAGCCGCAGCTCTCGGAAGAAGCGCTGAACTCCGAGATCGAAATTCTCAAAAGTTCGACGCTGATGCGCGAGGTTTTACGCCGCGATCAATTGTATCAGCAGATTGTCGGCCCGGAAAATGCCCAAACCCTGGACAGCACCACCGCGCTCGAGCTGGCCGTCGCCCTGCTCAAAAAGGACATCAACAGCCAGATCGTGCCCAAGTCCAACATCGTCCAGGTCAGTTATGAATCGAAAGATCCGAATCTGGCGACGCAAGTTGTCAATGAGCTGTGCCAGCGGTATGTCATCCGCCATTTGGAAGTGCATGAGAACAAAGGCATCTATAATTTCTTTCAAAAGCAGGCGGAAGTGTTGCGCGACTCGTTGCAAACCCTGGCCTCGTCATTGCAGCAGTTTGAAGCGGAGAATAATTTGATTGCGCCTGAGCAACAGCGACAGTTGTTTCTGCAAAAGCTGGCCGATTACGAAATGCAGTTTAACGCCACGCGTGCAAGTGCGCAGGCCGCCACGCGCCAGGTGGAATTTCTCGAAAAGCAGCTTGCCGCCACGCCGGAGCGGGTTCACGCTCAAAACGAGCAGGCTTCTTCGGCGGTCCGCGAAGCATTGACCAAGGAGTTGGAGTCGCTCACGCTGAAATATGATTTGATGGTGCAAGCTGAGAAAGATCCTGCCGAGCCGAGAAGCCAATTGACGCGCAGCCTCAAGGCGCGGATTGCGCAAATCGAAGAAACGCTGCACCAGCAGCAGGTTGCCGAAAAGCCGGAGGTTGCCACCGATATCAACAAGACGATGATGAATTTGGCTGGGGACTTGACGCGGGCACGCTTCGATCTGATCGGCTATAAAGAGAGGGAAAATGAATTGGCGTCCGCCATGGCGCGGCTGCGGCAGGATATCAAAAATCTCGAGAGTGCCAGCTTCACCCACGAGGCGATGGTGCGCGAATTGCACTTGGCCCAGAGTAATTATTTGCTTTACGCCAAAAAGCAGGAGGAAGCGCGAATCTCCGAAGCGCTTGATCGCGAAAAAGTTGCCAACGTGAGCATCATCGATCCGGCGAGCCTGCCACTGGATCCGGTGCGCCCGAACCGGCAGCTTAATCTCGTCATGGGATTTTTTCTGGCGTTGTTTGTCGGCTTGGGGACTGCTTGGAGCGTCAGCTTTTTTGATGACGTCGCTCACACCAGCGGTGACGTCGAGCGCCAGTTAAACGTGCCCGTCATTGTGTCGATTCCGGAGGGCCAGTGGCCACCGAATTTGCTGCCGGAAAGCATGCTGGAGCCGGGAAATTTTTCCGCTCATTCAAGTTGAAAGATTCAAATATAAGCGGAATTTAGAAAAAAATTCTTTATCGACGGTGGCCGTTTAAAATGAATGACAAAGAGATGTTGCCTTTTGACGCAAACCGGGATTCGCCAAGTTCGGTGCCCAGTTACGCCAAATCTACGGGTGTTTCACAGCCGCGCCCCACTTCCGAGGTGCCGCGCAATGGCGCCGAGCTTGACACCCCGCGAGATATTTCCAATCGGTTGGTGCCCGAGCTGACGCGCGAGCAGCTCAGGTTGCGCAATCCTCTGTTGCTCGCCAACGAGCAGTTGGGGGTGCGCTCCGTTCTCATTACCGGCGCCAGCCAGGGCGTCGGCGTGACCTCGGTTGCCATCACGTTGGCGCTGGGGTTGAGCATGGATCACAAGAAGGAAGTTTTGCTGATTGATGCCAATGTCGGGCGACCGCAATTGCACAATCTTTTGAATTTGACGCCCAGCAATAATTTGACGGTGGCGTCGATGGCCGGTGCCGGTTTTCTCGATATGGCGGTGGTCAACGGCATTCCGAATCTTCACGTCATGTCGTCGGGCGACGTGCTGCGCGGCGCGACTTTCAACCTGAAGCGTTTTGCCGCCGTCTTGCCGGCGCTGCGGGAAGCGTTCGATTTTATGATCGTCGACGCCTCGCCGGTGAGCCACAATTTTGACGTTTTGATGTTGAGCTTGCACTTGGACAGCGTCATCTTGGTGGCGGAGGCGAATCGCACACGTTTTCAAGAGGTGCGCGATGCGCTCAAAGAGCTCAAGCGCGCTGGCACGAATTTGCTCGGGATCGTGCTCAACCGGCAAAAGGAAGACATGCCAAGAGCGATGCAAAATTGGCTCTAATCGGTTTTATGTGATTTTGATGCCGCACATTGCCTGTCTGCGGAACCAATGCTTGTGACTGGATTTGCAGATCATGTTCCGCACCTTTGGCGCCCTCTTCAGCGGACACGGAGCGAACTGAAATGGTGGACCTGCCAACGCTGGCATTTTGGCTGGCGATCGCGCTGATCGTTTATGCTTATATCGGTTTTTCTCTGCTTATCATTATTATCGCTCGCTTTAAAATCGGCGCGTGCAGCAAAAGCCGATCACACCACGTGTGAGCTTGATCATCCCGGTGTGGAACGAGAAGCGGGCGATTGCTGCAAGGCTTGAGAACGCGCTCAGTCTGGATTATCCGGCCGTCGTTGCCAAACGCATGATCGCCTCCATCCGCTTTGAGCAACTGCCCTTTACGAATATGGCGGCGAAGAAGACGCGCTTTGGTTGGAATCGAAGACCTGATGATGAAGGGATGACGACTTAATCACCACCTGTCCATTCCGTCCACCATGTCCACCCCGTTGGAATCGAAGACCTGATGATGAAGGGATGGCGAAAGTCGCTGCGGCAGCAAAGGCCGGATGGGTGCCTGAATCGAACCATCGTGGTATTGTAACTGAGTTGGAATTATTTTACAAAAATGGGATCCATTTGTCTGAATCGAACCATCGTGCGATTCAAACACAAGCCATTTCGCGCTGTTCTGAGCGCCAAATGGCGTCTGAATCGAACTATCGTGGAATTGAAACTGAGTTACCATTATTTTACAAAAATGGGTTAAATGAATCTGAATCGAACCATCGTGGGATTGATACCACAAAAACGGCACATTTGGCGCTGTTCTCAGCGCCAAAGTTTGAATCGATTTGACCCAACGGGCAGATCTGGTGTACTAAACGGGAGATTTAGCTTGTATCGAATTTCAAGGACTGGTGAAAAATTTATCAAGCTTTATGAAAAACCAGACATCACTACTGTAGAAATTGCATCCCCAAGCTTATCACCTGATGGGCGATTTGCTGCTTTCGTCTCAAAACCAACAAGAGGATCGAATAAGGTATTTCTAGCTGCAACCGACGGTTCTGGGTGGATTCAACTTGTTCATAAGGGAAAATGCTCTCAACCGGTATGGAAACCAAAGAAGTTCTAAATTTTTCTTGTATTCGACCGAAAAAAATTGAAAATTACAATATGCAAGCTTTGATTTTGGCTGGCGGGTTGGGGACGCGGTTGCGGTCCGTGGTCAACGACAAGCCTAAGCCGATGGCCGCCGTGGATGGCAAGCCTTTTATCGAGTATCAGGTCGAGTTCTTGAAGCGCTGCGACGTCAACCATTTGATTCTCTGCGTTGGTTATCTTTACGAGCACATTCAGGACTATTTCGGCAACGGCAAGAAATGGGGCATCAGAATCGATTACTCTATCGAGAAAGAGTTGTTGGGCACGGCCGGCGCTTTGAAACAGGCGCAACCGTTTATTGATGGGTTTTTTTTGGTTTTGAATGGCGACACGTATTTCGACGTCGACCTGAGAAATCTCATCAAATTTCATCAGCGGAAAAGCGCCGAGCACAATGGCATCGGCACATTGGCGTTGACCGAGATCCAAGACGCCAGAAATTTCGGCTCTGTCACCATAGACGCCGAGCATAAGATTTTGCGCTTCGAGGAAAAGCCCGAGCGGGCCGAGGCCTCCAAGCTGATCAACGCCGGCATTTACGTTTTGGCGCCGGAAATTTTGCAGCATATTCCGCCTGCGCAAAAAGTTTCATTGGAGAAAGAAACGTTTCCGGCTCTTTTAAACCAAGGGCATCGGCTGTTTGGGTATGAGAGCAAGGGCTACTTCGTCGACATCGGCACCCCGGCCGGATACCAGGGATTCCAACAATATATCTCAGGGATGCGATCATGATCATTCGCAGCAAGGCGCCGTTGCGAATCAGTTTTTCCGGCGGCGGCACCGAAGTTTCACCCTACAAAGACGAGTACGGCGGCGTGGTCTTGAGCGCGACCATCGACAAGTATGCTTACGGATCGTTGCGCCGGCGCGACGACCGCAACGTCGCGGTGACTTCGCTCGATTACGACATCGTGGCCAAATATAACCTCGACGTTGAGATGAATTACAACGGCGAGCTGGATTTGGTGAAAGCCGTCATTAAAAATTTGAACAAGGGTTACAAGCAAGGATTTGATTTTTTCATTCACAGCGACGCGCCGCCCGGATCGGGATTAGGCTCATCCTCGACCATGGTGGTCGCGCTCATCGGGCTGCTCAAGCATTTGCAAAGCCTGCCGTTGACCAACTATGAGATCGCCAGCCTCGCTTATCACATCGAGCGCGAGGATTTGGGCATTAAAGGAGGAATGCAGGATCAATACGCCGCGACTTTTGGCGGCTTTAATTTTATCGAATTTGGGCCCGGCCTCGGGCTTTCAAACGTCGTGGTCAATCCACTGCGGATCGACGCCGGCGTCATTAACGAGCTTGAATATCGCTTGCTCTTGTGCTACACGGGGCGGACCCGCTTGTCGGCCAACATCATCACCGACCAAGTCGAGGCGTATACGAAAAAAGAGGAAGATGTACTCAAGGCGATGGAGGAATTGAAAAGAATCACCGTCGAATTGAAAAATGCGCTGCTACAGGCGCGCCTGGATGATTTTGGCCGGTTGTTGCACGAGGCGTGGATCAACAAGAAGAAAATGGCCAGGCAGATCACCAACGAAACGATTGATGCACTTTACGAAACCGCCAGAAAGCACGGCGCGCTGGGCGGCAAAATTCTCGGCGCCGGCGGCGGCGGCTATTTGCTGCTTTACTGTGAGTTCGACAAGAAGCACGTCATCGCCGAAGAATTGGAGAAGTTGGGCGGCCAGTTCGTGGAGTTTACATTCGACCATCATGGACTGCAAACGTGGGAAGTGCGATCATAGTTCGTAGTAATGCCCTACGGGCGTAGCCTTCTGGCACCTTGCTTGGAATTTAGAACTCGCCTCAGCAAACAAAAAAGCTTTTACTCATTTTTCATGTCTTGCGCCTGAAGGCGCTACTACAAACGTTAGGAGCCATGCTCAACCGCTGCGTGTTTCTTGATCGCGATGGCACTATTAATGAAGAAGTGAACTATCTCAGCCGTCCCGATCAGCTTCGGCTGATTGCCGGCGCTGCCGAGGCGATCAAGCGACTCAATCAGGCCGGATTGAAAGTCGTAATCATCACCAATCAAGCCGGCATTGCGCGCGGCTATTTCTCCGAGGCGGCGCTGCAGCAGATTCACCTCGAATTGATAAAAATGCTCCGTGCGCAAGACGCGCACATTGATGCTATCTACTATTGCCCGCATCATCCGACCGCAGGGATTGGGGTCTACAAAAAAGATTGCAACTGCCGCAAGCCAAAGCCGGGCTTGCTGGAAAAAGCGGCTCGCGAGCTGAACCTCGACCTTCACCAATCTTTCATCGCGGGCGACAAGCCCGCCGACCTGCAAGCAGGCGAAGCCGTTGGTTGCCGAACGATTCTGGTTCGCACCGGTTATGGACTTGAATCCGAGAAAGGGCTCGCGGGCGGCGAATTTCAACCGAACCACATCGCCGACGATTTGTTCGAGGCTTCGCGGCGGATTTTACAAGCGCTCGATCGGTCATGATTATCAGCAAAAAAATAATATTGCTTTGAATTGAATTTTTTGTATATTGATCCGAGTTGATTTTGCCCAAGTATTGATTGTGAAAATTGCATTCAGGAAGTGGGATAAATTAACTTGGACAGTTTTCATCTTGTGTTTATACCGCGACCCCGCTTGGGAGGGCTGGAATAAGACGGTCAGCTAATTCAAATCAAATTCTTAAAGCGTCACAGCACCTCTAATTTAGGGAGGTAAGAACTCTATGAAAAGAAAGCTCTTATTCGCGCTGCCAATCGTATTGGTTTTCAGTGTTTCTAACACAGCGGAGGCTCAGCAGCACTCCGTCGCCCGCAAGTGGAACGAAGCGTTGATCCAGGCGATCAGAAAAGATTTCGCCCGGCCGACGGTTCACGCGCGCAATCTCTTCCATACCTCGATGGCCATGTACGACGCTTGGGCTGCCTACGACGAGGTCGCCGGTACCTACTTATTGGGCAAAACGGTCGGTGGATATACCTGCCCTTTTAACGGCATTGCTGCTCCGGCCAATGTGCAGGCGGCCAGAGAAGAAGCCGTTAGTTATGCGGTGTACCGCTTGCTCAGTCACCGTTTCAAAAATTCCCCCGGCGCCGTGGGCTCGCTTGCCCAATTTGATTCGCTGCTGGCGGCATTAGGATATAGCACCTCGTTCACTTCCACGGATTATTCCGCCGGATCGCCGGCGGCATTGGGCAATTATATCGCGCAGAATCTGATCGATTTTGGCCTGCAAGACGGCGCCAATGAGCAAAACGACTATGCCTATGTACACTACCAACCTTTTAATCCACCTTTGGATCCACTCCTGCCGGGCAATCCGGATATTGTTGATTGGAACCGTTGGCAGCCACTGCGGCTGGGTACAATCATCGACCAGGCCGGAAACATCATCCCGGGCAATATAACTAAATTTCTCAGCCCGGAGTGGGGACAGGTCGTGCCTTTTGCTCTCACCCCAGCCGATCGAACGATTTACAACCGTGATGGATATGACTACTGGGTCTATCATGATCCCGGCGCTCCTCCCTATATTGACACGACCAAAGTTGGCGGAATATCAGAAGAATACAAATGGACATTCGAGCTGGTTTCTGTCTGGTCGGGACAGCTTGACCCGACAGACGGTGTGATGTGGGACATTTCACCTGCAAAAATCGGCAATGTCCAACAGCTTCCTCAAACCTTTGCAGAGCACCGGAATTTTTATAAACTGTTGGAAGGTGGGGATATCGGCCAAGGGTACTCGGTAAATCCCCGCACCGGACAGCCTTACCAACCACAGTTCGTTCCTCGTGGCGACTACACGCGGGTGCTTGCCGAGTTTTGGGCGGATGGCCCAGACTCCGAAACCCCGCCAGGTCACTGGTTTACCATCTTGAACTACGTCAATGATCATCCGCTGTTTGAGAAGCGATTTAAAGGCACGGGGCCGATACTTGATGATCTCGAATGGGACGTCAAGGCCTATTTCATTTTGGGCGGCGCGGTTCACGATGCCGCGGTTACGGCTTGGGGCATAAAAGGTTGGTATGATTATGTCCGTCCGATTTCGGCTATTCGCGCGATGGCAGACCGCGGGCAGGGTTCGGATCCGAATCTTCCGCGATACCATCCGGCGGGCATTCATTTGGTAGAAGGCTTTATCGAGATGGTGCAGGATAGTAGCGACCAGCTTGCCGGAAACAATGGCGAAAATATCGGCAAGATCAAGCTCAAAGCCTGGCGCGGTCCGGACTACATTTTTGATCCGGAAACTGATGTCGCCGGCGTGGACTGGATTTTGGCCGAGAATTGGTGGCCCTATCAGCGGTCGACTTTTGTCACGCCGCCGTTTGCGGGATATATCTCCGGCCACTCGACATTCTCTCGTACCGCGGCTGAAGTTATGACACTGCTGACCGGCGATGAGTATTTCCCCGGTGGCATGGGGGAATTTCATGCTCCCAAGAACGAGTTTCTGGTTTTTGAGGATGGCCCCAGCGTCGATGTGACTTTGCAATGGGCAACCTACCGGGACGCCTCCGACCAGACCAGTCTCTCACGAATCTGGGGCGGAATCCATCCGCCGGCCGATGATATTCCGGGGCGCTTGATCGGCAAAAAACTTGGCGTCAACGCCTTCAATCTCGCTGAACGTTATTTTACCGGGCAAACGACCGGCGTGGCAGACCGCGCGCCTGCAACGGCGACGGTGCCGGCAACACCCGCAATGAAAGTTTACCCCAATCCGATAAACAGCGGGAAGTTGCTGACGGTGGAATTGAATCGGCCAGTGTCAAATGTCGTCGTGCAACTGTACAACCTCCAGGGGCAGTTGGTGCATACGCAGGCCGTGCCGGGAACACCGAGTCAGAAGCACGTTACGCTGAGCACGGATAGGATGGCCTCCGGCATTTACCTGTTGAGGATAACTGGAAATGCTTGGAAATTGTCGCAGCGAGTGCTGATCATCAAATAGCCATCAGCTACTGTAAGTTTTATCGGCAAAACTCGGTGACTTCGGCTACGCCCGTATGGTGACGCTCGGCGGTGATTCTTTTCCGTCGAATGGCGCCGAAATCACCGAGTCTCACCGAAAGATTTAATGGAGCAATGAAAAAATCATTGCGGGCTTGGGCATTTGTGCCTTTTATCGGTGTTTCAATTTTTTCGGCTCACCGCCTCGTCGCTCAAACCAATGCGCCAAGGCCGTTGCGCGCCGATATTCAGGTGCGGCGCTTTGCGAGCGTGGAAAACAACTGCATCCGCATCGAGAAGGATCCGGCCTCAGGCGATCTTTATTACCTCAGAATCAGCGGCGAGATTTATCGCCTCGACCGCAATGGGCCGAGCAAGCAGCTCGTCAGCACCGCGGCCGATCATGGCATCACCTCGGCTGCCGGCTTTGCCATCTCCAACAACGGCACTTTTTTTCTCGTCGGCAACCTCACGCAAAACAACACTGATAATATCGGCATCATCAAAAAGGGCGAGCTGCAAGGAAAAACGCGCGTTTGGTCAACGGTAGCGCAAACCGTGCCGTACCCGCTCAATATTCAGTTCAACCACAATTTCAACGCCATCGCCATCAGCCCGGATGAACGGCATCTCTACGTGAACAGTGGCGCCCGCACCGATCACGGCGAAGATCAACGCGGCGACGGCACTCGGGAATTGCCGCTCACCTCGATTATCCTCCGTCTCCCTTTGGATGGGCAAAATATTTTGCTCGAGAATGATGTAGCATTTCTCAAAACCAACGAGTATCTGTTTGCGAGCGGCTTACGCAACCATTTTGATCTGGCCTTCGCGCCCAACGGCGATCTTTTCGGCGCTGAAAATTCCGGCGACCGCGACGACTCCGAGGAATTGAATTGGATTCGCGAGGGATTTCACTATGGCTTCCCCTGGCGCATCGGGACGAACAATACGCCGCAACAATTTCCTGGATATAATCCGGATGCCGATCCACTCGTCAGCCGATCTTCTTTTGCTTACGGACTGGGCTTTTTTCATGACGATCCAACCTATCCTTCTCCGCCCGGCGACATAGAATTTACCGATCCGGTTTCGAATAGCGGCCCGGATGCCGATCGTTATCGCGAGCCGGATGGCACGGTGAAAGATGCCGGCGACGCGGGCGTTTCGATTTCGACTTTTACACCGCATCGCGTTCCCTTGGGTTTGGTTTTCGATCGCGAAAATGCTTTGAGCGACGAATTTAGCGGTGATGCCTTTGCTCTGTGTTTCGGCACCGGCAGCGCGGCTTTGGGCGATCCCGGCAACGACCTGCTCCACCTCGATCTCCGGAAGATTGAAGCTGAGCAACGCTATGAAGTGAAAGTCACGCGCCTGGTCGAAGGCTTTTCTGGCGGCAGATTTGACCGGGGGCCGGTTGATGCGGTGATGCTCGGCAATAAGATTTATGCTATTGAAACCGGCGCGCCCAACATTTGGGAGATCACGCTGCCGGCAAAGCCCACTTCGGTCAAAAGCGCTTTCGACCAACCGCAGCATTTCCATCTTGCACAAAATTTTCCCAATCCTTTTTGGAGCGGAGCGACATCCCGCTCTGCGGGAAACCCTTCAACAACGATCCGATTCGAGCTTGATCTTCCCGGCAAAATCAGCTTGAAAATCTATAGTCTAAGCGGGCAAATCGTTCAAACCGTTTTGGACGACGTTCACAACTCCCAGGGTTCGCATACAGTGACCGTCGACATGAGCGGCCATGGCAGCGGAATTTATTTTTACGTCCTGGATTTCGGGAGCCGCCGGCTGGTCAAAAAAATGACGTGGATGAAATAAGGCCAAATGTTATTTCTAAGAAACCGTCACTGCCAGCGTTCTTTAGCGAAGCAGTCTCTTGCCTACGAGAAGATCGCTTCGGCAAAAGGCGCCTCGCATTGACAAGTGGTTTCTTACTGAAAAATGACTGAAAGTCAAATGGTGCTGACCGGTCACTTGCATGACTTGTGCTTTTCGAGTTCAAAATGCTTTAGTGACCGGCCAGTTGACCCTGCGGGAGGCATCTTTTTTGTTGTCAAGTCCAGTGCTGGAATGAAAAGGATTCTTCCGGAATGACATCTTCTCCACCGGTAACGGAGGCATTACTCAGAATCATCTCAAAGCGAAAGTGCGATTCGATATTTTGACGCACCTCAATCATGCTTTTGCCTGGCCGCTGGCAGATGGCAGTATCGCCGGCTACAGCAATTTGGACCATCCGGAGCTGATCCAAGCAACGCACAATGCCGGCAGGAAGATCTTGATCTCGCTCGGGGGCTTCGGTCAATCGCAGTATTTTTCTCCGATGGCAGCCGATGCTGTCGCGCGCGCCAATTTTGTGAAAAATATTGTCAACTATGTCGAGCTTCACGAATACGACGGCGCCGACTTCGATTGGGAATTTCCGCAAACTGCCGCGGACCGCGCCAACCTCACCACTTTGGTCAAAGAGGTTCGCGAGGCCTTCGACAACGAGAACCCCGATTGGCTGGTGACGATGGTTGCGGTTGCCACCGATTTCAACGGCCAATGGCATAATTACGCGGCCCTCGCCGTTTATGTGGATTGGTTCAATTTGATGGCCTACGACTTTCACGGCATTTGGACCAATCATGCCGGGCACAATGCGCCTTTGTACTCGCCACCAACTGATTTCGATGGATCAGGGCATCAAGGCGTTCAATATTTGAACATCAACAGGCGGATACCAAAAGAGCAAATTCATTTGGGATTGCCATTTTATGGAAGAGAGTTCAATGCCTCCCGCTTATACGGCCCGAGCACCGGCGGCGGCGAGGTGGTATACAGCTCGATTGCGCCGCGACAAAGCTCCAGCTGGGATTATTTCTGGGATGAGGTTTCAAAGGTACCTTATCTGCTCGATGCCCACAGGACAAAATTTGTCACTTTCGATGATTCACTTTCCCTCAGCTTCAAATGCGAGTATGCCAAAGCAAATGGCTTGGCCGGCGTGATGATTTGGGCGCTTGGGCAGGATATTCTTGCCGACACACAGTCGTTGGTGGAAGCAGTTGGGCGCGCGATGGCAAAGACGACCGGCGTGGCAGCAGAAAAGAATCAGAACGTCGAGGGCTTTGAGTTGTTTGGCAATTATCCCAATCCCTTTAATGCGTCGACGACGATTGCGTTTCAGCTCGGTCAAGAGGTGCCGGTAAAAGTATTTATTTACGATCTCCATGGAAATTTAGTGGCGGT
Organism: Candidatus Zhuqueibacterota bacterium; assembly: GCA_022616415.1. Taxonomy (GTDB): domain Bacteria; phylum Zhuqueibacterota; class Zhuqueibacteria; order Zhuqueibacterales; family Zhuqueibacteraceae; genus Zhuqueibacter. Next base: position 1,580 of record JAKEEU010000091.1, on the reverse strand, counting down.
TATAAAGAACGACGTGGTTTCTTCAGGCAGGCATGCGATGACTTGGGATGCCACCGGCTTTGCGAGCGGCATTTATTTTTATAAATTGGAGGCGGCCGGTTTTCGCGACATGAAAAAAATGATTTTGGCCAAATAAGGATGCCAAGATTTTCGCATAGCGTTATATTTTCGGTTTCTATTTCATGAGCGTAAAAAAATGTTTTCCCACGAAAAATCTCTTGACATTGTGGGAGAAAGTTTTATATTATATATGCTCTACGATGAAGTTGTTAGAAAGATGTAACAAAAAAGATTGTAAAAAAGCTTGCTTTTTTAAGATGTGTTGCTTATATTTAATGCTGTCCACAAGTAAAATTTTGTCAGTATAAGTAGTTTTGTTCTTTGTAAATAGAGCGTGCACGGCCCAAAAAGTTGTGAGTCAATTCTAACCTTTTTCTTTTGCCAAAAAGAAAAACAACGAAGAGTTTGATCCTGGCTCAGGACGAACGCTGGCGGCGTGCCTAACACATGCAAGTCAGGGAGAAAGAGGTAGCAATATCTCGAGTAAACCGGCGAACGGGTGAGTAACACGTAGGTAACCTGCCCTCGAGTTGGGAATAACTTCGAGAAATCGAGGCTAATACCGGATAATGCAACGAGCTCGCATGGGTTTGTTGTTAAAGTTCCGCGCAAGCGGAACGCTTGAGGATGGACCTGCGGCCGATTAGCTAGTTGGCGGAGTAACAGCCCACCAAGGCGACGATCGGTAGCCGACCTGAGAGGGTGACCGGCCACACTGGGACTGAGATACGGCCCAGACTCCTACGGGAGGCAGCAGTGAGGAATATTGGTCAATGGCCGAAAGGCTGAACCAGCAACGCCGCGTGAGGGATGAAGATCTAAGGATCGTAAACCTCTGTTAGGAGGGACGAAGAGTCCATCGTGAACGATGGAATTTGACGGTACCTCCAGAGAAAGCCCCGGCTAACTCCGTGCCAGCAGCCGCGGTAATACGGGGGGGGCAAGCGTTGTCCGGAATTATTGGGCGTAAAGGGCGCGTAGGCGGAATGGTAAGTCAGAGGTGAAATTCTTGCGCTTAACGCGGGAACTGCCTTTGATACTGCTATTCTTGAGTATGGAAGAGGGAAGCGGAATTCCCGGTGTAGCGGTGAAATGCGTAGATATCGGGAAGAACACCGGTAGCGTAAGCGGCTTCCTGGTCCATTACTGACGCTGAGGCGCGAAAGTGTGGGGAGCAAACAGGATTAGATACCCTGGTAGTCCACACTGTAAACGATGGGCACTAGATGTTGGACCGCAAGGTTCAGTGTCGTAGCTAACGCATTAAGTGCCCCGCCTGGGAAGTACGGCCGCAAGGTTGAAACTCAAAGGAATTGACGGGGGCCCGCACAAGCGGTGGAGCATGTGGATTAATTCGTCATTAACCGAAGAACCTTACCCAGGCTTGACATCCCTGGAACCCTGCTGAAAGGTGGGGGTGCCGCGCAAGCGGAGCCAGGAGACAGGTGTTGCATGGCTGTCGTCAGCTCGTGTCGTGAGATGTTGGGTTAAGTCCCGCAACGAGCGCAACCCTTGTCCTT
>JAKEEU010000090.1 GCA_022616415.1 Candidatus Zhuqueibacterota bacterium | reverse complement strand
TCTGATTTATTGTAAGCGTGTGACCTCGGCACCACAAAATAGAGGACACACGTCCACTATTTCGGATGCCGTTCCAGTTTGTGAATAATTCAGGTTAAAGACATTGCCAGTGTCGGGCAAGTCTCAATCCCACCGCAAACATCAGGTCTTTTCCAACAAACTGTACACTACTGGCAGTAATGCCAATAAGATCACGTCTCAATCCCACCGCAAACATCAGGTCTTTTCCAACTCCAAAAATGTTGCACGAAGATCCGAACGGCTTGGACGTCTCAATCCCACCGCAAACATCAGGTCTTTTCCAACTAGGCACTCGGTTGTATGACACGCTTACGGGGTGCCAACCCGTCTCAATCCCACCGCAAACATCAGGTCTTTTCCAACATGACACGCTTGAAGTTTCAAACACTACGCTATCAAAGTCTCAATCCCACCGCAAACATCAGGTCTTTTCCAACAACGGCAGCGTCGATCTCCCAACACGCCCGGTCAGTTTTGACGTCTCAATCCCACCGCAAACATCAGGTCTTTTCCAACAGACCCCATTTTTGGCCCCTATTTTTCAATAAGCTACAAGGCCATTTTGGGTAATGTAAAAAATGTTCACCAAATTTTTTTGACATAAATTCTCACCTCCTGACATTTGTTACAGGTTAAGATTCTGTTTTTATTGATACATTTGTGACAGGGTAATCCCTGGCGGAAATTGACCATTTTAGCGACGCAAAACGGTGTATAAAAGTTTGCAAGTTGCAAGTTAGCAAGTAAGAAGTTGCAGGTGGCAAACTGAAACAGATGGTTTTTTTTACAAGACGACGATATCCGGATCTTTGGTGACTTCGCCGCTGCCCCAGATTTGCACGGTTTTGACGCAGCCTTCGCACAGGCGGTAGAGCCGAATGCTGTCGTCGCTATCGAGCTTGACCCAGCTCAATTGTTTGCGCAAGCGGGTCAGCTCGGTTTCGTCAATCTCGGCTTCAAAGACCGACTTCTGCACGCGCTTGCCAAAATCTTTGAGGGTGCGCGCCAGGCGGAAACGGACTTGGTCGTCGGTGACGTCGTAGGAAATGAGAACGAACATGGCGGTTAGACGGTTTGACCGTTGGCCGGTTTGACGGTTTAATTGTTCAACTGTTGAACCGTCGAACTGTCCAACAATTTACAAAGCCAAACGTCAAAGTCAAGAGAAATTTTCAAAAAAGCGCAAGTTTGCAAGTGGCAAGTTTGCAAGTGGCAAGTTTGCAAGTGAAGGTTGCTTCTGATTTGCAACTTGCAGACTTGCCCACTTGCCACTTGTTCAACCGCTCAATTGAAACGGCGTGTAATCACCATTCTCCTGAATGGCTTTGGCGAGCTTTTGCGCCTGATTTTTGAAGTGCTGACGAAAATAGCCGACGCTGCTGGGAGCGGGCTGGTCGCGATAGGTGCCGAGGTAACGCTCGTAGCCGTGAAAAAATTTCTTTTGGCCGTCGCGGTTGAGGTGAACGCCGCCGGCGCTGAGGTTTTGAAAATCAGTGGTGGTGAAGACATTTTGGTTGAACAAGTGCAGGGCGAGACGGTCGACGAGCGAATGGCGAAATTCTTCGAGCAGGTCGAGCGCCAAGCTGGGGCGGCCATATTCAGTAGCGTGATAAAAGCCGGCGTAGGGGTCGAAGCCGATGCCGTCGAGCAGCGATTGCAATTCGTTGCCGACGATGACATAACCGAAGGACAGGACAGCGTTGACGGGATCTTTCGGCGGCCGACGGGTGCGGGTGGCGAACTGCCACGGCGGCATGAACATGCGACCGAGCACTTTGAAGTAGGCGGCGGTGGCGCTGCCTTCGAGGCCGCGCAACGAGTCGAGCGTGGCGGCGTTGACGGCTTTGGTTTGTGCGGACACAATGGCCGCCAATTCGGCGGCGCAATCCAAATCCGGATGGTTGTGCTGATAGTCGCGAATAACGGCGAGAGCGTTGTTCAATTTGCCGGTGACAATGGCCTGGCTGAACCGCAAAACGAACTCCGGCTCGAAACGCCGGCGCCATTGGGCTTCGCGCAGCGGCAGGTTTTTCGGCCATGGCGGGGTGAGCTGCAGGAGCAGTTTGCCGCTTTGGGTGAAAAAGGCGATTTCGATGCCGTGCTCGGCCAGCTCCCACAGGGCCGGGGTGGTGACCTGGATGTTGCCGTAGATCATGACGTGATCGACGTCGGCGCAGGGCAGCTCTTGCAGCTTCACTTTGCTCTTTTCGATGATGAAGTGGTTGCTGCTCTTGCGGAGCACCGCGCCTGGTTCGGTGAGATAAAGTGTTGCCATGTTTGGGACTCCGATAAGTTGCAAGTGAGCAAGTGGCAAGTTGCAAGTGAGAAGTCGAGTTGACTTGCGACTTGCAACTTGCTCACTTCTCACTTTTGCCTGGTGATTTTTTATTCGTTTTCTTTTTCTTGACCATATTTCTCTGCTTATTGACGTGCGTGACTAAAAGGGCGATAATCTCATCGAGAAGCTTATAACGATAGTTGAGTATTGCGGATTTGAACAGTTTGCGGCCGCGATAGTACCAGCCGCGGGTTTCGCGCGCGGAGCCGAGAGCGATGCGGAGAAAGCGGGCATAGTCGCGGCCGTAACCGCGGCCATAACCTTCTTCAATATTCGCGCTAATGGAGCCGGAGCTGCGGATGAGCTGGTCGGATACGGCCCGTCCGCGCGTGTCGTCCATGAGCTTACCACAATCTTCCCAGGCAAAATCTGCCAGCAGCAAGGCTTTGGGATAAACTTCAAAATGCCACAGCGGATCGTTTTTGATGCTATCCGGCACTTGGGCTACCCATTCGTCGTAGGTCATGGTTGGTCTCCTTTTTGGTTAAGGTTGCAAGTGGCAAGTGGCAGGTTGCAAGTTCAAGTTACAAGTAAAAAGTTTGATTAACGTGCGACTTGCCACTTGCGACTTGCCACTTTTCACTTATTTTTCAATTCCAAATATCGCCGCAACGTCAACGCCGGCGGCAGCTTGGGCGGCGGGCCTTGCTCGCGTTTTTGCGGGAAGGGCACAAAAATGCCGCCGCCCAGGAAGATCGCGCCGAGAAATTTGAAGCCTTTGTCGAAGTGGACGATTTTGGTTTTGAGCGGGTTGAGGTCGATCTGCATGTCGTCCAGCAGCATGCCGGTGATTTCGATGGCGTCTTCGGCCTCTTTTTCGGATTTGGCGAGAATGAGAAAATCGTCGGCAAAGCGCACGAGTTTCATGCCGAAGCTCATGAGCGTCTCGTCCAGCTCGTCGAGAAACAAATTGGCGAGGGCGGGTGAAACCACCGAGCCTTGGGGGATGCCTTTGTCGAGCGTCCAAATGCGCGCGCCGTCGTAGACTTCGGCTCTGATCCATTTCTCGAACAGGCGCAGCATGGCCGGGTCGGGAATGAGCTTTTTGAGCCTGGCGAGCAGCCGCTCGTGCGGCACGTTATCGAAGTAGGCGGTGATGTCGGCATCCACGGCCCAACGATAGCCTTTGTCGCGCCATTCTTTGATGTCGTAGACGGCGGTGCGCACGCCGCGGCCTTCGCGGTAGGCATGGGAGACGTCTTCAAATTCCGCTTCAAAAATTTCTTTGGTGACGAGAAAGGCAGCGGTTTGGGCGACGCGGTCACGCACGGTGGGGACGGATAAAAAGCGCAAGTTTGCAAGTGGCAAGTTTGCAAGTGGCAAGTGAGAAGTTGCAGGTTGCAAGTGAGAATGACTTGCGACTTGCAATATGCCACTTGCTTCTCGTGACTTGTCTTTCAGTATTGGAAACCGCAACAATGGATAGGGATGATATTCCTGTTTCGCCAAACAGTTGCTGAGGTCGCGCAGGTGCGTTTCGAGGCGGGCGGCGAATTGGGCGACGGTGACGCCGTCGCTGCCGCGGCAGCCGGCGTTGGCGAGCACGCGCTGCCAGGCGGCTTCCAAATTCGGGATGGCAACGAGTTGGTGGAGGAGATTTTCCATAAAAAGCAAATTAAGGAAAAGGCAAAAAGCAAGTGGCTTATGGCTTAATCGCGCCGTAATCGATGATAATTTCAATCGGATCGCCGGCGGCGATGGGCACGCGGCGAGCGCCACGCATTTCATAAATCGCCGGCACATATTGCAAGGGGCGGCCCGGCGTCAAGCATGCCAGGATCGCGCCGGTGGTGGCCAGCTTGGTCAGGCCGGAGATGTCAGTGATGATATCGCTTTCCGACCATCCTTCCGGCTTGGCGCGGTAGATTTCGTTCACGGCGTTTTGAGTCTGCCGCCAATCGAAAGGGTCGGCAATCACTTTGACGGGCATGGCTTGGAGATCGGCTTCGTGGGCTTCTTTGAATTCTTTTGCCAAATTCAGCGAATCTTCGGAGCAGATAAGCCAGCAATGCGTGAGCTCGGGCCGGTGATATTGAAAGGCTTTCGCCAACGTGTCTTCCTGGCTTACGAGAAAAATGAGGCCGCGGCGCTTTTGGGGATTGGGCTGGTTGGTGATGACGACCTCCTGTTTGCGTAGCAGCCGCAAAATGGCGGAAAGGAGGACGGCAGCCAACAGTAAAACCAACAGTGCGACCACCAGAATGGCCAGGTGATCTTGCGGCTCATCGCCGAGCCAATCGACGAGCAAGGCATAAACGCCGTTGCCGGCGGCCGCGAGGGCGAGCGAGCCGATGACGAACAACGGGAAGACGCGAGGATCGAAAAACAAGGTCATCACGTCACGGATACGATGGGAGCGCATATCATCCTCCATCGCTGCGGGATGAATCCCGCAGCTAAAAAGTGGAAGCCGCCTGAAGGCGGCTAATGATTTATTGTTGTCTCAACGACGTTTCCGCGCTTGTTCACGGATTTCGTTGAGGTTGATGATTTCCGCGAGCTCGAATTGCGGCGGGATGCTGCCGGCAATGGGACGCAGCCGCAGGCAGGGCGGAAAATAGCCCATGCGGCCATGCAGCTCCGCGAGCAGGGCGATGGCGATGAAATTGAACGAGGGCGGGTTGAGCAGAATCGGCTCGTTTTGCCATTGTTGCGGCGTGAGGCCGATATTATCGACAAGCGTCACGATTTGTTCGGCGTAGGGTTTGGCGGCGTCGAAATGCACGGGTATGGTTTTGACGCCGGCGATTTTTTTGCCGCTCAATTTTTCCACCTGGGCGAGGTGCTCGGGGGTGAGCGGGTGGGAGAAGTTGAGAAGGAGCATGGTTAAATCCTCGCGTATTTAGGTTTTGTTGCCTGCTGTTTCAGGATTTCACCGATATGGCCCAACTGGTCGCCTGCCACCACAACGATCTTGCGAGCCTCGGCCTGCTGCAGGAAGCTGAGGTAATGGCCGATTCTCTTGTTATCGTTTTGTGCCGGCGGCAAAACGTTGGTGACGAAGAGGCGCGTCGTGAAATCGCCGCCAACCAGGTCGCTCACGGCCCGCAGCTCGTCGAGATATTCGGTTCGAAAAGGGCGGGCGGTTTTGCAGGAACACAGAATTAACTGGCCGTGAAACATGCAGGCCGCATCGATTTCTTTGCTCGCGCCATTGCAGGGAATTTCAACGTTCATGCGAACATCCTGAAAAAGCGGCACACCGGCGTGGGTAGAGCAAGATTTGGCCTGTTGGCAGATGAACAGCTCCAGCCATTTTCCTTCGAGAAATTTGTAATCATGCTCGCGCGCCAACTGATAGGAAACGCGGCCCTCGGCATCCTGCTGTAACGCCTCCAACAATCCCAATTCCGAAATTTTTTGCCAGACGGCAAAGCTCGCCGGCGTTACCTGTCCGGTCTTTTGGAACGGAATGATGCGTTTGCCCTTGCCATGACTCCAGGATCGGAGGTTTGCCAGCGTCTCGACAACGGCTTCACCGCCAGTGGCAAGATAATCAGCCGCTGCACATGCGTTTTCATAAGCGATGGAAAGCGACTGTGAATCGAAAGTTTCAACCAGGCGGCGGCCATAACAGCGAAGATACTGCTCCAGATCAACCCGAATATCTATAGCCGTTGCCTGGTTTTCCGGCACGACGTTGCGGATTTTGGCGTTGCTTGAATCGACAAAAATCAAGCTCTGGTTCAGCTCGCGGGCGACGTCCAGCGCGGCAAAGCTCGGGATTTTGGGAGCGGAGGTGACGTCAAAGGTAATCTCAGCTCCGGCGTGACGCGCGGCAACGGCGCGACAGGCTTCGCGCGCTTGCTGGAGATCGTAGGCGCCAATAAACACAGGTTTGCCGGTCAACTGCAAATGCGCGAACGACCCGAGCGTTTCCTTGGCAAGTTTTGCCTGCCCGGGATTGTCTCTTGAAACAATGAGTTCGACGGCATCCGGCGGCGCCGCAATGATTCCCAAGAGGTGCGGCGCAAACCGGCCGCCGATGACGAGGATGCGGACTTTTTGGGGCATAATATCGCCGCCCGATGATGAATCATCGGGCTAAGAGGTGGAATGCCGCTGAAGCGGCATAACGAGAAAAAGACAAATTTTTATCTTTACTGATTTTTAAACCGCCCTATGCCGCTTTAGCGGCATTTCACATTTTAGCCCCAGGCCTTTAGGCTGGGGCGATAGGATTTAAAAAAACACGCCATGCACTCGTCACAATTCTTCGGCGCGCACGATATTGCCATTGCCATCCACCACCACCCGTACGCGGATTTTGGCGCCGGCAACGGCTTTGCTGAAATCCGGCTTGCGCTTGAGTTTAACGCGCTGTTCCGGTAGCTTCGGCAAGATGACGCACCAGAAGCCATCGGCCGCCAATTCGACTTGCGCTTTCGGCTCGGTGGCGTTGTTTTGATAAGCGGTTTGGCGTTGAACGGCTTGGGTTTGTTTTTCCTTTTCAAGTTGGCGCAAAAGATTCTCGGCATCCTTTTTGGCGTCGGCAGCCGCTTTTTCCTGTTCGGGGCGAGGCGCAGAAGGCGTGAAAGGACGAGGCGCGGCGGTTGCAGGCCGTTTGCCATAATCCGCGGCATCTTCTGTAACATCTTCCAAAGCCACCGCGGGATTATCTTTCAACCACGCTCTGGCCGGGTAGCGCGCATCGCGCGGATGCTGTTCATCCCAGGCAAGGATTTCTTGCAATGCCGTCAGCGAATCTTTCCAGCGCGCATAGTGCCGATGATACGCGTCGATTTGCGCTTTAACGGCGTTTTGCAAATCGGCGCCGGAGAAGTTGGTTGTGCCGCCGCCGAATTGCAAATAACGATTCCGGCGCTCCGTCTGCCGCCAGCCGGTGACGGTCAAGTGCACACTGCCGAGGCCGACGCCTTTGCCCATGCCCAATTTGTGCCGCATCGGCTCTTCCAGCGCCAACGCATAAATCAACAAAGACAAATCCGCGTCGCTCAGATTTTGATATTGCACGGCAAACTCGAAAACGGCGCCGGGCAGAAGGGCTTCGACCGTTTTATTGAAATCCAGTTTTTGGTTCATCATGCGCGCGCCTTGCACGCGATGATAATAAAATTTGCGGCCGCGCGGCTCTTGAAAGTTTGAAGCTTTGGTGCCGTAAAAAGGGCGATGTCTCGGCGCCGGCGCGCCAAATGGCTCGAGAATAATGGTTGCGGTTTGGTAGTCGCCGGCCACGTGCGCGGTCTCAAAGCTGACGTTGCCGGTTGACAAGGCCTTGTCGGCGAGAAAGCCGAAAATCCGGCAAGCGGGACAGGCCGTTTGCTTGCGCGGATCAGAAGCTTCGCCCAGACCGCACGGTGAAAAACCATCCGGCAAGGGATAAGCCTCACGGCGCCGCGTCTGATAGTCATAATACTCCAGCTTGTCTTGGCGCCGGCTGCGCATGCGCGTGTCGTTGGGCAAGATGAAGCACGAGCCGCTAATGGCCTCGGCCAGGTGCCGGATCGCGCCCTTCAACGAGCTACCGGGAATGATCGGCGCATTGCCCTCGCGGAGCAGACGCAATTCCTGGTGCTGATTGCGCGCCTGGCGTTCCTGATTGCCGGCGATGAAGAAATGCGTCAGCGTTTGCAGGCGGCAAGTCAACGTGCCGCTATGTCCGGCGAACTTTTCCTGCGTGGCAATCGCCAGCCGGTCTGCCGCCGGTCCGAGCGGCACAAAGTCGTAGGGATTATTCTTAGTCATTCGTCCACCTCATTTGGGTATAGCGCCAGAAAATCAAGCGCCCGTGCGCATCGCGGTAGAGCTTGACCTCGAGCATGACGTTCTTTTGGTTTTTGCCGCGTTGGTCTTCCAAGCATTCGTAGCGCAAACGGCGTCCGAGCCGCATGTCGTTTTCCGGCCAGAGATAAACGCTTTGATTTTCTCTTCCGAAGAAAACGCCGGCCACCTCCGAATCGGGAAGAAAAAGATCTGCCAAGCCGGCGTTTGACCATTCAACAGAAATTTCTTTGGCCAGAACGGAGCGAAAATCAGCGCCGTTCTTTTCCCAGCGCAATTCAAACGTTGGCGCAAAAATTCTGCCTTTCGGCCAGGCGGCGAGGTTTATCGCCGTGGCGCGGGGCACGGGAAAACTGACGTCGGTCAAGGATTCGAAAATCGCAAATTCCGCTTTTGGGCGCCAAGCTTCAATCGCTTGCTGCAACGCCTCTGCATCGGGCGGGCCGGTCCGGATTTCAATGTCCCAGTTATTTTCCATTAGTCGCCTCCTCCCCGATATTGGTCGAGGCGATCCTTGAACGTCTGCGCATAGCTCACCCATTTCGGCGCAATTTCTTTCCAGGGGAAAGCCTCGAAAGAGAAAGTGAGGGTCTGCCGCAAATTCGCCATAGAATCTTTGATCGTCGCCTCGCCTTTCGGCACTTGCAAACGATCATCCTTGACCATGCCGTATTTTTCCGCTTCGGCAAACAAAGCGCCGGCGCCGAGCAAATTGAGATGATCGTCTTCGACGATTTTTTCTTTGGCGCCGATATAGTGCAGCGTGAGGTCGCCGATTTCGGCGACCACTTTGCCGAGGCCGCGGCTTTTGCCCGAGCCCATGCGCACCAAGCCGTCGCGCAGGTCTTGCAAAACAAATCCGACCAGGCCGAGCTGCCACAGCTCGAAATTTTGCAAATGCAGCGCGGTTTTGAATTGGCCGCCGGTGATGACTTCCAACTCGAATTTGGCGCCGCGCGAAGCGCCGCCGGTGAAGCGATCGATGCCGACGCCGTCGCGCTGTTGCGGCTTTGGCGCTTCGCCGACCGCGTAAGCATCTTCAGTGGCCAGCCGGCCCATGATCCAGGTATTGCCGAACAGCCGGCAGAGCGGGCAGGAATGCTGATACACCGTCGGTGTCGACAAATCGACCTGTTTTTTCTTGGTTTTCATGTCGTCAAGCGCGCTGCCGCAGGAGCGCTGTTTGTCGCGCTTGCCGCCGAGCGTGTTGCACGCGGCAAATTCGTTGAGCGTGCGGGCGATGCGCTCGGCATGGGAACGGATCGTCCCTTTTAACGAGGAGCCGGGCAAATAAACTTCTTTGGCGCCGTTGCGATCCACGGTCACCCAGGCCATATCGACGCCGCTCACCTGCGCCAGGCCGGATTTGATGAGCAAAGCGCCTTCGGGCCGCAGCGTTAAATCGATTTTGCATTCATTGAGCAGACGTTTAAACATGATTGCCCTCCTTTGACGTCCAAAGTTTGGAAATGTGCTTTTCAACAAAAGCGTTAATGGGTTCGCTAAAAATTTTGCCGGTGGTGAGATACGCTTTGAGCGCTTCGAGATCGCCCAGTTCCAACGACTCGACAAAAGTTTTCTCTTGGTCGAGATGGCAGCGTCCGAGGCCGCGCGTGCGAATGCCGCCCAGCGGCACGTTGCCTTCCTTCAATTCGTGCAGCGCCAGCGCCGCCAAACCGAGGCCGAGCGCATCGCCGGTTTCTATGGTCATGGAATATTGAAAGACGGTTTGCGGCGGCACGACTTCATAATCATATTTGAGGCCGTCCACGGCGCGGCCGCTGTCGCGATCGATGCCGACGCCGTCGCGCACCTGCGTGAGCCCAACCCATTTTTCCGGATGGACCGGCGCATCGTGGAAAAAAATCGCCGCCGAGATAAACGGCGAGCCGAAAGTTTTGCAAACGTCACAAAGAGAAAGATCGAGGAGAAAGAGCAAATCTTCTTCGGTGACCTCGCGGCTGTCCGGGAGATTGTTGAGGCTTTTGCCGGTTCCTTGCAGCAAGGCCGATAACTTTTCTTTCAGAGAAGAATTTAGCGGCTTGCCAAACGCTTCCTGAATGTCTCGAAAGGTTTCGCGGCGCGGATCGGTTTCCGGCAAAGCGGAAAGACAATCAGCCTCGCGATCATAAAGGCCGCAGGCGGAGATTTGCAGATTCGGCACGAGGCGCTCGACCACGGCGCGCACGGCGCCTTTGATCGACGAGCCGGGAATAAAAGGCCGGCCAAAGCCGTCGCGGACGATGGGGCTGTCCGTGCCTTTAGCGGGATTGCGTCCGCCGCCGAGGTGAAGCGCGGTATCCAGCACCAGCTCGCCATGAACGCGGCGCCGGGCTTGCAGTTTGGCGCGGGAAAGGGGGTTAGTCATATTTAAGTTCTCCAATTGTGGTTAAAGCCATTTCATCGATTTTTGCGATTGCGGTCATTACTTTTTGCGGAAACCAAACTCTCTGCAATGAGATGCTGAACGAAACGCTGCGCGAGCTGCAGATGAACGGCATCCACTTGATCCGGCCGCAACCCTGCCGCGTGGGTGATATTGGCGGCCTCGGCGCGATAGCCGGTTAGCTTGGTGTTCAAGCGTTGCCAGCAATCCTGCATTTTGCTTTTGCCGGAGCGCTCGGCTTTCGTCATTTGGTTTTTGAGAAAGGCAGCGAGGTCAGCGTACTGCTTGACGCTGCGGGCGACGTTAGCCAAGCCATAAAGCTGGGCGTTGCTCAAATCGCGCGGAATCAGCTCGGCGTATGACTGCACAAAAGCGCGCGCCTCGGCAAGGTGGGCGTCGCTCCAGGCGGCGATCCGTTCGTGCAGGTTTTTAGAGCTGCTTGGATTCATCATCATGGGCCTCCGGTTTTTTATAAAATTCATAAAGCGCCGTCAAATGTTTGATGAACTCGCGGCAGAGGTCCAAATGCAGCCGGCGCAGATCGTCCTCTTGCGCGGGATTGCTTTCCGTGAAGAATTCATTCGCATCGTTTCGCAGCGCTTCGAGCTGCTCTGCCAGATTTATTCCGATCTGACCTTGCGCCCAACCAGTGTTGCGATAATCACGGCCAACCCGCATGCGAATATAATCAAGAATATCTGCGACACTATCCGTTGACCAGGCCAGTGATTCGAGGCCGCGAATATTGGCTTTATCAACTTTGGTATTGATTGCCAAATCCTTAGCTAATTTTTGTGCTGCACCGCTGCCCGTCTGTGATTTTTCAGTCTGTGATCCTTCAGCAATGGCAAAGGAGTCGCCTTTTTTCGCGAGAAACTGGCGCCGTTTCATTTCAATTTCTTGTGATCGCATCTTGTTTATTCCTTTCCAAATTTGGAATGAAATGGATGGCAAACCGTTAATTTTCCAAACCCCTCGGCTCGGCGTTCGCCAAGCCCTTCGGTTTCCAATTGTTGTAAATGCTCCCGTAGCGCTTCGGCTGAATCTTTTGGGGCGCTGAAAGCCAGCACCGAGCCGCGGCTGATGGCATGCGTGTCCGGTTTCGGCAGGCCTTGCGCCGCATTCCAACCCGCCACAACCGCAGGCGCCAGGAAACGCGCAAGCAGCTTAACCTGCTCCTTTTCGCTGAAACCGAAATGGGCCGCGCTCAAATCATCGAGCACGGGACGGCCAAGCTTGTCTTTAAGCGCAAGATGGCTATCAAGCGTGATCGCAAAAAAGCATTCGGCGGAATCGTTCTTATTGAAATTCTGCCAGCGTTCGTTGAATTCGAAATCTTTGGGGACGGTCCACTCTCCGCGCGAAACAATCGACAATTCACCCAGCCCGCGCGTACGGGCTTTGCCGATACTCAGATGCTCGCGATCCGGCACGACTTGCTGCAAAATGGCAAACACCTCGGCGGCGTCAACCTCATCCGCTTCAAGCGTGCCGACAAACATGAGAGCGGAAGCGCTTCTTTCCGTCAGCATTTCATAAGAGAAAAGCAAGCCCTGCATGGCGCTGCCGGTGGTTCGGGAAATGCCGACGTGCATGCGCAACTGCTTGCCGATTTCCACTTTTTGCTTGGTCGCCATATCGCTCAAATACCCTGCGATGCGGTCGAGCGGCTCACCACATTGGCAGCGTTGTTTGGCCGGGGATGAAGATTTCATTTCTTCCCACAAGCGATCGCGCAAGCTTTCTTGATGTTCCAAGCCGTGGCGTTTGCAGGCGGCAGCGGTCAGCGGCATGAGCAGCGGCAGGTCAGTTGAATTGCTAGGCAAAAAATCGCTGAACCGGATTCTCTCTTCAACAAAGATGCGCTTGAAATCGTGGTCAATGCCGCGCTTGTTGATAAAAATTTCCGCAAAAGCGCCGCGCACGGTGCTGCCGGGCAAATAATCCAGCGTTTTCACAAACTGGCTGGTGGCGCGCGAACGCAGAATGGCGATCGGTGCCTCCGGTTTGAGAACGAATTTCATTTTCATGCGAGGCATCAGCTCTCCTTCCGTCGGTCTAAATGAATGATTTCGGAGATGACCGCCGCGGTCTGCACGTTGCGGTTATCCAGCTCAAAATGATCGGGCAATTCCACGGCGCAAAATCCAAGTCCGCGACTCTTGCCGCCGCCGACAAAATTGAGCAGCTTGAGGCCGCTGAACAACAGCACCAGTTCCGCTGGAAATTGGCCGGCCATTGTCGTGGTCTGCGTCAGCCATCCGCGAATGCTTGCGCTGAAACGCAAATCTTCCAAAGTATTTTCCGAAGTGAACAGATGCTTTTCGAGTACGGTGGCGCGAGGCCGCGAAAGCTGCACTTGGGTGCGGGCGTAATAATAGGCTTCGGCTTCCTGCCGATTGACGCCGCTGATCAGTTTGCCTTGAGAATCGCAGAGTTTGGCGTCACGCCAGAGCAGTCCGGTCTGGCCGCTCATCGCCGATACGCCGGGGCTGCCAAAAGCGCGGCAGATCAGGCAAAATTGCGCTGCCGGTCGCGTCGCGCCGCACATGCGATGCGGATTCGGTCCTTCACAAATATCGTGTCCGAGATTTTGCGCCAACCGCTCGGCGGCGTCGCGCACGCGGCCCTTCAAAGTCGAGGCTGGAAGATAAGGCAGGCCATCCAAGCCGCGCGCCACCGTGCGTTGAATTTGTCCGCGCCGAAAACCCGAGCCCACGGCCATCGCGCCGTTGAGTACGATATTGAAGTGCAGATCAATTTTCGTTCGAGATGTCGTCATGGTTAGCCTCCTTTCCAATAAAGTCGTAGAGATCGACCAAATCCACGAAAGCCGTCTTTAATTCACGTTCGTCGGATATCCACGGCCAATGAATTAACGGCTTGGAATTCGGATGGAAATTAACGAAAAACTCTTTTAATAATTGCCGCTGACCGTGCTCTCGCAGGCGAGCCAGCGTGTGCAAAGTTGCCATTGTGCCATGCGCCCGAGATTCTTGATGGCAGGCGTCATAAATCATTTGCAACTGCGTACGCGGAAAATTTTCTTGATGAAACCTTTTGACAAATTTCAGCAACTGCTCCATCCCACTGCGCGTGTATGGCCGGCAGTGCGGCACGGTCGCACGAACCATGTCGAGATCGATGGCGCTGCCGGTTACCACCTGGAAGTCGATGGCGCTTTGCGCATACTTGTTTTCGGCGCATTTCTTTTTGGCGTTTTTCAACAACCGCTCGGCAATCTCCACGAGCGCCGGGATGGGAAAATTGGCATGGCAGAGCACGACACCGGCAGCCATCGTGAGCTGGCGGTTTTTCCAAAACGGCTCATTCTCGTCAATGGGCATATTCTCCGCGCCAAAAGCCTTTTGCAATCGGCCAAACAAATCGGGTTGCAGTAAACCGGCATTCTCCAAAATCGCTTTGGACCTTTCTTCAAAGCGTTGCATGAAGGTCACGGCAACGTGCATGGCGAAAGACGCCGTGGTAAAAAGCATGACGTCATCGCCCCCGATCAAAACGATTTCAAACGGCAACTTGCCTTTGCTGGGTTTTTGATAAGTATCAATCAACGTTTCAAACACGAGTTCTTGAACGGTCGCAGCGAGCACTTTGGAAAAGTCACGATAGTATTCTTCCGTTTCCATAAGCTCGAGCAGTTTGCCCATTTGATTGCCATCAAAGTAGAGGAAGCCGACGTAGCCGCCATCCAAATCCCCCAGCGCGTTGAGATCTTTCGGCAATTTTAGATTTTGGTCCTGCCACTTTTCTGCGAATTGTGATTTCGAGCTTTCCACGTGCTTGGAAAAACGTGTAACGAAACCCTCTTTGCGTTCTTCCTTTCCGGTTTCCCGTTTTTGCGCGCATGAAACGCACAGCAAATCATTGGTCGGATCATTTTCCAATCGCTTCTCCGCCGGTTGATGCCCGCAGGAATCGCACAGGCGCATATACGGCTCCACCGGCAAGAGGCTCAGTTCAACTTTCCGAGATTTCTTTTTTTGCAACTTTTTGCCGGCCTCCGCCATGTGCCGGCCAAACCAGTTGGTGCCGGGCCTCTCCGAAGGCGACAAAGACACTGCTGTAATCGTCGCTGTTTTCGTCGCCATACGGAACTCACGCTCGATAGTCTTGATCAACTCATCAGCCTTTTCCGGTGAATCAGCGAGAAGAGTGCCACCACCGCCTGCTGTATAGATCAGCCTGGCGGACAAGGCTTCCGGCAACTTTTCACGTTTTTCATCCTCCCGCACCAGCAAAGCGCTGGCGCCGCGAACCTCTTTGAGATTGTTGGTCGCAAAGATGTAGTTTTTGATTTTGTCGGTATCAAATGAGACCAACCAGTCATTTGATTTCAAGGGCATAAGAACCTCCTTTTGATCGGTAATAAAGCCGCTAAAATCGAGAATTCAATTTCAAAACGATATTACGGCAATATAATATCGCAAATACAAACACTTTTGTCATGAGTCATTTGACTCAATTTATTCCTGACGCCCGCCCGACGATGAATCGTCGGGCTAAGAGATGGAAGCGCCATAAATGGCGCTAGGAATTGAGGGCGCTTTAGCGTCCTTGCACATTTTAGCCCCATGCCTCGGCGTGGGGCGGTCATAGGATGATCACGTTCCATCCAAATACACCACCACCCCATCCTCCTCCTCGCTCCATTTTTCCATCGCCTCGTTGGTCGTCTGCTGCCGGTGATGCTCCTTCTGATTGCGCGCATACGAAATTACCGTTGGTAGATTTTTGTCGCCAAACGAAAGCACGCCGTAGCCACGCTGCCAATCAAATTCGCCGGGGTGTTTCAAAACGTGCGTGACCCAGTGGGAACTCGCGCCTTTGAGCTTGCCGATAATTCGGCGATGGCATATTTCGGCGGCAATGAGAATACGATGTGCGTGTGATCTTCGATGCCGTCAACCTCGTGCATGATCGCGCCCAATTCGAGGCCTTTGCCGCGTAAATATTCGTAGAGCTTGGGCTCCAATTCCGGTGTGATCAACGGCGCGCGATTTTTGCACGACCAGATCCCGTGATAATGCAAACGCCAATAGGGCATGGTAATCTCCTTTCTGGTTATGATGGTTCCAACGATCACCCCGTGATCAATCACGGGGCTAAAATATGCAAGCGCCATAAATGGCGCTATGGTTTTAGTTTTAGGACGCTTTAGCGTCCTTCCATTTCTTAGTAATCCGCCCATGATTTATCATGGGCGGATTACCAAAAACACCGGCGCCAGCTCTGCAATCACCACCTGCCGGTCCGTCGGCACATCGTCGCGGAAACCAAGGAATTCGTGCAATTTATCATAAACGTGGCTGAGATGATTGCCGACAGTGCGCACGCTGCGATGAAGACGCAAGGCAATAGCCTCGTTGCTCAAGCCTTCGCGCACCAGAAGCTCGACCACCTCACGCTCGGCGCGGGTGAGAATGCGCTCGATAAATTCTTTCTTGCGCTGCCATTCGGCGCGATGACGAAGTTGGCGTTGTTCCTGCAAGGCTTCCCACGGATCGTCGTGCCGCGCCAAATCCGTGAGCACCGGCGAAACCGCGCTCCAGCGCAGCACGGGAATGGGAATGAGCTTCACCTCATCGCCGGGTTGCAATTGCATGCGTTTCTCTTCCAAAATTTTGCCGGAAGAGAGCAAATGCCAGAGATGATCGTCATCATCAAAGAGCATTTGGGCGACGGCCATGCCATAAACTGCCATGGTCTTGCGGCCGCCGGCGATGGAGAGATGCACGGTTTTGCCGCCGCGTTTGGCAGCGAGCACTTCGCGATAGAGCGTGCGAAACAAGGCGCCAACCTCCTTCTCGGTGACGAGATCTGCGATCGGCTCCGGCGCGCCAATCAACACGGTGCGGAAGACAAATGAATCGTTGCGAGACTCGCCGAAAAACTCGTGCAATCTCCTGAGCGCGGAACGCACCGGCTCCTGTCCCGGCAAGGTATGCACGACAACCAACTCGCTAATGTTGTAACCTTGCGCCGGTAGCAATTCCAGCGTCAACGTGATCACCTGCGCCTCGGAGCCGAGCGTGGCGATAAGAATGGATGAATTAGTCATTATGAATTCCATTATCGCCCGACGATGAATCATCGGGCTAAGAAATGAAAGCATCATAAATGATGCTAAAAATTTTAGGGCGCTTTAGCGTCCTTTCATTTTTTAGCCTCGTGATTTATCACGAGGCGGATTTTCCCATTTCCAAACACACATCCCTTTCCCACATGCACCACCTCGCACGTTCGCAGCAATTCCTCGAACGGCTCCAGGTCGCCTTCCAAAACCATTTCGCCGACAAAGCCGCCCATCATCATTTCGGTTTTCTGACGGTTGCTACGGCGTTCCCAGTCAATCCAGCGCAAGTCGCTCTGCACGATTTTGATGGCGTCGGCGGCAACCAGCAAATCATGAAATTCCCAGTCAATGCTCGCGCCGGGGATGTGGAAATGCGCCAGCTCCAACACGCGGCGTATCATTTTGAAAACGAGCATGCGGAAGTTGAAGTCGATGGCGAGATTGTTGTTGAATTTCAAGCGGGTGGGAGTCAAGAAGCGTAAGTTGCAAGTGGCAAGTTGCAAATGCGAAGTAGAAACCTGGTTGCTTGTTGGGAGTTGCAAAATTGGCGTTTCAGGCAGACGCTTGGTTGCACCATCGTACAGCAGCCGCCATTCTTCCGCTGCATCTTTATCGTTAGTTTTTTGCCAAAACACCTTTTCCAGCCGAAACGGCATGCGCTTGAATCCCAAACCTTGTTCGGCCATTTGCGAAACTGCGAAGATGGCAAACGGGTGCAACTCGATGGCCTGCCCGAGCAGAATAAAATCGAATGACAAGGAATCGCCGACACGATAAAGCCGCTGCTCGTCAAAAGGCTCGAAGACATAAGGCTGAGGGCCGGTAGGTAGGCCTCGCAAGAAACGCGGCACCGGTTCATCCGGCTCGATCAGTGTCTCAAAAATTCGCGGATAAGCGCATTGCTTGCGCAACATGCAGGTGGGACAGGGCTGCTGCGGCCCCATCACGCAAACGGTGCGGCGCAAGGCATGGCCAAAGGCCCCGCGCAGCAATGAACCTTTGAAAGCAGGGAGATTGGCTTCCTTTTGCGCGCAGAGATCGAAGCGCAATCGCAAAAATGGAATGGACGGCAACCGATAGCCCATGTTCGGACTCCCAAATTAAGATGTTGTAGTTTTTATGGAAGGCATGAGGATATCTTTCTCCCCGGAGTGGGTGCCTCCCAAATCAATTACCGAGTGGCAAAAAATTAACCGCTTTTTGTGTCTTTCTCATTCGTCGAATGGTTCAAAATGCCCAGCAGCTCGCGCAAATCCTTTTTGAGATCGATGATGAGATCGTCACGGCGCAGTTGCTCGAAGGAGAGGTTCATCTGCTCGCCGACATGGCGGAGCTGCTGTAAGCGCTGGCGGGCTCCTTCGATGGTGTATTTGTCATCGTAAAGCAGGCGTTTGATGAGAAAGATGAGCTTGATGTCGTCGAGGCTGTAGGTGCGGTTGCCGGCGCGGTTTTTCTTGGGGCGCAGCTCCGAAAATTCGGTCTCCCAATAGCGCAAAACGTAGGCTTTGAGCGAGGTGATCCGGCTGACTTCGCTGATGGAGTAGTAGAGTTTTTTGATTTTTTGGTCTTTCATCCGGTTGGCCGGTTAGCCAGTTTGCCAGTTTGCCAGTTTGCCCGTTTGCCGGTTCTCTTTATTTTTGCATTAATTTAAATTAGCAATTTGTAAATATCAAGACATTTTTTGGGATTATTCCGGAGACAACCGGCTAACGGGCCAACCCGCAAGGGCTTTTGAGCCGGCTAACCTCTAACGCTTTTCACCATCACCGTGCCCAGCGAAAACGCGCTGATGGCGCGCTGCCGCCAATATTGCCATTTGGAGTCCGGCGGCGCTTCCACGCGCCGCTGGAAGCTGCGCATCGAATCCCACAAGTAAACGCCGCGGCGGGAAATGATTGCGGATTGTGGGTTTCCGCTGGATAAATCGCCGCTGCCCAAAATCGACACCGAGGCATAACCGGCTTCATGCGCAACGCGGTAAACGCGCTGGTCGCCGCGACCGAAGGGCAACGACAAATGCGCTACCGGTGCTTGCAACTGCTCTTGCAAAATTTGGCGGGAGAGCGAAAGATCGCGGCGCAATTGCCGGTCGGAAAGTGCCGGGAGATAATCGTGATTCAAGGAATGACTGCCGATTTCCCAACCTGATTGCATTAATTCACGCAGTTCGCCCCAATCAAGGTGCTGAAAGCGCGGCAGGAAAAATTTTACGTCCCACAAGTTGGGCCGGCCAACGTAACCGGCGATGACAAAAACCGTGGCGCGAAAATGATAACGGGAGAGAATCGGCAGGGCATATTGGACGAGCGAGCGATAGCCGTCGTCGAACGTGATCACCACGCGCTTTTCAGCCGCCGCGTGATCACGCCGGAGATACTCGGAGAGCGAGAGCGAGCGATAGCCGGATTCAGCCAGCCAGGCGATTTGTCTTTCAAACCGCTTGGGGGTGATCCAAGCGATACCGGCATCCATGCGCCGATCGACGAGATGATAAGCGAGAACGGGAGGCAGCATGGTAACAATCGTTGGAGTGTTGGATCGCTGGATTATTGGATTGATGGATTTTTGGATCGTTGGATTGGTGGATCAATGCAAAACCTCAACACTCTAATAATCCAAAACCCCAGTATTCCATCAATCCATTACCCCATTACACCATCAATCCAATACTCCAGTGCTCCATCAATCCATTACTCCAACACTCCATTTTGTTAGAGGACTTCTTCCAGCGGTGCGTATGGTAAATTGAATGCTTCAGCGACGCCCTTGTACGTCACGTGGCCGCGCACGATGTTGACGCCCATCGCCACGGCGCTGGATTCTTGCACGCACTTGGGATAACCGTAGTTGGCGATGAGAATCGCATAAGGCAGCGTTGCGTTGGTCAGCGCCACGGTCGAGGTCATCGGCACGGCGCCGGGCATGTTCGCAACGCCGTAATGAATGACACCGTCGACTTCAAACGTCGGGTTCTCGTGCGTGGTGGGACGAATCGTTTCCACGCATCCACCTTGATCGACGGCGACGTCGACGATGACCGAGCCTTTTTTCATCAGCTTCAGCATGTCGCGCGTCACCAGGCGAGGCGCTTTGGCGCCGGGAATCAGCACGCCGCCGACCACCAAATCCGCCTCGGCAACGGCTTTGCGAATATTGGCGGGATTGGACATTACCGTCGTCACATTTTTCGGCATCACGTCGTCGAGATAGCGCAAGCGTTCGAGGCTGATGTCGAGAATCTCCACGCGGGCGCCGAGGCCGGCGGCGATTTTCGCCGCGTTGGTGCCGACGATGCCGCCGCCAAGAATCGCGACGCTCGCCGGCTCGACGCCGGGAACACCGCCGAGCAATATGCCTTTGCCGCCGTACAATTTTTCCAAGCAACGCGCCCCTTCTTGAATCGACATGCGGCCGGCCACTTCGCTCATCGGAATCAACAACGGCAGAGCGCGATCCGGCGTTTGCACGGTTTCATACGCGATGGCGATGCACTTCGATTTGATCACGGCTTCGGTCAGCTCGCGCGAAGCCGCAAAATGAAAATAGGTGAAAACGATTTGCCCCTCGCGCAGCAGCGGATATTCCGCTGGCAGCGGCTCTTTGACCTTCATAATCATGGCCGCCGCGCCGTAGATTTCCGCCGGACTGTCGATGAGTTTGGCGCCGGCAAGCCTGTAATCACCATCTGGAAAGCCGCTGCCGACGCCCGCGCTTTTTTCCACGAGAATTTCGTGCCCCTGCGCTCTGAGCAATTCCGCTCCCACCGGGATGAGCGCGACGCGGTTTTCGTTGGTCTTGATCTCTTTGGGTACGCCGATCTTCATTCCATCCTCCCTAGTTAGGTGGTTACGAGCAATGCTTGCGAATTTGATTTTTTAAGTCTGCTGGTTCGCTGGCCGGATGATCGTCGAGGTCATCCGCTCGTCGGCAAACAATTCTTGCGCGAGCTGGTTGATCTGTTCGGCGGTGACGCTCTCGATGCCGGAACACACGTCGTCCAACGTCACATATTCGCCGAGGTAAATCTCCATTTTGGCCAGGCGCGACATGCGGCTGCTGGTGCTCTCGAGCCCGAGCATCAAGCTGCCTTTGAGCTGATTGATGGTGCGCTCCAGCTCGCCGGCCGAAATGCGCTCTTCACGCAGCCGGCTCAATTCCCTTCGCAACAGCGCGGTGGCTTGCTCGGCGCGGTCGGGATCCGTGCCCATGTAAACGCCGAACACGCCGGTGTCTATCAAGAAATCTTGAAAAGAAAAAACCGAGTAAGCCAAACCATGCTGCTCGCGAATGGTTTGAAACAGGCGCGAGCTCATCCCGCCGCCAAACAGCGTGTTGAGCACGAGCAAAACGAACTTGCGCGGGTCGTCGAAACGCAGAGCGAGCGTCCCCAAACAGATGTGAGTTTGGCTGCACTTGTCCTCGGTGACGGAACTGGGCATTGATTTGGTCAACGGCGGCAGCACCACCCGCGCGCCGTTGCTCGGCAAAACATTAAAACGTTCCCCGACTTGCGCGACGAGATCGGCGTGACGCACGTTGCCGGCTGCGGCCACGAGCAGGCGATTCTGTGTATAGTGCCGCCGGATGTAATCAAACTGCTGCTCGCGCTGCAGCGTCCCAATGATTTCGCGCGTGCCGAGCGTGGAAAAACCCAGCGCGTGCTGCGGAAACAGATCGCGCATAAAAAGATCTTGAATCCAATCTTCCGGCGTGTCCTCGACGGAATTGATCTCTTCGATAATGACGGATTTTTCCTTGGCCATCTCTTCGGGATCGAAAACCGAATCGGTCAGCATGTCAGCGAGCACGTCGATGGCGAGGGGCAAATGCTCGTCCAAAATGTGTGCGTAATAGCAAGTCAGTTCTTTGCCTGTAAACGCATTCAAATGTCCGCCGAAGGCTTCCAGGCTTTCGGCAATGTCGCTGGCCTTGCGGCGCTTGGTGCCCTTGAACATCATGTGCTCGATGAAATGGGAAACGCCGTTCTCTTCCGGCAGCTCGTCACGCGTGCCGGTTTGCACCCACACGCCGAGCGAAACCGAGCGCACGTGGGGAATATATTCGGAGACGATGCGCAATCCCCCCGGCAAGACGGTCTTTCGATGGTCGGAGTTGTCGATAGTTTTTTGCATGTATGATTAAGAATACGGCACATTCATTATGTTGTCAGACTGGTGTCATTGCGAGGCGTTTTTTGTCCCGCTTTTCGGAACTCCGTAAGGCGGAGCCGAAGCAATCTCTTGACTTTCATAAGGATTGCCTCGCTGAGAAACGCTCGCAATGACGTTACAAAGTATCCCGTAACGAGTATATCTAACTAATCCTTCAATGGCCCCGCCGCGGCGGTGCGCCCGAACCTGAGCCTGAATGTGGCAACAGTACTTTTCGGCTCAGCTTCAGCTTGCCGCCCTCGGCAATTTCGAGCAGCTTCACCGTCACTTCGTCGCCCATGCGCAAAACATCTTCGACGCGGTTGAGGCGGCGGTGCTCGATCTCCGAAATGTGCAGCAAGCCTTCGCGGCCCGGCATGATTTCCACAAAGGCGCCAAATTCCTTGATGCCTTTGACAACGCCCTTGTAAATTTTGCCGACTTCCGGCTCCGCGACCATGCCTTGGATGATGTCTTTCGCCATGTGCACGGCTTCCGGATCGACCGCGGCCATCGTCACCGTGCCATCGTCGTCGATGTCGATCGTGGCGCCGGTGCGCTCAATGATCTCACGAATCGACTTGCCGCCCGGGCCGATGACCAAGCCGATGCTGTCCACCGGAATTTTGATGGAGACAATTCTCGGCGCGTACTTCGAAATTTCCGGCCGTGATTTGTCCAAAGTTTGATTCATGATATTGAGAATGTGCAGCCGCGCCACCCGCGCGCGCTCCAACGCTTCTGCCATAATTTCTTGCGACAAGCCTTCAATTTTAATATCCATCTGAAAGGCCGTCACACCCTTCGACGTGCCGGCGACTTTGAAATCCATATCGCCGAGGTGATCTTCATCGCCGAGAATGTCCGTGAGCACCACGGTTTTGTCGCCTTCTTTGATCAGGCCCATGGCAATTCCAGCGACCGCGTCTTTCACCGGCACACCGGCGTCCATCAGCGAGAGCGAGCCGGCGCAAACCGAAGCCATCGACGAGGAGCCGTTCGATTCCAAAATATCCGAGACCACGCGCACGGTATAAGGAAAAACGCCGTCGTTCGGAATCACCGCTTTCAAGGCGCGCTCCGCGAGATTGCCGTGGCCGACTTCGCGGCGTCCCGGCCCGCGCAACGGCCGAATCTCGCCGACGCTGAAAGGCGGAAAATTATAATGGAGCATGTAGCTCTTGTAAAATTCGCCTTCAAGCTCGTCCATCTTTTGCTCGTCGATTTTCGTGCCGAGCGTGGTGACGGCCAGCGCCTGCGTTTGGCCACGCGTAAACAAGCAAGCGCCGTGGACGCGCGGCAACACCGCCACCTGGCAGGTGATGTCGCGAATATCCTGCGGCCCGCGGCCATCCAAACGCCGGTTCTGGCTCGCGATCATGTCGCGAACGAGCTGCTTTTCAATTTTATAAAAAATGCCGGAAATCAGCGGCGCGCTTTCCGGAAAATCCGCTTGCAGAGCTTCACTGGTGGTGTCGCGCAATTGTTTGAGCGCGTCGTGGCGTTTTTGTTTTTCCGGCTCGCGCAAGTGCTGGCGCATGGCGTCCTTTACCATTGCCGTGACCCGCGCTTCGAGGCCTGCCGGCAAAGCCAGGGGAACGACTTCGCGCTTCGGCTTGGCCATCTCGGCGGCGACAGCCTTTTGCACGGCGATGAGCTGGCGCGCCGCCTCGTGACCGAAGCCCAACGCCGCCACCATGTCGGCTTCGCTGATTTCTTTGGCCTCGCCTTCCACCATAACGATCGAATCTTCCGAAGCGGCCATCACGATGTCCAAATCGCTTTGCTCGATCTCGGCATGTGTCGGGTTGGCAATCAGTTTGCCTTTAACTCGCGCCACCCGCACGCCGGCGACCGGCCCGGCCCAGGGAATATCCGACAACACCAACGCCATCGAAGCGCCGGTGATGCCGTGCACGTCCGGATCGTTCTCTTTGTCAGCCGACAAGGCCGACACCATCACTTGCACTTCGTTGGTGAACTCATCCGGGAACAACGGCCGGATGGAACGGTCGATCAGACGGCTGCACAGCACTTCATTTTCACTCGGCCGGCCTTCGCGCTTAAAAAAACCGCCGGGAATTTTTCCGGCAGCATAAGCTTTTTCGCGATAGTCAACGGTGAGAGGAAAAAAATCGACCTCTTCAGAAGCTTCTTTGGCGCCGACAACCGTGGCCATGACGACGGTATCGCCAAAGCGCACCCAGCATGAACCGTGTGCCTGTCTCGCGACGTGCCCGGTTTCGATGCTGAATTTCTTCCCGTTTAATTCGGTTTCCTTGATACTTCGCATAAAAATACACTCCTGAATTTAAATGTTGCTGGTTGCCGGATGCTCGTTGCTCCCCTCGTGCTTCAATGACGGGCGGGTTCAATGATCAACCCTCGGCGTGTCATTCCGGAAGAATCTTCCGGCAATTTGCGGCAAATATGATTTTTGCCCGCTACGAAAAAAGATTCTTCCAGAATGACATTTAGATTGAAATTGCCCATCCGTCGCTGTGTTGCCACTGTTACGCGTTGTTGGTTTTTAAGCTACCAGCAACAAGCAACGAGGAACCAGCATCAAGCATCCAGTTTATTCCGCTAACTCAGTTAGCGTGGTGAATAGTTTATCTGCATCTTCTTTTTTAATCTCGACCACCGCCGGACTGTTCACCGCTTTGGCGTAAACGCGGTCGCCTTTTTCCTTGCCGACGAAAACCTTGGCCACTTCGCTGCCTTTTTGTTTGATTGTGACGATCGCGCGTGGCTGATCGAGTCCGTATTTTTTCAGATCTGTCGCCTGCTCGTCAACGAAAGCCGCCGCTTCCAAGCTCGAAAGGCCGCCGGTGATATTCGAAATCTTCCAGCTTTTCGCTTTGCGGTTTTGATGCGAAATGATTTGCCAATTGTTGCTCGTGTCTTTTTCGCAAACCATCTTCAGCGTGTCCGCGTAATTCAACTCGACGTAATCGGCGTTCCAGCTCTCAAATTGCGCCAGCTTCTTGTTGCGCATATCGATGACGCTGACGTTGAGATCCTTGACGATGCTGGTGTCGATTTTGAAGACCTGCGGCCGCGCCGGATCGTGCGCGTAATTGTGGCCGCCGTCTCTTTTGCCGAAGCTGATCGACTTCTGCGCATCGTTGGCGCCGAAGAACACGGTAAACTCATAGTTCGGCTTATCCAGGCCATACGGCTTGGCGTCGCTCATTTGCTCCGCAGTAAATTCCGCAATCTTGCCATAGCGGACGCGGCTAAGAATGCTGGAGATTTTGGATTCGTCCGCCGCGGTTTTGATCGGCGCGAGCATCTGCCACTTGCCGTCTTCCTTTTTAAGCTCGAAATTGGTGTTCGGCGTTTTCAGCAAAAGCCGGTTCACCTCGCTGGTCTCGAACGTCAATAAATCCTTATTACGCCAATCCAACAAAGATTTTCTGGCGTTATCCACCAAGCCCTTTGCCGTGAGAACCACTTCCGGATCGTGGTTCACGCGCGCATACACCGACGTCGAAGTGGCGTTGTGGTCGCCGAGATAAAGCGTGTCTTGCTGGCCTTGGTCGTGACGCACGATCAGTTCGGCGCGCGCCGGATCGAGGCCGTAGTTGGCATGCTCGGCAGCGGAAGTGGCGATGTCTTCGCGATCGCGCTTCGCCGATTCGAGCGAATACAGCAGTGAGTTTACCGTGCCTTCGTCGGCTGGATATTGCACCGGCGCCGCCAACTCCCATTTGCCGCCGGTCTTTTTTAATTCAACGCCATCGGGCCTCAACGTGATCGCAGAAACCGAGTCTTTTTTAATATCAAAAAGCTTGCCGGCGGCTTCTTTTTCTTTTTCACGTTTTTCGCCGCCCTTGATTTCGTAAAAATAAACGTAGGCGGCAACCGCCGCGGTCAGAACCAAAAGCATCAAGGTATTGCGGAATTTCATCTTTTCTGCTCTCCACTCCTTCGTGTCATACTTTGTGAAACGTAAAACGTAACACGTGAAACGCATCACGTCTTACGCATTACGTTTTACGCATTATGTCTTACAACTTACCGCCGTTTCACATAAACCGCAATGGCCGCGCCGAAGGCTGCAAGCGGCAGCAGGAAAAGGCTGACGAGCAAAATCACTTTCGAGCCGGAAGCGGTCAAACTGATGCGGCGGTCTTCCGGGTTCTTCGGCGGAATGGCGATCAAGTCTTCTTCTTCCGCCAGCCAGCTCAACGCATTCATAAAGAGATCGCCGTTTTTCTGAAAGCCGAAAAGATAGTTGGAGGCAAAATCGGAATCGCCGAACACCACTAAGCGGCTATTTCCCGAGCCATTCGAACCGGTGCCGTCAGAAGCGGCGTTCTTCGTGGCGGCGACGCCGAGGGGAAGCGGGCCGCGACGATCCGTGGGATCCGGCTTGACCCGACCGCTGCGCAGCTCTTCCATATCGGTTTCGCCCCAACTGTTGGCCGACGTACTGGCGAAGGCCTCGACGGTGACACCGGAAGGCTTTTCACTCATGATCGTCAACGAACGCGCATTCGGATAAGCAGTCATGAAACTGCCAAACTTTTCCGTGATCGCATGCTTGGAATAACCGGTGACGACGGGCATGTCCGGGCCGCCGCCAAAGAGTTGGCCGATGCCGGAAAAATCGAGAACGAAATCATTGTTTGGCTGAATGCCGTACTCCGTGAGAATTTCATCAAAAGCAAACGCGGGATCGGGCTCGAGCAAAAACATCGCCGCGCCGCCCTTGTTGAGGTAATTTTTCACCTTATCGATTTCCGGCGGCAAAAACGGCGTTCTGGCGCCAGCCACCAGCAACAAAGAGCAATCTTGCGGCACGCCGGCGGTATCGATCAGCGAGACCGTTCCGACTTCGTAGTTTTTGTCTTTAATGGCTTTTTGCGCGATGCTCATCCCCACGCGCTCTTCGCTATCGCTCGCCTTTTCGCCGTGGTTGATGGTGAAATAGATTTTCTTCTTCTTGTCGCGCGTGACTTTGATGATGGCGTTGGTCATGTCCTCTTCCGTGGCCGTGGTGATTTTCTCATCCTGGCCGCGATAGGAAAAAACCGTGGTGCTGTAAGCCGTCACGCCGTAGCGCCGCGCCATGTCCGGCTTTTTGTCCGGATCGATAAATTCGTATTTGAATTTTGGCGTCACCGCGGCAAACTCCTTGAACTGATCGGCAATGCGATCCTGCTCTTGGGCATTATAAAAAGCGAAGGCGCGCAAATCTTCCTTCAGATTCGTCAAAACTTTCTTGGTTTGATCCGAAAGACTGAATTGGCGCGCCGCGGTGGTGTCCTTTCGCCAGGAATGCTTACCAGCGAGATAATTGCCGAAGCCCAACAAGCCGAGCACCAAAACGCACATCAATACCGCGTTGGCCGTTTGCAAAGCACCGCGGCTGGTCACAAAATCAATAATCGCTTTGAAATTGAAAACGACATAAAAAATCAGCAGGGCGCCGCCAACGGCGAGCGGCACAATCTCCTGCCACTGCCACAACGATCGGACGAGTTGACTGAACAGGCCGACCGCAATAAATAACATGCCGAAGAGACCGGCATAAGCACTATATTTTTTCATCGCGCTCCTCTCCATCGAGCAGATTCAACTGTCACGTAGGTGAGAAAAATGCCACCAAACATAAAACTCAAATAGAAAACGAGATGTTTGGTATCAATAATGCCTTTAGTAAAGTCATCAAGATGCTCAATAGGTGAAAGTCCAGCGAAAATCTGAGCCACTGTTGAACTGGTAAAATTAGATAACCAACCCAGCGACAATAAAACCAGATTGACGGCAAATGCACTAAATGCTGCAATAATTTGATTTTCAGTAAAAGCACTGAACAATACACCCAATGAGATAAAACAACCACCGAGAAGCAAAAGCCCCAAATAACCGACTAAAATCGGCTTTACTTCTGGATTGCCAAAGAAAAATAACAAGCCAACCAACATACCAGTCACCAACAGCATGGCCAGGAAAAACAACCAAGCGGAGCTGAATTTGCCGAGTGTAATTTGCCAGTTGGTGAGCGGAGAAGTTGCCAGCAATTCCATGGTGCCTTGACGCTTTTCTTCTGCGAATAGCCGCATAGTAAGAAGGGGAGTAGCTAAAAGGCAGATGATCGCTACATTATGAAACAATGGCCTAATCGCCATCATGTTGACGTTGACCGGTTGCGGCGCCTGGCGATACTGCTGCGCCATCATCATCGACTGCATGCTGATCCGATCAAACCAACTGATGATATTATAAAAGAAATACCCCATTACTAGCACAAACAAACCAAGCACGACGTAAGCCACGGGCGAGAGAAAATAGCTTTTCAGCTCGCGTTCGAGAATGGCAAGGAAATTTTTCATGCCGCGGCACCTCCTTCTTCCATTGTCAAATTGAGAAAGACTTCTTCCAGCGTAAAATCTTTAGCGCGGAGTTCCAACAAGCCCCAGCCGTTTTGCACCACGGCCTGCGCCAATTCGCGGCGAACATCGTGCCCCGGTTCGCACTCGATCTCGTAGCGGTTGATGCCGTCAGCGGCATCGTCACGCTTGACTTTTTTGACGCCGCTCACGCTCGCCAGCTTGTCGCGCACCGGCGCATTCGGGCCGTCGACTTGCAGAACCAGGCGTTCAGCGCCGCGCTTGCGTTGCGTCATATTCGCAATCGTGTCCTGGGCCACGACTCGGCCGCGGCTTATAATCACGGCGCGGTCGCACGTCATCTCAACTTCCGGCAGAATATGCGTGCTGAGAATGATCGTATGATTGCCGGCCAGGCTTTTGATCAATCCGCGCACTTCTTTAATTTGGTTCGGATCGAGGCCGACCGTCGGCTCGTCGAGAACCAGCACTTCGGGATTGTGCACCAACGCTTGCGCCAAGCCGACGCGCTGCTTATAACCCTTCGAGAGCTTGCGAATGACGCTGTTTTGCACGTCGGCAATTGCGGTCTTTTCCATCACTTCGTCAATCCGGCTTTTGCGGTCGCGACTATCCACGCCTTTAATTTTGGCGACGAAGCTCAAATAGGACTTGACGCTCATGTCCATATAAACCGGCGGCTGTTCCGGCAAGTAACCGATACGTTTGCGGACTTCCATGGATTGGGCGAAAACATCGTAGCCTGCAACTTTGGCCATGCCGCTGGTCGCTGGCATGTAGCAGGTCAAAATCCGCATCGTGGTCGTCTTGCCCGCCGCGTTCGGCCCAAGAAAGCCGAGGATTTCTCCCTTCTCGACATCAAAGGAGACCTCCTGAATGGCCGGAGTTCGTCCATAATAACGGGTTAGATTTTGGACCTGAATCACTTCTCTTTTCCTCCGTTAAGCTAATTTAATTGGTATGAGGCGTAATGCGTAAAGCATAAAAACGTGATGCGTAAATATCTCTTCATAAGATACGTCTTACGTTTTACGATTCACGTTTTACTATTTACGTTTCACGAATTACGTTTTTACGTTTCATTAATTTACCGGCGAATATTGAGATCAGCAATGATCGCGCGATAACGGTTGATGTCCGTCTTCACGAGATAATCGAGCAGGCGGCGGCGCTGGCCGACCATTTTCAACAAACCGCGGCGAGAGTGGTGGTCTTTCGGGTTTTTGTCAAAATGGCCGGTGAGGCTGTTGATGCGAGCCGTCAGCAAAGCGATTTGCACCTCGGCTTTGCCGCTGTCCTTCTCGCTGGCTCCGTACTTTTTGACCCATTGAGACGTTTCAGCTAAAGTTAAAGGCATACATGACTCCAAAATGTTTAAGATTCGTTTTTGTTAGGGCACAAACCCAAGCGCTCCAATTTGATTCAGACGACTTCAAGCCTAAAAAAGTTTTTATTCAAAGAGATCAGAATGCGTTCCAGTCCGTTCAAAGATGATTTCGTCATTCTCCAGCTTGTATATCAACAACCAGTCTGGCTCAATATGGCACTCCCGTCTGCCTGCATAGCTTCCAATCAAAAGATGATCTTTATATCGTACTTCCAGCGTCTCTTCTGCGATAAGCCTTGACATCACAGTTTTGATCTTGGTTGCATCTTTCCCACGCTTTTGCATTCGCTTCAGATCTTTTTTAAACTGGGTTTTAAAACTTGGTTTGCGCATTCAAATCCCCAACGCTTTAAATAGTTCCGCTTCATCTTTGCACCGAACTACACCCTTTCCTTCATCCGTCTCTTCAAATGTCTTGCGAGTCGTCTTGTTAGGCACGCGGATTTCAAAGGGTAAA
Source organism: Candidatus Zhuqueibacterota bacterium (assembly GCA_022616415.1). Lineage (GTDB taxonomy): Bacteria > Zhuqueibacterota > Zhuqueibacteria > Zhuqueibacterales > Zhuqueibacteraceae > Zhuqueibacter. Next base: position 18,651 of record JAKEEU010000090.1, on the reverse strand, counting down.
CCTTTGGCTAACTTGACCTGTTGATAGAACAGCGTAATAGCTTCCGAGATGGAAAGGCCGAGTTTTTCAAAAATAACTTCCGCTTCTGCCTTGAGCTTGGGATTAATACTCGCGTGTATCACGGCTGATTTTTGCATGTTTGCCTCCTCAAGCTGTATGATTCATTAAAATCCTCAGACTCGCCGCTTTATCCTGCTGCAACTGCGCCATCAGCGCTTGCGGCGAATCGAACTTTTGCTCGTTCCGCAACCTGGCGGCAAAATGAACCGTCAAATTGGCGCCGTATAAATCGCCGGCAAAATCGAGCACATGCACTTCGAGCACGCGCGCCGTATTTCCAAAAGTCGGACGATAACCGATATTCATCATGCCGGGGTATTTCGTTTTGAGCTTTTCGCCCTCAACCCAAACGGCGTATACCCCATTCGCTGGCGCCAACTTTTTGTCATCATTTGGCGTCACATTCGCAGTCGGAAATCCCAGCGTTTTGCCGCGGCCATCACCAGCGTTGACCACGCCATTCAAACTGTAAGGCCGGCCAAGATAGCGCGCGGCTTTTTCAACTTCACCTGCGAGCAACGCTTCGCGGACGCGCGTGCTGCTCAGTGTGACGCCGTTCATTTCATAAGGCGGCACCTCGTAAACGGAGAAATTCAGCTCTTTTCCCATCCGTTCCAGCGTGGCAAAGTCGCCTTCGCGATTTTTACCGAAGCCGTGATCGTGGCCGATGACGACGGCCTGCATGCCGAGGCGCTGCCAAAGAATCTCGCGGACAAAAGTCTCCGAAGGCGTTCGCGAAAATTCAAGCGTAAATGGAATGACGATGAGACGATCGATGTCTTCCTGGCGCAGCAGCGTGATTTTCTCTTCGGTGGTCGTCAGAATTTGCACCGGCAGCTTGTCAGGGCGCTGCAAAACCACCTGCGGATGCGGATCGAAGGTGACGACCGTCGCGTTTCCTTGTCGCGCGCGCGCTTTTTGTTTTAATTCAGCTAGAATCGCTTGATGGCCACAGTGCAAACCGTCAAAAGTTCCCACCGTTATAACGTTACGGGGATCATGTTGTACTTGCTCGAGACTACGATAAAGCTGAGTGGCCATAATCAGTCGATAAGCTGCTTCGCGAATTGCTCGATGCTCAATGCTGAACCAACGGCATATTTGCCGACGCGCGTCCGGCGCAAGGTTTTGAGAAACGCGCCACAGCCAAGATCATTGCCAAGATCTCGCGCGAGCGCACGCACGTAAGTGCCGCGGGAACAGGCAACCTGAAAACGGATTTCCGGTAGCGCCACTTCCAGCACTTCAAAAGAATAAATCATGACTTTCCGCGGCGCCAACTCGATCTGCTCGCCTTTGCGCGCCAGTTTGTAGAGTCGCTGCCCCTGACGCTTGAGTGCCGAAAACATCGGCGGCGTTTGCATGATTTCACCCACGTAGCGCCGCACCGCCCGCTCGATTTGCTCGCGCGACAATTCCGGAACCGGATGCTGCGCGATGACTTTTCCGGTAACGTCGTGTGAGTCGGTCTCGGCGCCAAGCTCGAACGTCCCCTGATATTCTTTTTCCAACCCCATCAGTGCATCAACCTGCTTTGTGGCGCCGGCGAAACAGATCAGCAAAACGCCGGTCGCAAACGGGTCAAGCGTGCCGGCATGCCCGACTTTCTTGACGCCGGTCATGCCGCGAAGTTTATTGACGACGTCGAAAGAAGTCCATCCGGCCGGCTTGTCGATGGCGACGATTTTGCCGGCTTTTAATTCGGCGCGGCGGATGGCGTTGTTGATTTCGATCACATTGCTCATCGGTTGAGATTTTGTGTCGCTTCGAGCCGGCTCAAACGTTGCTGCACTTCCTTGTCGTGAATGGACTTCTCGTTTTTGAATTCGGCAAATTCTTCCTGCAATCGTTCAACGACCTCTTCGAGGGTAAATGAGCGCTGTTCATTTCTTTCCAACGCGCGCCTTATGTGTTCCAGAGTTTCATTAACCACATTTTGAAATAACAATGCGTCTTTTTTATATTGCTGAAAATCACTTTGAAATTTCTGGACGCCGTTTTGGAATTTCTGGGCATCGCTTTTAAATTCCTGAAAATCACTTTGAAATCTCTCGACGTCACTCTGAAATTTCTGGGTATCGCTTTTAAATTTCAACATCTCTTGGGCAAAACGCTCAAACTTTTCGCGATCAGCCAATATATGCTTAAAAAGGAGTTCGCTGTTTTCCGGGATTTCTTTCACGAGCCAATTCCTCAGTTCGTCCAGCTTATAGGCAAGAGCCTGCCGTTCACCAGCTTCAGTCGCCAAACCATCTTCAATGCGCCTGCTTAATGCTCGCCGCTCTTGGGCAGCATCAGCAAATCCCTCTTCCATTCGCTTACTCAGCGCTTGCCGCTCCAGAGCAGCCGCGGCAAAGCCATCTTCGATTCGTTTACTGAGAGCCTGCTGCTCGTTGCGCATGGCCTCCTGGTCTTTGCGCATGGCCTGCTGCTCTTTGCGCATGTCCTCCTGCTCTTTGCGCATGGCCTCTTGATCTTTGCGCATGGCCTCTTGATCTTTGCGCAAATCATCTTGCCCTTGCGTGAGCGCGGCAAAGCCCTTATGCATTTGTTGCTCGATCGCATCGAGCCGTTCTACGATCTTGAGCAGAATCTCATTACCTACCGGGTTATCAGGCATATCAGGCTCCTAGATTGATTTTACGTTCGGTTAGCGAGATTTTGCAGTGCTTCGAGCTTACTGATTCGCAACAACAACTCCTCAATGATCACGTCTTTGACCGATTTGTCTCTTTTGAGCTCTTCAATCTCTTTCTCTAAATGCGTGAGCCTTGTCTCATCATCACGATATGGGCTTTGGCCACTAGTCAGGAATTTACGTCCCACATTTTCCCATCTTTCCTTCCAAGCCTTGTAATCTTCTTCTAATTCCTTGACATAGTCACGCCCTGGTTGTTCCGATAGCAGCACAAAATTACTTGTCGCATTCTCGGACATAAATCACCTCGCCATAAAAGCAGTGGTCATTTTTCCCAACATTTGATCGCACAAGTTATATAACGGCACACTTTTGAGCTTACTCCGCCGGTGGCTCGTTCTCATGAATCTTTTTTATCAGATTTTCGATATTCTCCACGTAATCAAGGGTGTCGTCATAAAGAAATTGCAGGTCGGGAGCGTGGCGGAGGTTGATCTTGCGGGCGGTTTCAGCACGAATGAAGCGCGCGGCGCGTTTTAGGCCCTCGGCGGTGTTGCGGCGCTGCTGCGCGTCGCCGAGCACGCTGAAATAAATGCGCGCATTTTTCAGGTCATCCGAGAGCTTGACGCGCGTGATGGTTATCCTCCCGATGGCAGGATCTTTCAATTGCGTCGCAATGATTTCACTGATCACCTCCCGCAGCAGCTCCGCCACCCGCGTTGAACGTTTATAATCCATGTCAATAAATTTCCAACCGATGCTCGAGCACTTCCAGCCGGCCGTCGTCCTCGAGAAATTTTAAAATCTTGGTGAAAGCCTGATCCACAAACTTGCGCTCGTTGGTCACCAGCGCCAGGCCCAACGTCGAGCGCTGCCACAAATCGTTTTGATCGACTTCCGCAATCGAGACGTTGAACTTGTTCTGGATTTTGGCTTTCACGCTGCTGAGAACGAACCGCTTGGCTTTCAAAGAATCGCTTTCCGGCAGAAAAATTTCCACCTGGCAGACGCCGACGAACATAGGAAGATTAAAACTCGTTTGCTGTTAAGACAGACGGCTACAGCGTGCGCTTCGTTTTGATGATTTGATACGTTTCGAGGACGTCGCCCTCGTGAATATCGTCATACGATTCGAGCCCGATTCCGCACTCGAATCCGGAAGCCACTTCGCGAACGTCGTCCTTCAGGCGTTTTAACGAAGCGATCTTGCCGTCGAAAATCAGCTTGTCGTTGCGATACAGCCGGATGTGATCGCTGCGCGTGAGCTTGCCGGACTGCACGTAACAACCGGCCACGGTGCCGATTTTGGGAACGCGGAAGATTTTGCGCACTTCGGCGGTGCCGGTAATCTGCTCGGAAATTTCCGGCTCCAGCAAGCCTTCGAGCGCCGCCTTGACGTCGTTGACGGCGTCGTAAATGATTTTGTAATTGCGAATGTCGACGTTTTCGCGTTCGGCAACGGCACGCGCCTGCTGCGAGGCGCGAATGTTGAAGCCGATGATGATCGCATCCGAGGCCGCCGCCAACAATACGTCGGACTCGGAGATGCCTCCCACCGCTTTGTGAATGACTCGCACCGTCACTTCATTCGTCGAGAGCTTCAACAATGAATCACCCAAAGCTTCCACCGAGCCGTCCACGTCACCTTTGACTATGATGCGCAGCTCTTTGACGGCGCCTTCTTTGATCTGTTTCGAAATCTGATCGAGCGTAACGTGGCGGGTCTTGCGATAATCCTGCTCGCGCTTGATTTGCTGCCGCTTCAAGCTGATTTCCTTCGCCTCGCGCTCGGATTCCATCACCACCAACACGTCGCCGGCAGTCGGCACGCCGGCAAAGCCGACGACGCGAACCGGCGTCGAGGGCGGCGCCGAGTGGATGCGGCGGCCGCGCTCGTCGTACATCGCGCGCACGCGGCCCGAATATTGGCCGGCAATAAACGGATCGCCAATATTCAGCGTGCCGTTTTGCACGAGCACGGTGGCCACCGGGCCCTTGCCTTTGTCCAGCTCGGCTTCGATGATGACACCGCGAGCGCGACGATCCGGATTCGCCTTGAGATCGCGCAGATCAGCCTCGAGAAGCACCAGCTCAAGAAGATTCTCAACGCCCTTGCCGGTCTTGGCAGAAATTTCCGCGCTTTGGAACTTGCCGCCCCAGCTTTCCACTAAAATGCCGTGCTGTGAAAGCTGCTGTTTGATCACATCGGGGTTGGCCGTCTGCTTATCGATTTTATTGATTGCCACCACGATCGGCACATTGGCAGCGCGAGCGTGATTGATGGCTTCAATAGTTTGCATTTGCACGCCGTCATCGGCGGCAACCACCAGAATAACGATATCGGTGGCCTGCGCGCCGCGCGCGCGCATCGCCGTGAAAGCCTCGTGGCCGGGGGTATCGAGAAATGTAATATGGCGGTTTTTAAATTCAACCGAGTAGGCGCCGATGTGCTGCGTAATGCCGCCGTGTTCGCCGGCAGCAATCTTGCTCACACGAATGTAATCCAGCAACGAGGTCTTGCCATGATCGACGTGTCCCATAATCGTGACTACGGGCGAGCGCGACTTCAGGCTCTCGGCGGGATCCGGCGCCTCGCCTAGCTCGATGATATCGGTGCCATATTCGTGTACGATCTCTGCTTGGAAGCCGAACTCGTCGGCCACGGCTTGAATGATATCCACATCCAGCCGCTGGTTGATCGAAACCACCATGCCGAGGTCCAAACATTTGCGGATAACCTCACTCGGCTCCACTTCCATGAGCCGGGCCAAATCGGCGGCGGAAATAAATTCCGGAACTTTGAGTGTGTTGGCTTCCTCGACGAGAATTTCACCGGCACCATCATCAGCCGCACGCCGGCGACGCTGCGGCCGGGGCCGGCTAACCCCTTGCATGGCCGCCAAAGTCTGGCGAATAGACTCTTCGATCTCTTCGTCGCTGATCTTGCGCTTTTTGCGCTTCTTCGCCTTTTTCGCCGGCTTCTCTTTTTCCTTGACCAGCCGTGCCGCAATCTGCTCTTCCGGCTCCAATTCCACTGCCGCGGCTTTTTTCTTCCGCCGGCGTTTCCGCTTTCTCTTCTTCTTCGTCGGTGTCTCTTCGGCGGCAGCACCGGCCTTTTTCGCCGCCGGCGCCGGAGAAGCTGGCGCCTCGGTGGCCGGCGGCGTAACTTGACGCAAGTCTTCCTTCGGAATCAGCGCTGCAATAGTGTCGTGCAGAGAAGGAACGGCCTTGGCTTCCACGGTGGGTGAGGTTTTCGCTTCCACCGCAGGCGGTTTTTCCGAATCGCGGCGCGCCACCACCTCGAGGTCTTCAACAATTTTTTCCTTGCCGCGGCGGCCGTCACGAGCCAAGCCTTCGCCAATTCGATCTTTGCGGCGACCGTCGCGTCGAGGGGCAGCTTCCGGAGCGCCGGCAGCGCCTTTGGACTCGCCGGCTTTCGCTTCAACTGCATGCGGATGGCGCGAAGAGCGGCGATCCATCAGTTTCGAGGTCACACTTAGGCGTTGCTCGATATCGTGACGAACGCGCTCGCGCTCCTTTTCCTCTTCGACTTTTTTATCGCGCAGCCGCCGGCGGAATTCATACTCGGGATTTTGAGGCTCCGACTCTTTCCGGTATTTTTTGCAGACCTCGTCGTACATCTCGTTCGTCAGCGCCGTCATCGGACCGCGAATATCATACCCTTTATTCAGCTTGGCCAGATAAGCCATTAGCGCGTCGTTCGAGATATTGAATTCCTTAGCGACTTGATGAATTCGACGTTTGCTAACCAAACTCTTATCCTTCAAATTAAAAAACTTTTAACCAGCGTGACTCTTCAGCGTTTATTTTCAGCCAATAAACCGGTTTATTCATTGTGATCGTTCATTGGTTCTCCGTTTCTTTCGTTCCCTCGGACACCGCTGAAGCTTCGGCGTCTTCCAGCACTTCAGGCTGTTCCTCAGGTGAACGGTTCTCGCCTTCTTCGGATTCGGTTTCCACTTCGCCGTTGGAAGAAGGCGCAACCACTTCAATAGAAGCTGCGGGCTTGTTTTCCTCCTCGACTGCTTCGGTTGCCTCCGCATCCGGCTCTTCGGTTTCGCCAGCGCTGATCACCAACGACGTGTCTTCCTCTTCGCCTGCCTCGGTTGCTTCTGCATCCGGCTCTTCGGTTTTGCCATCATCGCTCGCCGAGAATTCTTCTTGATCTTCAGCCGCCTCGGATGCTTCTGCGTCCGACTCTTCGGCTTTGCCATCATCGCTCGCCGAGATTTCTCCTTCATCTTCAGCCGCCTCGGTTGCCTCCGCGCTCGAGGCGCCGGCCTCGCGCTTGCTGATTAACGCCCAAATTCGCTTCGCCGTTTTCTCGCCAATGCCCTTGATCTGCAGCAGCCCATCCTCACCTTGATCCAGCACGTCTTGCATGGTCTTCAAGCCGGCAGCGTACAATTTCGAAACCATGGTCTCGCTGAGTCCTTCGATCAAATCGAGCGGAACCTCCTTGCCGCGCTGCTCCTCGACCATCTTGCGATATTCGGATTCCTTAATGATCTCCACTTCATATCCGGTCAGCCTGCCGGTCAAACGGCGGTTTTGGCCGCCGCGGCCGATGGCCAAAGAAATTTGATCGTCCGGCAGCACGGCGATGGCCCGCTTGTTCGGCCCGTCCACCAAGACCCGAACGGGTTTCGAGGGGCTGAGGGCGCGGGTAATAAAAATCTCCGGCTCTGCGCTCCACGGAATGACGTCGATTTTTTCATTGCTCAACTCTTTGCTGACCGCTTGAATGCGGATGCCCTTCATGCCGACGCAGGCGCCGACCGGATCGATGCGTTTGTCACTGGAGGTGACGGCGATTTTCGAGCGCTCTCCCGGCTGGCGGGCCACGGCTTTGATCTCGATGATGCCGTCATAAATCTCCGGCACTTCGAGCTCGAACAGCCGGATCAGAAATTGCGGGTCGCTGCGCGAGACGACGACCTCCGGGCCGCGCGTGGTTTGCCGCACTTCCTTAATCATGGCGCGCAAATTCTCGCCGCGGCGATACTTCTCCGAATCGATTTGCTCGCGCTTGGGCAACACCACTTCGGTGCGGTCGATATTCATATACACGTCGCCGCGATTGATCTGACGAATGTCGCCCATCACGATCTCGCCGACGCGGTTCTGAAACTCATCGAAAATAATCCGCTTTTCTTCGTCTCTAATGCGCTGGTTGAGATTTTGCTTGGCCGAGATGATGAGCCGGCGCCCGAACGTTTCCGGACTGAGGATTTCCAAAAACTCGTCGCCCACCTCGAGGTCGGGCTCGGTTTTGCGCGCGGTCTCGAGATCAATTTCGTGGTTGGGATCGGTGACGTGTTCGACGATGATCTTGTTTTGATGGATTTCGATCTCGCCTTTATCCATATTGACATAGATGTCGAAATTATCGGCGGTGCCGTATTTCTTTTTGATCATCCCGATCACAATGGAATGGAGAATTTCCGAGAGTTGATCCTTGTCGATATTCTTCTCTTTAACGATCTGGGAGAAGGCCTCGGCGATTTGACTTTTCATGACGATCTTCCTATAAAACTACCATTTTAATTTGAGCTTGCCGGCTTCGACCTGCGGCAGCGGAATGGAGACGTTCCGGCTTTTTTCGGCAATAACGATTTCGGCGTCAGAAACCGTTTGAATCGTTCCTTCGACTGTTGCAACGGCCTCGCCATCGCGATAACGCAAATTCACCTCGCGGCCGAGGTGGCGTTGAAAATCCCGCGCCGTTTTGAGCGGCCAATCGACGCCCGGCGACGACACCTCCAGTCGATACCGTCCGGGAATGACGTCGGCAACATCGAGTTGATCTGAAAGCGCGCGGCTGATGGCCGCGCAGGTTGGCAGCGTGATGCCCCGGTCTTGATCCGCAATTACCCGCACCACGAGGTTGGCCTTGCTACCCTTCAGCTCGAGCGCGATAAAATCGACGTTGAAATTTTGCAAGATTGGCGCGATCAGCGCGTTGAGCCTATTGTGCAAAAACTTATCCATAACAATAAAAAAGTGGGTTTTTTAGGCCCACTTAAGAATAAAATATAAGAATCTTTTGTCTAAATTGCAAGCTCTTTTTCCGTCACGTTGATGTGCAAGCAGACATCAACATTTACGAGCTTGTTTGGCCGGTCTCCGCCATGAGCAGCTTCGCTTCTTCCGCTAAAGCGGATTTGGGATATTTGTCGAGCAGTTTTTGCAAAGCCCGGCGCGCGCCTTCGTTCTGCCCAGCCAGCTTGAAGCTACGCGCGGCACTGATCAAAAGCTCCGGGGCGCGATAGGATTCGTTATACTTGTCGGCTGCTTGTTCGTACAGCGCCGCCGCCTTCGCATGGTCGCCGCGCTCTTCGTGCGTGGCGGCCAATCCATAAGCAGCGCTGATGCTGAGAATCGGATCGTCGTCCACGTCATCCAAATACTTTTTGTAAAATTTCTCGGCATTGGCGTAGTCTTTGGTGTGCATATAAGCATTGGCCAGATAAATCGTGGCAATGCCGGCGCTTTGGGTGCCGCTGTATTCGTTGACGAGCTGCTCTAAAAGCGGAATCGCCGCGAGGTAATTTTGCTTGTTGTACTCGGCTCGCGCCTGGACAAATTTCTCCGACGCATTCAGCTCGTCCCTGGTTTTCATCCAGTTAAACAAGAAAAACAAGCCAACCACGAGAACGACACCGCCCACCGCCATCGCCACCTCGCGGGAATGTTCGGATAGGTAGTCCGTAAGCTTGAACCACGTGGTGACCAGCTTGTCTTGCTTCATCTCACGCCGGGTGAGCTTCTTTTTAGGTGTTAACATAAACTGCAATCCTTTTTTCAAAAACCTTGCTGTTCAGCCTCGATACGCCTGACGACCTATCTTTGGAAGAACCGTCTCAAACTCTGCAATATATAAAAATTTCTGGCCGGAAGCAAGGTTTTTTTGTCTCGCCGGGGCGTTGCGTTAGTCATCAGTGAGTGTCCTGTCCAGCCTTATGGCCTGGGCTTCAAATCCGTAATGCTCTGTTTAAACAGTCAATGTTCATTTTTGAACGTCTATTCGGGTGAAAAACTGTCTCACCTCGCAACAACCGATCTATTGAAATAAGCGTTGAGATAGATCGAGAGATAACAATCATTTGTTTTTAAATACTCTAAAGCTGGTCAAAAATCGCCACCTATTCTGGCATACTTTCTGCAAAAAAAGAGGACGAGACTTTGTCTAATGCACGATTGGCTTAAACTATTAACCAGAGCGCGATGAACTTTAATTCAGAAATCTACCAAAATTCTGATTTTTCGGCCTTTTGGGGATGATCGAATTAAAGAATGGCATACTCTGCGTAATAAAATGTTTCTAACGCAGCCGCTACTCATTTTGCCACAGGACACTAGGAGGAGCATCCATGATCTCACATTCCAAAGGAACGATTTTGCTGGTTGAGGACAACCCCAGTTTTCAGCAAAATCTCGCGGTGGTCTTTCGTAGCGCCGGATACGAAACCCTCACGGCCGCCAGCGCAGAAGAAGGCTTAACCGTGCTGACGAATTATACAGTGCACCTGATTGTGCTCGATTACCGGCTGCCCGATATGAACGGCATGCAGTTTTTTGATAAATTATTGACGGACACAAGGTATTTCCAAGCCCGGTGCATCCCGATCGTAGCAATGACTGGCTATCCGATTTCGGATGAGGAGAAAGAGCAATTTTTGCGGAAAGGCGCAAAAGCGTTTATCACCAAAACCACGGGGTTCAACGAGCTGAGGAAAATCGTTGATCGCGAAGTGGAGGCGCTCAAAGCGATTATCAACTTCGAGCGCGAGGCGGGCGGGCGCTTCTCGCTGCCGGATTATCTTGCCCATATCGAAAAGCAGATTATCTTTCGCGCACTCATCAAGAATCCTTTGGCGCCGCAAGAAGACATCGCCCGCGAGCTGGGCATTCCGCGCTCAACACTGTCGCGGAAAATCGGGGAGTACGAATTGTGGTTGCGATAGAATACGCGTCAGACTTGGTTGCACGAATTGGGGGGACATCTCATTTAGCCTGCCAAAACACTTACCGACCAAACAGCGCTTGACTTTTTCTCCCAAAAGGCCTTGTCTTGGTCTGGCCTCTTCAATTCATTCATCTTCGACTCCTTGAGGGTGGGATAGCCGCGCCCGAAAGCAACGTTCTCCCACTTCCGTAAAAGTTCATTTTTGAACGTCTATTCGGACCAAAAACGGTCACATATCGCAGCCACCGATCTATTGAAACGAGTGTTCAAATTGATCGGGGAATGACAAATATTTGTTTTTCAATACTCACAAGCTGGTCAAAAATCGCCACTTGATCTTGGCATACTTTCTGTGAATAAATTTTGTTGTTTTTGAACCAGATGAGTTCGCGGGGCTTGACGCTTTGGGAGGGAAGTGGGAGTGGTGGAGGTAAGACCGACGGTTTACGGAAAAACTGCGCCGTCAGAAAACGAAAAAGCGCCGAAGGTGAATCTTCCCCCCATCTCTCCAAAATCCTATGCGCGCTCTGCCCAACGTCTCGAACCCGTAATTCAAATCGTCACGAACAGGATGACCAAACCTTGGTGTGAGCTATGGAGCACGTTGATCTTTCGTACCTCGTCAGACTTGCTGGGGGAAATAATCAATTCATTTCACTTTGCAACCGAGCTGAAAATCATGAGCGCGAACAGTCAAATCCTTGTTGTGGACGATGACCCCATGTCACAGCGGGTCATTTCCCAATACCTCGAAAGGAATAGGTTTCGAGTGCGCCGCGCGACGGATGGTGAATCCGGACTGGCGCAATTGGCCCATAACTCCATAGATGCCGTGATCGCCGATCATGTAATGCCAAGGCTCGACGGCATCGCGCTGTTGAAGAAAATGAAGGAAATGGCCATTGATGTGCCTTTCATTATGGTTACCGGTCATGGCTCGATTCCGTGCGCGGTCCAAGTCATGCAGCTTGGCGCGGCAGATTATCTCACCAAACCGGTCAACCCTGATGCGCTCATCGCGGTGTTGCAGAAGGCGCTGCAAGAGCGTGAATGGCGACGCGAGGTCGAGCATTTGCGCGATGAGGTGGGCCGCCAGGATTATTTCTGCAACATTATACAAAAATCGCCGGCCATGAAACAGGTGTGCAAATTGGTTGCGGATTTGGCCGAAACTGATTCGACGGTGCTCATCCAGGGAGAGACCGGCACCGGCAAGGAAATGATTGCGAAAGCCATTCACATGAATAGCACCCGGAAAGATCGTCCCCTGGTCGGATTCAATTGTGCGGCACTTTCCGAAACGCTGCTCGAGAGCGAGTTGTTCGGCCATGAAAAAGGCGCCTTCACCGGCGCCTTGAAAACCAGGGCCGGCCGTTTCGAGCAAGCCAATGGCGGCACGGTATTTCTTGATGAAGTCGGTGATATCCCATTGGCGACACAAGTCAAATTGTTGCGGGTTTTGCAGGAAAAGGAATTCGAGCGTGTCGGCGGCAACGCCAGCATCAAGGTTGATGTTCGAATCATTTCGGCTACCAACAAGGATTTACCCCAGGCCATTAGAGACGGGAAATTTCGTGAAGACCTGTTTTACCGCCTCAATGTCATGCTGATTCAAATCCCTCCCTTGCGCGAGAGATTGGAAGATCTGCCGCCCTTGGCCTTCCATTTCCTGCGAGAATATGCCAAACGCTGCCACAAGGAGGTCAACGATATCGAGTATGACGCCATGCAACTCCTATCAGCCCACCGCTGGCCAGGCAACGTTCGCGAGCTGCAAAACGTGATCGAGCGCAGCGTGCTATTGGAAAAAAGCCACGTTTTGAGCGGCAAAACGACAGCGAGCTGTCTGCCACTCGGCTCGCGACAGGAGGCATTCTCATTCTTCAAAGACATGCCGTATCACGAGGCGAAAGATGCGCTACTCGACCGCTTTGATCGTGATTATATCGCCGGTTTCTTGAAAAAACATGATGGCAACATCTTGCAAGCCTCGAAAGAAGCGAGAATGGGTTACAGTAACTTTTATGAAAAGATGAAAAAGCATGGCATCAGCAAATGGGAGTTTAAGAGCAACTGATCCATTTGATCGCGGTTATCTTTTTACATGATGATTATACTGAAAAAAATATAAAATTCTCAGGCAGCGTTGCCGGCGTAAGCCGCCCTTTCAGCGTTTGCCATCCTCCCGCATGATTCATAATCTCATGCCTCAAAATAACTTGGCGCAATTGATGATCTCCAACTCGCGGGCGACGTGGCGCTTTGGGAGCGAATAATTTTTCTGGTATGCTCATTGCAAAAGAAGAAAGGCGTAAAGAAATTATTCTTTGCCAATTGCGAAATAGAATATCAAACAGCAAGGTCAATGGCACGCAGCAAAGGGCCAGACAGCAAAGAGGACCGTTCACACCGATCAATTAACATAAGAAAGAGCGGTGGATGAAGAATTTGCTTAAGGTGAGGCGGTGGGATGCCGGAATGAAACAGTACGAGCTGGCCATCAAGTTGCGCTGCAGCGCTCCGTATCTTTCTCTGGTCGAGAACGGCAGGGTTGATCCGCCGAAAGAATTCAAAGCCTTGGCAGCGCAGATTTTCAAGGTTAATATTGAAGAGATTTTCCCTGAAACTGTAAGAGTAGAAAGAGCTCTCAAAAATGAATTATCGAACAGATCAAACCGTATCAACTTCGATGCTTGTTGAAGTTATCCGGCGGCGCAAAATGACGTTATTCATGAGCGTCATCGTCATATTGATTCCGGTTCTCTTCTACAACCATTTTTCAGCGCCGCTCTACAAAGCGACAGCCATCGTCGGTTTCGAGAATTACAGCAAGGGCACGATAGTGGACTTTGATCCGAGCAAGTCGCTTTCTCGGACAAGTTTTATCGCCAACCAGATCCAGGAGATGCGAACCACGACTTTTACGCAGCAAGTCTACGAGGAATTGTCGGAATCGCAGCGCGATCTTTTTAAGCGTTTCCATCCTCCGCCCTCCCGGCCGGAGGCTGAAAGTTACATGATCGCCGAAATTATCAAGAATCTCTCCATTCGACAGATCAACGAGACCGATTTCATTGCCATCACCTATGAGTCTGAAAGCGCTGAATTGGCAGCGACGATCGCGAATATGGCGGCCAAGGTTTTGCAGGCGATCCATCTTGATGCCCGTCGCCGGGAATATGCCAGTATCAAACTATTCATTGAGGAGCAAATCCGCGTGGTGAGTGAAAGGCTTCAAAATGCCGAAGAAGAGCTGAGCGATTATAAGGCCGGCGAAAAAATCACTTCCATCGATGATGAAACCAAAGAAATTCTTCAGCGGGTAACGCAAGCGGAGAATCTCCACAATCGTGTAAAAGCCGATCAAGACGCCGCGCAACAAAAATTGGCGGTTATTGACAAAAAGCTCGGTGCGCAGAAGCGCGATCTTGCCAGCGCTGTCGTGCAAATCACGGATCCGCTGACCGCCAAGTTGAAGGAGCACCTGGTTGAGCTTAACGTTCAATACTCCAGCTTGCAGGTGCAGGGCCATCCTGACAATCATCCCAAGATGGCCGAGCTGCGTGCGGAAATTGAACAAACCAGAGAAAAACTTGTTCGCACCACGCAGGAGATTCTCGATGGAGAAAAATTGAAGGGCGTCCTGGATCCCATGTCGCAATTGAAGAAAAATCTGGAGGAGGCGATTCTGCTGGAAGTCGAAGTGCAAGCCCTGCGGGCGCAGAGCACCAATTTGCGGGGAACCGTGAACCGTTATAACCAACGTTTAAAAAAGCTTCCAAAACAGGAGCTCGAGCTGGTCCGCTTTATGCGAGCCCGGGAAGTCAACAGCAAGATTTATGTTCGGCTTTTGGAGGAGCGCGAGCAGGCGAGGATTCGCGAAGCGGCGGAGATTCTCAATATACGGATCATCGAACCGGCCAAAACACCCCGGGACGCCGTGCGACCGCGAAAAACGATCAACGTTATCATTGGTCTTTTTGCCGGCGCGACGATCGGACTGCTCTTGATTTCCGGCAGGGAACTCATGAGAGATACTCCCAAAACGCCGGAGGAGATCGAACAGATTCTCAAGCTGCCCGTATTGGTCTCCGTGCCACAAGTCAAACATGGCCTCTTATTCTCGATGAACGAACATTTCCGGCGGCGTTGGCTGGTGACCCGCGAAACTGCTGACCCGATGCTTTGTGACGCCTTTTCGCAACTGTGGGGCTCTGTCGTCGCAGCAGCGCCACCCCACAGCGCCTGCGTGCTGACGGTCATCAGCTCGTGCGCGGCGGAAGGAAAATCCACCGTCGCCGCCAACTTGTGCATTATCGCCGCACAACACGGGAAAAGGACCATTCTGATAGATGGTGATGTGCGCCGGCCGACTTTACATGAGACGTTTGAAGTCCCCTACTCACCCGGTCTGACTAATTTGGTGAGGGAGTCAACCAGAGCCTTTGCTGAATTTTCAGATCAAAAAGCCCCTTTGCCGTTGAGCGAGCTTGAAGCGCAATTTTCCAGAGACCCGGCGGGACGATGGAAATTTCATAGCCAGCGCCAGGCCATGCACGTTTCCGTTCTCAAGGCGTTACAGCCAGCTTCGGCGCTGGAGTCGTTGCGGATTCTTACCGCCGGGGATAAGTTGGCCAAACCGCACATGCTTTGGAGCTCACCGATGATAGAGGAAATCATCGCTCTATTGAGACTCACTGCCGATCTGATTGTGATTGACTCACCACCAGTCATCGGAATACCGGACTCCTCCTTCATCGTAAATCACGTGGATCGTGTTCTGTTGTGCGTTGAAGCCGCCAGGACGGAAAAGCAAGTGTTACAGCGTACGCTGAAGGCTTTGGAGAATGCACGCAACAAATTCATCGGCGTGGTGTTGAACAAGGTCGATCCGGTAACGACCTACGGCGGCTACAAATATTACCACAGATCTTATGAGGGCCTGAACGTTGTGAAGAGACTCCTGGGAATGTAAGACAAAATTTTAATTCAAGAAAAGAGGTCTATGCAACATGCGAGCACGTTTATTTTTTCTCTCAATCACGCTCTGTCTGTCAAATACCGTCGGATTCTCTCAAGAGGTCGCAGAGCGAGTCGATGAAAAGCAAATCGGGGGCTCGAGGTATTTTATCGGAAAAGAACGTGAGCTCTTGATTTCGGTGAATGTCTTGGGACCCGTTGGCAGGCCCGGAGAGTATACGGTTCCCAGTGAGACTGATCTGGTTTCGCTGATTGCTTACGCCGGAGGGTTTCAAGAAAATGCAAGAATCAATGATGTCAAGATAATACGGAGAAATGGGGATCAGAAGAACCCTGACGTCATTAAAGTAAACCTGGAAAAGTTTTATGCGAGCGGCGACCAAGAACAAACGCCACTGCTCAAGCCGGATGACACCGTTATTATTGCCGACCGGAAATTGGTGACGATGAGAGCGGTGACCGAAGTCGCCAGAGGGATAGCCTATGTGGCTCAGGTCGTTTATATTTTCTTTTTGATCTCCAGAGAGTGATTGCATGGACAAAAGTTCCTGGCGCGTTATCGACCTCAGTAACATTCAACGAGGACAGGATGATTTCAAAGAAGAAAGGCGGCCTGTTCGTCAGCGCCCCAAAACAATCTTTTAAAAATCGGAGGATTAAAGTTGAGCAAACAAATTCTACGTGCCCTCTGTCCGTCTTCCTTGAACAAGCGGGCCATAACACAGCTTGATCATAAGCGATTGAGCCGGTTCAAGAAATGGGTAGTACTCGCGTTACTCTTTGCCCTGGCGGCTGGTTCAAACGCTTTAGCTCAAGAGCCTTACCAGCGACTGGTTCGAAAGTTTGAGACTCCGGAATTGGGCATTCCAAACCCGGCAGGCTTGGCCTTCTCACCTGCGGCCGGCGCGCTTCTCGTGGCGCCATCTCCAGGTACTGTTGATCTCAGCATTGTCATATTGGTTGGGGACCTGGCCGGATCTGCAACCGTGGCGACTGCTGTTTCTAACCCTGTCAACATGGCATTTGACGGCAAGTTTAACAGCCTGCTATTTTTTGATGCCGGCACAGAAGAGTTGATTGAGATAAAGGCTGGCGCAAATGGCCGGCCGCAACCTTCACCAGGCGCCATTACTCGTTTCAATGCGCAGCCCTTTGTTGTCAAACACGCCCAAGGCATGACCCTTGACCCTGAGACCGGAGATCTTTTTTTCCTGGTTGTTCCTGCGCAACCGGCTGTACCCGGGATTGTTCGCATTGTCCCGAATCCTCAGGACAGGTTTGCCAGCCCTGTGGTTTCCAACATTGTTCTAAGCTCGTTGCGACAGTATCAGTTACGAGGAATCGCCTTTAACCCAAGCGATGGCCATTTCTATATCATGAGCCAGGCCGAGCAGGAATTATTTGAGGTAACTCAGAAGGGCGAAGTTCTGACGACACGTGACCTCTCCGCGTTCGGGCTTGGGGACGTTCAAAACATGGCATTTGCACCCAGCGGCGACCAGACCGACGACCCTGCTGTCATGAGTCTTTATATCGCCGATAGCGGTCTGAGCTCCAAACAGGGCCTTGGCGATATCACTGAGTTGTCTCTTACTCAGCCTGCGGTACAAGATCTCTCAGCCATCACAGCAGAGGCCTCCCTGGTAAGGACCGTTCTCACTTCGCAGTGGTCTCCTCCGAGTCCTGATCCGTGCGGCATAGCTTATATTCCGTCATCGAACCGCCTGATTATTAGCGACAGCGAAGTCGAGGAAATGTCGATCTATGCCGGTGTCAACTACTGGGAAGTTACTTTGGCAAGCAGCCAAATTCGAGAATATACTACATACCCCGCTTTCTCGGACGAGCCGACGGACGTGGCCTACAATCCCAACAATAGGCAACTGTACTTTTCGGATGACACTGGTACTAGACGCGTTTATGAGCTCAATCCAGGGTCTGATGGGCTTTACAACACCAGCGATGACATCGTCACCTCATTCAAAACAGGCGATTTTGGAAGTTATGACCCGGAGGGGATCACTTACGACACCTTTCAAGGACATTTGTTTATAGCAGACGGTGTGAATGCTGAAGTGTACGAGATTAGCCCGGGTGCGAATGGCCGTTTTGATGGCGTGCCGCCAAGCGGTGATGACGTGATGGTACAGCACTTCGACACCGCGAGCCTTGGCCTGAGTGATCCCGAAGGCGTCGAATTCAACACCGACAATGGAAATCTATATATAGTCAGTCGTTCCGATGAAATCGTTGTTGAGACCACCAGGACCGGAACCGCTGTTGGTGTGATTGATATTGGTTTCTTGAACGCAAGGAGCCCGGCAGGTTTGGCCCATGCTCCGACCAGTGTCAATCCCTCCGAGAAAAGTCTTTACATTGTTGCTCGCGGCGTTGACAATGACAGTGATCCCAATGAAAACGACGGCAAGATGTATGAAATTAGTCTGGGATCATCGACACCCAGTCTTTCGATCAATGACATTACGGTGACAGAAGGCAACAGCGGCACGGTCAACGCTGTATTTGCCGTGACATTGTCCGCCGCAAGCAGCCAGACGGTGACCGTGGATTACGCCACTGCTGATGGATCGGCCACCGCGGGCAGCGACTACGTCGCAGCCTCCGGACAGGTGACCTTTCAGCCTGGCCAGACGAGCCAACCGGTCACGGTGGTGGTCAATGGAGACGAGCTCAATGAGCCCAATGAGACGTTTTTTGTGAATCTGAGCAATGCGGTAAATGCCACCATCGGCAACGATCAAGGCACCGGCACGATTACCAACGATGATGGCCTGCAACAGCCGGTGACCGTGTCCTTTCAGGACGGAGTTGGGGGCTACACCGGCACGCGTGACACCAAACTGGTGAGCGGGAGCCCGACCACGAACTACGGAACCGCGTCTGCGGTGGAACTCGATGGTTCCCCGGACATCTCAGCGCTGGTGTCCTGGGATTTGACCAGCATTCCCGCGGGGAGCATCAT
>JAKEEU010000089.1 GCA_022616415.1 Candidatus Zhuqueibacterota bacterium | reverse complement strand
ATTTGAATAAGAAAGATCGAGTCCGTATTGTTGGATTTCACACCTTCACTCCTTTGGAAAAAAGGATGGCTTTTGATGACGATTTTGATGAGTTCAAAATGCCATCGAAGAAAAAGGCATCGACAAATGTGCGAAAGAAGACAACAACCTCTGGACGTGCGCGAAATGGCGTGAAAAACAATTGAGTGTGTAGCATTTCACAGGGGCTTTTAAGCTGCCCTTTTGTAGGAATCGGCATACAATCTGTTTTTCTCGGCGTTGATGTAAAACTGCCAGAACGATTCCCAATCGT
The DNA here is from genome assembly GCA_022616415.1 of Candidatus Zhuqueibacterota bacterium. Lineage (GTDB taxonomy): Bacteria > Zhuqueibacterota > Zhuqueibacteria > Zhuqueibacterales > Zhuqueibacteraceae > Zhuqueibacter. Next base: position 1,843 of record JAKEEU010000089.1, on the reverse strand, counting down.
TGTTCTTTTTAACGGCACGCTGATTGAGCACCGACTGTGCTCCACGTAGGCTCCAGCGCATGCCGCTTTGTTCCATACGATCTTTGACAAGTGAACCGCACGCGCCCTCGACCCATCCCGTGGCAATCGGGTATCCTTTGGCAAGATAAGCATCATAGTCCATCATCTGACGATGATTTTCAAAATAGCTGATCGCCCTTTCCAGAGCGTACAGTTGCGAAGGACGAAGCGATTTTTTCGTGATGATTTGTTTGAGGCCGCCGATGACGCGACCCGCCTCGCCGTTCAAGATGGACAAAAGTTTTGCACGCACCCACAAGATGCGACGCCCATCTTTTTCGCCATAGAGCGCGGTGCCCACGTCCCACACATATTCGCTAACGTGAATAATATCCAGGATCATCGCCTGCACACGATCTTCGAGGTGATAGGTTTTCACGGCGCGGCGCAAAGCGTTTTCCAAACTCGGGTCGCCATCCAGTAAAACGACGATGGGCTTTTCGCCGGTCGCATCTCTCCGGCGCACGCGTTCCATCAAGTAGCTCATCGCCTCGTCTTTGCCATGCAACGTCGCGCGCACATGCTTATTCATGGCGACGCGGGGTTCTCGCTGACCGGCTTCACGGCGCTGCTGCTGTTCGGCTTTCGCGTGCTGGCGCTGGGCCGAGGTGTATTCGTTAAGTAGGGCTTTGACAATATCTTCGGGAGCACGCGACCCCGGCTCAAACGAGCAGTCGACGGTGACCACCGCTTGTTTTTTGATGCCCGGTTTTTCACCTTTGGCACGGCGCGCCTTCGGTGTTGTGGCGGTGGGCAGTTGGTCTTGTCGTTCGGGCTTGAGAATCGGCACGCCTTTGCCATCGGCGCTCAAGGCTAAATGACTGCCTTCGGATGGCGCGGGCGGCGGGGCGCTCTGCTCATAAAACGTGTCGACGTTCTTGGCCACCGTCGCGCCGATACGTTGGGGCAAGGATGGGCAAAAAGAAAAATCAAAGATCTCATTAAAAAGGTCGATGGCTTCGCGAAAATCCGTCTCGGCGGCGCGGGCGAGTATCCACTTGTCAAGCAAATAAGAATACTTGTGCTCGGGAAGATTCAGTTGGACATCCAGAGGATAAAAATATTCATTGGTGGCGCTGGAATAGGCGGCGCGTTTAATCGTCAATTCACCAAAGATGGAAAAGTAAGGCGACCGGACATAGCCTTTGAACGTGAGCGGTTTTCCATCGGCGGTGCGCGGCGGGTTATCGGCTTGATATCCCGTCCCCGATTGTTGTACAAAAGCTTCCATACAGTGAAGGGCCAACTGTTGAATTCGGCGAAACAAAGTTTTTTCCACCTCACAAATTTGTTCGTGACCGACCGCGTGGTGAAGGTCGGTCAGAATGGCCGCAAACTCATTTTTCAGCTTGCATACGTTCGCTTCTTGGTCGTAGATTGTGGTCATCTAGGGCTCCTTTATTGGCTCAAACATTCCGAGTGGACGGCAATGTTTGACAATATAGAGCCCTATTCTATTTTAACAAAACCCTTAACTGTAATATTTACAAACCTCCGATTTGCTACACACTCAAATCAATTGAACTCAAAAAATATAGCTGACTTGCTAGGAATACACGTCCAAGCTCCGAAGTATAAGAATGTCCTAAGATAATTTCTTGAAATCGGCGTTGATATTGTTGGGGCAATCCATTCAAATCTTTGTCCCCAGTCCTCAATTTCAAAATAATATGTATCCAAAATTCTGTAATCTTTCCACCAGGATGATTAATTGATTCCGTCAACCAATCGTTTGTTGGCAAGTCGACAGATTCTTTTGTTTGCTGACAAGCGATCCAAAGCT
>JAKEEU010000088.1 GCA_022616415.1 Candidatus Zhuqueibacterota bacterium | reverse complement strand
TGTCAATCATCTTTCTGTCTTTTGAATACTTTTGACTTAACATAATCAGGTTAAGGTTTCATTTAAATTTCTCAAAAATAATATTTAGCCGATACTCATGTCTTGTTCGTCATCGAAACGTGTTTTGCTTTAGTGGGGGGACAATGGTGCGGATTAGCACAACACTTGATTTTCTCGACTGTGCTTGTGTACAGCAATAACTGAATACGAAACGCTCTTACGCAGCTTCAGAAAGTTGATATTCTCTTTTCGGACGTGTTCGATCAGTTATACCTAACAATAGGTATTCTACGCTGATGTCCTCATCTATTTCATCCCAATGAAGGCCTGTTCCACCACCGCTAATTTCGTAGGCATCACGCTGTTCGGGCGTTGCATTGAGCAGACGCGGAAAATAAGCTAGCGGCACTCCAAGTTTTCGACCATCGGCAAGCTCTATCCACATGGCGTCGAAATCAAAAGTGATTTTTCGCGCCAGTGCTTTATTCGGGAAAGAATTCATTCCATAGCCCAAAAGAAAAAGCGATAACCTTTGTGTCTCAAAATGACCGGCATAATTTAAAATTCCCATTTGCTTAACTATACGAATAAAATCTGCCTTTTTCAAACTCTTTTTACAAAAAAAAATCGCACACGAACTGGTTGCTACGCGCACAAAACTTTGTCGTTGCCACGAACGTGCCGCGAAACCATCACCCAACTTTCAGTGCCGCCGTCAACCCCTATCCCAATTTACATCCCAACTTTCTGATTTACAACAAGCTTCTCTTTCCAAGTCAGATAGCCCGCTAACAAGGGAGTGAGCGGCACCAAATCTAACGTGTCGCATAAGGCAAATCAGTCCGGTGCCTATTTGAGTTTGATAAAGTTGGTCAAAATTAAAATTTAAATCCTGCCGGATCGCTTTAGCTCATCCGGTTTAGGCGACACAACCCTGTCGCATAAATCGGAAGCGTGCTTTAGAAGGCATGCAGGTAAAGAATCGGTAAATTTGTTTCTTATGTCAAGAATTTCTATACCAGGGCTTGGGGTTATGCGACACGGAGGTGTCGTATAAGATTGAATCGTGCTCTATCAAAAGAAATCGTTTGCCAAATCAAAGGCGAGTTTTCGAGTCCCAGCAAGCAATGGTAATGTAATACCCGCCGGGCACAGAAGCAAGCGATTTTTTGTATAGAGTTTTTGTAACTATTTAGCTACTATTTTTTGTAAGCGGATTGAACGGATAAAGCGGATTTAAGGAGCTTGTTTATCAGAATCATTATCTGCTCAATCCGCTTTATCCGCTTACAGCTTTTGCTTTTGTGAAAGTGTGAGCTGCATAGTTACGAGTTTTTTAATATAGAGGAACAACGGCCTATTCCTCCCTTATCCAAACCAACATTTCCCCTGGCGGGCGATTATCCCAGGCCAAATAGGGGATGGCTTTAAACGGCACGGTTTCACTTTTAGAGCCATCCGCTCGATATAATGCGCCTTCCCATTTATCAAGCGCGCGGCGTTTGGCTGTGCCGGTAATGACGGCAATGCCGCCGAGCAGATTTTTCTCAAAGTGCACCTCCAAATTTTCTTCACGCGGCAAAACCAGGTCGTTGAGATTCTGGGCGTTATCAATTTCTTCAAGACAATAGACCAGCGGGCCGCGTTGCAAGGCCACGCGGCCGCAGTTGGCCCGCACGTTGGGATGCGCCTGCATTCGCTCAACTTGCATCGGCAAATCAAGCTCGATGAGGTCGCCAGCTTGCCACGCGCGACGAAGCTTCGCGTAGCCTTTTTGCAGCACAGGGAAGATGAGAGCGGTTTCACCATTGATTTTCATTTCCGCTGCACGACACCAGCCAGGTATGCGCAGCGCCAGCGTGAGTTCGGTGGGGTTGTCGAAATCAATTTGCAAACGAATTTTTCCCTCCCAAGGATAATCGGTTTGCTGCGAGAGCCGCATCTCTTTTCCACCAATGCCGAGCACGGCACTGCTGCCAACATAGAGATGAACATACAATTCGTTTTCACCGCGCGAATAAACATATTGCCCCAACGACGCCAGTAATCTCGCGATATTAGGCGGACAACACGAACATTCATGCCACTCCCAACGATGATGATTGCCCCGGTTCTCCAGCGGATTTTCATAAAAGAAGCGATCCCCTCGCAACGAAACGCCGCTGAGCGCACCATTATACAACGCGCGTTCCAACACGTCGGCATAAACGCCATCCGGCTCGATTTGCAGCAGGCGATGCGTGAACAAGATCAAGCCGATGGCGGCGCAGGTTTCGGCGCAGGCGGTTTCATTCGGCAAATCATAATCGGAAGTATAGCCCTCGTTGGCGCGCGACGAGCCGAGGCCGCCGGTAACGTACATGCGCTTCGCGACCAGATGGCGCCATAGGCTGCGGCACGCTGCGAGCAATTCGTGTTATTTATTGGGTCGAATCCCAGTGGTTCCGATTCTAACCTTACGCTTGGAGGACACCCCAATGGTGGTCAAACTCAATCCGTCCAAACGTCAACGTCGTA
>JAKEEU010000087.1 GCA_022616415.1 Candidatus Zhuqueibacterota bacterium | reverse complement strand
CAACCGCGGCATCTCGTTCTAAGACGAAGACTCTCGCTTCTAGATCGAATTGATCCGCCGCGCGCTCGATATCACCGGCGGCCACCAGAGCCGCGCCGCCAAGCTGCTCGGCATGAACAACACGACCCTCAACAGCAAGATCAAGGTCTACAACATCAAGGTCTAAGCATTTGTCATTTGTCATTTGTCATTTGGGCTTCGGTCGTCGTTTCGGCCACCGAGACCAACCAGACAGAAAAATGTGAGACAGAAAAATGAAGAAGATCAGATCCATTCTTTATTTTTCTGTCTCACATTTTTCTGTCTGGTGGCCGAAACGATGATCACGGCCGTCATTTGCCATCGTTGCTTGCCGTGCAGCCAGACAATGACGAATGACAAATGACAAATGACAAATGAACAATGGAAAATGAAAGACGAGCACATCTGAGGGGCTATCTGCTTGCCGCCGCGGCCGCCGTGCTGTGGGGCCTTTCCGGCGTCGTGACGAAGTATCTGCTACGGCGTCAGATGCGGCCGGATGAGCTGTTGGTCTTCCGCACATTGCTCGCGGCGGCGATTCTTATGGTTTGGCTGGGTCTCAAATCGCCGCGGTTGTTGAAAGTCCGCCGCTCCGACCTTCCGCCGCTCATTTTGCTCGGCGTGATTGGATTGGCTCTTAATCAGGGCTTCTACTATTTGTCGCTGTCGATGGTCAGCGTCGGATACTCGCTGCTGCTGCAATACCTCGCGCCCGTGCATTTGATGGTTTACGGCGTGTTGTCGAAGACCGAGCGAATGACCGGCGGCAAAATCGCGGCGGCTTTTACTGCTGTCTGCGGTTGCGCCCTGATGGTGCTGGGCCAAGAAGGAGGGATCGAGCGCGTCAATTTGGCCGGAACGTTGTTCGCAATCGCATCGGGCGTCTGCTTCGCGTTCTATACCGCATATGGCAAACACGTTCTGAAAAGCTTCGATCCGGGGGCCATGATCACGTATGTGTTTTTGATCTCGGCCGTCATCTGGTTGACGGTCCGTCCGCCGTGGAAGATCGATTGGGCAAGCATCGATCTTTCGATGTGGCTCTTCTTCATCTACCT
>JAKEEU010000086.1 GCA_022616415.1 Candidatus Zhuqueibacterota bacterium | reverse complement strand
CACAAGCTGACGGATTGGCAACAATGGCTTTCCCGGCAGGGAGTCCGCTATATACCCGGCGCTGGCTGGCAGTGGGCTGTCAGTCAGGACAAGCAGAACGCGATCATGCGCGGCATACGGGACGAAATCATTCCGCATCGCGGGGCGCGCGTGCGATGGCAGGACATTCCTGATTTCCCGGAGCGCGAAATTTCATCTGAACTGTATGACCTCGACTCGCCGGAAACTATCGATAAACTTTACAAGGAAATGGCCGAATCCATCGGGCGGCTAAATGAGAAGGCCGCGCGAGACAAGGCCCCGGACCACCCATTGACGCAAATCCTGCGCGCCCGGCAGAAAATCGAGCTATTGAAGGTGCCGATCTTCTGTGAACTGGCTGACGATTTTCGGGCCAAAGGGTTTTCAGTCGTGTTCTTTGTGAACTTCCGACAGACAGTGGACGAGCTACGTAAGCGCCGGGGGGTCAAACCTTTCATCGACGGCTCGCCTGAAGGCGTGCGAGATCGGCAGTATTGGATAGACGAGTTTCAGGCTAACCGTGAGTGCGAGCTAATCGCCAACAATGACGCGGGCGGGATCGGAATTTCACTCCACGATTTAACTGGCGAGCATCCGCGTGTAGGGCTTGTGTCGCCCGGCTTTTCGGCGGAGAAGATGCGGCAGGTATTCGGGCGGCTGCATCGAGCAGGGGGGCGCACGCCGGCGCATTATCGGTTGATTCTCGCCGCGCGAACCGTCGAGGCGAGCGTGCATCGTCGGTTACGAGCAAAGTTAAACAATCTTGATGCGTTGAATGACGCGGATTTTATGCCTGAAAATTTGCCGTTGTCAAAAGCTTCTCTGCTCGGCACTATTTAAATATGCCATACACTACAAAGTCGGTCGGTAAAGGCAAAGTTCAAGTTCGCAGTCCTCATGGTGTCAAGGCAAAATCAACTACTCCCGCGAAAGCGAAACGTCAAATGAATCTTTTGCGAGCGGTCGAGCACTCGGACTGGCGTCCAGCGCGGGAGGCATTTCACGACGCCATAACGAAAAATTATTAATTTGCTTTTTTCGGTGGAAACCGACACTGTTTGGTCAACGGCGAATTGCCCGATTGAATGACATATGAACAATAAAACTGGACGGATGGTTATATCCGTAAGCCCGCGAAAAAATCTCGAAATGGTGGTTTACCAAAATGTTGGAACCGACGGAAAAAAGCACAGCATTACTCGATTCGAGGCGCTTACCCAGAGTCGCGCCCAATATAAGCGGCCCTTCCGGGGAAATGGCATTTAACCCAAGTTCCTATCAAAGCTGGTGGGATGCCGAGTGGTTCGCCCGCTGGCTTGCGCTCGCGAGGTTGACAACTGTTGATTAAAATGTTACAATTCTTACAAAATCTTAAAAATAATTTCACTTTTTTGAGACAAGAGGAAGTTGTCGCCACATGAAAGAGATTTTTAAGGCATCTCGAATCCAATGTTATCCGAACAATGTTCAAAAGACATTGTTTCGGAAGAATTTTGGAGCATCACGATTTGCCTTCAATTTTGCTCTTGAACGGAAAAAGT
>JAKEEU010000085.1 GCA_022616415.1 Candidatus Zhuqueibacterota bacterium | reverse complement strand
GTTAGCGAACTCATCTCAATTAATCAGTGTATACAATTAACGATTTGTTTTTCATCTTTTTAACGCTGATTCCCGAGCGATTTTAGGAAACTCACGCTAGACAATGGTTTGGCCTTCTCGAACAGGGCGTTGCGGTCGCCATCGAGCATCGACATGTTTATTATCCGCAGCTTTTAAAACTATCTGCCCTTGAATAATTCTGGCGGCACGGGTTGAATAAACAACAAATTTATCTTGCTTTTTTCTTCAACTGAACCTATCATGAAAAAGAATTCAAGGGTAAGCAGAGTATAAGAAATCATGAATCCTTATCAAATTGTGATAGATACCAACGTGATGGTCGCAGGCCTACGCTCTAAACGCGGCGCTTCCTACAAACTCTTGGCCATGCTCAAAGATGAACGCTGGCAGGTAAATGTTTCTATCACTTTGATATTCGAATATGAAGAAGTGCTTAAACGTGAGCGTGCATCATTGGGTCTATCGCTAACGGACATTGATGAACTTCTTGACGGCATCTGCGCGATTGCAAACAAACGTAGCATCTTCTATCTGTGGCGACCAACGGCAAGCGATCCGGATGATGATTTCCTTGTGGATTTAGCCGTGGAGTCCCAATCCGATTTTATCATCACCTTCAACAAAAAAGACTTGCGAGAAGCCGAGAAATTTGGTATTATATTGTTGTCGCCGAAAGAATTCTTACAGAAAGTAGGAGAAATCAAATGACAACCCTGAGCGCAAAAATTCCTAATTCTTTGTATAAGCAGGTTGAAGAATTGACAAAAAAAGAAGACCTGCCTCTGGATCAATTCGTCGCGATCGCCCTGTCGGCGCAGGTATCCGCGTGGATGGCCAAAGAATATTTGGAGGAGAGAGCCAAGCGCGGCAGTTGGAAAAAATTTCAAAAAATTTTGTCCAAAGTCCCGGATATTGAGCCGGAAGAGCACGACCGGCTGTAGTCTAAAGTTTGTAGTGACGCCTTCAACCATTCAATTTTTGAAGGTTTAATAAAAAAGCCGATCCGGTGATCACGGGATCGGCTTTTTCATTTGGAAATAAAAAAGGCTCCGTCGTATGATCGATAGAGCCTTTTCCTTTTTGGAACGATAAATTATGAAAAATGCCATGCACTGTTTTAGCCCTCTTCATTAAGGGATTTTATGAATTCAGAAATACTGGCAACCGGCGACCGATAGTTACCCTTCACCATGCCCATCAATAAATTATCCGCCTCTGCCACAGAAATTATTTTGTGCTTAACGGCAGAAATCAATATGCCAATAGTTCCCGATAACTCCACATGATTCGATTTTGCCAGTTTCCTTGCTGCCTGATCGTCCGTCAATAACAACCAGTTCCGGTGCTTTGCAATGGCTAAACACGAAGCTTCACCACAGTTTCGTACTCTTTTTTTGCTTCTTCAAGAGTTTCGGGGCCCAATCCGGGCTGAATACCCCGCTGTACCAGAATTTCTTTCATCTGCTCAAAACTTACTCCTGCCAGTTCCGCGGCTTTTCCCACCGAAATCTCTCGTTTTTGATACCGGTAAAGAGCAAGTCGCGTACGATATTCAGGATGAGCCTGGGTCAAATGGCGAAGCGCATCCCTAATGACTTCTTCCCTGCTCTTGAATATTCCGGAATGAACAAAATCTTCCACAGCGATCATTTCCATATAAACTCTCCTTGCAAAAAATATGATATATCTGCTTCAGTTCGCCTTTGAAATATAATGAGCACAACGGGAAAATACAAGACATTTCTTTCTCAACTCGAAATGGAGGCTAGTGAGAACGACCAATACGCAGTCACCCATCTCCTTCATGCGCTCCACTCCGCAAGCATTCAACCGGCGAACTTGTCGATTTCGTGAAGGGAAAGGCCGGTTAATTCGGCAATTATTTCTTTGGCAAAACCCTTCTGTTGCATCTCAACGACGAACTCCACCCCACGATTGTCATGACATTTAACATCGAGAAAGCTGCGTTTGAGCGTGGAGATTTTTGGCGCTTGGTAGGGATTGAGGATAGTCACCTCGGCGATCGCATGGATTCCTTCAAGGCCAAGGACGGCATTCAGAAAGCTGATCAACACTTCCTTGGCTTTCTCATTGCCAAAGATCAGCGTGAACGCAAAATCGGTGCGGGGATCGACGAATTGCATGGCGACTTCTCCATTCAAAAAATTTTGAGGCGATGGCGCTGTATTCATTCCGTCGCCGTCGTTGGCGCCGCCGGCCAGGAAAAAATATCTTGCACGTTGACGGAAAAACCGAGCAACAACTCCGGGCAAGTTAGTGTGTCTGTTACCCAATGCCGGTCGTTGGAAGTAATCACCATGACGCCTTTTTGAAAAGGGTCGACGATCCAAACGATGCGACTGCCCTTTTCCAAATAGAGCTTGGCTTTCTCAAACAGGGCGCTCCAATCATCATCACGCGAGAAAATTTCTATAGCCAAATCCGGCGCGCGACTGCCGTATCGTTCTTCCGTTAAATTCTCGTTCAAAATCACCGAAAGATCAGGTGTGTGCGCTTCGTACGGATTGTCCGGCCAAAGGCAAAGAGTAAATGATAGCCGGACACGACCAATGGGCTTGGTTTTAAAATACTTGCCCAATAAACCACAAAGTAAAGCGTGAGCATCTGCGTGTTTATCGTCTGCAGCTTTTAAAATTATCTTTCCATGAATAAGTTCAAAGGATGCCCCGCCTGCCACTTTGTTTGCCTGTTCAAAGGTCAATTTGCCGGATGGTGGCGGAGATTGGGTGGGTGCCGGGAATTCGACAAACAAGCGTTCTTCGTCGAGAGCGGCTTCTCGTTCAACAACGGCTGCCATTTTTTCCTCTCTATTTTAATTTTACAATTTCTTCGTCGGAAAGCCCGGTGATTTCAGCGATAAGTGCAACCTGTATTCCTTTGGCCAGCATTGCTTTGGCCATTTCGATGGTGCGTTCAATCTTGCCTTCGATTTTTGACGACTCGAGCATGCCTCTTTCACTCGCCTTGTTCATTAAAAAGCGCTCATACGCCTTGCGCTCGTTCTCCGGCATCTTCGGCAAATCCAGCTTCTCCTTCGCGCGCTGAATATTTTTCGATTTGAAATTTTCTTTGATCTCCGAATTTTTAAAAAAATAAATCCATTCATCCAGGTCGCTGTGAATGATGTTCTGAAAGCGTTCCACCTCGATCAAATAATACTCCGGAAAAATTTCCTTCGCAATATCAATATGGCCATCCAGAAGCGCCTCGGGCTTATGGCGCCGCAACACCAATTTGCTGCCGTCGTGCAAGCCATAAAACGCCGTGCTGCCGTGATAAACGTAATCGGTCTCGCCTTCTCCCAGCAAAAAGTACAAAATGCTGATGGAGATCACCTTCTTGACCTGCTCGTAGCTTTCGCCCAGTTTCAAATGATCAACGATCAGCTTGGAGGAGCCGTACAATAGACGTTCGAGATAATGCACCTCGCGATTGTTCTGAATTTCGATGATGATCAGCTCGCCACGTTGATTTTGCACGAGCAAATCCACCCGGTTGAATTTGTCCGTCGCATGCTCCGGCGTGCCCTCGCTTTCCAAAATGGAGAGAATTTTGATCTCCTGCTTCAGCAGCGTGGTGAGGAAGCCTTCCAAAATGTCGAAGTTGGCCTTGTCGCGCAGAATCTTCTTGGCAGCCCAATCAAAGCTGACCAACGTTCGCTCTGATTTCGTATTCATACGCTTCTTTGCAGTCAGGATTACGTGAAATTTCGGTTTGTATAATATAAATTACGCTTTCCACTTTTCAATTGCAAGCAGGAAATTTGGGGGAAATTTCAGAAAATTTTGTCCAAAGTCCCGGATATTGAGCCGGAAGGGCATGAACGGCTGACGGGCGCTGCCGGCCATGAAAAAATATCTTCCACGTTGACCGCAAAACCAGGCAGCAACTCCGGACAAGTCAGCGTGTCTGTTATCCAATGCCGGTTGTTGGGAGTAATCACCATCACGCCTTTTTGATAAGGATCGCCAATCCAAACCACGCGGCTGCCATTCTCCAAATAGAGCTTGACCTTTTCAAAAAGTGCATTGCGGTCGTCATCGCGAGAGAGAATTTCTATTGCGATATCCGGCGCGCGACTGCCATATCGTTCTTCCTTTAAATTCTCGTTCAAAATCACCGAGAGGTCAGGTGTGTATGCTTCGTACGGATTGTCCGGCCAAAGGCAAAGAGTAAACGATAACCGGACACGACCAATGGGAGCGGAGAGTTGGTATGGGCCGGTAATTCGACAAACAATCTTTCTTCGTCGAGAGCGGCTTGCGGTTCAACCACGGCTGCCATTTTTTCATCTCTTAATTGGGGTTAATATTAGCTTGACAATGTTAAGTTGGCCTGAACAAAAGCCAAGACAGAAAAATGAAAGGCAGAAAAATAGCGTTTGGCATCATGCCAGGGAAGTTAACCATGACGGGATGGAGCGGACGGCAAACATTTTTCTGCCCTCCATCTTTCTGTCTTTTGAATGTTTTTGTGAGATGATTCTGCTATGCCCGTCCGAAACAAGCGGCAGAAGCAAAGACGGAGAAATAGAGTCTTTGACTTAACACTGTCAAGTTAGGAATAGGCTTAAATTAAAATACAAATTTATTGGCGCTTTGTCAAGCCCGCTTTTGCGCTTTCACACACAGCGCTTTCACAGCGCTTTCACACCGGTTGAAACTTCACTCCAAAAAATTTTGCAAAATTTTCGATTTCAGCTTGACAAACTGATTTTTGTTGGTTAGATTGTTTTACCCGTGAAGTGAAAGTCTTGTTAGAGATGATGGCGTGAAGGCTCTCAGATAGCCGAAAACTCATTTCCCTTTAACCTGATTCGCCCAATATCATGAAATTCAGGACGTTGTTGTTTTTCCTCTTTCTGGTATTGCTGCCGCAGCTTTTTCCCGACAATCTCCTATCACAAGCTCAAGATCAACCCGGGATCGCCAAGCCCACCATCGACGACGACACGAGATTCACCACCGCCGGCAGCATCGGAATCACCATCACCAACTTTGGCACATTCGGCGATGGCTTTGCCGTCCAATCTCCCAGCGATCAACCTTCCTGCGAATATCCGCGCGGCTCCGGCATCGAGCACCTGTTCGTGGGCGGTTTGTGGGTTGGCGGCAAACGGGATGATGGCGCCGTTCTTGTCACCACCGGCGCCAGGGATATTCCCTCGCTGCGAGACGTCGCCGCCGGCTTTGAGTTCTCCAATTCCGCCGATCCCAACGACGTGGTGCGCGAACGCTCCAGCATTATCGACAACCCCTTCTTCGATCCCGAGGCCGTCAGCCACCAGGATTTTATCGCTGATTTCACCGATTCCAACGTCGTGGTTCCCGGCACGACCATCAGAATCCCCCAGCACACTCCCATCAATATTTCCGTGCATTTGGAATCCTACGCCTGGAATTTCCCTTTTGCCGATGCGTTTGTGATTTTGAATTACACGATTAAAAATACCGGCAGAAGGCGGCTCAATGACGTGTACGTGGGGCTGTGGTCCGATCTGGTAGTTAGAAACACCAACATCACCCCGCCTCGCGTTGGCTCGCCTTTTTTCCAGCACGTCGGCAATGGCTATATTGATTCTCTGCGCATAGCTTACGCGTATGATTACGACGGCGATCCGGGCTTTACGGACGGCGGCCTTTATGTCGCCCTGAAAGTCTTGGGCGCCACGCCGCAAGCCAACGACGCCATTTACCGGGTTAACTCTTTATACAATGCCTGGTTGTTTAGAAATGCAGGCGATCCCTTGTTTTTTTCCCCGCAAACGGACATCGAATCTTACGACAAAATGCGCTCGCCTTTGACCCCGGGCATTATCGACAATTTTCTCAAAGGCAGACCCGGGAATTATATGACAATGATTTCAACCGGCCCATTCCGCAGTCTCGAGCCGGACTCTTCCATCAACGTTGCATTTGCAGTCATTTGCGCCAGCAAGTTTGGCAGCGATCCCACTACCCAGGATACGGAAAACAGCCGGCAAAATTTGTACACCAACGCGTTTTGGGCCCAAACCGCTTATGACGGCGAAGACCGCAACGGCAACAATCAGCTCGACCCCGGGGAAGACATCGACCGCGACGGCAAGATCGACCGTTACGTGCTGCCGACGCCGCCCACGCCGCCGCGAATCAAAGTCATTCCCGCCGAGAATAAAGTGACGTTGTACTGGGACCGTTCAGCCGAGGAATCCGTCGATTTCATCAGCGGCAAAAAGGATTTCGAGGGGTATCGGCTGTATCGCACGCAACTGGGCGAAGATCTGCCGGGAAAGGATTTGCTCTCTTCTTTTACGCGCCTTGCGGAGTTTGATTCCATCAACGGCGTCGGTTACGACACCGGCTTCGACTTCATCCGTCTGCCAGAGCCGGTGACGTTCGGCGAAACGGCGTTGAATCCCGTTACCGGCGCGCAAGAAACGATCTTCTATCATTATAAATTCGTCAATGAAAATCTTTTAAATGGCTGGCAATATGGCTATGCCGTCACCGCCTTCGATCGCGGCGACCCCGAGATTCGCTTGCAAAGCCTGGAAAGCAGCCGCCTGGCCAACGTCGTTCGCGTTTTTCCGGGGACACCAAGCCGGGAAGCGCAGATGGCAGCCAACGGGGGAACCGAAATCAAAGTCGGCGTGTATCCCAATCCCTATCGCGTCAGCGCCGCTTGGGATGGCAATTTGGAAAGGGATCGCAAGCTCTATTTCTTCAACCTGCCGGCCAATTGTGAAGTCCGGGTTTATAGTCTGGGCGGTGACCTGGTTGACAGCTTCGAGCATCGCGGCGCCAGCTACGCCGGGGAAGGCATTCAGTGGAATGAAAAATTTGCGCGCGGCGAGCGCGTCTTTGCCGGCGGCGAGCACGCCTGGGATTTGGTGACGCGCGACGATCAGGCGCTGGCTTCGGGATTGTACTACTACACGGTTGAAGATTTCGATAGCGGCAACATTCAGCGCGGAAAGTTTTTGGTTATAAAATAGCAGCATGATTTCAACATTATTAAAAACAAAGGCAACTATTCCGGGAGTATTGTTAAAAGCCAAGCAACCAAGGCAAAACCATTAGGAGCAAAACAATTGTTCTAAAAGCTTTGATAGTTTTGCCCACAATGGTTTTGCCTTTCACTCACGCTTTAACCCTAACCAAAGAAGGAGCGCGGACATGAGAAAATTGGTAGCGGTAGTAGCCCCAGCATGGCTGTTAGCGGCTTTTCTGGTTGCGCCTTTAGCGGCACAAGATCATTTATTGATTACCGAATTTGCCGTCACACCGACCGCGGGAGAATTTATTGAGATTTACAATCCCACAGATCAAACAATTGATTTAACCAATTATTACATTACCGATGCGACCTTTCCCGGAAACCCACCGGCTTATTATTACAACACCGTGCTCGGCAATGGCGGCGGTGGCAGCTTTGCCGATTTTAACGCCAGATTTCCGGCTGGCACCAGCATCGCGCCTGGAGCGTATCAAACCATTGCTTTAAATGGCAGCAACAATTTCATGACCACGTATAGCGTTGCTCCCACCTACGAGTTATACGAAGACGCGGCCTCGGCTGACAATATTCCGGACATGCTCGAAGCCACAACCGGAAGCATCAATCGCCAGGGTGGATTGACGGACAATGGTGAGGCGATCATTCTTTTTTACTGGGACGGCACCAGCAACCTCGTCAAAGATGTCGATTATGTTGTTTGGGGCGACAAAGTCGAAGCGGTTGACAAAACCGGCGTCACCATAAATAACGAGACCTATCTAGACGATACACCGATCGCCGATCAAACTGTGGTGAACGCCGACAATGATGCCGACGAAAATCCCCATAACCCCGGCATGAGCGCCCAACGCCGGCTGGACGTCGAAGATTTAGAAATTTGGACCGGCGGCAACGGCATAACCGGCCACAATGAAACCAGCGAAAACATTTCGTGGAAAGGCGGCATCTGGAGCATCAACGAGCCGGCAACACCGGGACGCCGGGCGCTGAGTCCGAAACCCGCAGCGGACAGCCTGACCGTCGCGGACGTGCAATTCATCCGCGCCGATGATATCGGCAGTGCGGTCACTGACGATTCCCCGTTTACCAATGATACACTGACCGTAACCGCAATGGTCATGCACGGCATGCGGGAAATTTTCCTGGGTAACCGCTGGGGCGCTTTTCTTGAGGATGCCCGCGGCGGCCCCTGGAGTGGTTTTTTTGTGATTCAGAATGATACTTCCTCTCCCGGTGTTTCGGGCACGAATCTCACCGCGGCGCAGCCCGGTGACATCATCAGAATTACCGGTATCATGAGTGAATTTCCCACCGGCCAGGGCCTCGCCAGCATTACGCAGTTTGTCATGATCACCGACCCGGTTACACCCATCGACTTTGTGGATTTCAGCCAACCACTCCCGGCACCCATTTTGTTGAAACCCGGCGATTTAGGCCTGACGGCGGCAGGTAATTCAGCAGATCCCCAATTGTCCGAGCGCTGGGAAAGCGTCCTGGCCCGTTTTGAGAATCTGACGGTTCTGGCCAATAATCTTCCTGGCAACACCATGACCGCCTCCGACGAGACGGGCACCATTGTTCTCGATGATTATTTCAACAGCGTGAGCACAGCGATCACCAATAATGGCGGGGTTTGGCCGGGTTTTCCTGCGGGCACGAAAATCAACGTGACAGGATTCGTTCGTGGCGGCACGACAGGCGGACAAGTTACCATTAATCCCCGCACTTTGCAGGATATTGAAGTCGCGGCGGTGCCGCCGAACATCACAGCCGCTTCCCGTACCCCGGTCGCCCCCACTTCGGCGCAAGGCGTCACTATCAGCGCCAACATTCTGGACGCGGACGGAACGGTGGCCTCAGCGAGTATCGTGTACAACGTGGATAGAGGTTCTTATCAAACTGTCGCCATGACGACAACCAATGACACCAGCTATATCGCCGTCATTCCGGCGCAAGCCAATGGCGCCTTCGTGCAATATTTCATCAAGTCGACGGACAATCAGGGCAATGCCAGCTCCAATCCCCCTGATACCAGCGCCGCCAAGTTTTTCTACTTTGTGAAGGATGCCGGGCTGGCGATTCGGGATGTTCAATTCACGCCGTTTCGCGATGGCCGCTCCGGATATGTGGGCGCAGAAGTCACGATTACCGGTACGGTAACTTCCACGAAGGACTACTTCAACGGCGGGTTCATTTTTACGGCTTATTACCTCCAGGATGACGCTGCGATGTGGAGCGGCATTCAAGTGTTCGATCCCGCGAACTCCGTCACATTGGGAGACAATGTAACGGTTACAGGGACAGTTCAAGAAAATTTCAGCTTGACGCGATTGAACGTTACCTCATTTACCAGAAACAGCTCGGGCAACCCGGTGCCGGCGCCGGTCGTGGTGACCACCGGCGAAATCGCCACCAACGGCGCCAATGCCGAAGCTTATGAGAGTGTTTTGGTCGAGGTGCGGAACGTCACCGTTACTGTTCCTTTCTCCGACGGTGGTCAAAACTTTGGCGAATTTTCGGTCAGTGATGGTACCGGCAACTTGCGAATTGACGACGAAAGCGGGCATGCCTATTCCCAAGCGGATACGATGTGGAAAGGCGGCGAAAAAATTGCGTTTATTCGCGGCATCCACCATTTTCACAATAACAACTTTAAAATCCAGCCGCGCAACAACGACGATTTAGGCCCCTTTACTGTTGGCGTGCAAGAAAATCCGGATAATTTGCCGCGCACCTTTGCGCTGGAGCAAAATTATCCCAACCCGTTCTGGAGCGCAGCGACATCCCGCTTTGCGGGAAATCCAGAAACCATCATTAAATACCAGTTGCCCAAGCAAGCCGTAGTGAGCATCAATATATTCAACATTCTTGGGCAGAAGGTCAGAACCCTGGTGGATAACGTCCAGCCCGCCGGCGCTTACTCGATCCGGTGGGACGGCGCCAACGACCGCGGCGTGCGCGTTCCCAGCGGCGTATACTTTTATCAAATGAAGTCCGCGGACTTCGTGAAGATGCACAAAATGCTGTTGCTGAAATAAGCTGTGGAATAAATTCCACAGCTAAAAGACGGAAGGCCGATAAATCGGCCTCGAGATTTTAGCATCATTTATGATGCTTGCGTTTCTCAACCTAATGATTCATCATTGGGCGGTCTTTGAAGAATCCCACTGATCAAGCCATCAATTTTATCGGTGGGTTCTTCAATCCGTGGGGGATAAAATGAATACGTCGTTTTGAATTTCTTCTCTTCTCGTCGGCATGTTTAAGTTCATTTCGAGAAATCTTTTTTGGCTTGCAATACTTTTGATCGCCTCGGGCTGTTCGGAAGATTTCACTGACAATCCCAAGCCCAACCAGCCGCCTGAGACGTTTACTTCCATTTTCACGGAGCGGGATTTGAACCCCACCATCAGCCGGCAAACCATTCACTGGTGGGGCGACGACCCCGACGGCGCGGTCGTGGGCTTCATTTATACATTCAATGAAAACGCGGCGAACGTGGAAACCTGGAGCAATACCGCGCCCAATCCAGATTGGACTTTCACCACCCAAACCCAGGAAACCTTCACACTGCAGCTTTCCGGCAACGACACCACTTACGCGTTCAGCGTCAAAGCAGTTGATGATCAAGGCGCCGCCGATCCGACGGCGGCAGTGCAGCGGTTTCCCATCATCAACTCCAAACCTGCGGTGGAATTTCCGGTCGGCACCGAAGTGCCAGAGACCACCTTCACTGTGGCCAGCTTTACATGGCGAGGCGCCGATCCAGATGGCGACGACACCATCGCCAAATACCAATACGTTTTGGACGACACCACCAACGACTCCGCGTGGGAGGATTTAAACTCGAGGACCAACACCATTCTCCTCACCGCAGCCGAGGGCCTGACCGAGGGCCGGCACGTCTTTTATCTTCGCGCCATCGATATTGCCGGCGCGGTCAGCCGCATCATCCGCATGCCGCGCAATGAAAACGACGTCTGGTTCGTGCGCGAGCCGAAGAGCAATTTTCTTGTAATCGATGACTACAATATTACCGACAACACCGCCAGTTTTTATCATACCACGCTCCAAGCGATCGTCGGAAGCTTCGACGTTTGGGATATAAAACGCAACAACGGCGCCTTGGATCCACCCTCGTCCCAGGCTTTTACCGAAACCTTGCTTTTGTACGATCGCATTTTTTGGTACGCCGATACGGATCCCAATTTGGAAAAGGCCCAGGTTGGCGTTCCCACTTTTCTCGACCGCGGCGGGAAATTGATTATGACCACTTCGTTCCGGGAATTTACCTCCAACTTGGGTGATCCGTTGGATTTTTCGCCGGTGGACAGTTTGGGCGCAAGAATCGCCCGCATCACCCGCAATCAGCCGGTGCAAACGACTCCCGCGGCAATCGCCTTGGGATTGCCTGAGTTGAGAGTCAGTGTGACGATCATTCCCAATGTCTTTCCGCTGGTCCCCAAGATCAGTGCGATCACTTTGTACGCCCTGCCGGAGAACCCGAGCTTATGGCCCGGTACGCCGGCCATGGCAGCCATCGACGGCAATTCGAGTTTCGTATTTTTCGGTTTGCCGATTTCTTCTTTGGATGGCTTGGGAACGGCGAGACAGGTTATCGAAAAAGTTTTGAACGGCGTCTTTTAGCATACAACCAGATCAAGTTTTGCCCACAGATTGAAGAACCCCACCGATTAGATTCTTGTGCTTTTTCGGTGGGTTTCTTCAATCCGTGGGGAAACAACTCCAAGCGAAGGGTTGACCTTTGATATGAAAATTAAAATCACCTCGTGGCCGCATTGGTCTATTTTTAAAGCATTGTCCCGAAAAAATTATCATCCCGCCCCGCGCGACGAAGAATTTTCAGCGCGGCTGGTTTGCAGACTGGCAGTCTGCGTTACGATTTTGCTCATCCCCTTTCATTTCGTCTTCGGCCAAGGCAAAGGCGACATCAAAGGCCGCGTGATCGACGGTGAAAATGGCGAGGCCTTGCCCGGCGTCAATGTGATCATCCAAGGAACCTACTATGGCGCCGCCAGCGATCTCGACGGCAATTTTACGATCGCGAACATCAACCCAGGCGTCTACACCATCCAAGCCTCCATAATTGGCTATAAACAGGTGCAGAACACCGGCGTCAAAGTAACCGCCGGCCAAACCACAACGCTGAATTTCAAGCTGGAATCCACGGTGCTCGCATTCGGACAGGAAATCGTCGTAATCGGCGAGCGACCGCTGTTCAACATCGAAGAAACCGCCAGCCGGAGAAATATCACCAGCGCCGAAATCAAAGCCGAAGTGGTTGAAAACGTCAAAGACATCGTGGCCAATCAGGTCGGCGTCGTGCAATCCGACGATGAAATTCACATCCGCGGCGGGCGTTCTCATGAGAACGCCTATTTGCTCGACGGCATTTCAGTCCAAGACCCGCTGGCAGGAACCGGCTTTGGCCTGCAATTGAGCACCGATGCAATCGAAGAAGTGGAAGTGATCACCGGCGGCTTCGACGCCGAATACGGCCAAGCCATGTCCGGCATCATCAACGTCAAAACCAAAGAAGGCGCGGATGAGTACAAGGGCAGTCTCGCCTACAAGCGGGACCATTTCGGCAGCTTTGATGCTTCGACGCCGATCGTCGGCACCTTCAGCGATAAAAACCGCCACAGTTTCAATACCGATGTCACGGAATTTAGCCTCAGCGGCCCGGAGCCTTTTTCCCAATATGTGCTCCCGGCGCTCGGGCTTAATTTGCCCGGCGAATTGAGTTTTTTTGGAAATCTCTACATGCTCATCAGCGATACTTATACGAAGAGAGGGGCAACGCAGCTTCATTCGTCCACCTTTCACGGAACCAGCTTTGCTCCGCGCCAATCCAACAATTGGTCGGGGCTGGCCAAGCTGACCTGGAAAATCGACCCGACCCACAAGCTCATCATCTCCGGCAACCAATCGGTATCCATCAATCAAAACACGCAATCGCTGCAAACCAACCTGGAATTTGTGGAGCCCGGGCCGGGCTACCCGTATGATTACCAAAATAATTTGGACAACTTCAACACCTTTACGCATTTGAATAAAAATCTCGCGCTGTCGTGGACGCACACTTTGAATCCCCAAACTTTTTATGATCTGAAATTGTCCCGTTTTTTTACGCATCTGCGCAGCGATGTGAATGGCAAGTTCTGGAACCTGTACGAAGAACCGCAGGATATCGTCACGCAGCCCATCGACTATTTTTATAATGACGACAGCACGATCGTCTCGGTCTTTCCCGGCGACGGCTTCTGGGATTTCGGCGACGGCTTTACCTGGCACGATCATTACGTGGAAGAATATACTTTAAAATTCGACCTCTCCAGATTTTCCCGCAGCGAGGCGCACAAATTCAAAGCCGGCTTTGAAACCAGCTTCGCCGAGATGCAGATGATCGATATTTTCAGTCCCTGGTTTGGCGGCTTGGGGTTGAACAATGACATCTACAAAGTCCGCCCGGCTTATGGCAGCATGTATGCCCAAGACCAAATCAAATTCAAAGGCCTGATCGCGAACCTCGGCGTGCGATTTGATTATTGGTTTCCGGGAAAATTTGTCGAGGACGCCGTCAACAATCCGGATATTGTCACCATTTCCGAGGCGACGCGCCAACAATTCAAGGACGAGACTCACAGCCTGTTTGGGCGGCGCTGGCGCGGAAGAGTCAGCCCGAGGCTCGGCATTTCCCACCCGATCTCGGACAACCAAATGCTGTTTTTCTCCTACGGCCATTTTTCCAAACGCCCCAAGCCGCAGTTCGTTTACGCGAAGCTCGGCGAAAACAGCGCCAAGTCCACTTTTCAAAAATTCGGCAACCCCAATTTGGATTATGAAACCACCGTCGCCTACGAAATGGGCTTGCGCCACAAATTTACGGAAAATGACGTCTTCACCATTACCGCTTATTATAAAGATATTTTCGATTACGTCACCACGGTGAATTTTAGCGGCAGCGGCCGTCTGTCGGGAAGAACTTTTACCACTTATTTGAATTTGGATTACTCCCGCTCCCGCGGCATCGAAGTGGAATATCGCAAGCGCGCCGGCAGCTTTTTGACCGGCTCGATCAGCGGCACGTATTCCATCGCCACCGGCAAAAGCTCATCTCCGGACGATGCGTTTCTGGTGGCACGGGGCACATTGAATGAAAAGCCCATTACGGAAGATTTTCTCATTTGGGATCGGCCGTGGCAAGTCAGCGCCGTGGCCAATTTGCACGTCAACAAAGGCAAAGGCCCGCGCCTTTTCGGCGTTAAAATACCCGACGATTGGAACTTGAACGTCAGGGCTTTTGCCCAAGCCGGCCGGCGCTACACGCCCCAATTTTTTACCGGCACCACCCTTTTGGATGGGCGGCCTGAGTACGACGATGATCTGGATCAGAATGGCGAGCCGGATGATCCTTATGGAAAACTCGGCGCCACCTGGTTCTGGGTCGATCTGAGCTTTGAAAAATATTTCAAACTCATCGGCCTCGAATACACGTTCATGTTCGAAGTAGTGAATTTATTGGACCGCAAAAATTCCCAGATCATCAATCCCATCACCGGCCGCGCTTATGATCTCGGTGATCCGACTCCGACAAGCTGGAACGATCCGTTCTTCCCGGATACGCAAGCCCCGTTGGAGCCGTTTCCATTCAATCCCGCGAGATTTTTGACGCAACGCAACGTGCGGGTGGGATTGTCGGTAAGGTTTTAACTGGATGCTTGGTGCTGGATGCTTGATGCTGGCCTCTTTTGAAAGACGTTTTTCGTTGCGGTTCTCTTTTCGTTGCGGTTCTCTTTTCGTTGCAAGATTTAGGCGGAAACAAAATTGGTTAACACAATGAATGCAAAGAGTATTTTGTTCGCCACCATTGTTGCGCTTCTTGCCGGAAGCCAGATTTGCCGCGCCCAACTTATTCCCATTTTGGGCAATCAAAGAGCCGGCACTGCCATGGCGCAATTTTTAAAAATCGGCGTCGGCGGGCGCGCCGTCGGCATGGGAGAAACATTCGTGGCGGTCGCCAATGACGCTTCCGCTCTATACTGGAATCCCGCCGGCATCGCGCAAATGCAAAAGAACGAGATCATCTTCTCTCACGTCAATTGGCCCGTAGACGTTCGACACGAGTTCTTCGGTTACGTCCATCGTTTTGGCGGCGTCAATGCCATCGGCGCCAGTGTCACCTCCCTGCATACCGACGATCTTGAAGAAACCACGGAGTTTCAACCCTTAGGCACCGGCAGGTTCGTTGCGTTCGGCGATATTGCCGTGGGCTTGACGTTTGCCAGAAAAATGACCGACCGTTTCAGCGTTGGCGTAACGGTCAAATATATCGACGAAACGCTGGCGGAATTGCACGCCCGCAACGTGCTCATCGATTTTGGAACTTATTACTGGACGGGATTTGGCAGCTCCAGATTTGCCGTGGCCGTGGTTAATTACGGCACCAATATCAAACCTTCGGGAACGACGACTTTCAGAGATGGAACGCAAGTTAGCAGTTTCCAGGATTTTTCACCCCCGACGATCTTTCGCATCGGTTTTGCCACGGAAATTATTCAAAACCACCAACACCAAGTCACCACGGCCATCCAGCTCAATCACCCAAACGACAACGCCGAAAACATCAATCTTGGCATGGAATATTGGTGGAAAAGCACGTTGGCCTTGCGCGGAGGCTACCGCGCCAACGTCGACGAGGAATCTTTTACATTCGGCGGCGGCCTGTCAGTTCCGTTAAGCTTTTTTCACCTCAACCTGGATCTTTCTTATACCGATTTCGGCCGGCTGGGAAACGCCAGCCGATTTTCGGCAAATCTGAAGTTTTGAGGCGTGAAACGTAATGCTTAACACGTAAAAGGCAAAATGATTATTTGTAACCATTCAGGTGTCGCTAAAGAAGGGCAAAACGATTTTGGGCAAAACTATTAAATAGACAATGAAAAAGCAAATTATACTCATCTTGTCGGCATATCTTGTCTGGGCCTGTGGCGGAGAAAAATTTCAACTGCCGCAACAACCTGATGACACCGGCGGCACGGTCGTCGTCAGCGACACCACTTATTTGCAGCTTCGCCCGGTGTGGGGAGCGGAAACCGGATACAATCTGAATCAACCGCAGGATATTCTTTTGGGAAGAGAGCCGCTGGTTTATATTGCCGACACGGGAAATGACCGTATTCTGATGTTGGATTTGGCGGGAAATATTTTGGGACAATCACAGCCTATCGACAACCCCGTTGCTTTAACGCAGGACTCGAAGCTCAATTTGTTGATCGTCTCCGGCAGCAACAAAATTTACAGAATCAATCTGGTGGCGGCGCGCCACCAAATCGCCGCCGCGCCGGTGGAACTGGTCTTTCATGAAGTGGACAACCCCGATCGGCGATATACGGGAATCGCGGCGGTTCTGGTGACTATCCAAAACCGGGCCACTCTTGGATATTACGTTGCAGCGACGGGAGACGACAAACGAGACAATCAAGCGCTCATTTTCCCGGAAGAATTTGATATAAGGGTTCCCAATGCGGCCAATTTGGAGCCGAATGGATTAGGCATTCTTTCAGCCTCCTCCCCCAGCGGCATAACCACGCTGCGGGATTTTTCAGCGGATTTCATTTTTTGCATGATCGGCGAAAATTCCTTCAAAGTCCAATGGATCACCCCGGGTGAGTTTGGATTTACGGCGCGCCTGAACCCAGCTCAGGGGAATTTCGACCTTTTTGAGCCGGGAAAATTTTCGCAACCGGAGGATGTCACCGTGGATACGGAAGGAAATATCTACGCCGTCGATGCCGGCTTGGATTATCTGTTTAAATTTTCGGCTGCCGGAAAAGAACAGCACTCCTTTGGCGGCACGGGTTCCGGAGAAAAGCAATTCCAACAACCTTCCGGGGTTGGATTTTTCGACAAAACCCTATACGTGGCAGACACGGGAAACGATCGCATTGTAAGATTCAAACTCTCCACGGACATAGGATCGAATTAAAGCCGGCTCCATAGCTGACAAAAAAAGCCGATCCAGGTTATGACCTGATCGGCTTTTTATTTGATGGCATTAGTGAACTCATTCCACGGCTCTCATCGGCGCTGAAGGCCGGACGAAAATATCTTGCACAATCGCGCTTTCGCGCCGGGACCTCATTCAAACTCATCAAAGGAATCTCGCCGCCGGACCATGGCGACATTTTGCCGCCGCTCGAAAAATTTCACAAAAAGCAAGCCCGCCACAAATCCGCCGATGTGCGCGAACCATGCCACGCCGCCGCCGCTCATGTCGGCGTGAAAAAAACCAAGGCCGTTCGTCAGTTGGGTAAGAAACCAAAATCCCAAAACAAACAAGGCGGGAATTCGGAAGGTGGTGAGACAGATAAATATGGGCACCAAAATCAAAATTCGCGCGCGGGGAAATTTCAACAGGTAAGCGCCGAGCACGCCGCTAATCGCGCCGCTGGCGCCGATCATCGGCAGCGCGGAGCTTGGCTCGATGGCGATGTGCGAAATCGTCGCGGCCAGCCCGCAAAGCAAATAGAACCCGAGATACCGGCCATGCCCCATCAGCCCTTCGACGTTATCGCCGAAAATCCATAGATAAAGCATGTTGCCGAGCAAATGCAAGAAGCCGCCGTGCAGAAACATCGCTGTAAACAAGCTCGGCAAATTCATGCCTTGCGTGATATTGGCAGGAATGGCACCGTAAGCATGCACGAATCTTTCCAATTCCGGTTCCGGCAACGACAACTGAAAAATGAAGATGGCGATATTGCAGACAACCAAGCCATAGTTGATAAATGGCGTCAACACCCGCGGATTGTCGTCTTTGAGTGGGATCAATTTTCCTTCTCCGAGAAGGTTGCATAGGCCGTAATACCGTCCTCTCGCTTTGCTTCGGTAGACGGTTTTATTTTGCCCCCAAAGAATAACAATTTTTTGGATGGAAAACAAGAGGAATTTTACAACAAATCCGCATACGACCCCGCCAACAAATCCTCCGCCTCGATGCCAAATTCCCGCAGCCAAGCCTGCGCCTCCTGCTCGGCCTGTTGTGGCGATTCTCCGTCCTGCAAAATCACCTCGATCTCAAGAAATTTTCCCAAGCCTTCGACTAGGTCAAGGTGCAAGCGACTGGGAGCGTCTGCTTGAGCGCCGGCAGAACGGCTCAACTGGCGCGGCAAAAGATAAAGCTCGCGAATTTTCTTGACCACCGTGCGGATGCCACACGCCGCGGCCAGCACCTCGCGCAAAGCCGCTGTCGAGCTGATTGGCGCAATGAGATAATCGCTGCGTTTAACCTCGGCGGCATCGGGCCGCACGTAAAAAATCAGTTGCGGCCTTTCGCCTTCGATTTCACGCAGCTTTAAACGGCCATTCACGGCTTGAAAATAAGTGTCGGTTTGCCGCAGCGTGGCGGCGAGAGGAATATCGTGCTTGGTCAAAACGTGACGTATCGTTGCCGGATTCCGCAAGCGCGCCTTGAATTCTAGGTTGGTCATGGGCAATTGAACTTATCGTTTATCAGCATCAGCAGTGCGCGCCTGCGACGCCTTCACCTTGAGAAAGTTCAGCAGCTTCTGCAAATGCGGGTCATCCGTCATATCCGTCAACTGCACGGTGTGTTTCCCCTTCTTGTCTTTGATCGTGACCTTGTACTGTTTAAAGTCAGCGGCTTGCGGCGATATTTTGCCGGGCGTTTTGGGCAACTCGAAAAACCGTGCTTCTTGAAGCATCTGCTGCAGTTCGCCGGCTTCTTGCTCCGGCAAATCGTCGCTGTCAATCGTGACAGGCTTGTTGAGGCCCGGGAAATAAGCAAAACCACCTTCAGTCTTAAATTCGATACGCATCACATACCTCACGTAAATAGTTCGTAGTGGCGCCTTCAGGCGCCGGGGTCTGGACGAAGGTTGCACGCCTAATGAAGTTTGACGATCAAATTCGGTAATGAACAAATCAGAACTCATCCCCTAAATCCCCTTCTCTTAAAAAGAGAAGGGCTGGAGTTTGGACGTTTTCAGACAGTCTAATCCCCGCGCGGCTGCCAGCGCAAGGCCGCGACCATGTTGACAAGCACTAAAACCGCGTGTTTTACCGCC
>JAKEEU010000084.1 GCA_022616415.1 Candidatus Zhuqueibacterota bacterium | reverse complement strand
TCGAGCGGTTGGAACGTTTGGGGCTACAATACCGCCAGCGCGGAGGTCAGCGGGCCTTACCTGAGCGAGGTGCAAATTAGGGGGCTAGGCTTAAGCGGAGATGAGCAGCAGCTTTATGTTGCCATCGAGGGCCAAACCCCTCGCGCGCTTGATGTAAGTCAGGATATACCTGTAAGCGCTGTTCCGTAGGAGGGCGGCAGCGATTCCGCGAGACCATGTAAGAGCGTGTTTCTTAAAGGACTTTGGAAGTCTCCGCTGAGATTTTTCGCCGAAGTTAGGCTGCCAAATGGCGTAATTTAGCCGAGCCGAAAATATTTTCGAGACTTCCGAAGTCTGAATAGGCCTTCTTTGTTGGTACCTGAAGGCTGGCAAATTTCTCTGAATTGAAGCTTCCTTTTCGACCACGCCGGTCCATTGCGTAAACGGTGAAATGTTGCTCAAAGTGCGGCGAGATCGTAGCCCAACGCCTGTGATCTGCGGTCGAGCCATGCACGAGGAGCAGCGGCCGTCCCACACCGCTTCGAAAGAAAGCTATGACGGCGCCATCGCTTGAGATGGTTTGTTCCATTGTAGTTTCCTCTCAACATAAAAAAGCTTTACACCAAAATCAAAATAATTGTTGACAACGCCAAAAAATTTGGTTATAATAGTCGAAAAACAAACCAAAGGAGGCGTTATGCGCAAAATTTTAGAGAAATGTCCCTCGTGCGAGGGCGAACTTATCGTTACCCAGCTAAGCTGCGTTAGGTGCGGCACAACCGTTACGGGCCGCTTCCGGCCAACGATCTTTGCCAAGCTCTCGCCCGAAAGTCTGCGCCTGGTCGAGGCTTTTGTCTTGAGCAAGGGCAACATCAAGGAGATGGAACGAGAGTTGGGCATCTCCTATTGGACTATTCGGAATCAACTCAATGAAATCATCGAAGGGTTAGACGGGCTGCGCCGGCCGGCGGAACCGGCCGACCTCAAGGCCAGCCGGCAGGAAGTGTTGGCCCAACTAGAGGCAGGTGGTATTACCGTTCAAGAAGCAGCCGCTTTGTTAGCCCAACTACGCCATTAAGTTTGTCCTACAAGGCTATTTTAACCAAAAATCACAGCTTTAACCAAAAACTACAGGGAGCAAAATTATGAATAGGGAGCGAATGAAAATTTTGGAAATGGTTTCAAACGGTAAGCTTACCGTCGAAGAGGCCGAACTCTTATTTGAAGCGCTTGGCCCAGAGCTAGTTATAGAGCAGGAAGAGGACGCCGAGCAATTTGAAAGCGTCGAAGAAGCTGAATTTTTATTCGAAGCCTTCGATGAAGATGAATCGTTTGAGCAAACCGAAAGAGAAGCAACGTTTGCGACGGCAACCAGGAGCTATACAACGACTCCGCCGGTCAGGCCAGTGCCGCCGGTAACCCCTGTTCCACCGACGCCGCCCACACCGCCC
>JAKEEU010000083.1 GCA_022616415.1 Candidatus Zhuqueibacterota bacterium | reverse complement strand
TGGCGGCGGATGATCTCTTCCAGCTCCGTCTTGACCACCTCGCCAGGGGCGATACGAACCCGTGTGGCCATCACGTCTCCCTCGTTTTGAACGTCGCTATCGGCGATCAAAATGTTTAATGGCGTGCCCCACACGCGCTGATCGTTCACCTGCCTGCGATACTCGTAATGGGTAGTGCCCGTGCGGTCTTTCTTCTTGCCGTCGCCTTCGGCGCAGATCGGATAGGACGGCTTATGCTTCTCGATGAACTTCCGGAGTTCCTTCCGGCTTGAATATTCGCAAACGCCGATAACCAGCAATCCCCGATCACGGTATTTGTCGTAAATTTCGGTCATCGTCTTCACGTCGTGGTTGGAATTGTGACACCACGCGGCGAAATAATGGACAAGCGTCAGCTTTTTGCCGCGAGCCGATTCGCGAAGGTTGACCCTGGCGCCGTCGGGCGCCGGAAAGCTGAAGTCTTTGATCTCCATCGCGACTTCGCGCAGCGGCGCATAGTCGTGCGCGTCGGCCTCGACGGTTTGAGTCTTCATTTTCTGGTCAGTCTGCGCAAAGATCGACTGCCAGGCCGGGGCTGCGGAAAGCAGAAAAAATAAACAGCCTGTCCTCAAAACATTTTTCATTTGAGCAAAAAGACGTCGGCGGCGATTGTCACAAACAGAATCAAGCTGACATATGCGTTTGTCGTGAAGAACGCCATGTTCAATCTCGACAGATCATCGGCGCGGACCAGCCTGTGCTGGTAGATCAACAGCCCGGCTGTTGAGATGATGCCCAGCAGACCGATCCAATGCAATCCCGTTAGAAAATAAATAAGCGTGAGCGCCACAAACATCGTCGCGTGAAGGCCACGCGAAATCCACAGGGCCCGCGATACGCCCAGTTTCTGCGGGATCGAATGCAGCCCCGCTTGAAGATCGAAATCCCGGTCCTGGCATGCGTAAATGATGTCGAACCCCGCCGTCCACAACATCACGGCCAGGCTGAGCAGCAGCGGCGCCGGCGAATCTATCGCCCCGCGAACAGCGATCCATGCTCCGGTCGGGGCGATAGATAAACACCAGCCCAGTACCAGGTGCGACAACGAAGTGAACCGTTTCGTGTACGAGTAAAACAGAACTGACGCCAATGCGATCGGCGAGAGGATCAGCGTCAGCCGGTTCAGCATAAACGCCGCAAGGAAAAAGACCGCGGCGGAGACTATCGTGAAGAGAATAACGAATCGCGCGCTCAGCAGCCCGGCCGGAATCGCCCGCATCCTCGTTCTGGGGTTCGCCGCGTCGAACTCGCGGTCGACCAGCCGGTTGAAAGCCATCGCCGCCGAACGCGCCCCGACCATCGCCACAACGATCCACAGGATTTTATCCCAGGCCGGCAGACCTCTCACCGCGAGCACCGCCCCCAGAAAAGCGAACGGCAACGCGAAAAGCGTATGCTCGATCTTGATCATTTCGAGCGTGATTTTGAGACTACCTAGCATAATGCCAAGAGGGGAGACAGGGAGACAAGGGGACAAGGAGACAGGGAGATGGGGAGACAAGGGGACAAGGAGACATGGAGACAAGGAGATTAGTTTGCAAGATTCCCCATCTCCATGTCCCCTTGTCTCCCCATCTCCCTGTCTCCTTGTCTCCCTGTCTCCTTGTCTCCCTGTCCCCTTGTCTCCCTGTCTCCTTGTCTCCCCCTCTTCTTTCCTCCTTCCCACCGGGTCAGTTGCTCATGCGAAACGCCCAGGTGATCAAGCAGGCGGTGAACGAAATGCTCGATAAGGTCGTCAATCGTCTCAGGATGGTGATAAAAACTGGGCATCGCGGGGATAATCCTGACGCCTGATCGCGCCAGCTTAAGCATATTTTCCAAATGTATTACATTAAGTGGTGTTTCACGTGGCACAAGTACAAGGAGGCGGCTCTCTTTAAGCGTCACGTCTGCGGCGCGATGGATAAGGTCTCTGGAAACGCCATTGGCGATGGCGCCGAGTGTGCTCATACTGCACGGGACGATGACCATAGCGTCACTCAGACGGGAGCCGCTGGCGATCGTGGCGCCGATGTCATTCGCCGAATGAACGATGACTTTTTCGGAACTCTCGCCGATGAGTTCGCGAACTACCCTCGGATCGGTTCCGGCGACATTCAGCCCCAGCTCTTCTCCGACGACGCGCGCGCCTGCTTGTGAGACGACCAGGTCGATGCGGGTTACTTCGGGACTCGCATCAAGATGCGCCAGCAGCCTTTGAGCGTAAACCGAACCGCTCGCTCCGGTGATGCCGATGATGACGGATTTCATTTGCCTCTGTACAACCGCGATGACGATGCGTTTGGATCGATGGGCAACTATATTGGCCGTCGTGAAAGCTTGTCAAGCAACGCTTCAGACGCTATAAAGCCCTTGTTTGAAGAAAATCAAAAGGCAAAAGGCAAAAATCAAAAGGCAAAAGGCAAAAGGCAAAGGGCAAAAGGCAAAGATGTTGAAGAAAATCAAAAGGCAAAAGGCAAAAATCAAAAGGCAAAAGGCAAAAGGCAAAAATCAAAAGGCAAAAATCAAAAGGCAAAAATCAAAAGGCAAAAATGGAACAAACGCTCACCCTTTTCTTCAACATCTTTGCCTTTTGCCCTTTGCCTTTTGATTTTCTTCAACATCTTTGCCTTTTGCCTTTTGCCTTTTGATTTTTGCCTTTTGCCTTTTGATTTTTGCCTTTTGCCTTTTGATTTTTGCCTTTTGCCTTTTGATTTCTATATGGACCATGA
>JAKEEU010000082.1 GCA_022616415.1 Candidatus Zhuqueibacterota bacterium | reverse complement strand
CGAAACGGCTGAAACGAGATCGCTGCCGCTGATCCGCAAAACATATTCCTCGCTTGGCACGGTTTGGCATTTCACCACAAGCAGTTGCCTGGCCGCATCGTACCACCAGCCCTCATCGCTGTGCTGCAACGCCTCGACAGTTGCGTAAGACTGAAGCGCGCTCGTGTTTTTCATCACCGAATCCGGCCGATGATTGATATGATGCACTTCCGAGAAATAAACTCTGTGGCTGGGTTTACCGGCATAATCGCCGCTGCTACGGCTAATATTGACTGTAACCGCTTGTGGCTGCACGTCACAAATAAAAGTCGTTCGAGCAAAAGCGCCGGTGCGATACGCCGTCGTCTTGCCGTCATCTTCATAAAGCGTGAAGCTGGAACGCTGCGCCGGATAAATCGCCAGCGTCAGCGTGTCGAGCGGAAATTCATCGGTGTAATTCATCACGTTTTGCAGCGGCACGATGGCGCCTTTTTTGACCAAGAGCGGCAGCGTCTCCAACGGCGCGTCGGCATTGATCGTCGTGCCGCCGGAATAAATTCGATCCGTCCAATAATCCACCCATTGGCCCTCGGGAAGATAAACGCTCCAACTCGTCGCACCCGCTTGCGTAACCGGCGCCACCAAAAAGTCCGCGCCCCAAAGATACTCGTGGCCGAGATTATGAACGTTGGGATCATCCGGATATTCCAACACCAGGGGCCGCGCCAGCGGTATGCCGGTCGTGTGATTTTCATGCGCCATGGTGTACGAGTAGGGGAGGAGACGATAACGCAATTGCAAGTAGCGTTTAACGATCGCTTCGGCGACTGGCCCGTAAGCCCACGGCTCCGTTTGATGGGAATCGTCTGCACCGTGGGCGCGCGCAATCGGTGAAAACGCGCCGAGCTGCATCCAGCGCACGTAAAGCTCCGACGAGGGATTGCCAGTGAAGCCGCTCAGATCGGAATGCTGATAGGCGACGCCGGACATGCTCATGCCAAGCATCATCGGAATTTGCACCGTGAGGCCAATGAAAGTGGATCGCACATCGCCGGACCACGGCAAGGCGCCGTACTTTTGCATGCCGGCAAAACCCGCACGCGTCAGATTGAACAAGCGTTCTTGCGGCCGGAAACTTGCGTAACCATCAAAAAGAATCTTGCTCCACAAGAGGCTGAAAATGTTATGTACCTTCGCGGCGGAGCCAATGTGGCGCCGCATATCCGGCGGATGCAATTCCGGCTCGCCGAGATTAGTCCACCAACCGGAGACGCCTTGGCTAATCAGCGGCTCGTGCAAACTCCACCACCAGGCTTGCGCCGCGGGATTCGTCATGTCGAGCAAACTCGCCGGGCCGGCAAAAAAATTGGGGATGACACTCGGTTGGCCGTTGGCGTCCGTGCCAAAATAATTGTTGGCGTGGGCGACGTCGTACTTTGACGAAGTCATGACGATATGCGGCTCAGTAATGAGAATCGTTTTGACGCCGCTGGCTGAAAAATCTTGCATCATTTGCCTCGGGTTCGGCCAAGTCGCCGCCTCCCAATTCATATTGCCCATGCCCTGCAAGCCGCCGTAC
This sequence comes from Candidatus Zhuqueibacterota bacterium, assembly GCA_022616415.1. Classification (GTDB taxonomy): domain Bacteria; phylum Zhuqueibacterota; class Zhuqueibacteria; order Zhuqueibacterales; family Zhuqueibacteraceae; genus Zhuqueibacter. The sequence goes on along the minus strand of JAKEEU010000082.1, from coordinate 29,009 downwards.
CAATACAGATCGAGAATGAGCGCGTCGCAAGGGATTTTTTTTCGGCGCATGGTCTCGACGATTTGCCGCGCTTGCGTTTCATTGCGGTAGCCAAATTTCGACTGCAAATAACCGAGCGCCCATCGCGGCGGCAGCGGCTGGCGGCCGGTGAGCGCCGTGTAATTTTTTAAAATGCTCTTTAAATCCGGGCCATAGATGAAATAAAAAATCATTTCGCCGCCGTCGGCGCGATAAGAGTAATGAGCCGGGTTTCCACTGCCCATGTCAAACAGGCCGGGATAGGTGTTGTCGAAATAAATGCCATAACCGGAAGTCGAGCAGAAAAAGGGAATGTTGATGTTCATCGTCGCCAGCGCGCTGTTGTAGCCAAATTTCTGGCGATTGTAGGATTCGAAGCGATGACCCTTGCGGTCGAAATCGATGCCGCGCTCGCCAAAGCCGTAGAAATGCTCATCGGGAGTTTGATGGAAGTGGGCGCAACGAAAAGCCTCTTTCCAGCCAAGCCCGCCGGCTGGACGCTCCTGCAAAAGCAGGCGCCCGCCGCGCTCGCGAAAGAGCAGACGAAAAGGCCGTTTGCGGCAGGTGATGGTGAGCGAGTTGGTTTGTAGGTTGACGCTATCCGCAAAATCTTGCACGGTGAAATCGACGGCGGGCCAATCATCGTAAAACGCGACAAGCGAAGTGTCGCGCCTCAATGCGCCCGCAGGAATGTATTTCACTTTGACGATGGACTCGCTGCAGAATTCGAGCAGGATGGAGGCGGATTCGCACGAGAAGATCACCGAATCGGCGCGAACGGCATGGCTGGTGTAGTTGCCGACGAATTGTTGGGAGCAAGCGGTTTGGGCAAATAGAAGACCGATGATCGGCAGGATCGTCGTCAAACACGCGAACAGATATTTCCGGTGTTTTCTTTCGATCGGGAGCCTCGCGCTGGATTTAGCCGGATTACAGGCGAAAAATTTCGCCAAGAATCGTTTGCAACGTTTTCTTTACCGGCGGTAATGGGAAAGCGGCAAACCATTCCGGTTTCAACCAAAAGCCGGGCAAAACTTTTGGGTACAACCGGCCTTGTTGGTCCGGTTTGATTTCCACCCATTCGCCCTCTTGATTCGCGTAAAATTCAACGGTGTTGCGCAGCGGGTCGATAATCCAGTATTCTCTGACGCCGTGCTCGGCGTAGAGCACAAACTTACGGCCGCGGTCAATCTTGCGGCTGCTCTTTGAAATCACTTCGATGCAAAGATCAGGCGGGCCCTCGATGTATTTTTCGCCGATGATGCCAAGCCGTTTTTTGCGAATAAAAAAAACATCCGGCTCCGGACCTTGGTATTTGCTCAACCGGACAGTTGTCGTCGCAACAAACACTTCGCCGAGATCAAGCTCCTCGGCGAAAAGGCCAAGAACTTTGTCACACCAGCTTACAATACGCCCGTGCTTCGGTATCGCCGGCGAGTCGCGGATAATCCTTCCATCCAGCAAATTAGCCTTGACGTTCTCTTCGACGATATCGTAGAATTTTTCGAAAGTGACCGGGCCTTCGGCGTTGGCGCATTTGATCGACTGCTTTTTTCCAGGCTTTTTGACGAGATAGGGCATTTTACCCTCCGGAATTTTATTCAAGTGAAGTTAAGCAATCGAGCTGAAAATTGCAACGAAAAAGTATTTACTGTCGGGGCGTCTGTTCATCTCTATTACGTGCGTCGTCTGAAGGAAAAACTACGAATGCTTAACGCACAAGCGTCAATTTCCTCTCCGCAACGAATTTCCCGGCGCGCAGGCGCAAAACGTAAACGCCGGCAGCAACGCGTTGGCCGGCCATCGTTGGTGCCATTCCATGAGACGGCGTATTGTCCTTGCTCGCGCGGGGCGTTCAGCAGCTCGCGCACGCGCTGGCCGAGCACGTTGAAAATTTCGAGCTGCACTTTTTCGCGCTGCGGGAGAGAGAAAACGATTTGCGTCGCGGTTGCTCCGATGGCGGGCGTAAACGGGTTTGGATAATTCGGCAGCAGCGCGAAGTTCTCCGGCCCGCCGCTGGCAGGTTCATCAACCTCGGTGCCGAGGCCGAACCAGTTGTTGATAATGATCGTCATATTGGTGCGAAGCGCATTGGGGTCAAAACGGTAAGGCCGGTCGGAGATGACGGCGAGATTGAACGGCCCGTTCGCTCGCGTCCGCACCCGAATACCCATAATCGTGTTTGGATCCGTGTCGAGATAAAAAATGGGCTCGACCAATTCGTTCCCAACAATATCTTGCAGTCCGTTGTTGAGGGTGTTGTTGCCAATGGAATTCATTGTTTCCAGCTCGATCCGCAAAGGAGAAAGCTGCTGAATGATTAAGTTTATAGGAGAAACCTGCTGGCGGGATAAGTGCAGGTAATTTTGCAGAAAATCGTCATCGTCCAGAAACGTGTAAAGCAGGCGCGTGATCAGCACCAACCGGCCGCCGTTGTCGAGATAGGTCTTCAGCGCCGGCAAGCTCGCCCGCCAAGCGCCGAGATCGCCATTGAAATTGTTGCCCACCCAAACAACAACTTGATAGGGGCGCAACGCGTCGAAGGTCAACTGCTGCGCTTGTCCGACGATTAAATAATCATCCGGAAAGCCGAGGCTTTCGCTAATCACGTCCCATGTGTCGAAAATCCGGCCGGCGTTGAATGGCCGGGCGTCATACATCGCCGTCATTTCAGTGCCGTAAATTTCCCAATCTATTCCATTGACGACGAGAATCTGAGGAATGCCTTCCCGTACCACAACTTTGAGACGCGCGCCGGCCAAGCTCTCGACGCCGCCAACCACTTTGGTGATCGCAAAGTTGAGGGCGTCGCCGGTGGTGAGGCCGGTTACCGTGAAAGTCGTATCCGTCACCACCGTTGCCGTAATTTTGGCAAAATCCGCCTCAGCCTGCGGCGCGCGCTTGCGATAAAGATGGTATCCGTTTAATGCAACGTCGCTCACCGGCCGCCAATGCAACGTCACGCTGGTCGCCGTCGTCGCCGCGCGAAAGCCGTCAATCAGCGGAGGTTGCGCCGGCAGCGCGAAATCGATTTCCTGAACAATTTGATTGTTCAACGTGGCCAGCAATTTGAACGAAAGCTGATGATTTGCCGGCGACACGGGCGATGCACTGAACCGCAGTGCGCCATTCAAAGCAGCGGTTTGGTTGACGCCGATCGCGCCCACGGTTTGCAATGAATCGATGATCTTGACATACTGATCGCTGCTCCGCAAGCGGAACGCGCCGTTGACGAGCGCGGCAAATCCGCGGTTTTGTACGGTCATGCGCAGCTCGTACGTTTCAATCGCGTCAATCACGCCGTTGCCGTTGCCAGAACTGCCGCCGACGTTGTCGTCATCGATTTGCGAATTGGCAATCGTCAGACGCGGGGCGCCGTTGAGATAAATTGTCAACGGTGTCGGCAATGAAGCATGTGTGATAACAACCGAGGTGTCGGGAAGGTAGCCAAGCGCTTCGGTGACGAGGCGCACTGTGTCCTCTTTAAACCAAACCATGCCAAAATCGCCATTGGCTTTGGAGCGGGTGGTGGGATACTCGTCGAGAAAATAAACCATGGCGCCGCCCACAGGGTTTTGGGTCGAGGCATCAAGCACACGGCCCGCCACATTGGCCGGCGGATGACCGGGAAATTCGAGAATAAAAAGCCCCTGCTGCATGTCGCTGGCATAAATCAAATCGGAAAATGGATCGACGCCCCAGTTGGAATCATATCCGTTGCATAACGCATTGCCGTCGAGATCATAAAACGCCACTTCTTTTGGCTGGGTGGGATGGGCAATATCCACGACGTGCACGCCTTCGCAATAATAACTCATGTAGGCGTAGCGGCCTCGCACGTAGACATTATGTATCGTCGCGTTGGAGCCGGCGTTAGGTGCTGTAAACTCGGCGACTTGATTCAACTGGCCCGAAGTGCGCGCATCCCAAATTTTCAGATTGTGCCGTGTGCCGTTCACTTCGTCCGTGGAAAAGACGAATTGTTCGTCTTCCGTGGGCCAGGCACTGTGGGTTCCGGCTTGTGGATAGCGTGCTCGCGCCAGTACACGCGGATTGGCGGGATCGGCAACATCTGCCAGCATCAACTCGCCGCCCGTCGGCCCGAAGATCCACGCGCCATACAAGCGTCCGCGCATGATGGTTATGTCGTGAATCGTAAATCCCGGATCAAGCAGATCAGCCAACGGTTTGGGGTTGCGTTTGTGGGTAATGTCAAAAATGCGGACGCCACCCGAAACTTGGTCGGCAATATACAGCATATTGCCGGAAACGAATGAGGTGTGAGCATTGATTCCCGGCGCGGCTGGCTTGAAATCATGAACTAACTTGGGCTGTCGCGGATCGATGATGTCGTACCAGGCCATGCCGTTGACGAATGAGATGAAAAGATAGCGGCCATGCACTTGCACATCCAGGCAAGCCGGCTGAACCGGGATCGCCGAGAGCAGCGCCGGATTGGTTTTATCCGCGAGATCATAAATCCACACGAACGAGTTGGTTTGAAACGCGCCGATGATCGCCAAATCGCCGCAGCCGGTCACTTCGCTATACGTCGTGCCGGGCGCGGGATTGACGTGCGCAACGAGTTGTAGATTTGAGCTGGTTTGCGGCAACGATGAATGGGGGGAAATGAGGGCGGCAACGGCGATCAGAAAAAATTTTTTCATGAAAATTTTCCCAATTGTTCGTAGTCGCGCCTTCTCCGCTCCGCATTCTTTGGAAACTTGGGAAAAGGCGGAGCGGGGAAGGCGCCGAGCGTAGAATTTGAAGAAAGGCTTCAACACTATACGCAATTTTTATCTTAGCTCCCAACTTGTACGCCTAATGAGTTTTGACTTTCAAGTTCGGTAATCGTTCGTAGTCCCGGCCCCTTGTGGGCCGCTGTTTCTGCATGTCTCATTGCCCCACAAGGGGGCAGGACTACCGATTTTGATCGTTAACCATCACAAGGCGGCACGACAAATTCTTATTGTAATAGCACCATTCTTCTCGCCGCGGCGAATTTGCCTGCTTGCAGGCGCAGAATATAAACGCCAGTGACAACCGTTCGCCCGGCATCATCTGCGCCATTCCACGAAATCGTGCGTTGTCCTTGCTCCTGCACCGCATCCAACAACGTGCGAACCCGCTGGCCATAGATATTGAAAATTTCGATTTGCACGCGTTCAGGCTGGGGAAGATGGAAAGCGATTTGTGTGCCGCTCGGTGTTTGCGAGTTCGCAAGCGTTGCCGGAAATGGATTGGGATAGTTCGGCAGCAGCGCAAAATCGTTGGGCGTATTCCTGGCGTCATTGATCCCCGTTCCGAAACGCTTCAGCCGGATGGTGACGTTGGTCTTTTCCGCGGCTTTGGTGGCGACAAGTGTGGTATCAGGGAGATATCCTGCCGCTTCGGCCACCACCCAAACGTTGTCGTTTTTGAACCACGGAATTTCAAATCCTCCGGCGGCGTTCGTTCGCGAGGTCGGATACTCATCACGGAAATAAACCACGGCGCCGGGAATAGTTGCGTTGGTGGCTGCATCCACCACCTGGCCGCAGAAATTCGCCGCCGGATGATCAGCGAACTCGAGCACGTAAAGGCCGGACCCCAGGTCGCTGGCGTAAATCCAATTTGAAAAAGGATAAACACCCCAGTTGGAGTTGAAGCCTGAACACCCGCTGTTGCCGTTGAAATCATAAAACGCGACCGGTTGGGGATTGGCGGGATCGGCGATATCGACAATGCGCACGCCTTCACAATAGTAGCTGATATAAGCGTAGCGGCCGCGCACGTAAACGTTGTGGATCGGCGAGAGGGCATTGGGAACTTGGTATTCGGCAACTTGCCGCAATTGTCCCGGCGTGCGCGCATCCCAAATTTTCAAATTATTGCGCGCCGTGCTCACTTCGTCCGTCGTCAAGATGAACTGCCCGTCTTCGGTGGGCCAGGCATTATGGGTTGCCGCCGCCGGATAGTTGATTTTCGCCGACAATTGCGGCGCGCGCGGATTGGCGACGTCCGCCAAAAACAAGCCGCCGATGCCGTTGATCCAAGCGCCGTACAGTCGTTGGTGAATCACGGTAATATCGTGAATGCCCGAAAACGGCTGGATCAATTGCCCGAGAGATTGGGGATTTTTTTTATCGGTAATATCGACGAGCAAGACGCCGCCGGTAACGTAATCGGCGATATAGAGAACGTTTCCGGCCACGAAAAAAGTATGGGGTTGATACGCCGCGGGCCGCAGATAGCGGGTGACGAGCTTGGGCTGGGTGGGATCGAGAATATCGTACCATTCCATGCGCGTCAAAAGCGAAAAGAAGAGATACCGGCCATGCACTTGCACGTCGTAACAAGGCTGGTTGATGGGAATCGACGACAACAGCACCGGATTGGCGCGATTCGAGACATCGTAAATCCACACGAATGAGTTGCTGCTGAAGCCGCCGATAACCGCCAAATCGCCGGTTCCGGTTACTTCACTAAAGCGCAAGCCGGAGGGGGTAACCTTGGACACGAGCGCAAGGTTATTGCTGGTTTGCGGCAAAAGCGCCGCTGGCGAAAGCAACAGCATCAAGCCAACCACGAGCTTAATGGAGCCGTTCAGCAGCCGGCTCCGCAGCAAGGAGGTGAGAGGTTTTGTGCTTTTTAAAATCGAAATTTCAAATGGGACATCGTGGCGGGCAAAACCGGGCGAGGAAAATATTGTCATCAACGCCGCTCCATAAGCTTTTGATTCTCACCAGCGTTATTTATTTAACCTACTTCAAAAAAATCTCCGAGTTCCTTAAGTTTTTCTGAATTGGCGGGCGGGTTTCGCAGAGCCGTCAGGGGGGAGGCTCGTGTGAGATATATCCGTTTTAGCCGCGCTTCTCAACGGCGCCGGCCCGGAAGATTTTTTTATTTCCGTTGCCGATGACGCCGAGGCCGTCGACGGCAACTCCGCCACCGGCGCCGGCAGCACTTCCAAGTCGGCCTCGGGTTCAGTCACCGCAAACGGCGGCGGGCCGAAAATGTAATAGTTGGTGAAGCCCCAGTGAAGAATGCCGATCGTCTCTTTTATTATACTGATTAACGGCACCGCCACGATCATGCCGAGAACGCCGCCGATATGTCCACCCGCGAAGATGGCGACAATGACCACCACCGGATGCAGCTCGACGCTCTTGGAAACCACAGTCGGCTGCACGATCACGTCGTCGATCAGCTTGATGACGGCGAATGCCACGATGATGGGGAACACGCCGGAAAAACTCGCGGTGTCGACAATTGAAACAATAACTGCGGCCAAGCAGCCAATGATCGGGCCGAGAAAGGGGATCAAATTGAACGTGCCGGCGAGCGCGCCGATCAGCAAGGCGTAGCGCAAGTTCAACAAGGACAGTGCGATCATCGCCATGATGCCGACGACGACGGCGTCGAGCAATTGCCCGCGAATGAAACGGCCGAGCTGCAGCGTGGCTTTGTGGATCAGGCTCAACGACATTTCAAAATAACGATTCGAAATGCGCTGGACGACGAATTTTTTCAAAGCGCGGGCATCTTTCAGAATGAAAAAAGTCAGGAATGGAATAATGATCATCTCGCCGAGGGCGGAAAAGGCGCCGACGAACCCTTCCATCATTTGGTTGGCATAAGACTCGCCATAGGTGACGGCACGCACCGCGATCGTGTCGATGAAATCGGACTTCGCGAAGCCGGGAAAGGCCGCCCGCAATTTGGCCTTGATGGTCTCGGTCAATTGCTCGGTATTGTCAATCTGCACGCCGGCGATCAAATGCTGCAGCTCGTCCATCATATCCTGCCACACCAGCGCGACCGCCAAACCCAGCGTCAGGCCGAGCGCGAGAAAGACGATGACCACGGCCCAGGTGCGGGAGAGGCCGCGATTCTCCACGGCCGCCACCAAAGGCGCGAGCAGATAGCCGAGAAAAATGGAAACGATCACCGGGGTAATCAAAACGCGCAGAAGCACGATCAGGGTAATCGCCACCGCGGCCAGCAAAAAGGCAACGAAGACGCGCCGAACCTGGGCAAAATGGCGATCGGAAAATTGCAGATGATATTGGCGTGTGGTTTTGGGCATGAGATAATATAATGCACGGCGGGGAGAGAAGCAAGGACGTTGTTGAAGCGGCGTGAAAATGGCGAGTATTTTATGTGTCTTGCTGGATGGCATCAGAACAATATAAACCAGATTCCAAGACAAATACAAGCCTTATTTGCCACAAAATTCCTTGCTTTTCTCGCCAAAAATGTTGTACCTTAGTTTCAACCGAACTTTAAACCTGAGCAGAACCATTATGAAGAACGACGAAACACACCCAGACAAAAATTACTCTACGGATATGCTGCGCGAAGAAGAGCACAAGATGCGGCGATTGCGCCGTATCGTCGATGCCACCACGCTGGTCATCGCGCAGGGAGACATCTCCGTGCTCGAGGCTTGTGCGCTGGCTCGCCTGGCGCGGCGGCAAGCGCTGGCGTTGTTTCCGGATAAAGAAAACGTTTTTGACTTGATCTATCGTCCACGCTTTGCCCGAATTATCAGCGAGCGCCTGTCGAACTCGCCCACTTGGATGAACTAAAGCGCCGCTTCGTAGGGCAGACTACCAGCCTGCTCTTCGGGCCTTAAGGCCGGGGTCTGCAGACAATCAAATATCGGAACCGCTGATGCACGACAACTTGACGGCCTCAAATCCAAGCCGTACCACTTCTCCTCTGCACGCAACATCGCCACCAGCGTTTTCAGAAGCTTCGACCCACGCCAACACCACCGGCCTGCCAAAACACGGTTATCTCGGCATCGCCATCATGTGCATTACCCAATTCCTGATGTTCGCCCAAATCGAGCCGGCCTACACTTGGTTCACCGCGATTCAATGGACCGGCTACGTTCTTCTGCTCGATGCGATATTGGCGCGCCGGCGCGGCGAATCCCTCATCTTTGATCGCACCCGCGAGTTTCTTTTACTCCTGCTTGTCTCCAATATCTGCTGGTTTCTTTTCGAAGCCTACAACCTGCACTTGCGCAATTGGGAATATCACAATTTGCCGGCAAATATGGCCTGGCGGCTGGCCGGATTCTTTTGGGCCTTCGCCACGATTTTTCCCGGCATCTTGATGACCAGTGAGGTGCTCGACGAGTTCGGCTTTTTTAAGCAAGCGACTTTTTCACCGGTGCGTGTTCCCCGATGGATTCACCAAATTTTGCTCGTCACCGGCGCGTTCTTTTGCCTCGCGCCGGTGCTGGTGCCGGCGGCAATCGCGAAATATCTTTTTGTATTTGTTTGGATCGGATACGTTTTCTTGCTCGATCCCATCAATTATCGCCTCGGTATGCCCTCGCTGCTGCGCGAGTTGGAAAGGGGAAGCGTGCAAAAGCTCTTGTCGCTGTTTCTCGCCGGATTGATTTGCGGCATCCTGTGGGAATTTTGGAATTACTGGGCCAAGGCGAAATGGGTTTATACGGTGCCCTACTTCAATCGCCCCAAAATATTTGAAATGCCGCTGTACGGCTTTCTGGGTTTTTTGCCCTTTGCGGTCGAATGTTTTGTGATGTGGCAAGTGGCGCTGTACTTTGTAAAGCGTAAAATCGTAAAACGCAAGGCGTAATGGTAAAACGTAAGTTGTGAATGAGAAGGCTGAAAACATTGTCGTCGTTGCGGTTCTCTTTTCGTTGCCAAATTCAAAAGCTTTTTTGTTGCGGTTCACTTTCGTTGCCAAATTCAAAAGCCTTTTTCGTTGCGGTTCCCTTTTCGTTGCAAAAATATGAGAACTTATGGTTGCTGAAATTACGGTGCTCGGCTCCGGCACGCGCGTCTTGCTGCGCGAGCATAGCATGTCCGGTTACGCCGTTTCGCACCGAGATTTTTTTCTGCTGCTGGATTGCGGCGGCGGCGCTATTCGGCGTGCACTTGAAGCGGAGTTACCCATTCTGTACGTCGATGCCATTTTCTTTTCGCATCTGCATCTCGACCACGTCGCCGATTTGCCGGCGCTATTGTGGGCGCTCGACGGCGAAGGCCATCGACGCGCCGATAGGCCGCTGCGTCTTTTCGGCCCGCCCGGCTTCGGGAATTTTTTCGCCGGTTTGAGCGCTTTATATGGCAAGTGGCTGGAGCGCCTGCCCGTGCCGGTGCTCATTCACGAAGTCGAACGCGAGCGCTTCGCACTCGGCCCGTGGCAAATTGAAACCTTTCCGATGTTTCATGGCACGCCAGCCAATGGCTACCGTTTGGAAGCAGAAGGAAAAATTTTGGCGTATACTGGCGATACCGGCCCGTGCGAAGAGATTGTCATGTTGGCGCACGATGCCGACTGGCTGATCATCGAGTGCTCATTTCCCGACGGCCATAAAATGCCAACGCATACGACCGCCGGTGAAGTAGGGCAGATGGCGGCGCGGGCAAATTGCCGGCAAGTATTGCTGACGCACTTTTACCCCGAATGCTTTGGCGTGGACGTGGCGGCACAATGCCAAAAATTTTTTTCCGGAAAAATCGAACTTGCGGGTGATTTGAAACGTCTGATATTGTAGCACAGACTGCCAGTCTGCCAACAAGTCTGGCAGCATCAAATTCTTAGCGGTTAGCTCAGTTTTCCAACTTAATATTAAATGAATTTCGCTTTAGCAAAAAATCCCTCGGTTGTCCGCAAAACCCAAAAGCCGCAAAACATTTTCCGGCTGGCGCTGCTTATTTCCGTGCTCCTGCATTTGCTCGGTGTGGTGTTCGTCGGCTTGGTGCTTCCGCTTTCAACGATTGCGCTGCAAACGGCGGAGGCTTCCAAACCGGATCGGCCTCCGCTCGTTTTTACTTTGGCGGAAACGCCGGAATCGGCGCGGCGTGAAAAGCCGCCCGAGAACGCCGAGCACGTTTCCGATAAAAACGCGGTGGCGCAAAATCATGCCGCGCCGCAAAATCTGTCCATCGACAAACCGTTCGCTGAAGGCGCATTGCCAAATGCCACTGCCGCGCCGCAGCCTTCGGCGAACGCCGTTGAGCCAGAGCCTGCAGTTTCAGAAAAACCTTCTCATGAAGACGCCGCAAGAAGCGCGGAAGAGGCGATCAGCATGGCGCGCACCTCGTCAAATTTTCGGCGGGATTTTTTGACCGGCAACCAACGCAGTACGCCGCCACAGTTTTCCGAGGCGGGCAGGGAAAACCAACAATCGCGCGCGCCCGAGATTGGCGGCTTTTCGCTGAACACCTACGAGTGGGATTTTGCGCCGTACATGTTGTGGCTGCAAAAGCACGTGCAGCGCAACATCTATCCGCCGCCGGCGTTCACGCACATGGGCATCATCAGCGGCCGCACCATGCTGCGGTTTCGCATCAATCGCGACGGCACGCTGCTGGGCATGGAGCTGCTCGGCTACGACGGCCACAAATCCTTGATGGAAACCAGCGTGCGCGCCGTACAACTCTCAGCGCCGTTTCGCGGGCTGCCAAAAGATTTCCCGGAAGAGTATCTGGAAGTTACCGGTCACTTTGAATACACCGTCAGAAAGTAAAGCATGCAAACCGTTTGGGAATTTCTCGCCAAAGGCGGCGTCACCATGATTCCGCTCGGCCTGTGCTCGCTCGTCGGCCTGGCCATTGTCATTGAAAAATTCATCACCCTGCGCCGGTCGCGCATTCTCATTCCGGAAGTGGTCGCGGTCGTCGATGGCCTCGCCACCGCGGACGACGTGCCGCTCGTGCTGTCGATCTGTGAAAAGCACGACGGCCCGCTGCCGAGCATCGTGCGCACCGCGCTGGAGAATCGCCATTTGCCTCGCGACGAGATGAAAGAGGTGATCATCGACCAGGGCCGGCAGGAAATTCGCACGCTGGAGCGCGGCCTGTCGGCGCTCGAAACCGTCGCCGCGATTTCGCCGCTGCTCGGTTTGTTCGGCACCGTCATCGGCATTTACCGCATTTTTCAAGTCATCAGCCGCATGGGCGTTGGCCAGGCCTCGGCGCTTTCCGGCGGCATCTCCGAAGCCGTCATCACTACCATCACAGGACTGGCGATTGCAATTCCGATTGCGGTGGCTTATAATTACTTCACTAACCGCGCCGAGAATTTGATCTTGGACATCGAGAAGCACACCACCGCGCTGATGCGGAAGATCAGCAGCTTTCAGACTATTGATTATCAAAACCATTAAGTAAAAAATTGCCAACGGATAAAGGCGGCCAACGGATTTTTATTTTAAAAGTATCTGTTGGCGGCTTTTATGGTTGGTATAATTTTAAGGGTTATTTTGTAATGGTCATTCGTAGCGCTTCTCAGCGAAGCAATCTTTTGAAAACCCAGAGATTGCTTCGGCAAAAAAAAACGCCTCGCAATGACTATAATTTTAACCCGCAACGAGTATAATAAAAGCTTTTGAATTTCTCACATTCGTATGCAATTTCGTGACGCCTCACAAACCCTGTCCGGCGGTCGTGGCCGCGCGCGGCGGCAGATTTTCATCAACATCACGTCGCTGATCGACGTCATTTTCATGCTGTTAATCTTCTTCGCCGTCAGCTCGACTTTTCTCGAGCAACCCGGCATGAAGCTCGAGCTGCCTTCTGCGCAAAGCGCCGATATTGCACAGATCAAATCGTATATTCTCTTTTTGGCCGAGGACGGCACGATGCGGCTTAATGAAAAATCGGTGACCGTCGACGATCTGCCCAAGACTTTGGAAGCCGCCTTGCCGCAAATGGCGGAGCAGAGCCTCACCTTGTTCGCGGACAAAAACGTTCATCATGGCAATGTCGTGAAAGTCATGGACATCGCGCGGCAAGCCGGCGTCAAAAAGCTCGTGGTCGCGACGACGCCGGAGGAGAGCAAGTAACCCAGGCGGCCTTGTCTGGAAAAGCGCGGATGACAAAAAGATTTTTCTTAGAAAGGGTGTTGCGCAATGGCCTGGATTCGGACAATTCCCCTATCTGAAGCGGATGACAAGCTGCGACGCGCGCTCGAAGCGCAGCGCGAGCTGTATCCCATTGAGTATGCCACGCCGGTGCAGCCGACCGACGATGGCACCGCCGGCATCGTGGCTTCGCATAGCTTGATTCCCGACGCGCTCTATCATGCTTTTGCGACCTTCGGCGCGCTGATGTCGCCGGACTTGCCGCTGACGCGACGGCAGCACGAGATGATCACCACCATGGTTTCCGTCACCAACCGCTGCCAATATTGAATCACCTCGCACGCAGAGTTTCTGCGTCGGGTCACGTTAGACGAGGAATTGGTGGCGGCGTTGCGGAAGGATTACACCAAAGCGCCGATCTCGGCGCAGGAGCGCGCCATGCTGGAATACGTGGTGCAGTTGACCGAGGACGCGACTCGCATCCTGCCGCAACATCACGCGCGCTTGCGGGCAGCCGGGTATGACGACACGGCGATCCTGCAAATCACGTTGATCGCGGCCTGGTTCAACTACATCAACCGCGTCGCCGACGCGCTTGGTGTCGGTCGAGATCACAAAACCGCCGCCGGCGACTCTTAAGACAGCAGCCAACGCTTTCAAATCCGAGATTCATTAATGACAGAACCCAATTTCCCCCGCTGGCTCGACTGGGCGCGCGAGATTCAGGCGCTGGCCCAAACCGGACTCACGTTCTGCCAAAACGACTACGATAAAGAACGCCTCCAGCGCTTGCTCGAAATCGCCGCGGAAATCGCGGCGCATCACACCGATCTCCCCAAAGAATCGTTGCAGCAAAACTTTCTCGCGCAGCCCGGTTACGCCACACCCAAAGTCGACGTCCGCGGCGCGGTCATTCGCGACGGTAAAATTCTGCTCGTGCAGGAGCGCAGCGACGAGCGCTGGTGCATGCCCGGCGGCTGGGCCGATGTGGGAGAGAGGCCCTCCGAAATGGTCGTGCGCGAAGTGTGGGAAGAGAGCGGCTTCCACGTCGCGCCGCGAAAAGTCATCGGCGTCTACGACGCCAACCGCACCGGCCGGCCCATGGAATTTTATCACGCCTACAAAATTGTCTTTCTCTGCGACATCACCGGCGGCGAGGCGCGCCCCAGCAACGAAACCCTAGCCGCGGATTTTTTTAGCTTCGACAATCTGCCGCCGCTTTCATCAAACCGAACGAACGAGAAACACTTGGCCGAAGTCTTGGCGCATCTACGGAATGACAATAGACCGGCGGCATTTGACTGAGAATTAATTTTCTTCAAGGTGGAGGGAGCGCAAAAAGACTTGCACCAACGGATGAATTAAGCCCAACTGATAAAAACATCCATCCGTTGGTCTTAATTTATCCGTTGGAGTTTTACCATGAAAAGCCTTTCAGATTTTGCTTCCAGTTCCTACGGTCCGGCCTTTGCAGATCTTCTGCAAGAAGAACGATTAAATCCGCTGGACGCCGGCACACCGAACACGAAAATGCGTCCGGCGCTCGCTGCACTGACCATCGAAAAAGCCTTCGCGTCAAACCAAATCGTCGATACGGACATGGCGCGCGCCTGCCTCGCGGGAATTTGGCTCTATCACGACTTCTTGGAAGAATCGCACCAAATTAGCCAATCCATTGCCACGACAACCGGCAGCTATTGGCACGGCATCATGCACCGCAGGGAGCCGGATTTCTCCAACAGCAAATACTGGTTCCATCGGGTTGGCGAGCATCCCATTTTCGCCTCACTGCATCAGGTTGCGGCGGAGCTTGCTACCGCAAATACGGTAGACAAATCAACTGCTTTTCTTCACCAGCAGAAAAAGTGGGATCCCTTTGCGTTCATCGATCTTTGCGAAGCTTGCGTCGAACGCCATTCTCCGGCAGAAACGCTTTGCCGTCAAATTCAGCTAGGTGAGTGGAAATTGCTCTTTGATTATTGCCATCAGCAAGCGGTGGGGAAGTGAGGCCGTTCGATAAAATGATACTCACGAAAAATCGGGCGGCGTTATTCCTGGTGGCGTTTTCTGTATCAACTGCTTTGGCGCAATCCGCCTGGCGGTACAGCGCCTACCAAAACACCACGCATAAAAACTTCCGGCAAAATCCGCTGTTTACGCAGACCATCGATTTCACCCGCATTGATTATCCGTTGCTCCATGCCGCCATCTTTTTCGTCACCAATGAAACGCGGGTCAAAAATCGGCGGCAAGCGGTCGCGTTTGCCATCGAGCTGGAACGCGCCGCGTATCATCATTCCAAATACATGGTCGAGCAAAATTTTGCTTCGCACGAAAATCCGTTCAGCAACCGCAGAAACACGCCCAACCAAAGAGCGAAATTGGCCGGCATCAAAAATCCTTTCATTGCCGAAAATATCGCGACGCATTTTGGCATTAAATACAAACCGCGCACCCCGGTTTATCGCCTCGATACGGAGAAGGGCACGTTCAGTTACCAGCGAGGCGGCCCGTTGATTCCCCATCACACTTATCTCTCGTTTGCGGAAGTGATCGTGGCGCAATGGATGGGCTCGCCGTCGCATCGCGCCAACCTGCTTTCCCCAGATGCCTTGCAGCTCGGCTGCGGCGCTTATTTTTTTCGCGACCAGAATTTTTACAACATGCCGACGTTCATGGCCACCCAGAATTTTCAGTTGTATGAAAAAATCATTCCCGGCAAGGCAACGGACCAGTGGCCGTGATTATTCGTCGTGACGCCTATAGTTATCAATTCCGTGGGATTTCTAATTCAGTGGGCGACCTTTTTACTGCTAAATCCCAACGCGGCCGCGCCGCAACCAAAAAAGAAAAAGAATGATTTGCTCACGGAAGTGGAACAGCTCACGGAATTTTTAGTTTTGCTTCCGTGAGAATTCTTTTCCGTGAGCCCAAATTTCTTTGCTTTTTGCAAAGATTGCACTTTTAATGGAATAAATTATGCTCACATATTTGCAGAATCGTACGGCGCTGCTTTTGGTCGCGCTGCTTTTTTCAGCCGGCTTTCCCCAAACCGGCTGGCATCACAGCGATTACAAAAACACCACCTACAAAAACTTCCGCGACCATCCGCTTTTCAGCCAGACCATCGATTTTGCTCGCATCGACTATCCGCTGCTCAATGCCGCCATCTTTTTTGCCGCCAACGAAGCCCGCGTCCACAACGGCCGCAAACCGCTGGCTTTTGCACTTGAGCTGGAGCGGTCGGCTTTTCTGCACGCCAAAAGCATGGTCGAGCAAAGCTTCTTCTCTCACGAAAATCCTTACGACAAAACCAGAAAAACGCCGGAGCAGCGCGCCAAGCTGGCCGGCATCAAAAAACCGTTTGTGGCGGAAAATATCGCTACCCGCTCCGGGATCGTGTACGAGCCCAACACGCCATTTTATCTCATTGACGAGGAACAAGGCACGTTCAGCTACACTTCCGGCGGCCCGATCATTCCCAACCACACCTATCTCTCTTTCGCCGAGGCCGTCGTCGAGCAATGGCTGGACTCTCCCGGCCATCGCCGCAACCTGCTCTCAAAAGATGCCCTCCAGCTCGGCTGCGGCGCCTATTTCTACCGCGACCCTGATTTTCACAATATGCCGAACTTCAAAGCCGTGCAAAATTTTCAGTTGTTCCGCGAGATTGTGCGAGGGAAAGTGACAGATCGGTGGCCGTGAATTTGTGCATACAATTCTTCTTGTAACGGCTCAATTACGGGTGGAGACAAATGTCATCCTGGAAGAATCTTGTTTCATACTAGCACAGTGCTTGATCGAAACAGGATGCTTCCAGCATGACATCATGGGTGGTTGTTCAACAGTAACTGAGGGATTACTTCTTCTTATCTTTTTTTGCTTGATTTTGGCCGGAATTGCTAATATATTAGCTGTGTAATCATGAAAAGTTAACCGTGCAGAGCCGGAGATTATCATGTATACAAGTGAAGTTGAGTTGATCGATACATTGCGCACGATAAAAAAAGATGAATTGCTTGGCAAAGTTTTTGTCGCCATCGGAAAGTTGGGATCGGCCACGAGTTATGAGATCGCGAAATTTATCAGCATTCCATTTGAGAACGTTTTCCTACCACGTATTCACCCTCACCAAGACCGCCTTCAGCCTGTTCGCGGCTTATCTCATCTTAAATGTCGAATTCAAAGTTGATGAAAATGCAACCATTGATTTTGCCAATCAAATCGGTCTCGTGATCTTTTTGTCCATCTTTGCCACTTTCGGGGTCCTGGAAAGTTTTGCCCTGAAGATCGGACACTTCCGCATCATCGACATCGGGCAGGTCACTGCAAGCTTTCGAACTCGAGTTTTAGAAGAAGCGCAGAATAAGCAAAAGTTGCATAAACGCAAAGAAACTCAATCTGTAGCTGAAAAACTTTCAAAAAAGTGCTCGCTGGATCAACTGGAAGCGGAATTTTTTCTCGTGATGGAAGTGCCGTTGGATACCAGCAAAGAGGAACTAAAGGTTATGGAAAAATTTGCCGAAGATACCAAGGTGCCGAAAAGACGGCTGTTGGCCCAAAGAATTGCAAATGTCGATATAAACCGTGCTCAAAGACTGCTCAAAGCCACCACAGCGAAGAGCTGATTAATTTTTACAGTGCATCGCAAGATATTATTTGATAAAGAGGCACTTGTTCACCGTTTCAAAACTTCCCGCCCGCATCCTGATAAAATAAACTCCCGATCCCACCTTCTCCGCGTTCCACACCACCGTGTGCGAGCCGCTTTCTTGTCGCTCATTCACCAGCGTTGCCACACGCTCGCCGCGAATGTTGTGTACGCTCACTTCCACATGACTCACTTCCGGCAACGAGTAAATAATCTGCGTCGAAGGATTAAATGGATTCGGGAAATTTTGCAGCAGCTCGAAGCTCGCGGGATGCAGCTCCGCCGGCAAAGCTTGCTCATGCAAATACGCCTTCGTGCCGGCGACCAACTGAAAGCGTTTCTCCGTCAAATGGCGCGTCGCAAATTGCAGCCGCGGATTTGCGCGAAGATCATAAGCCGTCGCGGTTTCCGGCTCGAGGAGAAAAATGTCAAACGCTTGGGGAACCGTCGCCACGCCGTCGAATGTGAGAGACAACATCTCATCTTCCGGATTGAGCCGGCAGGTGAATTCCCACGTGTGGCCGTTGGTCGAGGGCTGACGAATGTCGGCCTTCAGACTCGCCGAATTTTTCTTCGTAAAAACCACCTCGATGCCATCGGCGAGACGCACGGGTTGATGCAAATCCAGCGCGTCTTCGTTATCACTCGCGCCCGCAGATTGTCCGGCAAAATTGAACCGGCTCGCTCCGCGACCATTATCCGCGATGATTTGCAGCAGCCAGTTTTCCGCGTCATTATTGGCCATCGAATAAAACGCCGTCCCAGTATTCAATCCCGCCACGCCCGGCCGGATCGAAAACGTCGCGGCGTCGCTCAGCCAAATCGCATAGCCCTTCCACGGCTCCAGTCCCCGCGTGTTGATTTGCCAATCGCCCTCGAAGCTCCACAGCTCGAACGCGCCGAACGAGACGCGCAAGCTATCAAACGGAATATTGAAATTGAACGGATTGCCGATGAGACTCCAGCCCGCCGGCAGCGAAATATTATACGGCGCGGTCGTCACTACCGTCGTGCCGCTGCTGGTTTTCAGCTTCACGTTGCGGATATTCACCAACAGCGCAAAGCCCATGTCCGGCGTCATCGCGATGCTGCCGAAATTGGGATACTCTCGCAAACTCTGCGTCGCGCGCTCCAAGCCGTACCAGCGATACTTCGCCTCGTCATAAGCGCCGAGGCTGGGATTGGCGCTCAAAAACGTGGCGGGCGAGGGGTTGTCAAGCTCCAACGGAATGGAAAAAAGCCGATACAAGCTCGCCTCTTTACCGCTCGGCTGGCCGGCGGGATTGGCGATGCCGTTGGGACAATACACGCGGATAGGGTGGAGGCCGGTTTGCGCGACGTTGCTGTAGGTATCTTCCGCGCGCACATAAAACTCCACGCCGCGATTGGTGACCGCAGCCGCCGGAATCGTTTGGCTGTAGGTGCTGCCGCTTTGCAAAAGCATCGGCTTGCTGGAAAAGGAAGCTGCCCCACCGGCGCGATAATGCACGCTGATATTTTTCAGGCCGGAAATATCGCTCGCGGAGATGGCAACCTGCACTTCGCTGTTGAGATTGGCGGTCCTGGCATACGCCGCGCTTCCCAAAACCGGCGCGGTTTTATCGGCCACCGGCGCCGCCGTCGCGATATTGGAGAAGCCGCTCGCGTGCATGGCGCGATCAACCGCGGTCAGCCAAAAATAATAGGTGGTTCCCGGCGTGAGATTGGCGATGGTTTTGGACGTATTGGCCGCGCCCTCGACCGAATCGATTTTGGTGGTGGGATTAGCCGCAGTCCCGCCATAAATGCGATAGCGCAGAAAATCGGTTTCCGTGTTCGCGTTCCAGGTTAACGTGACTTGCGCCACACCGGCCGTGGCGGCTAAATTTTGTGGCGGCGCCGGCGGCAGGTCGGTCGCGCTCGGCGTGGCGCTCACCTCGTTGGAAAAGCCGCTGGCATTCAAAGCCAGGTCAACCGCAGTCAGGCGATAAAAGTAAGTCGTGCCATTGCTCAAGCCGGTCAGCGTCTTGCTGGTGTTGGCGCTGCCTTGCACCGAATCGACGAGGGCGGCTGGGTTGGGCGAGGTGCCGCCATAAATGCGGTAGCGCAAAAAATCCGCTTCGCTGTTGGCCGTCCAGGTTAAGGTGATTTGGCGGTCGCCGGCGGTGGCGCGCAGATTTCTTGGCGCCAGTGGCTTATCACTTGGCTCAGTGATGGTTAAAAACTGATTTACTGACACGTTCACCAAAACTTGTACTATTCTGGACGGCCATTCAATTTTGATTGAATCGATTTGCGTTGCATCTCCCAGTCCAAATTCGGCGTTTAAGCTGTTTTGACTGGTAAGACCTGTTTGCCCTGAAATCTCCTGCATTTGCCAAACAGGTTTTCCCTTGATTCGAGCTTTGATTCTTACTTTTGCACCAATGGCTGAGGCGTTTGATACGGTTCCGACACATTTTATATTTATCCAACGATTCGTGTTGCCGTTGTTGGAATACAAAAAATTGTTTTCGTTCTCCGTATTCGCCACGAACAGATCTAAATCACCATCTTTGTCATAGTCACCCCAGGCACAACTGCCCGAATTGCTTCCTTCATTGACAACGACTCCCGCCGTAACTTTTGTAAAAGTGCCATCGCCATTGTTGTTGTATAACAAGTTGCCTGTGCCAGCCTTGCGTGTAACAAACAAATCCAAATCACCATCGTTATCATAGTCTCCCCAACTTGAGCCAAAAGTAATGGCTCCATTATTGACAATATCGCCTGAGGTAACCTTTGTAAAAGTGCCATCGCCATTATTGGTGTACAGCAAGTTGTTTTGATTGTCTATCGTAGCGACAAATAAATCCAAGTCACCATCATTATCATAATCACCCCAACTACTGCTCCAAAAGTTCCCTTGGTCGTTCATAATCGCGCCCTGGGTGACTTTGGTGAACGTGCCGTCGCCGTTATTGGTGTACAAAAAATTCTTGTTATATGGCACATTTACATCGCCATTGGTTACAAACAAATCCAGATCGCCATCATTGTCATAGTCCACCCAGTTGGCGCTTATTGAATTTCCGCCGTCGTTGACTATTGCGCCTTGCGTAATCTTCGTAAAAGTGCCATTTCCATTATTTGAATACAAAAAATTGTTTCGGCCACAGCAATTAGCGACAAATAAATCCAAATCGCCATCGTTATCATAATCACCCCAACTAACGTTGTAAGGAATGCCTTCATCGTTGACAATGGCGCCAGAAGTGACTTTTGTGAAAGTGCCGTTGCCATTGTTATGATACAAATAACTTTTTTGGTAATGATTGCCTATAAAGATGTCGATATAGCCATCATTATCATAGTCACCCCAACTGATGCCGCGTGAATTTCCTCCATCGGTGAAAATTACGCTTTGGGTGATCTTGGCAAATGTGCCGTTGCCATTGTTGGAATACAAGACGTTGTTTTGCTCTCGATTCGTGACCAACAAATCCAAATCGCCATCGTTGTCATAGTCAGCCCAACTGCAGCCACGGGATTCACCGCCGTCATTAACAATAGCGCCGGTGGTGATTTTGGTGAATTGGTCGCCAAATGGGATGGCGCTCACCTCGTTGGAGTAGCCGCTTTCATTGAGATTTTGGTCAACCGCCGTGATACGGAAATAATATCTCGTGCCGTTGGTCAAGCCGGCAAAGGTTTTCGTCGTATCGGCGATGCCGTTGGTGGAATCAACTTTCGTGATCGGATTGGGCGAGGTGCCGCGATAAATGCGATAGCGCAGAAAATCCGCCTCGGTGTTTTGCCGCCATTTTAAGGTGATTTGCCGATCACCGGCGATGGCGGTCAAACCTTGCGGCGCGGCTGGTGGCGTATCAGTTGTTAGCACGGCGCTTACTTCATTAGAGAATCCGCTTTCTTGGAGAGCCATATTCACTGCCGTAATGCGGAAATAATAAGTCGTGCCAGTGATCAGATTTTTGATGATTTTCGTCGCATTCGCAGCACCATCAACAGAATCAATTTTGGTCGTTGGATTAGGCGTTGTTCCGCCGTAGATACGATAGCGCAGAAAATCCGCTTCGGCGTTGGCATCCCATTTCAAACTGATCTGCCCGTCGCCAGCGGTGGCTTGTAAGTTTTGAGGAGCATACGGAGGTGCATTGGGCAATACATACACATAAGCTGCATTTCCTCCTACCACGGCCGACGTTCTATCCATTGCAACCGAAATTCCACCCAGACTAAACTTTATACTTTGCTTCCAATTTGCTCCGTCATATTGAAAAAGATAAGTAGAACCTGCAGTTGGTGCACCAACCAACGCATAGCCTGAGCTTATGGATACTGAAAATCCAAAGGTCCCAACTGTCCCAACATCGCCTGGGATTAACTTTGTTTCATGATTCCAATTTGTTCCGATTCGTTTAAAAATATGTGCCGCAGCCGTCCCGCCGGTCGAAACGTCCTGATCACGATTTCCGATAATAACGTATTCACCGCTTATTGAAACAGCACCACCCCAGTGATCATCCGCCTTTGCGTCTGGGGGGATGAGCTTGGCCTCTTGAAGCCAAACGGTTCCACTGCGCTTGAAGACATACGCGGCACCGGCATTATTTTCAGCTTGATCATGAAGCTTAGCACCGACCACTAAATAATCGCCGCTCATTGCCACAGAACATCCAAATTCATCGCCTCCCGTTGCATCAGTTGAAGTGAGTTTGGCTACTTGGCTCCAACCTGTCTGTGTTCGAGCAAAAATATAAGCCGCTCCTGGCGGTGTTGCATGATGAGCTCCGATAACGATGTAGTCCCCATTCATACAAACGGAGGTTCCGAAATTATCATCGTTCGTAGCGTCGTTTGCGAATAATTCAGTTTTCTGTATCCACGTGGTATCAACGAGATTGAAGATATACGCAGATCCGGCGTCGCCTCCAGCATCATCATCGTTTCTTGCCCCGACCACGAGATAATTCCCACTGATTGACACAGCACAACCAAATAAGTCACCTGCGTGAGCGTCGTTAGCCGTGAGTTTCACTTTTTGTTTCCATCTCGTTCCATCACGTCTAAAAATGTAAACCGAACCCGATCTCTCGCCCGCACCGCTGTCGAAATATGCTCCTACAACAGCAAAGTCGCCATCAATTCCTACAGAATATCCGAATTCGTCTCCCGGCGTACCATTTTCAGGAACAAGTCGGCGTCCAGTTTGGGCACTAACTATATTATTGTGCAAAACAGAGATGACAAATAGTATAAAACAGCAAACTAATCTTTGCATATTATCCCTGCATGTGTGAAGTGGCTCTTTGGTTTCAATTGGCTTAATTTTTGGCCGCTAAAATCACCGATTTTTTATTTTCGATAGATTCTTGAATTATTTTCGTAATCACATCCTTCGCGCTCACCATTGAACCAATCCACCCTGTTTTCACCAACTCAACAAAAAATGTATTATTGAAGTATCGCCCAACGTTTTCATATGTGATACGTTTTCCCTCATTAGGGCCAGTGATGTTAGACGAATCTACCAAAATCTTCCAATAATCTAGCGGTAAGTAAATTCCCGGAATCATGTCGGCAGATGTAGGTTCAAGTATCTCCGCTGGACAGAGTTTGAAATAAAAAACGCCAGGATGCAATCTGTATTCGTTTAGTGTGAACGGATGCTTGTCTATTTGGAAACTACGCTCAGAGTCGTGCATTCGTTGTATTTCGCGACGATATGATTTATCAGTTGGCCTGTAACACAATACTTTACCTTCTTTAGTCATGCGCTTGTATTGCACCATAACATATGACTCGTATTTGTGCAGGTAATAAAGCAAGTCAACACCAAGCGTTTCTTCTAAATCGTGCCTATTAACATTCATAACGGTCAAACGCTCTTTATCATGTTGAAATATAGCGGTCCCAACTTGGTCATCTTTAATTCTTGTCCAATCCCCAAAAACCTTTGTATCATGATTAATCATTTGATCTTCTTTCAGAATAGCACCACGCAGACCGCATAGAAAAGGTGCTAATTCTCCATCCGGCGGATTCCAGTCCAAAAGTTCGGATTGATCAAAGCCTGCCATTCGTAATGCAAGATTAATGGCGTCTCTTTCGTGTACAACTATTTCAAACCCTTGCCGTTTAAAAAAATCTGGTTGCTGTTCTCGCAATTTATCCAATCTGTCCAAGTCAGATGATTTATTACGTCTGAGTTTTTTAACGGCATCAAAAAAAATTTGCCACGTCTCAAGGGGAACACGTGACCCCATGCCACTTGATGAGTGGATGAAATAATGCTTGATTTGCCGTTGCAAATGGTCCTGAATTTCACTGATTGAAATAGCTGGTTCAAACTCGACAAAATTTGAAAACCGAATTAGGTATTTTTGTGTTGCAACACGACGCCTTCGACGTACTAAAGCCGCACAATGAATAGACCATCCATTGAGAGCGATGAAAAAAATTTCGGCTTGTTTTGTCTGCCAATCGAGAGCGCTAATCGTGTCAGTGAAAGTTTTATCTTGGTGGATATGCTCCTCTATTGACCGTGCGCGTTGTGCTTCATCAACTAAGAATAAGTAGCCGCTATAGTTGCTCATTTTGACAAGTCCTTGATCTATGCTTAATGTAAAATAGGTTATACGCTTATTGCCATAGATCTACAATTTTAAGTTTAATTAATTCGGCTTCCGTAATCAGAAGGAAATATTTTCCTGATTCGATTAAAATTCTATCAAATTTTAGTCTGTGCTCAGATCGGTCTTGCCAGTAGGTCCCTAATAATTTCAATAAGCATTCAGCCGCAATCTGATCATTAAATCCTGCGGTGCGGAGGTTGTCATAAATTAGCAGCCAATTCTTGTCGAATGAGTTAAACTCTTTCCCATTCAACTTTTGGGTCTTAATTGATAGGCATTCGTGTATGCCTTTGGCCCATTCGTTTTCAATCTGATACCCATACATTTCTGGGCCGGTAAGACGATATTGCGAAACTTCAAGAATCTTAAGAATTTCTTTTTTAGATTTCTGAGGCGCCCCCCATTTGAAATGGGATAGATCCAAAAAGGCGTCTGGGAAATGCTTGTCACGCAAGGCTACCGCCCATTCGAATTGTTCCGAAGTTGCTTTGGTTATCTCAATCCCAATACTGAACTCGGGCTGTAGAAGTTCGAAGTCTGGTTTATCTCTATGAACTATCGTTAATGGGAAATTGAAATATTGGTTGTGTGACAATGTAGAAAGCATTCTATACATTGACCACTTCTCTACATGCTGAGTAGTTCTTCCTTCGGAGTTAAGTGGAACAGCAATAGCAGATTCTTTCAAGAAGGCAATTAGTTCGTCAAATGAATTTGCCGTGAATGAGTTCATTTGCATAAAAGTACCGTTTGAATGTTTAATTTATTTGTCTTTTAGCAGTCATTGAAACGGCGACGGTCTTGCAGTTTTGTTGCCACCACTGTTATTATACGAAGCCAGAATGAAAGCCGTTGCGCCAAGCGCCGCAGCACCAAACCTTCCGGTTACTTTTGGGGGCGTCGCCTCAGCGCCTTTCGGAGCAGAGTCAATCGTCAGCTTGTGTACCCCACTCGCGTCAGCCGCAGGTTGTTTCCCTTTGCAACGCTAATGAAAAATATACCTGCAACCGCATGAGAATGCGGCAAGTTGCTTTTTGCACCCATTTTACCGGTTCGTGCCGCGTCTCAGGGCCAAAAGCCTGCCGATGATTTCTTGAATGAGGAAGGGCAAATACGGCTGGGCAAACGCCAAGCCCGGCGGCAAGCGAAGAAAAGCTTTCACGCAAAGCCGCAAAGTCGCAAAGGTAACGCAGAGAAGAATCTTTCAACGGTCAAGCTTATTGCTTGGTCTTTGGAAGACTTTGCGAATCTTTGCGTCTCTGCGTCTTGGCGTGCGTTTTTGCTTTTCTTGGTTGTTCCCCTTTGCAACGCCAATGAAAAATATACCCGCAACCGCATGAGAATGCGGCAAGTTGCTTTTTGCACCCATTTTGCCGGTTCGAGTGCCGCGTCTCAGGCCAAAAGCCTGTCGATGATTTCTTGAATGGGGAAGGGCAAATTCGGCTGGGTGAACGCCAAGCCCGACGGCATGCGAAGAAAAGCTTTCACGCAAAGCCGCAAAGTCGCAAAGGGAACGCAGAGAAAAATCGTCTAACGGTCAAGCTCATCGCTTGGTCTTTGGAAGACTTTGTGAATCTTTGCGTCTCTGACTTCGGCAAGCTCAGTCGAGCCACTTCTTGGCGTGCGCTTTTGTTTTTCTTGTTTGATTGATGCTTCGATTCAAATGAGGAACCCAGGAACAGCCCCACTCCAGGGGTTTGATGTTTCAATTCCACGATGGTTTGATTCAGACTGTTCGGACATATAGGACATAGGTGACAGGATGCCGGGTTTCAATCCCACGAGGGTTCGATTCAGACTTTGGCGCTCAGAACAGCGCCAAATTGGCGCTTGAATTGTTTCAATTCCACGATGGTTCGATTCAGACCGTTCGGACATATAGGACATAGGTAACGGGATGTCGGGTTTCAATCCCACGATGGCTCGATTCAAACTTGGCGCACAAAACTGCGCCAAATTGGCGCTTGAATTGTTTCAATTCCACGATGGTTCGATTCAAACGAGGAACCCAGGATCAGCCCCACTCCGGGGGTTTGATGTTTCAATTCCACGATGGTTCGATTCAGACTGTTCGGACATATAGGACATAGGTGACGGGATATCGGGTTTCAATCCCACGATGGCTCGATTCAGACTTTGGCGCTCAGAACAGCGTCAAATTAGCGCTTGAATTGTTTCAATCCCACAATTGGCGGCATGAGATAAAAAACTATTTTCCACTTGGCGGCCATTGAAACGGCGGCAGGCTTGCGGTTTTGTTGCCACTGCCGGCATCCGATGAAGTGAGAATGAAAAATATATCCGCAAGCGCATGAGAAGGCGGCAAGTTGCTTTACAAAATCAGTCAAAAGACAGAAAGATGGAGGACAGAAAAATGATTGCAGTTTGTTGCCTCCCGCTATCGTCAAACACTACCCTGATACAAGTCAAACGCCATCTTTCTGTCCTTCATTTTTCTGTCTTGACTTTTGTTCAAGCAACTTAATATTGCTTCTTTTATTGGTTCGAGCACCGCGTCTCAGGCCAAAAGCCTGCCGATGATTTCTTGCATGAGGAAGGGCAAATTCGGCTGGGTAAACGCGAAGCCCGGCGGCAAGCTAAGATTGTTGCCGGCGCCCGATAATTCGTATTGACAAAGACCCCGCCGTTATTTATCTTATGAAAGACGCTTCAAATCTATAGCCGCAGATATTTATGAAATATCGAATCGAGCTAACCGAGGACGCGAAAGAAGATCTTAGTTGGTTTCGTGTCCACGAGCGCCGAATAATCCTTGATGCTATTAAAGCAAACTTGAGCTACGAGCCGTTAATAGAAACGCGTCATCGCAAACCGTTGGAGGAAAATCCGTTGGGATCATGGGAGCTATGTGTTCAGAAATACCGCGTATTCTACGATGTTGAACAAGGCGATCTGGTAAAGATTGGCGCAATCGGCCACAAGGTACACAACACACTTTACGTCCGAGGCCAGGAGATAGAAATATGAAGACAATAAATCTATCGAACGAGAAACCCTCAGTTCGCGACCTTATTGAAATGGCAAGAACAGAGGGTGTTTTGATTTTTGAAGACAACGGCGATAATTTTCTTTTAACACTCGCCGATGACTTTGAAACTGAGGTCGAGCTTATACGGCGCAGCCATAAATTTCTCTCTTTTCTCAAGCAAAGATTGCAATCAACCAAGACCATCCCGATTGAGCAAGTCGAGGCAGAATTGCTCAACGCGTAGAAAATCTCCCTGCAATCTCCCTTTCTCAGTTGCTCCGTGTTAAAGATGAAAAGCCGTAGCGCCGAGCGCTGCAGCGCCAACCCGTCCGGCAATCGTTGGTGGCGTCGCCTCAGCGCCTTGCGGAGCAGAGTCAATCGTCAGCTTGTGTACCCCACTCGCGGCAGCCGCAGGTTGTTTCCCTTTGCAACGCCAATGAAAAATATACCCGTAACCGCATGAGAATGCGGCAAGTTGCTTTACAAAGCCAAAGGCAAAACTATTAGGGGCAAAACAATTATTTTAATAGTTTTGCCCAAAATGGTTTTGCCTTCTAAAATTTTTTGTTTCTTTGCACAGGCTTTACCGGTTCGAGCGCCGCGTCTCAGGCCAAAAGCCTGTCGATGATTTCTTGAATGAGGAAGGGCAAATTCGGCTGGGCAAACGCCAAGCCCGGCGGCAAGCGAAGAAAAGCTTTCACGCAAAGCCGCAAAGTCGCAAAGGCTACGCCCGTAGGGTAACGCAGAGAAAAACCTTCTAACGGTCGAGCTTATTGCTTGGTCTTTGGAAGACTTTGCGAATCTTTGCGTCTCTGACTTCGGCGAGCTCAGACTTCGACGAGCTCAATCGAGCCACTTCGGCGAGCTCAGACTTCGGCGAGCTCAGTCGAGCCACTTCTTGGCGTGCGCTTTTGTTTTTCTTGTTTGATTGATGCTTCGATTCAAACGAGGAACCCAGGATCAGCCCCACTCCGGGGGTTTGATGTTTCAATTCCACGATGGTTTGATTCAGACTAATGCACTCCATTTTATTTTTTGTAAAATAATTCTAACTCAGTTTCATTTTCATGATGGTTCGATTCAGGCGCCATTTGGCGCTGAGAATAGCGCTAAATGGTTTGTGTTTGAATCCAACGAGGGTTCGATTCAGACTCAATTTTGTATCACTTTGTAAAACTCATCATTTTGTTTCAATCCCACGATGCACCCATCCGGCCTTTGCTACCATAGCGACTGTCGCCATCTCTTCATCGTCGGGTCTTCGATTCCAACGGGGTGGACATGGTGGACGGAATGGACAGGTGGTGATTAAGTCGCCCTGGCTTCAGCATCAGGCTTCGATTCCAACGCTCAAGCTAACTCAAATGATGGTTCGATTCAGACGGTTCGGACATATAGGACATATAGGACGTAGGTGACTGGATGTCGGGTTTCAATCCGACGATGGCTCGATTCAGACCCAGCAATCTGTCCCCCATTTCGTAGGCAAAGCGAAGTTTCAATCCGACGATGGCTCGATTCAGACTAATGCATGCCATTTTTGTAAAATAATTGTGGCCCAGTTTCAATCCCACGAGAGTTCGATTCAGACGCCGTTTTTGCGCACAGAACAGCGCAAAAATGGCGCGGTTTCAATTCCACGAGGGTTCGATTCAGACAAAATTGATCCCATTTTTGTAAAATAATTCTAACTCAGTTTCAACCCAACGAGGGTTCGATTCAGACGCCGTTTTTGCGCACAGAACAGCGCAAAAATGGCGCTGGTTCAATCCCACGAGGGTTCGATTCAGACAAAATAGAACCCATTTTTGTAAAATAATTCCAACGCAGTTTAATCCTACAAGGGTTCGATTCAGACATTCATCCGGCCGGCCTTTGCTGCCGTAGCGACTGTCGCCGTGTCTT
>JAKEEU010000010.1 GCA_022616415.1 Candidatus Zhuqueibacterota bacterium | reverse complement strand
GACGGCGGTATGCGGTTGAAAAGGCTGCGCTATATCAAAGAGACCCTTTGCAATCCCGAAGAAATTAGGGAAAGCGTTTCGGAGAGTCGCAAAACAAAATCCACCACAGAAGTCTACATCAATACTTGTTTCAAAGACGGCAACGACACACAGGGCGAGGCTTGCAAAGTAGTTGTTGAGCCCACGATTGATTTCAGCAATTTTCAAAGAATCCACAAATTCAAGACATTTTATCTTCCCAACGAAGAAACGCTCATCAAAAACAAACAGGGCAAGAAGCTATGGCCAGAGAATTAAGCGTCAGACTGGAATACTCGCCTGAAAAGGATGTTCTGTCTATCAGTATTCTGCCAGAGCGAGAAGTTGAAACGAGAACGATGGGATATAATCACAGCTTTCTCGTATTCCATGAAAAGCACAACCCCAAGGCGATTGTAGGAGTTGAAGCAATGGATTTTGCCGACTCCGTTCACGAGCTGGACAGCAAAAGCATCCAGTTGCCGGAGTTTGATTGCACCTTCAATGTTTATGGCTCCAGCTTGCGGGGAATTCATTTTAAAGATTTGCTCAAATGGGCTTATGGAGAATTCGTGGCAAAATCGCAATTCGTCAAGGCAGCATAGATTCGCTCAACCGCAATATTCAGTCTCACCTCACTTCATACCGCAAAAACCTCACAAATGCTCCTGCAAACGCGGCGAGCGTGTACAATCCCAACAAGCCAAAATCGATCTACTGGATTTCTTTGGCTAAACGAAGGTGGCTCCTCGCCACTTTAAAGTTGAACCTCCTCGATCATTCATTTGGCTTCCAATTCGGTGTTCCAAATGGATAAAGCTGTTTAATGGGCGCGTGCTGGTAATCCAAAGCGTCCAGCCGCGTCGTGCCCACCCAGGGACCGGGCGCATCGACAACCAGAATCGTCTTGGCATATCCGGTTTCGTCAAAGCCGCGCCGAAAGTGCGCCCGAGACTTTACCACAAAAACTTGATACGCCCCCGGTTCGACCGGGCCGAAGCGAAGCCGCTCGGGGTAGATGATTTGTTCGTAAGCCGGCGTTAGAATGAGCATGTTGTTGTCTCCGAACTCGATAGCGGCGACGCGCTCGTAATGCCATTGCGGCCCAAAGTGCCGGACGGTTCCGGTGATGCGAACCGGCGCTCCGGCTTGAGGACCCGTGAAGCCTCCGACTTCCATATCGAAAGCATCCCCGGGGCGTGCATTCCGCGCCGCCAGCGAATCAAGCGCTCGCTCGTCGCGAAGCGCGCCGTAGAGAACGCGGCTCACTTTTTGGCTGATGAGCTGCTGGAGAATCCAGGTGGCGTCCCCAGGACGATCTGAATAGTCCGCCAGCACCACCGGCGTGGCACCTGAGGCGATGGCGCGTTGGGCTTTGCGAACGGCCTCTTCGGGCATCGGGAAATCTCCGTGGGCGAAATCTGCGCGGACTCGCCAGATGAATTCGGCCAAGTCGTCGGCAATTTTATCCGCCAACACTTGATCGTTGTTGGTCATGACGTGGACCGTCGCTCCCACGTCCGGAACGTCGGACCACGGGTATCCATAAAAAATGCTCACGTAGGCGTCCGGTTCGCGCGCTTCCCAGCGCCGGGCGCGTTCCATAATATCCATCGACGGAGACTTGCCGGTCCATTGCAGAACCGTTGCGGTAATCACCGGAGGTTTGCGCGTAGCGGTCGTGGGCGCATAATTTCCGCGCATGATCTTGCGCAGAAAACGCGCCGCCCGCTCTCCCTGGAGGTGCGCGTCGTAATGAGGAAAGCGTTTGGTCACGAAGGCACCGTTCGCCCAGCGCAGGAACGCCTCATCTTCGTTTCCGTGCAGGTCGAATGTTCCGACAATCGGGACGCGCTCACTTACAAGCTCCCGAACGCGCCGCGCGATTTCCGCCTCGGGCCGAGGGACGTTACGGACTGCCAGGGCGCCGTGAAGGGCAAGGTAGACGCCATCCACCGGCATTTTCTTGCGGAGATCCGCCAGGATGAGGCCCATGAAGTGCTCGAAGCTTTCCAGTGAATTCCAGCTTCGAGAAGAACCGCCAAAAACCTCGTAAGGCGAGTTGATGCCGAGCAGCTCGATGTCGCCGTAATCCCGCGACTGCCGGACGAACCCTTTGATGTAAGCATCTGCCTCCAAAACTTCGTCTCCTTCCAGCGGCGGCCGAATTCGAGTCCAGTCCTGCACCTCCGTATCTCCGCCCGGGCAGAAGGTGCAGGTTTCATGTTGGTAACGAATCACCGCCACGCGAAAAGATTTTCCGGCATCGGAGCAGCCGGCGAGCGGAGACAGCACGAGTGGGATAAGGGCGGCCCACGGAACGTGGCAACGGATAAGTGAAGTTTTTGCGCGAAGATTGAGATGAATCATTGGCACACTCCTTTATCCATTAGTTGATGAAATCAATTGGGTGGCGGTTTTAGCCTTACAGTGCAAAATCGGGGTAGCATAAAGAAGTTTCTCCAGCGGATTGAAGAACCCAACTGTAAAAAGCTCTTCAGTTGGGTTCTTCAATCCGTTGGGAATAAAAACTATTAGAATTATTTTCTTAATCAAATTTCTGCGTCAGTATTGCCAAAAACGTCTTCACGCCCTCGATATAATTTCCCACTCTGAGATTTTCATTGGGACTGTGTTGATTGTTATCGCGATTAACCGTCGGCACCGTAACAGCAGGTATGCCCAGGGTGTTGATGAAAGGCGATATCGGTATTGAGCCGCCGGACATGCGAATTTTAATCGGTTCTTCATTGAAAGCCCGGATCATGGCTTTGCTCAACCATCCCCCAGCTTCGGAATCAATCGGCGTGCGGAAGGCGGCGTAGGAAATATTATAATTGAAAGAAGCGATCTTGGGATGCTTCGCGCGCTCCTCGTCAGTCGGCGGGCTTGCGACCAGATAATATCCCTGATTTTCAACGTGCTGCTTGATCAAGCCGATCAATCGTTCGGCGTCCGTTTCCGGCACCAGCCGCACGTCCAATTCGGCCAGCGCCGTGCTCGGAATGATGGTGCGGACTTCGTCGCCCACCCATCCGGAAGCCATGCCTCGGATGTTCAACGAAGGATACTGCAGCGACTCCTGATAAGTGCGGCCGACCTTGTCGCTTTGAGCAATGCCCAATTTGCGCTTGAGATCGTTTTCGTCATCCGGCACCTGCGCCATGACGTTCAAAGTTTTTTGGTCGATTTGGACGCCGTCATAAAATCCCGCGATGTTTACTTTGCCGTCTTCATCCTCCATGGAAGCCAGCAGGCGCGCGAGACGTTGCGCCGGATTCGGTACATAGTTGCCGTAATGTCCGCTATGCTGAGGAACTTTCGGCCCGAAAACCTTCAGCTCGATGGTCGCAATTCCCCGCGCGCCGAAGGTTAGCGTGGGACGGTTGCTAATGTGTCGCGGGCCGTCGAAGATGATCAGCATATCGGCTTTGAGCCGGTCTTTATAT
The DNA here is from genome assembly GCA_022616415.1 of Candidatus Zhuqueibacterota bacterium. Classification (GTDB taxonomy): domain Bacteria; phylum Zhuqueibacterota; class Zhuqueibacteria; order Zhuqueibacterales; family Zhuqueibacteraceae; genus Zhuqueibacter. Next base: position 34,233 of record JAKEEU010000010.1, on the reverse strand, counting down.
TTTTCCACGGCAAATGGAAGATTCGGCGAGCCGCGTTCTTCTTCAAAATCAAGAATGACTTTGAGATTGAAAGTGGGTGCAATCCGCTCGGCGTGAATGGCATCGAGCGCGGTGAGAAACATGAGGATCGGGCCTTTGGCGTCCGAAGCCGAGCGGGCGAATATCCGCCATTCCGGATCGATTTCTTTGCCGAGATTCTCCCAGGCGATTTCCTGCCACTGCGTTCCGTCAAATTTTTTCAGCACCGGAATATAAGGGCTTTTCTGATGCCATTGGGAAGGGTCAACCGGTTGGCCGTCCACTTGCAGATAAACCAGTACCGCCTTCGCAGCATTTTTTACCGGATATTCCGCCAGCAGCAACGGCGTGCCCGGCGTAGTGAGAACCGTGGTGCGGAAATTTCTTTTCTTGAGGGCCGCTTCCATCCATTGCAGATTTTTTTCCACGTGCTCGGGAAAATGGGCGTCGTTCGGTATGCTCAAGCTTTCACGAAGTTCTGTGAATGAGGCTTTGCCATATTGATTGGCAAGCCATTCTAAACGGGTATGATCAATTCGTTGCCCATTGGCGGAGTCCATACTCAGAAAAATGAAAGCAGATAACACCAGCGTTGTAACGCCATTTCGTTTCGGCATGATTTCCTCCGTGCTAATGATAACGCGTACGAATCACAACGGGTTCTTGAGTGGCCGCATTTTATCAAAAACAATTACTCCAACAGATGGAAACAACCAAACAGATAAAATATTTAACGTCCACAGAATGAAGTGTGGGAAGAAACGAATGCAAGAAAGTTCACGACAAAATGATTACCAGAAAGATGTTTAATTGTTTTGCCCAAAATTGTCTTGCCTAATTGGTTTTGCCTTATCGGTCCAAGGCGGCGGCTGGTACATGATTTTCATCCGAATTCAACCCCAGCAGCTCGGCTGTATTTTTGCCCAAAATTTTTGCTTTCGCCTCGGGCGATAGACTCAGCGCCTCGATGCTGCCGAGCATCTTTTCCAGGCTGCCGATCTGATGCGGGTAGTCGCTGCCGGCAACGATATGGTCGACGCCGGCAAAATCTATCGCGAGCTGCAATGCGTTCACGTCGAAGTTCACCGTGTCGTAATAAAATTCTTTTAGATATTCGCTTGGCGGCCGATGGATATTCTTTCTACAGTCTTCAAAGGCGTAATAGCCGCGATCCAGGCGTTCGGCCAGATACGGGATGGCGCCGCCGAGGTGAGCCAAAACCCATTTGATTTTTGGAAAGCGCGCCACGACGCCGCTAAAAACCAATTTCGCCGCAGCCAGCGTCGTGTCAAAAGTAAATCCAAGCAACGGCATGAGCCAATAATCCAGCATCGCTTCGACGCCGACCGGATGGATGGGATGGATGTAAAAGACCGCGCTCAATTCGTTCGCTCTTTCGTAAAGCGGCCAGAAGCGCTCGTCGCTCAGTGCGACTCCGTTCACGTTGCTGAAAAGCATGACCCCTTTGAATCCCAATTCAGAGGTGACGCGCTCGAATTCCTTAGCCGAGGCCGCGGGATCGTTCAATGGCAGGGTAGCAAGGGCAGTAAATCGATCGCGGCGCACATCTTTGATTTTCGCCAGGGCATCGTTGACCATTTGCGCCAGTTCTGCCGCGCGCGCAGGGCACTCGATGTGCGTTCCCGGCGAAGTGAAAGTCAAAATCTGCTTATCGACGCCGGCCTTCTCCAGAACTGTAGCCCGGTAAGCGATGTCCCGATGTCCCGGCACGGCGATGTTGTAATCGCCGGGATAGTGCAGCAACGGATTTTTTTCCGCATCGAACGTCACTTTCACATTGCTGGGGCCGGTTTGTATCGCCTGGAGATATTCCGGTGGATAAAAGTGATTGTGGAAATCGATGATCGTCATGCTGTCTCCTTGACGTTGAACATTAGCAAACGGAATAAAAAAATCTCCAACGGATGAATTAAGACCAACGGATAAAATATCCGCTGGTCTTAATTCATCCGTTGGGGAAAATCTGATTTGGTTGCGACTTGCCCGCGTTGTGCTTTGCCCAAAAATAATAAACCGGCAAGCCGATCAGCACGAAAGACAATCCCAACATGCTTTCAGCGGCGTCCGACCGGATTTGATTCAACACGATCGCAAAGGCGGAGACAATGAACGCGCCCGGCACGAGCGGATAACCCCAAACGGCGTACTGCCGCGCGACATTCGGCCTCCGGCGCAAAATAAACAGCCCGATGGCCATAACGCCGAAAAAAATCCATTCGGTATAAATGACGCGGGTGAACAGCGCGCGGTACGTGCCGGTGCCGACGAGAACCGCAGACCAGATTGCCTGCACCAGAATCGCGCGATGCGGCGTGTGAAATTGCGGATGAATTTCGCCGAGCCAGCGAAACAGCAGGCCGTCGCGGGCCATGGCGAAATAGACGCGCGGCCCGGAGAGAATGATGCCGCTCAGCGCGCCGAAGGTCGAAAAGATGACGAGACCCGACATGATGGCGCCGCCGCCGAAACCGAGCACGGCGTTGGCGGCGTCGGCGGCAACACGGGTCGAAGCGGCGACGGTGGCCAGCGGTAGAACGTGCAAGTAGACGGCATTCAATGCAATGTAACAGACCGTAACGATCATCGTTCCGAGCACGAGGGCGCGGGGGATCGTTTGCCGCGGATTGACGGTTTCTTCGGCGTTGTACGTCACCATGTGCCAGCCGCCAAAAGCAAAAAGCCCGGCGACGAGCGCCAGTGCAAATTCCTGGAGATTGATTGGCGCAGCCGAAAGATCCGCCGGCGCAGCATTTACCGGCACACGGGGGCCGAGCGCAAAACCCAGCACGATCATGGCGAGTATCACCGCCACTTTGCCCAAAGTAAAAAGCGCCTGCAGCGTGCTGCCGTGTTTCACCCCAAGGTAATTCACCGCAGAGAGAATCAAAATTACCGCAATAGCAACGCCCTTCGTAGCGGCGTCCCCCATCGGAATGAAATAAGCGACGTATCTGGCGCAGATCACCGCAATTGCGGCGATGATGCCGGAGTGCATCGTCCAGAACATCGCCCAGCCCCACAAGAAGCCGAGCGCCGGCGAATAGGTTTCTTTTAAGTAAACATAAACGCCGCCGCTCTGGGTAAAAATTGAAGCCAGCTCCGCGCACACCAGCGCGCCGAACAACGTCAAAATTCCCGAGATAATCCAGACGAGCAACACGCCCGCAATGGAGGGCACGTGACTGGTGATCTCGGACGGCTGCACGAAGATGGAAGCGCCGATGATCGTTCCCACGACCATCGCGGTCGCGTCGGGCAAGCCGATAACGCGCTTCAATTCGGGCGTGAGATGATCGTCCATTTATGGCTCGTTTCTGTTGACGACAAGGTAAAACAATATACTTCAGCAAAAGCCCAACGTCAAGCGGTTATTACAAAAAGCACTTGACAATGACATTCATTTCTGGTAAAATAAATTCCACATCATGCACTTTCCAAGCAATGACTGTCAGGCCATTTAGGTCAACCGACTTAGTGAAAGGAGCGCGCGAAATGTATTCAATACCCATTTCATTCCGCCAGAAGTGGATCGCCGTTTCGCTTCTGCTGATTTCTTTTTTTACCGCGAACGGTATAAGCCACGCCCAAACTCAAAAGCCCGTGCTGCATGGCCGGCACTGGGTGGCGATCACCGGCAAGCCGCTGGGTGCGACCGCTGGCGCCAAAATTTTTGAGCGCGGCGGCAACGCCATCGACGCAGCTTGCGCCATGCTTGCCGCCACCTGCACGATGTGGGACGTTTTGAGCTGGGGCGGAGAAACACAGGCGCTCATTTATAATCCCCACACCAAAAAAGTCATCGGCATCAATGCGCTTGGCGTGGCTCCGACCGGCGCGACGCCGGAATTTTTCAAGAAGAAAAAGATGAACTATCCGCCCGAATATGGCCCACTGGCCGCGGTAACGCCTGGCACGCCCGGAGGGCTGATGACGATGCTGGCCGAGTTTGGGACGATGAGCCTGAAGCAGGTGCTGGAGCCGGCGATGCAGATGGCGGAGGGCTATCCGATAGAAGATGATACGGCCAATCGTATCGAGCGGGAAAAAGCCAGAATCAAGCAATGGCCTTATTCCAAAAAAGTTTTTCTCACTCACCTCGGCGAGAAGCGTGAAGCCCCGTATCAGGGAGAAATATTCCGTCAGCCCGACTTGCTGAGCACGCTTACCAAACTCGTCGAAACCGAACAAGAAGCCCTTGCTGAGGGCAAAAACCGGAAAGAGGCCATCTACGCGGCTTACGAACGCTTTTATAAAGGCGACATTGCGCAAGAGTTTGTCCACGGCTCGCGCGAACAGGGCGGGTTGCATACGATGGAAGATTTGGCCAATTGGAAAGTCCATCTCGAAGAGCCGGTGATGACGACTTACAAGGGTATCGAGGTTTACAAGCTCACGTGCTGGGTGCAAGGCCCGGTCATGTTGCAAGCGCTGAACGTGTTGGAGAATTTCGATCTGAAAGCGATGGGCTTCAACAGCGCCAAGTATATCCACACGCTTTATCAAACCATGAACCTGGCTTTTGCTGATCGGGATTTCTACTACGGCGATCCTTATTTTCCGCCGGAAGAGCCGATTCGAGGATTGCTCTCCAAAGAATATGCGAAAGAACGCGCCAAGCTGATCGACTCGGAGAAGAATGATCCCGACGCCAAACCCGGCGATCCGTATCCGTTCGAGGGAAAGAAAAATCCCTTCACGCACTATTTGCAAAAGTGGTCGAATATCGACACGGCCAGAACTTCGCGGGTGAATGACGAAAGCTTTTTCGCCGGCACCACTTCGATTCAAGCAGCGGATAAAGAAGGCTGGGTGATTTCCGTGACGCCGAGCGGCGGTTGGGTTCCGGCGTGCATCGCCGGCAAGACCGGCATCGGCATGAGCCAGCGCATGCAGAGTTTTGTTCTGGATGAAAGTGAAAATCCGTTTAATGTCGTGGCGCCGGGCAAGAGACCGCGAGCGACGTTGACGCCAAGTCTGGCGATCAAAGAGGGCAAGCCTTTTCTCGCTTTCTCGGTGCAGGGCGGCGACACGCAGGATCAGAACCTGCTGCAATTTTTTCTGAATATGGTGGAGTTCGGGATGAACGTGCAGGAAGCGTGCGAAGCGCCCAACATCACGAGTTATCAGATGCGCGACTCGTTTGACAAGCACGACACCAAGCCGGGCCGTCTCACGCTGAATGAAGAAGTTCCGCAATGGGTCAGGGCGGAGCTGGCGAAAATGGGATACAAATTGGAATACAGAAGAAGGACTTCCGGGCCGATTACGGCGATTTATTTCGATTGGCAACACGGCACGTTCTGGGGCGGCGCGAGCAATCATGGGGATGATTATGGGATTGCGTGGTAATTTAGAGGAGGTTTCTTCTTGCTTTTGAAATAGATTGTGCTTATAAAAAGTTTTTCAACTGGTTGTCGATAAGAACTTGGCTTTAACTGACGCCATTGCACACATAAAACAGTTTTGGCGTACTTACCGCAAGGCTTATGAGGATGAATACTATGCAAACAAATGAACAAACGAACTTAACCGACAAAAACCTCGACCGATTCGCTGAGTTATTGAACCGCGAGTTAGAAAGACCTGGCCTGGCTGAATACATTCCTAATGGCGCCCATATTTTTCACGGTTCTTACAGTGATGCGGCGTTGACGCAAGAAAATCTCAAACTCATTAAAATCTTTCGTTTTGTTATGTTTCGCCCCAACCAAAATACATGACAAAGACACGGCAAGCAAAAGTTAAATTGCGAGGTGAGAAAAAGCATCGTCATTACCGGATCACGATCAGCTTTTGTATCTTTGTTTGCTGCCCGGCTTGGAGCCGATAAAAATAAACGCCCGAAGCCACTTGCGCGCCGGAATCGTCGCGGCCATCCCACGAGCGCTCGTGGAGTCCTGCCGGCAAGCGCCCGGCCGAAATGGTGCGAATTTTCTGACCGAGCTGATTGTAAATCGCCAATGAAATTTCTTCCGGACGCGGCAAGGCAAAACGAATGACCGTGGCGGCATTAAGCTGCACCCCGCTGAAAAATGGGTTGGGAAAGTTTTGGTATAAAACGAAATTTCGTGGCAGCGAATTTTGCGGCGAATCGTCGGCGCCGGTTGTTGGCTCGTTACCGCTAAAGAGAATGCGCAAATTCACAATCTCCCATTGTCCACCGGCGGCATTGGCAACCAGCCGCACTTGCTGTCCGGGCCTGACCTCGCTCGCGCTAATTGAACGGTTTTGCTCATCAATAAACACGGATTGCGACGCGCTGACGTGCTGTAAGCCGGCGACGTTGACCGTTCCGAAAAAAGAACTGGTGACGATGCCGATCAGCACGCGATGGTTTTGCAGTTGAATGCGGCTCGCCACCAACGCGCCGTTGATTTGGCGGATTCCCCTCACTTCGGCAAGCTGGCCGGCGGCCAAATCGGCGAAAGTGATGGGGCGATTTTCAGCGTCGAAGAAACCGGTCGCAGCATCTACAGCAAAGGTTATGGAGGCAACGGTGACCGACGCCGCGCCGCGTTGCGTGATCTTTCCGGACGCTTCGGCCACGTTCATATTGCGATTCTCACGCTTGACCCGCAAAGCAACGAATGAGCCGTCCGGAAGCGCCCGTCCCCGCACTGACACCACGTCGTTGACTTGCAGGGTGGCAAAGACAATAGGCTCATTATTGAAGCCGAGGTAAATCGTGTTATTGGCGCCCCGTACGAGGCGGCCGAGAGTATGGAAAGCGCCCATCTTCAGGCTGTCAATCGCGGCAACCGTCGCCATCTCGTTATCAATTTCATCTTCAATTTTCACGCGCGAAGCCAGCCAGCGATTGCCGAGAAATTTCGCGCGAATTTCGGCAATCATCCCGACGGCAAGCTGGGTCAAAGAAATCGGCGCACCCGTCAAGTCGAGAATCACCGTGTTGGCATCGGTGAAGAAATCAACTTCCGTGACGCGCAAGCCGTTGGCGGTGAGCGCCGCAATCGCGCCGCGCAGCTCGATATCGTTTCCAAGAAAAAAATCTTCGATGCGAATTTCAGTGGCGACAACCGAGCCGTCAAAGCGCCGGGTACCGTGAATTTCCACCAGCATCCCGGGGCGCAGCGTGAAAAACGCGATGCGAACGCCGCTTTGATCGAACACGTTCGTGGCGCTATTGACAAGAAAAATAGAGCCGGCAACCTCAATGCTCGTGTCCATCAATTCATCGATGAATCCCGTCAACTCGATCTCGTCGCCATCGTCTTCGATTTTGATCAGCGTCGCAACGAGGCGGCCGTTGGCTTGACGATTGGCCCGGACTTCGACATCAAGTCCCAGCCGCAGCGCAGGGAAGGGAATCAGCAAGCTCTCATCGTCGAGAACGATCGTGGTGGCCGAGCGAAAAAAATCGACGCCGCTCACGACGAGCGAGGAATCTTGCAAACGCTCGATTTGGCCTTTCACTTGCACTTCACCGCCAGGCTCCCGGCGCTTGATTTGCAGAGCCAATGGCAGCCGGCCCTGCCGCGTCTTGGCCTTGATCTCAGCGTTTTCGCCGGGACCCCAATCGCTTAACCTGACCGGCTCGTCTCTAAAACCGCGCAATTCGGTTTGCTCATCGACTTCGAAAAGGTCGCCATTAATTCGAATCGAATCCGGCAATGCCGCGCGAGCCAACACGCTCTCAACCGTGCCGGTGAATTCAATTTCCTGATCGACGAAGTTGTCGTCTTCGATCTTGACGCGGCCGGCAATGACCTCGCCGTTTATGTGGGTGGTACCGCTCGCTTCTACCAACATGCCGGCGCGAAAATCGGCCAAGGTAATGAGCGCGTTATCCTTCCCCCGCAAATCCGTTTGCGCCGAAAGGCAAAAACGAATGTCGTTCACGATCATCACCGAATCTTGCCGATTTGCCAGGCGGCCGCGCGTTTCAACAACATTCGTCGAGGCGCGATCGAGCACCTCGATGGTTAACGCCCACCACAACCTGTCAGCGCGCCGCTCGGCGCGAGCATGAACTTTCCAATTGACGCGCAAATCCGCAAACTTCAGCGGCTGGCCAAATTCCATGACGGTGGTCGCAGCCTCCACAAAAATCATTTGGCCGGAGAGCTGCAAAAAGTTGGCGGTCAGTGCTTCGATTCGCCCTTCAAGCTCGACAATGATGGGCGGCGCATTCTGAATGGTGAGATTGGCGCGCGCTCTAAATCCGTTGTCTTGCCGGTCTTTGATCTCCACCCGAAATTCCCAGTTGCTCTCTGAGCGCGCGAGCGACGACAACGGCACGGCTGTGGCATAAGTGCCGTTGAAATGATTAATGAAAGCGCCATTCACTTCATCGCCACTGCCGGCAGGTTTGAGATGAAGCTCATTCTTGTCGAGGTAGGTGTAATCAATACGCGGCGATTTCACCTGCACATAAAGCGTTTCATTGAAGGTGAAGGCCTTATCGGCGGTCGAGAAATCGGGATGCTTCGAGATTTTGAGGCTATCCTGCGCCGGCGCGGATGGCGCCATTACGGCGATCATCAAGCTAAACAGCCATGCCGCTCGCCGCCCGACATTTTGCAATTCAGTTTTCATAGACAACAATATCTGTCATACAAAGTACATGCCGCGCCAATCGGGAATCGTCATCAAGACTGCGATTATTGAAAATCATGGGACTTTGAGTTGGAGGAAAGATAACAATCCTGCCTTTGTTCGCAACGTGCAAATTTTGCGCTTTTAAAAAATCCGAACGAGAAAAGCTTGCACAAAGGCAATATATTTGTAATCTATAAATATCTCCTTACCCAATCCTCCGCCCAAGCGAATTTGGCTTCATACATGGCGGTGTCTGGCGACTGGGCGTTCATGTAGGGATGCGGCAGCGCAAAGAACTCGCCATCGCCCTTAAGGGCTTGGCGGTCGCCCATTTCGATGTAGCAATAGCCTTTGCCGTCATAAACCTCAGACGGGGTTTTGCCGAGCGCTGCGGCAGCGATTTGATGCGCCACCACGCGGCCATGGGCCTCCGCGAATACGCCGGCTTTGGGCAGCACGAGCGGCATCTCGGGTTTAAAACGGCCGGGCAGTGACACTTTGCACAAATCGCCGATGGCGTAGACGCGGTCCACGCTCGTTTTCAGCGTTTTCGGATCAACCGGAATCCAGCCACTGGCGTCGGTGAGGCCGGCTGCGCGAACCGGTAGCGGCGCTTCGTGAGGCGGGATGGCGATGAGCAAATCGAAAGGCGCGGTGCTGCCATCTTCAAAGGTGATGCGCCGGCTCGTTACGTCGATGCTTTTGCAGCGCCTTTGGGTGTGGAGCGCAATGTCGCGTTTTTGCATTTCACCGCGGATGAACTGTCCCATTTGCGGGCCGGCGGTTCCCATCGGCGTTGGCTCAACGGTGTGGATGCTCAATTTGATCTTGTCGCTGTGGCCGCGCTTGGTGAAATACTCGTGCAACAACATCGCGGCTTCGTAGGGGCCGGGCGGGCATTTGAAGGGCGTGGCGGGAATGAGCATGACGAGCTCACCGCGGTCAAATTTCGGCAAGACCTCGCACAGACGCAGCGCGCCATCGAGCGTATAAAATGTTTGCGCCGCGGCTTCCAGGCCGGGGACTTTGCCCAGATTCATATCCGCGCCGAGCGCGAGCACGAGAAAATCGCCGCACAATGTTTTTTTACTCGTTACGACTTCACGTTTTACCGGATCAATTTTTTGCACTTCCGCTTGCACGAAGCCAATGCCGCGATTCGACAGCGCGCTCAAGTTGTGCGTCACTTGCTCCGGCGTGCGCTCGCCGAGCATGATCCACGTTTTGGTCGCGCCGATGTTGAATGTGGCACTCTTGTCGATGAGAACGATTTTGTGCTCTGCCGGCAAAAGCCCGCGCAGCGTGTTGGCGGTGACGATGCCGCCAAAGCCGCCGCCTAAAATTAATGTCGTCGTTGCATTCATGGTTTTATTCTCACTTCTTTTTTACCCCACCTCTTCGTTTAAGACCAAGACCAGCAAGGAATAAATCAGGCACATCAATCTCGCCATTCGTTCGAAGCCGAAGAATGCCTATCTCTACCAAGTAGTCAACAAGTTCGCGCACATCCTCTACTGGAGGGCGAATAATTTGAGCCTCTTGGCCCCAACTTCGCTCCCAATCTTTGTCAAACAAGCGTTCTATCTCGCGACGACGCATAGGAACTTCCGTATCTTTCAACCTAAATGCCACACCAGGTAACCACGGTAACTCTCTGGTGTTGACTTGAAGTACGTGTTCGTTTGAGACGACATCGATAGCGCGTCTGAGCGATCTTGGGCTTAATAGCCGATTATGAGTAGCGCGTGGTGATTCTCGCTCTTGCGCGGCGGCTTCCTCCACCAAGCGGACAAGGGCGCGTGGCACTGCTTTCTTATGACCATTACGGACGTGATCGAGGAGCCAAGTGAATGTTCGCCCTTTCTGCCGGTTAGCTCCCATGTAAGGACCTGCCATCCGCTCAATAAATGGCCGTGCGTCTTCCGCTTTCTCAAGCACCGGCAAAAGACCTAATGTTTCGTCAGCTATGAAATTTAAACCTGCAGCTTGACAATAATCCCGCAGCCTGTCACTTGTGTTGGCAACTCGCTTAATCAACATTGCATACAGGTTTCGATCACTCCACGAGAGCTCGGCACGATTGGCCGCAAGCTTTATCAGATCGGCCCCTAAAGCCTGGGTGTGTCGGCGAAAGAGGTCTGTACGCAAAAATATTTTGGCGCGAATCCGTTGCCAACGCCGCGCGTAATTGGCCCAGAAGTCAACCAACCCCCGAATTGCCGATGCCATGGTTCTCCAATCGTAGCCTCCAAGAATGTCGAGCTCATCGTAGCTCACGAAAATCCAGCGGCCGGCTTGTTTCAGTGATTCGTCCAGACGATCGATGGCAAGAAGCGGTAAACTGCCAGCTTGCCGGAATTGTTGAAAGATGCTATCAACATCTCCACCCTGCAATGAGATAAGGCTTCTCAGGCTCTGTTGCGCCTCGTTATCAATTTCGTCTTTCAGGATACGAACAAGATAGGCGAACCATAAATCCGCAACCGCGGTAGGCTCTATTGCTCGTGTAGCGATAAAATGTTGTAAGCCCGAAGCGTCAGCGAAATTGACGCCAAGTGGATGGCCTGGCAACCACTTCGTATGCTCTTGGCTAAGCGTGGCCAGTCGGCTTCCGGGCGTCATGCGTGCAATAGCAGGCAGCAAGCCTTCATGAACAACAGCGCGAAAAAGCTCGGATTTGCCAGCTCCGCGCTCACCGACAATGAGTACAACATCGGGGTCGAAGGCTCTTGTGTGTTCTGAGACCGGGTAGAAGGTGCTTTTGAATGTTTCAGCACTTTCTCTTTCGGCGCTTCCTGCGCTGCCCATCCTTGAAAGATCTTGGAGCAAACGATCACGTTGTTCCGTAGTCAATCGACTCATAACTCCTTCTCCGCGAACCGGCTTGTAATACGGTTGCTCAGCCTTTGATAGTCGTCGGTCTTCGCAAGCATGTCGGCCACCTTGTCAATCGTAGAAAAAACGGCCAGTCTTTCATCGTAGTGGACGGGAATCGGCACATGAGGAGCATCTTGACTTTCCATATCGCGTATGTACCAGAAACGATCATCTTCAGCATCTTCGGGATTCTCGGCATAATAGTGCTCAGTGAATTCATCTTGTGCACGGTTTTCAAATTGTTCCTGAGCAAGCTTCGCGGTCTCTGGGTTAGCTGGCACCATGGCTTGTACCAACAAGCATTCCGCTTGCAATTTATCCTCATGTACGCGTTGCGCGCCAACTCTGTTAATAATAAGTCTCAGTCCTTGCCAACTTTGTTCTGATGAAGTTCCAAACAGGACGTTGAGATGGGCAAGTCCACTCAAGGCAAACCCCGCTGCATCCGAAAGTCCGGCCCGTGAATCCAACAAAATCCATTGGGGCTGCAACTCATCGCGAATTTGCAAAAGCAATTGTTGTAAGGGATGCTTTTCGCCTAGTGGCGGTGGCTCCAAGTCCACGCGGATGAGTTTGCTAAGATAGTTTTCATCTATATATCCAGCGGGAACTACAAAAATTTCTCCTGGCCCCGTGACCGCTTCTCGAGCACAAACATGATAATAGTCGCGAAGATCAGTATCCTTCAGTATTGGTTTCTCAAGCAAATAATCTAAGGCGCCCCATCGCGCACCTGGGATTCCTTCACCGGGATTAAGCAAAGTGCCGACGCCTGGCGCATCGAGATCAAAATCAATAACCACAACGCGCTGTCTAGCTCTAGCGCACTGAATGGCGAAGGCAGCAAGCGCTGTCGTACGACCAACACCGCCTTTGAATGAATAGAAGGACACTATTGGTGGCACCAGTGCTTCTGTCGTTTCAGCCATCAGCCATGGTGGTTCAGATGACGTTCCCAGCCAGGCTCCTCTTGTGCGGTGTCGATCAGCACTTCGGAGCTTTGACGAAATTTCTGAACTCTCATTCCAGGCGCGATCGAACATCGGACGATCGGCCTCGGACTTGCCTGGCGCGATCCAAGTTTCGCCAGACCAAAACGGTCCTGCCGCTTCGGCAAGTGCATCGGCAATACGTTTTTTTAGATTGGAGGCGGATTCCTGTGGAGCCCAGACAATCACTCGTATTTTCCCAAATACATCATCAATTACGACTGCCCGCTCCATTATTTTCTCGTGTTCAACTAGGGTGCGCAATCGCTCCACCGCGTCATGTCGCGCCTCATCAAAATGCTTTCGTGGAATGTTCATGGCGTAATCACTCCATCCAATCTCATTGGGATAATCGTCTCATTGAACAACCGCCTCGCTTCTTCGACCCAGGCGGTGGCTGTTGCGTCTGTAATTTCTCCTGTTGACCGATACCGTAGTGTTTCTTGCCAACCGTTCGGAAGTCCATAACTCAAGTTCGTTACCTGTGGCGCGCGAACATAGCGCGCCGTTCTGGCGGTGGGCAAGGATGCAAGATTAAGCGCTTCACGGCTTAAGTCATTTAGTCTGTGGTAAAGCAATATCTGCCCACTTTCTACTTGGACAATCGTTTTCGAGATACATTCGACCGCATAGCCAGCAAGATACCCTGCTCCATCGTAACGCTGTCCGTTGAGCAATATAAGGGCATCTTCTACATGCTTTGCCGCTGCATCCGGATAATCATCACCGCTGGATTGCCGAAGGTTAAACATGGTTTAATATAGCCAAAGTAGATACTGATTTCAATGGATTTATTTTAATTTTATCGTCGTTTTCTCCAACTCCCTCGCCGTCGCCTTGATAATCTTAAACGCTTCTTCCACCTCCGCCTGATGTGTGCGAAAGCTGAGGATGCAGACGCGAATCACGAACGCGCCGTTGAGCAGTGTGCTCGAAAGAAAAAGCATTTTGCTTTTAACAATATTTTCGAGCAGCCGGCGATTAAACGTTTCGATGTCGCCGCGTTGAGGCCGGTAGCGAAAAGTAATCACGGAGAGATCGGGAGCGGCGAGACACTCAAACCCAGGCTCTTCGAGAAAGCGTTGATACATCCATTGCGTGAGGCGCAGCTTTTCGGCAAGATTTTCGCGGAAGGCTTGCAGCCCGAAGAGTTTCAGCGGCAGCCAGACTTGCAGGCCGCGAAAGGATCGGGAAAGCTCCGGCGAGTGTTCGGTAAAATTGATTTCGCCTTCCGGGGTGAATTGATCCTGCATGTAATCAGCGGAGAGCACGTGCGCGCGGTGCAGACGCTCGCCGTGTTTCACCAGCAAGCTGCCGCAGCCATACGGCGTGAACAGGCCTTTGTGCGGATCAAGCACCATCGAGTCGGAGCGCTCAATTCCCTCGAGCTTGCGTTTGCCTTCGTCGCACAAATTGAAAAAGCCGCCGTACGCCCCATCGATATGATACCACAGCGAATATTTTTTGCTGAGATCGGCCAGATCGTTTAACGGATCAATCGCGCCGGTGTTGGTCGTGCCGGCGCTGCCGGCGATCAGGAAGGGCTGCATGCCTTTTTGTAAATCTCCTTTAATCGCTTTTTCAAAAAGCTCGGGAATCGCACGAAAATTTTTATCCGGCGGCAGCAAGCGCAGATTGCGTTCCGGAATGCCGGCGAGCATTGCGGCTTTCATGACGGAGTGATGGGTTTGATCCGAAGCATACAAAGTCCCGCGTGCGATGTCATCGCCGAGAATGTGCTTGCGGGCCGCAACGACGGCGCTGAAATTTGCCAGCGAGCCGCCGGTGGTCATGATGCCGCGCGCCGTTTTGGGATATCCCATCAGCTCGGCAAACCAATCGAGCACATTGGCTTCGAGCCGTGCCGCCGCCGGAGCCGCGTACCATGCGCCGACGTAACGGTTTGTCGCCGCCGATAGAAACGTGGCAATAGCCGAGGGGAAAAGTCCGCCGCCGGGAATGTAGCCCATGTAAGCCGGATGCGCGGTGTTGATGGAAACCGGAATGACGCGTTCCATGAGAAATCTTAAGAGCGTATCAAAATCCGCGCCCGTTTCCGGCGGCGGCTCGCGCAGCGATTTGGCGATTTCAATGATGTTTTCTAAATTCGAACGCGGGGAATGAGGCAACTCCGCAATGTGTTTCACGACGGCGCGGAGGCAGGCTTCGCCCATGCGCAGCATGGCTTCCGTAGACAATTCAAGGTTGGCCGGCGATGGTTTCATGGCAAGTAACCTTATAAAATAATTTGTTCAAAGAAAGATAGAAAATTTTTCCCGGCATAGCAAGAAGAAGTTTAAGGGAAAATATGCCGCGCATGATAATTGCGGGCATGGCGGTTGCCGCGATTACTTTTGCCGAGTCCGCCCATGCGTGACAACGGGTGGCTCGTCAAATACATTTTACGATAACGTGTTTGACTCGTAACGAATTTGAACGAACAAGGAGGTTTTGATGAAAAAGCACTTCAAAGTGGCTGGCACGGCGGCGGCTCTGTTGGCCTTGGCGATCATCGGATGTTCCAAAAACGACAAATCCCCCACCCAGCCGCAAAACACCACGCCGTTGTTGCCGTCGATTGCTTTCATCGGCCCCAACACCGGCTCCCAGGATCCCAATGCACAACAGGCAAAGCTCCACATTCAGACCATAAATGGATATACCAACATTTTGGCGCCGTTTGCCGGGCTGCAAGGCACGCCAAACGGCAACAGTTGGACGTGGACTTACAACGTGCAAAATCTCACGGCGACCCTCACCGCGACCCAACAGAGCGATGGCAGTTATTACTGGAAGCTGGTGCTCAATGGAACCGACCCCAATACTAACACCACCTACAACAATTGGGCAGCGCTTGACGGAACAACCAGTGCCGACGGCAAAAACGGCAGCTTCAAAGGTTATTCCCCGAATACCACGACGCTGTTGGCGCAATTTGCCTGGGCGACGAGCTCCAACGGCGTGCTGACGGGAACTTTCAAGTTGTATGACAACACTGGCGCCGTCACTTCACAGATCGATATCGGGAATAATAGTGACGGCTCCGGCGAGGTGCGCTTGTCCACCGGCGGCACATTGAGCTTCCGAGCGGTCTGGCTGGCGAACGGTTCCGGCCAGTGGTGGAGGTACGACGCCAACGGCAACCAAATCGCGACCGGAAGCTGGACTTAAAAAGCTGAGGCAAAATGGAGGGATTACGAAAAAGCCCCGGATGATCGGGGCTTTTTGCTGTGGGCGGATTTGCTTTGATCGAGTACTGCCCCAATTGTTCATAAGAAGAAACTTGTTTTCGCCGTGCAAAGCAAGTGGAGTAAACCCTTCGCACGTTATATTGATAACGCGCTTTACCGTGTCAGAAATTTGCCCTGACTTTGAGCCGACAGAATAACATTCTGGTTGGAGGTGAAAACTTGGATGCCAGGGACGGTGGCAAAATCGCCGTCGTCTGTGATAACTTGAACTACACCTGCTTTGGCAATGGCTTCGAGAAGGAACAGGTCATAGCCATCGACGAGCTGGGTTTGAAAACGAGCCAATGCAGCATCCGTGGTTGCCTCGTCGATGAGGGCTTCGAGCGGTGCGGCCATCGTTTTGATTTGCCCCCAGGTGGTCTGGATTTCTGCCACAACTCCGGCGCGCTCCGACTCATAGTTATGGCGAAACTCTTTTTGTACCAACGGCCCTATTGCTTCTGATAAAGATTTCTCGCTCTACTTGCTCAATTTGATGAGCCAATCCGGCCAGAGAAAGCCCGCAACGGTAAAGCTTCGCACTCGCTTGGCGAGCGTTTCTAATGTAAGCAGGATAATCCCTGAGTTGATACGGCTTTGGCGGCTGATCGGCTTGACCGGCGCGGCTATAAATCATCCAATACCAGACGTTGGTATCCACGAGGAAGGCATCATCCGGTTTAGGAAGATCACTCCGGATATTCACTACCTCCGCTTGGATCGTGTACTGAATGGCCATTAAATTTCCTCCGCCTGCTCGCTCAAGATTTCGTCTACCGCCTTGCGAACGGCCGGATCGCGGTAATACTCGTTAGAGTTCTTGATCACCAACTTAAGAGTGTCCCTCCCCAAGGGAGTAAGATTGGATATTTTTAGCAATCGCTCGAGATCCTTAGTTGTAAGATCCTTGAGCAAGCGACCAAAGGCAGAGTTGAAGAAAAGTGCGGTAAATACCGTTACTCCGGCAAAGTCCAGTTCAACCGGGCGACAGGCCTTTAATTCCGAATGGATGAGGTCGTAGACCTTTTCTCCATCTTCGATGGTGATACAATCTTCACCCACCAGATCAAGAATGTTCAGTTTTTTCATTTTGTGTTTCTCCGCAATGGTTTTATTGCACAATATACGAATTCTTTTCAATTCTGCCAAGAAATTTTGTCAAGTGCTCGCTTGATCTAAATACGAAGCCGACAATGAAAACACTTGACTTTGAGCGAGAGTTTTAACTACGTTCATTGCTTGTCAATTCATCGCGTGAGGGTAAAAGTTATTGAACAACTTCATTCCGAGGAGGAGCAAATTAATGAAACGATCTTTGGCTTTGCAAAATGTTGTCATTTTCTCACTGGCGCTTTTGCTCAACGCGCCATTTGCCAGTGCGCAAACCGGCGCGCCCAAAGATTTGGATGCCTACGTTGAGCGCGTGCGCAAAGAATTTGAAGTGCCCGGCATCGCGCTTGCCATTGTCAAAGACGGCAAGGTCGTCATGGCGAAAGGTTATGGCGTCCGCAAGCTTGGCGAGTCAACGCCGGTGGACGCGCGGACGCTTTTCGGAATTGCTTCGAACACCAAAGCTTTCACCGCCACGGCGCTGGGTCTGCTCGTCGAAGAGGGAAAGCTCGAATGGGACGCGCCGGTCGTGCGTTATCTTCCCTGGTTTCAGCTTGCTGATCCCTACATCACGCGTGAGTTGACCGTGCGCGATCTGCTCGTTCACCGCAGCGGCTTGGGACTGGGCGCCGGCGATTTGCTTTGGTGGCCGCCTTCCAATTATAACCGCAAGGAGATTGCCCGCCGGCTGCGCCATATCCCGCTCGCCACCAGCTTTCGTAGCGCCTACGCTTATGACAATGTGCTGTACTTGATCGCCGGTGAAGTGATTGAAACGATCAGCGGGCAAACGTGGGAGGATTTTGTCGCCGCGCGAATCTTGGCCAAAGTTGGAATGACCGGCAGCAACGTGCGCCATTCGGAGGCCGGAACGGGAGCAAACGTCGCAACAACGCACGCCCACGTCGATGGCAAAGTCCGGCCCGTTGCGCCTTTTGCGAGCGATAACACGAACCCGGCTGGAGGCATCAATTCGAACGCTGAAGACATGGCAAAGTGGATGATCGTCCAGCTCGACTCGGGGCGAATTGCCGGCGGGCGGCTTTTCTCGCCGCGCACGACGCGACAACTGTGGTCGATTGTTACTCCGATTCCGCTTGGCGAGCCGGCGCCCGAGCTGGCGGCGTTGCGCGCCAATTTCAATGGCTATGCGTTGGGGTTCGGCGTACGAGATTATCGCGGCAAGAAAGTTGTCTCCCATACCGGCGGACTGCCAGGCTACGTTTCCAAAGTGGCGATGATTCCGGAGCTGAAGCTCGGCGTCGCGGTTCTTACGAATCAGGAATCCGGCGCGGCCTTCGAGTCGATCACTTATCGAATTTTCGACCACTACCTTGGCGTGCCGGTGTACGACTGGGTTGGTGCCTACAAAAAAGTTCGCGCCCGCATTGATTCCGCGATCGCTTCTACGGAGAAAAGCGCTAGTGCCGCGCGGGATAACGCTTCGCGTCCCTCCCTGCCGCTGGCCAAATACGCCGGAACTTACACCGACGCTTGGTACGGCAATGTGATGATCACAGAGGAGAACGGCAAGCTGGCGATCCGCTTCGCGCCCTCGCCTTCGCTGGCCGGTGATCTAGAGCATTGGCAGTACGACACGTTCATCGCCCGTTGGAAAGATCGGGAATTGCGTGCCGATGCGTTTGTGACGTTCGCGCTCAACCCGGCCGGCAGCATCGACCAGGTGAAGATGCAGGCGGTTTCTCCGGCGACGGATTTTAGTTTTGACTTTCACGATCTGCTGTTGAAACCGGCTTCGCGCAATACGCAGTAGTGGGAATTCATTGCCAAAATTCCCTTGCGTTTCAATTTGTTTCGCTGTATAATTTGGTAATTTCCCTCGGGCTCTTAACTTTATGGAGAGGTGGACCATGTCTCATCGTCGTCTGTTGGTTATCCCGCTCTTCATCATTCTGTTGAGCGGTCTGGTTTTTTCTCAATCCCGTGAAGCCGGTAATCTCGTCATCGACGGCATTCCGGATATTCCGCCGCGCATCGTCGAGCGGATGAATCAATATCAAAATGTCCGTTCGGCGGGGTTTCTCGACTGGAATCCGAATGGCCCGGGCATTTTGATCTCGACGCGTTTTGCCGAGACCAGCCAGATTCATTACGTCGAACGTCCCGGCGGGACGCGGCAGCAATTGACCTTTTTCAAAGAGCCGGTCGGCGGCGGCAGTTATTATCCCGGCAAAGACCGCAACGGCTTTTTGTTCCGCATGGATACCGGCGGCGCCGAATTTTTTCAAATTTTCTTTTTCGATCGTGACGCCGGCCAGAGCACGCTGCTCACCGACGGCAAGTCACGCAACACCGGCGGCCTGTGGTCGCACGACGGCAAGTGGATCGCCTACTCGAGCACGTTGCGTAATGGCAAAGATTCGGACGTCCGTTTAATGCGCGCCGATAAACCGGGCACCTCGGATTTGTTGGTTGAAGCACAAGGCGCATGGGGCGCCATCGACTGGTCGTCCGATAACAGCAAGCTGTTGGTGGGACATTACATTTCGGCCAACGAGTCGTATCTTTTTTGGTGCGACGTTGCCACGAAAAAGTTCACACCGATCAATCCGCAAAAAGACAAAAAGATCGCCTACGGCGATGCGCTGTGGAGCAAAGACGGCCGTGGCGTTTATTACACCTCGGATGAAGCCGGAGAATTTCAACAACTCATCTACTACGAGCTGGCTACCGGCAAGAAAACCACCCTCACCGGCAATATACCGTGGGACGTTGGCGGCCTGGCGCTTTCCGATGACGGCAGGAAATTGGCTTATACCACCAACGAAGACGGCATCAGCAAGCTGCAGGTGCTCGATCTGCAAACCAATCGGGAGATCGATTTGCCGCCGCTGCCGGTCGGCCTGATCGGCGGTTTGGAATTTTCCAAAGACGGCGGCGCGCTCGGCATGACGATGAACACCTCGCAAACCTCGGGTGATGCGTATTCCATCGATCTGGCAAAAAAGGAATTGGTGCGCTGGACGTTCAGCGAAGTCGGCGGCCTCGAGACGGAAAAATTTGTCGCGCCACAGTTGATTCATTACCCGACGTTTGATAAAGTGAACAATAAGCCGAGAATGATTCCGGCGTTTTATTACAAGCCCCAAAACGCAAACGGGAAAACACCTGTCATCATCTCCATTCACGGCGGGCCGGAGGGACAGGCGCGTCCGGGCTTCAGTTCGACCTATCAATACTTGGTCAACGAGCTTGGCATCGCGGTGCTGGTGCCTAACGTGCGCGGCTCATCCGGTTACGGCAAAACGTATTTGACGCTCGATAACGGCTACAAGCGCGAAGAGTCCGTGAAGGACATCGGCGCCTTGCTGGATTGGATTGCTCAACACCAGGAGTTGGATGCGACGCGCGTCGGCGTGACCGGCGGATCGTATGGCGGCTACATGACTTTGGCCGTGTTGTGCACCTACAACGACCGCATCCGCGCCGCCGTGGATGTCGTCGGCATCAGCAATTTCGTGACATTTTTGGAGAGCACGCAAGAGTATCGCCGCGACTTGCGCCGGGTTGAATACGGCGACGAGCGCGATCCGAAAATGCGCGAGTTTCTCATGAAAATCTCCCCGACCACCAACGCGCATAAAATCACCAAGCCGTTGTTCGTCATTCAAGGCCTCAACGACCCGCGCGTGCCGGCGACGGAATCCAAACAAATGGTGGAAACCGTGCGCAAAAACGGCGGCACGGTTTGGTATCTCGTCGGCAAAGACGAAGGCCATGGCTTTCGCAAAAAAAGCAATCGCGATTATCAGACCAACGCTGAGTCCCTGTTCTGGGAAACGTTTTTGTTGAATGGAAAGCAGGGAACGAACTGACGGAGCATTGGAGTAATGGATTGATGGAGTGTTGGAGTGTTGGATTACTGGAGTGTTGTTATTCTCAATGATCCAAGAATCCAATAATCCAAAACTCCATTACTCCAACACTCCGGTGCAGTCGTATGGATATTCTCAACCACCTCTCACCGCGGCGCTTTCGCGAAGTGGACGATTTGCTGGCGTTCATTTCGATTTATGACGACACGCAACGCACGCGCGCCTTCCGTAAGTTGCTGCACGCGCATCAAAAGCAAATCCGCGGTGCGGTGTGTGCGGAAGGCGGTTGCGGACTCGGCGTGTTTTCGACTGCGATGGCAAAATTAGGCGCGCGGCGCGTCTACGCCGTCGAGCAAAATCCGCTATTGGCAAAATTAGCGCGCGAGCGCATCGCTGAATTGCCAAAAGCCGTCTCGCAAAGAATCGAAGTGATTGAAACGCCGCTGCAAGAATTTCGGCCGCCGGAAAAGATCGAGGTGTTGGTACACGAATTGTACGGCCAATTATTGTACGACGAAGATTTGTGGGTGCTGGAAAATTTGAAAATCAAACCGAAACTGGTTTTGCCGGACGGCGGCGAATTGCTCGCCGGCGTGGTTTCGTCAGAACGGTATGCCGATAATGTCGTCACGATTACACTTTTGAAATCTCTCGGCGGCGTCCTCATCGCCGGTTTATTTGAAGAAAAATTGCATGAATTGCAATTTCCGGTTTTGCGTTGGCAATTTGGAAAAAAGTTGTTACAAACAACTCATGATCTCAGCGGCGAGAAAGGTGATTTGCTCTGCTTCGGCGTGGCCATCACGCATCGCGGCCGGCGCCTCTGCGAAGCCGGCCGCTGCCCGAATTGGTCGTATGTTTGGACGCCGCGCGTGAGTGATCGTTTTGCTTTTGAATTTCGCCCTTCAACGCGAGGAGGAAAAGATTGCCATTTTCGTTGGATCGTTTGAGCCGGTTCTGCCGCCGGAAAAATAAATGGATGAACAATTCAATTAAGGAGAAAAAAGCATGCAGACTCGAGGCAAAAACTTTGATCGCCGCCTGTTGCCCATCCTGTTGACAACAATGGCCGTGATGTTTTCCGCTGCATTGGCTGTGGCGCAAACCAGCACCCTCAACCGGCCGTACGCGCCGGTGGTTTTGCCGGGCGATGGATTTCCCGCTTTTTCCAACGACGTGGCGCCACTCAGCCAACTGTTTCTTTACCGCTACAACAGCGCCAACAGCAGTTGGGAGCAAGTTCCCTGGCAAATCGATCAAGTGGAGCCGGACTCTCTCGACGCGACGAGAACCACTTTTTTCCGGACCGGTGATGGCTTATTGGATAGTCTCGATCAACTCTCGTTCATGGCCAAAGACGCCGGGGACAAAGCGCCGGACAACAATTGGGTGAATGATGCGTCGGCGCGCGGATTCCCGCGCTACGAAATCGAATTGAATGATCCGCTTCCGTCCGGCGGCAGGGGTTATGTGTATCTTCACCGCTCTACAACTTTGATTGCTTCGCCGTCGCTGGCCGATTACGTGACTTACGTTCCGCCGCAAGGACAACCCGGCAACGACGTAATCAAGGCCATCGGTTACGAAGAGGGGCATCAAGCAAATGGTATTCACAATTCGCTGCTCGTGCCGGCCAGCGCCGGGGGAAGCGGCACTAATTTTCTTGACCGCCTGAAGCTACGTTTTCAAATCCAAATTTTTGTCAATATTCCTATAACCGAAGACGCCTTTGCTTTTCTTGATCTCAAGTTTCGGGATGGACGGGTGCGCGTTATTCGTGAGTTGCGGGAGCGAATAACGTTAGCTAACAACAACATCGATTTCCCGTTATTGATCCTTTATTATGGGTATTCCACGGTTTTGGGTACGGGGCTGAATTTGACGAATTTGCCGGTGCCGGTTAATTTGTTGCGCCAGTCGTTTGATTTCGCTGCCAATGTTGCTGGCGCAAAGTGGTATAATCAAAATGTAACCAACGCCGTCACTGTTGATGGGACAGCAGATAATTTGAGCGCTGGCGATCTTGCGGTGGTTAATTTGCCCAATCTCAACTGGTATATGCTTAGCAGTGCGCACGGCTCGTTTGTCAATATTTTTGCCCTGCCGCAAGGTCTTGGCACCACGCAAGGGTTTTATTATCACGATGCGCCGAGCGGCACGAATGATGGCACGCCAGATACGGGTGACGCACTCTCTTATGGCGATAGCGGCTTTTTGGCTACTGCTAACAATATTTCCGGCGCTTTCGAGTTGTCATTAACCAGTTACATTTTGGGCAAAGATCAACCCCGTGAAGCCGGCGAAGCGCTGCGCAATCAAACCGTGCAGCCCTTACAAGCGAATGTGCAACCGCAAAATTTTACGACCGGAGTGACAGAAGCAACCGGCGCGCAGCCGCAGCGCTTTGTTTTGCAGCAAAATTCTCCCAATCCGGTTTCGCCGTCGACCGCGACGACCATTCGCTATGAAATGCCTTTTTCCGGCAGCGCCCCGGTTTCGCTGCGGATTTTTAATTTGCTCGGCCAAAGCGTGCGCGAGCTGGTAAATGCCGTGCAGCCGGCCGGACAATACGAAGTGCGTTGGGACGGCCGTTTGGATAACGGCGAGATCGCGCCGGCGGGGATTTATTTTTATCAGTTGCGCGCCGGGCAACAGATGTTAACGCGCAAGTTGATGTTGTTAAACCGTTAGCCGATTTGCCGTTTTGCCCGTTAGCCGGTTAACGGGCAAAACGGCGAACTGGCAAACGGAGGAGTCATGGAAAAACGCTTTCAAACCTTTGCCGAGTTTTGGCCGTTTTATCTCGGCGAGCACAGCGAGCCGGCCAACCGCTGGCTGCACTTCACCGGCACCTCATTGGCGCTGGCGCAAATTCCGTATGGCCTCGCGACGCAGCGCTTTTGGCTGCTGCTCACCGCTTTGGCCACGGGCTATGCCTTCGCGTGGGTCGGGCATTTCTTTTTAGAGAAAAATAAACCGGCCACGTTCACCTACCCGTGGTTCTCATTTATGGGCGATTGGAAGATGTGGGCGCTGATGCTGGCGGGGCGTTTGGAAAGTGAAATGAAAAAGTTGGGATTGAAAAATACGTTGAGTTAAGCGCGCGGCGTTGCCTCAGAGGGGCGCCTGCTTTCACCGACACAGGTGCGCATTTGGGCCGCGCTGCTGTTGGCGTTGTTTGATCGTGGCGAGCAATCAATGAATACTTGATTTTGGCTTGAATAGGGAGAGTGCTTGGCTTATGAAAGCGTTGCTGGTCTTATTGATCCTTCTCGCCCTTGCCGGCGCGGCGTTGTATTATTCGTTTCCATCCTTATTCAATCCCCTCAACCATGCCACGATTGAGAAAGAATTTATTGCCAGTATTCCGGCCATCTTTCGCACCAAAGGCGGCAATTTGGAGCTGGCGGGTTTCACGGCAACCGAAACGTTCATGCGCTCCGACACAGCAAAATTGCCTTATTTCAATTGGAACATTCCGGGCGCCACGACGACCGTCGTGATTCGTGTGCCCGTAATTTATCGCTATTACGTTCCGGTTCTTGGGGAATGGAATATCAATGTCGTAAACCACACGTGCCTCATCTATGCACCGGAGCTTCGCCCCACTTTGCCGCCGGCCATTCAAACCGATAGCATGAAAATCAGCACCATCGAAGGGCCGTTGTCTTTCAGCGGCAAAACGCAGCAGGCCAAGCTTTTGCAAAGCATCACGCCGCAGCTTGAGAAGAATGCCAAAGATTCGGCAAAGGTAAAATTCGTTCGCGAAGAGGCCCGCAAAACCGTGGCGGAATTTGTGCAGGCCTGGCTTCTGCAGCGGCAGGTGTGGGGTGAAAATAAAATCGAGAATATCAAGGTATTTTTCAAGGGTGAGGGCGATTCCACGGCTGTATCAGTGAACCCAGTCGCTGATACGGCAGTTAGTGAAATGAAAGAACCGTGAAACAAAATGGAATCTTCTTGCTTCTCATCACCTCGTACCGCGAGCGACCGGCGCGTCATGTTGCTTCGCGTGCTTTCCAAGCTTGGCATCTGCTCGCGCCGACAAGCCAAGCGCGCCATCCACGCCGGTCGCGTGCACGTGAACGGCAAAGTTATCACACAACATGCGCACTGGATGGACTTGGCGCGCGATATGATTATGCTCGACGGCCGAATGGCACGCCGGACCGAGCAGATGATCTATTTGATGCTCAACAAACCTGCCGGCTACGTCACGACGCGCCGCGACAATCTCAACCGGCCGACGGTTTTTGATCTGATCTCGCCGCGCGGCGAGGCCAATGAAACGACGCCATCTCCCAAGCCCTGGTTTTTTCCGGTTGGCCGCTTGGATTATGATTCAGAAGGCTTGCTGCTGTTCACAAATGACGGCCCGCTCGGTGATGCGCTGGCCAGCCCGGCGCGTCACGTTCACAAAGTTTATCGCGTTCTTCTCGATCATCTGCCGTCGCTGGAAGAGTTACGGCGCCTCGAGCAAGGCGTTCCCATTCTCGACTACGTGACGTTGCCTTGCAAAATCGAAATCGAAGCGCCGCCGTCGCATAACGATCAAGTTGACACAAACCCCCAAAAAAGCCGGTGGGTGCGCATTGTCATACGCGAAGGCAAAAATCGCCAAGTGCGGCGCATGTTTGCCGCCGTGGGCTGTGAAGTGCGGCACTCGATTCGCATTCGTTTTGGTCCTCTCGAATTGGGAGGTCTGGCGGCTGGTCATTGGCGCGAACTAACCACTTGTGAGGCAGAGGTTCTGCGCCACGTTGTGTAGAGCACGTGACTTAAAACTTTCAGATTTTTTCTACTTCGTCCGGATAGATCATCCGATTTCAAGGAAGAGAGTCATTTATGACAACAATCAGGACTGTGTCTTCGTTTTTTCTTGCCACGATTTGCTTGTGTTTGTTCGAGGGCTTAAGAAGCGCCGCGCCGGCGCAAAACAATAGTCTTGCCGAAGGCTGGGCGAAATATGATTTCATTCCCGGATCATCGGTGCTGTTCTTCGATGATTTTTCCGGCGATGACGCCGGCAGAGCGCCGGGGGCTTGGAAAATCATCGAAGGCAAGGCCGAGGTGATTCAATTCGAGAATCAGCGGTGGCTGCGTGCCGTCAACGCCGCCTTTGCCGCGCCGCCGGTTCAACAGCTCCCGAGCCAATTTACGCTGGAAATGGATTTCTACGTTATCCCGCGAGGCTATAGCGGCAAATACCGCATCGATATTTACGGGAAGACGGATGACGAGTGGGCGACGTTTACGATCGAAGACGTGGCCGCGCTCAACACTTCGTGGGGACTCAGCATCGAGCAGCCCGTGGAGTTGAAGGGGCGGCACCGTCTGGCCATCATGGCCGATGGCAGCGGTTTCAAATGTTACATCGACAGCCTGCGCGTGGTCGAAGCCGCCAAGCTGGGAAATTTTCAACCCAAAGATATCGAGATCTACATGCCCGGCGGCGAAGAGCAAGGCGATGACAAGTGCGTTATCACCAATGTTCGCCTGGCCGCGAGCAAAAGCTTCCGCGAGCAAATTGAGACACAGGGAAAAATCATCAGCTATGGGATATTGTTTGAGAAAGATGCGGCCGCGCTGAAGCCAGCCTCGATGGCGACCCTGAAGGCGCTCGCCACGCTGCTGCAAAACGACGTGGGACTTGAGTTGTCCATCGAGTGCCACACTTACGATTCCGATGACGACGGCGACAACACGCGGCTCTCGCAACGGCGCGCCGAGGCGTTGCGAGAAATTCTTTCGATTGAATATAAGATCGACCGCGATCGGCTGCGCACGAAAGGATTGGGCGCCTCCAAGCCGCTTAAAGATCGGGGCACTATTGAAGGCCTCGCCGCCAACCCGCGAGTGGAATTTGTGAAGAGATGACTGGATGCTCGTTGCTGGTTGCTTGTAGCTGGTTCCTGGTCGCTAGTCGCCGGAGGCTGGGATGCAAAAGAACTTTTGGGGAAAAGGCTGCTTTTCCTGCCCTTATCGCTTACGAACGAATCGCTGAAAACATTCATTTAAAAGATGAATAGGCCAAAAACAACGAGCAACGAGCAGCCAGCAACCAGGAACCAGCAACCAGCAACGCTGCGCTATTACGACAACGCCCGCCACGAAAAATGGCGCATTCCGATTTTAGGCGATGACGCCGCCCTCGTCGCTTTCAACAAGCCTGCCGGGCTGCCAGTGATTCCGGAGCGCTGGCATCCGGATTGGCCGTGCCTTCGCAGCATCGCCGCCGAGCGCCTGGAAATTCCGCTTTACGTCGTGCACCGCATCGATGCGTGGACGAGCGGCCTGGTGCTGTTTGCCAAAACTGCCGCGGCGCACCGCGAGCTGTGCCGGCAGTTTGCGCAGCATCAGGTTGAAAAAACGTATTTAGCGCTGGTGAAGGGGGAAGTTGGAGGAGATGCGCTGACGATTCAACGCGCGATTGCAGTGCATCCGAGCCGGCCGGGCGTGATGGTGGTGAGCCGCAGCGGCAAATCCGCCGTCACGGCGATTCGCGTTTTGGAAAGATTTCGCGGCTTCACACTGCTCGAAGTGCAGCCGCAAACGGGACGGCAGCATCAAATTCGCGTACACTTGCAGGCCATCGGCCATCCGCTTTTGGTCGATTCGATTTACGGCCAAAGCGAGGCTTTTTTTCTCTCGGCCATCAAAACTGGTTTTCATTTGAAAGAAGGGGAGAAGGAGCAGCCGCTCATCCGGCGGTTGACGTTGCACGCTTCGGCGTTGCGGTTTCAGCATCCCGAGCGCAAGGAACCGATGACGATCACGACCCCGGAGCCGAAAGATTTTCAGGCGGTGTTGAGGAATTTGCGGAAGTATGCGGGGAGGTGAATAAAGAATTTATTTGGCATCCGGATCGCCGGCGAGAATCGTTTCGAGAATGGCCAGCGCATCTAACGGTTCCGTGGCAAAGAGCCAATCAACGCGCAGCCAAAAACCGGCAACAACTTCAGAACGAAAGATGCCATGTTCATCGACAGGCAAATCTTGCCAGACGCCATTTACGTTTTTCCAGAAAAAGGCTTGCTGCCGGAAACGATCAATCAGCCAGTATTCTTTGACGCCGTAATGAGCATAGATTTCTTTTTTTTCAACAAAATCCAACCGGCGGCTGCCAGGGGAAACAATTTCCACGACGAGATCAGCCGGGCCGAAAATTTCGGTCTTGCCTAAAAGGTGCAACCGATCCTTTTGAATGAACATAATATCCGGCTCCGGCGCTTCGTAATCGGAAAATTTCATCGCCGCACGTGAACCAATGACGAGGCCGAGTTGGCGGCGATTGACGTAGAAGTATAAAATCGCGCCTAATGAAAAGAAGGAAATTTCGTGTTCGATGGTCGCAGGTGAGGACATAATGATTTCCCCGTGAATCAAATCAGCTTTTTCAGTTTCTTTGATTCGCGCACAAAATTCATTGTATGTGAAGCGCTCATCGGGCAGCTTTTGTCGCACGATGGGTTTTGTTAAAAGTTCATTGATCATAACTCAAAATTAGCGATTTTACTTTTGTAAAGCAAGCAAAAATTCTCAAAGGAGAAATTTCATGCCCGTCACCACCATCGAATGGCTCGACAATAAAGTGAAGCTCATCGATCAAACCAAGCTGCCCGGCGAATTGGTGCATTTGCACATCGACCAAGTCGAAGTTCTCGGCGAGGCGATCAAAAAGCTGCGGGTGCGCGGGGCGCCGGCCATCGGCATTGCCGGCGCCTTCGGGGTGCTGGTGGGTGTGCAGCATTTTAACGGCGATGATAAAGGAAAATTTTTTTCAGAGCTGGATCGTGCCGTCACCTATCTGCGCGGCACGCGCCCGACCGCGGTTAATCTATTTTGGGCGTTGGAGCGCATGCGCCGGACGGCCGAGGTGAATAAAGAGAAAACAATATCTCAGATCAAACTGTTGCTCTTCGCCGAAGCGCAGAAAATTTTCTTTGAAGATCAGGAAACCTGCCGGGCGCTCGGGCGGCATGGCGCGGCGCTCATTCCGAATCCGGCAACCATCATCACCCACTGCAACACCGGCGCGTTGGCCACAGCGGATTTTGGCACCGCGCTCGGCGTGCTCTTTACCGCGCACACGCAAGGCAAAAAGCTGCACGTCTTTGTCGATGAGACCCGGCCGCTTTTGCAGGGGGCGCGCTTGAATATGTGGGAGTTGATGCAAGAAGGCATCGCCTGTACGCTTATCTGCGACAACGCCGCGGCGTTCGTCATGCAGCGCCAAAAAATCGACTGTTGTATCGTCGGCGCCGACCGCATTGCCCGCAACGGCGACACCGCCAACAAGATCGGCACGTACTCGCTGGCGGTAAATGCACAAAAGCATGGCGTGCCTTTTTATGTTGCCGCGCCGATTTCGACCATCGATTTCAGCCTTGCAACCGGAAGAGAAATTCCGATTGAGCAGCGCGCTGCCGAAGAGATAACCGACGGATTCGGCCCCGAAGGCTTACGCCGCCGCACGGCGCCGCCGAATGCCGTCGTTTACAATCCGGCCTTTGACGTTACCCCGCACGAGCTGATTACAGCGGTCATTACCGAAGCCGGCGTCATCCGCTCGCCATACGGGCGGCATCTTCCGGAGCTTCAATCCCGCTCATGAAATGCTTGAGTGATTGCCGTTTTTCGTATTGTCTTCAGCGACGGTGTTTTCCTGTCCGTCATCGAGTTCGCGTTTGTCAATCATGTCCGTGTTACAAAATAGTTCTTGCGTATCCAGCCAAATTCCGTTATATTTTTAATAAAGTTTCAAATCGTAAATGACCTGTATATGAACTATTCTTAAGGAGAGCGAGGGATGAAACGTATTCTCATCTTATCGGCGGGACTGATCGTCATGTTGATGTTGGCAAGCGGGGCAAGTGCGCAGTCCGTCGAAATGAACTCCGCCAAGCTGTACAAAAAGCAGGGCGAGTTCGACAAAGCCATCGAGTGGTTTGAAAAAGCGGTGGAGAAGAAACCGGAAAATGCCGAAGCGCATTACATGCTCGGCGATTTGTACGGCATGAAAGGCCGTATTGCCGAAATGGTACGGGAGTTCGATGCCAGCCTGTCGTATTCCAAAAAATACGAGAAGGATATCAAGATCAGCCGGGACAAATATTTTCGTGAAAGCTTCAAAGTCGGCGTCGACGCGGCCAATGCCGGTGACTATACGAAGGCTCTGGAAGCGTTCAATAACGCGCTCCTCATCGAGCCTAATCAAGTCGACACGTACAAAAATCTCGTCTTTGTTTACTCGCGCCTGGACAGCATTCCGGGGATGATGCAAGTTTATGAAGAGCTGCTGAAAGTCGAGCCGAACGACTACGAGAGCCATTTGGCGCTCGCCGGACTTCACAGCCGGCGGCAGGAATATGATAAAACCATTGAGCGTTTGCGCAAAGCGGTCGAGATTGCTCCGGATTCGGCCAAGCCCCGCATTATCGGCGAGATCGGCATCACCTACGACCTGATGGGCAAGGGTGAAGAGGCGATGAAGACTTACCAGGAAGCGCTGCAAATGAGCCCGGGAAACAAAGACCTGCTCTTCAATTTGGGCCGGCTTTACTTTATGCGCGATGATTACGCCAATGCCGTCAAACAGTTCACTGAAGTATGGAAGAACAATCCGGACGATTTCGAGGTCACTTATCAAGTCGGCGCCAGTTACTTGAAAATCGGTGAGCGGCTCGATAAAAAAGCCCGCGAGATCGAGGAAGAACTGCTGTCGGCCAAAACGGCGACCAAGGCCGTGAAAGACGCCAAAACCGCGCGCATTGATTCGTTGCGGCAGGTGGCCGGTGAAAACTTCAAGGTGGCCCTACCTTATCTTCTGCGAGCAGTCATTATCAAGCCTGATCAGCCAAGCGCGTGGAATAACCTCGGCGTCGGCTACATGCGCAACGGCCAGACCGAAAATTCAAAGGAAGCTTTCGACATCGCAGACAACACCGAGGCCCAGGACAAGTTGAATGCGGCCGTTGAAAACGCGAAAACCGCGCTGGCCAAATACCAAGCCAATCAATAGGATGGCGTCACTTCTTAAAAAAATACGCGGCCAACGAAAGTATGCAGTTCTGTTGGCGACAATTATCTTTTCCGGTTGTCAGAGCAAGGAACTGACCACGGCCAAGGTTCACATTCAACAGAATGATTGGAGCAAGGCCGTGGTCCAGCTCGAAAAGGCCGTGGCGGAGAATCCGCAGAATGCCGAAGCGCAATTTTTGCTTGGCCGCGGCTACGCTTTGCAAGGGCGTTTTGCGGAGATGCACCGCGCTTTCGAGGCGAGCCTCAAAGCCTCGCCGCATTTCGCGCTTGAGATCAAAAGCTGGCAAGCGCAGCATTTTTCCGAGCAATTCAATCTCGGCGTGAAAGCTGCCGGCGAAAAAGATTGGGCCGCGGCGCGCGAGGCTTTCGTCGCGGCTCTGCAAATCGAACCGGCGCATCCAGAAGCTTATCGCCATCTCGCCTACGTTCACGACAAGTTAGGGGAGCCGGAAAAGGCGCTGCAACTGTATCGCACGTTGATCGAAATCAACCCGGATGATTGGGAGGCTTACTTTGCCATGGTGGGTATTCATAACCAGCGGCGGGAATACGAGAAGAGCGTGGCGGTGCTCGAACAGGCGCTGGCAAAAGGTCCTCGACAACCACGAATCTTGGCGGAGCTGGCTTTTATTTATGATTGCCAGGGCAAAAGCGACGAGGCCTTCGCCGCCTATCGGCAAGCTTTGCAAATCAAACCGGATGACAAGGACCTTTTGTTGAATTTGGGGCGGCTTTATCTTGCCAAAGAAGATTATGCCGGCGCCGTGCGGGAATTTGCCAAGATTCTCACCTTCGATCCGGATAATTTCGAGGCCACCTATCATACCGGGCTGTATTATTTGAAGCTCGGCGAGCGTTTTCAAAAACAACGGCGCGAGGCGGAAGAGCAAGCTGCGGCAGCTTCGCTTTCAGCAGCATCGCAGCGACCATCGCAATCCGACTCGTCACAGAGCGCCGGCTTGCGCCTCGCCGCGTTTACAAACTTCCAGGCCGCTATGCCTTTTTTGCTCAAAGCCGTGGCGCTCGATACCTTGCACGCCGGCGCTTATTTCAATTTAGGCTTTGCGTACACGAAGCTCGGCGAGGTGGAGAAGGCCAAAGAAGCGTTTAAACGATGCGAAGAGCTGCAGGAAGCCAAAAATGATAATCCGACAAAAAGATAAATAGACGAGGCGCCGGCAAAAATCCCGGCAAGTTTCACACGTTGTTTAATTTCCTTTTTGCTGATAAGCCTCGAACATCTTGACCAGCTTCGGACGATTACGCTCGAGGCGAGTTTTGTCTTCGTCATCATAAAGCAGGCGTTGAATCCAATAGATTTCCCTCAGCTCTTCGGGCCAGACAATCACATAATTTTGTTCCGTCCGCAGAATTTTGCCGTTGGTTTCAATGATCTCCGCATCATCGGCATCGACAATGACAATGCGCTCGCCGCGGGAAATCATCATATCTCCTCCGTCTAAAAAATTTTCCTCAGTAGGAACTGACAATTCTTTAGCCTGCAGCTTGCCGTTCTCCAGGTAAACTTGCCGATCTTTGATAATAAGTCCCTGTTTGGCTTGCTGCACCAAATACTTATCCCCCTTCCAAGAGTCGATAAGATCGCGAAAATCACTTTGGAGCGCTTCATCGTCCTTGGCCTCGCTCGACATATTGTGATAAATGATCGTGACTTCAGCCGGCGCATTTTCTTCGTTGAAACGGATGCGGGTTTCGGTTTTCTCCGGCAGTAAGCAACCGCTTACAACAAGAAGCGCCAGGGCGGCGGCAAGCTGGATGAAAGGTTTCATGGTTATCTCCTGACTAAAAAGATGTTTTCAAAAGTAATTCACGTATGGTAACGGTCTCGTTGGTGTTTGTTTTAAGCAAGGTATGCAGAAGCGCTTCGGGGTTGCTTCGGATCGGCCTTTTCACCAATGCAGATTCGTAGCCCATGGCCGTTATTTTGCCCAAAATTTGGGGCGATCTGCCGAGCCTTGAAATTCTCCCTTGTGGAATTGGCATGCTCATTAAAATCCGTTCCAAGCCCTCGCGCATTTTGCGATCTTTCCTTTGCGCGACAACAAGCTCCGTCAGCGCCGTTTGTAAAAGTTTTGCCGACACCGGCTCGTCGAGAAGGCGAAGCTTCGTTTCGCTGTTGCGCATCGCATGATACAAGCTGGCCCACTCACGCTTCTCCAAAAGCTGTGTCAAGCTGTGGTGTGATTGAGAAGTTGGCTGGAAACGTTGTGTCCACAGCAGGGTAGAAGCGGCTATCATCACGACGAGCGCCAAGGCCATCCATGCCACGCGCCGGTGACGGTGGAGCGCATGAAGCAGCGCAAACAGCCCCAAAACCCGGCTTCGCGCTTGCACGTCTGCTGCTATTTTTTCCTTTACGCCAAAGTAGAAATTTTCGAAGAGAATGTCCGGGAGAGCGGGCGAACCCATCGCGGACAAATGGCTTGCCAACTGTTTGTAAGCACTGACTTTTTCCTGGCAAGCCGCGCACGTCTCGAGGTGGGCTGCAACCTGTGCGGCTTGCTCAACCTCAAGCTCGCCGCCGGCGAACAGCGAGAGCAGGTTTTCAAAATCTCGACAGAATTTCATGTTCGTTCTTATGTTGTCTCAACCCACTGTTGCATTTTTCGCCTGACGTTTTCTCGCGCCAGGTGCAGATTGCAGAGCACGTTGGTTTTCGTGCATGCAAGCATCTCCGCGGCTTCTTCGATCGAATAGCCCTCGATGTCGCGCAGCACGATAGTCGCCTTTTGTTTAGGCTTGAGCGCATCAATGCAACGCAAAAGCTGACCTTGCAATTCTTGCCTTTCAAGCTGCTGCAATGGATTCGTCAAATCGTGCGCGAACAGGTTTTCGTCGAACGCCACTTCCGGTTCGTGCCTGCCGCGCCGGCGGAGATGGTCGATGCAAAGATTGACCACCACTTTTCGCAAATAATGGAACGCCTCGCGTTCGGCGTCGAGTCGGTGGCGATTGAGCCAAAGCTTGGCAAACGCCCATTGCGCCAAATCTTTGGCATCTTCCACATGCCCGACCAACCGGAACGCGAGCTGAACCAGTGGCCGTTGGTGCTGCTCGACAATCGCAGCGAATTGCCGTTCGGCCAATGCCGGATCAGCTTCTGCGGAATTTTCAGTCAATGCGAGTGGTTGCATGCACGGCTTCAAGCTAATGGCGCATTAATTCTGTCATATTCTTATACGAAAAATTTTGGAAAAAATTTAGTGTGGGGTAAAGAAAATTTTGAGGGTTGCAACAAGATGTCATTTGGGCCATAAGAGCTTATTCCTGATCGCGCTCGTTCTGGGTCTTTTGGCGCAGGGCAAAAGTGATTTTGAACACATCGAACCATTCCGCCAAGATGAGTTTTTTGCCATGGCACTGGGTTGCCCGTACGTCCCCTCGGCGCCGACCTTGCGTCAGCGTTTGGATGCGGCACCGCATCAAGAATGGAAACCATCTTGCGCGAAGAGGCCCTCGCGGTCCTGCAGAAGGCCAACGTCAAACTCACGCCCACCCAGCATGATCTGGTGCCGTTGGATGCGGACGTGT
>JAKEEU010000081.1 GCA_022616415.1 Candidatus Zhuqueibacterota bacterium | reverse complement strand
TGTCCCTAATCATTTTGTCTAATGCTTTTGCTTTTCATCCGTTGGGTTTTTCTATCCGTTGGGAAATTGTTTTTGCTATAAACCTGTTTGGTTGCGGCTCGCGTTGTGGGATTGCCAAAAATCATTTTGTTTTTTCGTTGCGGTTCCCTTTTCGTTGCAAATACCTTTTTAAAAAATTATGTTGCGTTTTCTATCCTCTTTCTGGCTGATCTCGCTGCTGGCCGTTGCGGTGCCGGTCGCCATTCATTTGTTGAGCCGGAAGGCGGGAAGAAAAATCAAAGTCGGCAGCATACGCTTTCTCGAGGCTTCCGAAAGCCATCGCCTCAAAAGCCTGAAGCTAAGTGAAATTCCTTTGCTGCTGTTGCGAGCGGCGCTCGTCGCCATGCTTGCGTTGCTCATGGCGCAACCGCAGTGGTTGACAAAACCCAATGAAACCGCAACGAAGCCGCGCGGCTGGGTTTTAGTTGCGCCGGAATTGCTGGTAAATCTGCCTCGCGCTCATCAACATCTCATCGATTCTCTTGTTGCCGCAGGAAACGAGCTTCATCTCTTCGCGCCGGGCTTTCCCCGTGGGATGAATCCCACGGCTCAGAATTGGAAGCCGCCTGAGGGCGGCTTTAGCCGTCTTACATCTCTCAGCCCGATGGTTCACCATCGGGCGATCTGGTCGTTGCTGCGTGAAGTGGATACGCGATTGCCTGCTCATGCTCCCTTATGGATTTTTTCTTTCGACCGCCTATCCTCCATTCGTGGCGAACGGCCGGCTTTGCACGCGACCGTCAATTGGCACGCCGTTCCGAGCGTTCGTCAAAATCGTTGGATTCACGAAGCGCGGCTCCCGTTCAACGACAGCCTTTATCTCGTGATTGGTTTCAGCAATGCCCGGCAAACCGCATTCGAGCGCTATTTGCTGAAAATGCCGCATCAACAAACGATTTTATCCAACCCGAGCCTGCCCGCGCTCGAGATCATTCCCCATCACGGCAATCGCGCCTATACTTTGCGTTTGGTGGAACAGGATGATAATCCTGCCGATAATGCGTATGAAATTCTTTCCAGCAAAGATTCAACGATCATCGCCATCATACATGACAACCAGCGCCGCGATGACGCCCGCTACGTGCAATCGGCGCTCGCCGCCGCCGCGGAATTTGGTAAAATCTCTCTCGCCATCAAATCTCAGCTTGTTCGTGGAGATGAACAAGACATAAAAAATGCCGGCTGTGTGTTCTGGCTTGCAGAACAACCCGTGCCGTCTGCCGTACTCGAACAAGTCGAGCGAGGACTCCGCCTTATCAGCGATGCCGGAGCGCAACCGTATGAACGGCGCGAAAGTTGGATCGTCATGAATGATGGGAATTTGGAAAATTCACCGCGTCTCTGGCGGCGTGTAGCTCCGAGCGAGCAAGGACTGATCTTGTGGACGGACGGCTTTGGCAAGCCACTGCTGGAATGTCAACGCCGAGGATCGGGATTTCATTTTCGCTTTTACAGCCGCTTTCACTCGACGTGGAATGAATTGGTGTTGAACCCAATTTTTCCGGAATGGGCGCTGTCGTTTTTGAATGATGGTGCTCTCATCGCGCCCAATGCCGGATTAGCCAATCATTATTTCGATCAGCGCCGGATTAGCGCGGCGCAGCTTCTCCCTTCGCGCCAAGCCGCCGCAACGGCACCAATGCCAAATCAAATCTCTCACGATCTGTATCTCCCCTTTTGGATTTTGGCGGTTTTGTTGTTCGCGTTGGAACGCTGGATCGCCGAAAGGAAAACGTCATGACTCCTGAGGCTGCCGAAAAATTTCTGCATAATCTCGCGCAGCAATGGCGCAGAAAAATCTATCTTGCCACTGCGCTGAAGGCATTCGGATTGTCCTTTCTGGCGACGGCTTTATTCCGCTTCATGATGGAGTGGCCGGCGGCGATGACAGTTGGGCTCAGCCTTTTCATCGCAATTTTTCTCGTCTGGATTCGATTGCGCCGCAGCGCGCGAATTGACGCCTCGCTTATGGCGCGCCATCTCAACCGCACCCGGCCTGAATTGGAGGAAAGCTGCCAGCTTTTGCTCAAATCTGAATTGACGGTTTTGGAGGAAATGCAACGCCGGCGAGTTTTGCAAGAGATGAGCAACTGGCAAGCGCAACCTCGACTACCGCATGATGTCCTGCGCGCCGCTTGGATTTTCCTCGCAGCCTTGACAGCGTTGGCGCTCGGCGTGACAATCGGCGCGTCATTTTATTCGCCGTCAGCGCCTCGTCCAGTCCCCTCTGCGACATTAGCCCAACGCCAGGACTCGCTCGCCAGCGCAACAACTCATCTTGCGCTGGAAATCGAAGCTATACAAATCGAAATTGTGCCGCCGGCTTACACCGGTCAAGCCAAACGCGTGCTGTCGCAATTCGAGATTAATACCGAAGCGGGCGCGCAAATCACTTGGCATCTCACCACCAATCAACCGCTCCCAGCCGGTACACTCATTTTCAGCGATGGCGATACGTTAGCCCTGCGTCAAACCGGCGCCAGGCGTTACGTGGCGCAACGTGTAATTCAGGAAAGCGGGTTTTATTTTATCGAGCTGCGCCAAACGCAAAAAGAAGTTTTTCGCTCTGACTATCATAAAATCGAAGTGACACCGGATCGGGAACCTATCATTATCGTTATGAGTCCGGAACAATCCCGCCTTGACCTCACGCCGGGACAAAAACCTCGTATGACTTTGCAAGCCGTGGCTGATGACGATTATGGCCTCGGCAAAGCTGAAATCATCGCCACCATGGCGCGCGGCTCCGGCGAAGCGGTGAAGTTTCGCGAGGACACGCTCGCGTTCGGGACGATCACCAAACGCTCGCTGCGACGTTGGGAATTGCGCAAAGAATTGGACCTCGCCGCGCTTGGCATGGCGCCGGGAGACGAGCTTTATTTTTTCATCGAAGCCGCCGACAATCGCGTTCCCACTGCCAACCGCTGCCGTTCGGAAACGTATTTCATCGCTTTGAAGGATACGGCGACAATCGAGTTTTCGATCAGCGGCGGTTTGGCGGTCAATTATCTGCCGGAATATTTCCGCAGCCAGCGCCAGATCATCATCGATACGGAAAAACTCATCGCGGAAAAAAATCAATTGAGCGAGAGCGAATTTAAAAAGCGCGCGAACAATTTGGGGCTTGATCAGCAGGCATTGCGGTTCCGTTACAGCCAATACCTCGGCGACGAATTTGAAGACGGCGCGGAAGAAGAGGCGATGCCGCAGCAAAGCGCGGCAGATGAAACTTCGGCTGAAGCGGCTGTAGAAAGTGAATTTGGCCACGCGCACGACTCAGCGGAAAATGCGACGTTGCTCGCGCCGTCGATCAAAACGCAACTAAAAGCCGCGGTGGCCCAAATGTGGGATGCGGAATTGCGCTTGCGAACGTATCAGCCCGAAGCCGCGCTGCCGCACGAATACCGCGCCCTCGAGCTGTTAAAAGACGTTCAACAGCGGTCGCGCGCCTACGTGCAGCGCGTGGGGTTCGAGCCGTCGCCCATCAAAGTCGATGAAAAGCGCTTGAGCGGCGATCTTGCGGCGATCAATGATCGGCATGCGCAAAAGCAAATTGAAGAAGCCAAAGCTTTCGCCAATATACGCCGGGCTTTGCCTCTGCTGCAACAGCTGCAAACCTCGCGCGAGACACCCACTTCCACAGAGGCGCAAATTTTAGAAGCCGCCGGGCAGGAATTGGCGCGTCAAGCCTTGACGGAGCCGGGCCGCCATCTGCAAGCGCTGCAAGATTTGCGCACGCTCATTACGGACTTTGAAAATAAAAGCGCGCTTTGTCGTGAGTGCCTGCTTTCCGTCCAACGCGCCTTTTGGAATATTTTGCCGGCGGCTGATCCCGTTCCATCTAAAAGCGGCAAATCGCGTTCGTCGTTATCAGCCCGCTACTTTGAAAAAATCGGTGCAACGCGATGAGATGGGAATCGTTTTTCATCCCGGTCATGGCGCCGGCTTTTCATGCAATCATCACCGCCGCCGTGCTGCTCTTCGCCGGCCTCGCCTGGTTGACTTTCCAACGCGCCAGTCAAAAAAGACGCACGCAGCGTCTCGCGGCAAATTTCATTGCGGCACTGTCGTTGCTGGCGATGGCTTTGCGGCCCCAGTGGCTCTCGCGATCCCAACCTTCAACGGCCGTGTTGATCACGCCGGGCGCTGATTTGAGCGATTGGCAAAACCTTCCCGATTCGATCGAGACCCTGCCCTTGGCATTCTCTCTCGACGAAATACAAAAATGGAAATCTATTAATTCAAAAATTCAAGCCGTACCTGATGCCGCTTATCTCGAGCGGCATTATCCTGAAATTGAAAAATTACACGTTGTTGGCCACGGCCTTGACGAGTACGAATGGGAGGCCCTGGACTCGGTGCAGATCGAGCCGCATTGGACGCCGTTGCCCCTTGGCATCGAATACGCGCAGTGGCCGAGAATATTGGTGCTCGGACAAACGCTGCAGATTCAAGGTGTCATCGCCGGCTTAAATGGCGAAGAGAGCCTGCTCTATCTTTCCGATCCGGGCGGAAAAGTTGATTCCGTGCGAATAGCGTCACAAGACGAGGCGGCCTTTGAGCTTGAAGCGTTGCCACGCGAAACCGGAAAATATCTTTATACCATTAGTTTGAAGGCAGAAGATGGAAAAACGCAATTTGCTGAAAAGCTCGACGTCGTCGTGGCGGAGCCGCAACCGTTGAAAATACTGGTGCTCGAAAATCAAGTCGGCTTTGAAACCAAATTTCTGAAAAATTTTTTGAGCAAGCACCAAGGCGTGTTGGCGATCCGCTCAAAAATCAGCCGGGAGCGTTATCGTTTCGAGTATTTCAATCATCCGAAAATCGACCTCACCAAAATCACCGCCAACTTGCTGCGCGGTTTTGATGTGGCAATCATCGACGGCCGGACGCTGCAAGATCTGAGCGAAGCTGAACGCCGGACATTGAGCGCTGCGGTGGAGCAGGAGGGATTGGGTGCGCTGATCATGCTCGATGGCTCGACTTTAGAAGACAACCGGCGCACTTTTTCGAATCGTGAATTCTTCCTCGATGTTCGTTTCGAGCGCTTTGCTGAGCTGGATGAGCGCCTGGTCAAACCCAATTGGCCGGGGTTGGCAGAGGGCGCAACGACTGCCATACCCGCCGAGCCTTTTGTGATCGAAAACGCTTTCGGGATGAAGCCCTTGATCAAAGATGAAATGGAACGAACGCTGGCTGCGGCATATCAACGCGGGCGAGGGCAAGTCGGTCTCAGTCTTGTGCGCGACACCTATCGTTGGGCGCTCGAAGGCAATGCGCCATATCATGCCGCGTATTGGTCGTATCTGTTATCCGAGCTTGCACAAAAGCTTCAGCAACGTGATCGTTGGTCGTTATCGTCTGCAAAGCCGGCGGTGGTCGATCAGCCGGCGCAATTGACGTTGGTCACGACGGCGGCGCGTCCGGTCGGAATCGTCGCGGCGGAAGCGGATCACCCCGATTCACTTTTTCTGCAACAAGACCTTGTTGACTCGCAGCGCTGGTTCGGCACCTTTTGGCCGCGAAAGTCGGGGTGGCATGAGGTTTCTTGCGCGGGTGGCGAGCCGCATTGGTTTTATGGGTATGAAAAAGAAAGTTGGCAAACCTGGCAGGCGGCGCAAAGAGTCGCGGCGACGCGGCGGCGGGTTTGGCAGAATGCAAATCTAAAAAGCAAGGTTGAACACCGAGTTTACGATAATTTTGAAACGATACCTTCGATCTGGTTTTTCCTGCTTTTCCTATTGAGCTGTGCCTATCTGTGGGTGGAAAGGAAATGGTGATTTTTAATGCGGATTCCAGTCAATTAGAACGCCGCCGAGGTCGAAAATGACAGTTTGGATACACACCTTGAAAATCACCGCATATCCACCACTTCCGCATCGGTGGGAATATTGAAAGTAAAAAGTCCATCGGCGAGCGGCGCGTTGCGCTGCACGTTTTTCAGCACGTAAGCCGTTTTGTTGTCGTTGATGTCCACCTGCTCGATGCGCGCCGCCAGCCAGGTCGATTTGTCGATCCACACCGTGACGCTGCGGATAAATGAATTTTCGTCGCGCGGTGTCAGCGCCAACACGTAACAATCGACTGCACCCAGTTTCTCGCTGCGCAGCAGCTTGGGCTTGAAATCCTGCGTGTACTTGATGATCAAATCGCGCGGCAGCGGGTTGTCCTTCGATTTTTCCAGATTGTCGACGAAAACCTGGTTTTTGTCGAGCGAATACGTCCACACTGTTTTGCCGTCGGTGATGATCATTTGATTCGGCGTTTCGACGCGATAGCGATCGCCCTTTTTCAGATACAACGTGCCGTTGAGCGTTTGCGTCTCGCCGGCGAGCGACCAGATGAACTCTTGCTCGAAATCGCCCTTCAACGACTCGAGCTTCTCGTAAGTCTGGCGGATTTTATTGACGATATCTTCGGCCTTCTCTTGCGCCGCAACGATGGTTACCGAAAACAATAAAAATGCAAACAAGATTGATACAGAGAACAACGATTTTACTCTCATAATATTAGCACCTGAATTTTTCCAACTTTCTTGGCACAACGCATAAAACGCCCGGAACATTTCCAGTCCGGCGGACCGGATTACGGGCGCAGTTATTTCCGATTAGGCTTTTGCGGGCCGAAAGTTAGAAAAAAATTCTAAACTTTTTATGCCCAACTGATAGATGAACCCAACGGATAGAAATCCCGCCGCGGCGGGATTTCT
>JAKEEU010000001.1 GCA_022616415.1 Candidatus Zhuqueibacterota bacterium | reverse complement strand
TTAATTGTATAATACTTTGAATTTCTGTAGCTGTATAATATAATGAAAAAATAAAATAAATTCAAGTCTTTTGTAATTTATTATTTTCTGGCCAGACACTAGTTACCATTTTTGTATAAGGACAAACGAAAGGGTAGCCATGCCTATTCAAAAAACAAAATACCAGCAAGCCATTTTGTACATCTGCCATGCACTTGGTGGAGAAGTACGTGGTAAGAAGAAACTGGCCAAGCTCCTCTACTACGCCGATTTTGATAACTTCGAGCTTCACCATGCTCCTATAACAGGGACAAGCTACAAAGCCCTGCCAATGGGACCGTTTCCAGTGGCGTTGAACGACATCATTCATGACATGGAACAAAAGCACATGCTGAAAATAGAGGTTATTCCGGAGAGAAAAGGCTATATCCCAACGGAAGTGTATCGCTCTTTAACCAAGCCCGAACCGGCCGTATTCTCACCAGAAGAGAAAAAAATGTTAGACAGGATCATTACTAAGTATGGCCACCTCAATGGAAAGCAGTTGGAACAACTGACGCATAGAGAAGCGCCATACATTGGCACCAAGTTGAAACAGGAAATCCCGTATGAGTTGGCTTTTTATCGTGGGACAAACTTTTGTGAAGCATGATCCAGTTTTTGTACCACGATAAAATCGAACGAGAATCAAATCGTTTGAGAAGCGAATTCGCGGACTTCGTAAAAACGGATTTCAAACGCTTGAGCGATTGTGTGAAAAACAGTTTCACCCACTTGACCCCGAGCAGATCATCGGCCCCGGCAAACTCCACAGAATAATTCAGACCGACTTGTGGACTATTTGGAAAGTCGAAATGGTGGTACCCAAGGCGGGGTTACGTCCAAATCAATACCCACGAGTATGGTTTGCCGTGAAAGGTTCCATCATAGCTTTTTTGTGCATTGCCACCCACATAGATAACTACGATGACGAAACCATGAACCGCCGCGCCCTGGAAAGAGTGGCCGATATGTTTTAGGAAGTAAGCCACCTCGCCCACCTGCTTTTACCATTGTATTACTCGTACCGGCTCATCTATTTCTACTGACCCATCTACTCGCACAGTGCCATCAATTTCTACCCTGCCAATGACATCAACTGGTAAACCATTTCCACGAGTAGCACGAAGGCCAGCACCAATCGGCTTACCATCACGGTAAATTTCAACTTTAACTGGTTCGCTATTACTGTGGATTGCTACTTTTGAGCCTCTGATGATTAAAAAGTTTTGTACACAGATCACAAGCAACAAAACTACAATCATGGTCAAGATAACCTCGGTGATAGCGACTGCCGGTCCTCGTTTTATAAACAGTAGCATGATTTAATTCTGCTATTTTTCGCTCATACTGGATTACTTTGCGTTGGTAACTGACATAATTATCATCAAGCTGTCTGAGTGGCTTTTCGACGAGCGAACAACTGCCCAATGTCCAAGCAATTGTTAGCAGCCCAATTATTACATTAACTGAAAGTCGAAGTCTTTTCATAAGCATTTAAGTGCCAGACAGGGTGATGTTTGGTTTAGCTTCGACACAAACTGTAGCGAAGTATTCCTCTAAATCTTATTTCGTAGATCCGATCAGCTTCACTTCGCCAATCTCCTGCCTCACCCCACTGAACTAATTTACCATCATAAAAGTAAAGCCAATAGAGGGTGGGCCTTCCACTCTGGGCATCATCATCGGTTTTATACATTGCATACTCCCAAACTTCTATGACCTGACTATATTTGTTGGTTAATGCCCCACGCACTGCTGTTGGTTTACCAATGGCGGAAATAACTTCAGATTTTCTCATCTCCAAATTAAGCTTCATCAACTTCCCTGTCGTAGCACACCCAAAAGCAACAAAGAGACACAGAATGACACAGCCGGAATACTTGAAAAATTGAAATTCATAGTAACAAACTCCTCGGATTTTTCATCTAACGCACGGTAAGGCCGACTCTTCTATTTCTTGAAAGGCACTGATTATATATACAACCAAACTGCGCTGCTACAGACTTATCGAGTCTTGTCATATTTCTCAGCCACATCGGTTTTAATAACATTTCCAAAAGGTTTCTTGAGTCACGGTCGGTCAGCAGTCCCTTTTTTATTTTTCTACACAATCCAAAATAGTCTCGATATTGGCAATCATCCGGATTGGATGCTTTTGATATTTTATGATAACAAAATTTATCTTGACTGTTATTTTAAATATGTGTATATTGATTTGTGCTAAGACCTTTTGTTGAAGCCTATTTGAAAGTCTTGCGTGAGGCGATTTTGAAGCACGGTCTTCGAGTGGTCTCGCGTTCATCTAATAATCAGGCTTTAATCGATCTCGGCCTCACGCCCGAGCGTCGGGAAGAGGTTATTCTCAACCTGCAATGTGAGAATTACGCTCAAGGCCCATTGGCAGATGATCAAGGATTGCCAGG
The DNA here is from genome assembly GCA_022616415.1 of Candidatus Zhuqueibacterota bacterium. Lineage (GTDB taxonomy): Bacteria > Zhuqueibacterota > Zhuqueibacteria > Zhuqueibacterales > Zhuqueibacteraceae > Zhuqueibacter. Next base: position 11,652 of record JAKEEU010000001.1, on the reverse strand, counting down.
AGATGTTTGGATTTTCGGCTGTGAGATTGGCGGCAGAGAAGTTTATGTTAAGCTAAAAATTTTTACAGTCCAGAACGAAAAATACGCTAAATGTCTGCCATTTCACCCGAGCCAACATTCTTTGCATTATCCTTTAAAATGAGTTGAAAGAGAGGAAATAACTATGAACGGAATTTGTCCCTATTGCGAAGACCTTCGCGAAGTCGCCGAGAAGCATAAAAACGAAATCTTCAAAATCCGCGGCGAAGAAATTCCCGTCGAAGTGACGGTGCTGGAGTGCAACACCTGTCATCAAGAGTTTGCGCCAACCGAGATGGAAGAAAGCAACTTTAAGAAGGCCTACGACATTTATCGGACGCGAAAGCGCTTGCTTTTTCCGGAGGAGATCGCGGCGATTCGTTCAAAATACGAGTTGAGCCAGCGGGCGCTGAGCCGGCTGCTGGGATGGGGGGAAATTACGATACACAACTACGAGGCGGGGGCGCTGCAAGACGAAGCCCATAACAGCGTGCTCAAATTTATCCAATCGCCGCATAACATGCGCGCGCTGTTTCGGGAAAACCGTGACCGGCTTTCGCCCAAAGAGGCGGAGAAGCTTGAAGAAGTTTTGCGCCGTCTCTTGCAGGAAGAAGATCGCGAGCAGTATCAACACATCTGGGAAAAGCAATTTTGCGAGTTCCCGATGGGTTCAAATACCGGCAACCGCAAATTCGATTTTGACAAATTCAAAAATGTTGTGCTGTTTTTGCTGAAGGAAAACGGCTGGCTCTGGAAAACCAAGCTTTTGAAGCTGCTCTTTTATGCCGATTTCGCCTATTTCCGGCAGCAAGCCATTGCCATCACAGGCGCGCAGTACGTGCATCTCGACTTGGGGCCGGTACCGGATCATTACGAAGAATTTCTTGAACGCATGCGGAATTTAGGGTTGATCGCCAAGGAATTTGAGCGTTTCAACAATGCCGATTATCTGGGTGAAAAGCTGCTGGCATTGCAAGATCCGGAAACGGAGTTGCTCAGCCCTCATGAGTTGCGTTGCATCAAATTTGTTGCTGATTATTTTCGCAATTATTCGGCGTCTCAAATTTCGGAGTATTCACACCAGGAAGAGGCATATAAGAAAACTCGACATCAGGAAGTGATTGATTATCATTTTGCCAGCGCCTTGTCCATTCCAGTATTTTGAAAAAACCGCTACTGGCCGGCATTTTAAAGGTTCTTGCTGTGTGAAAGCGCCAATCATTCATTCACCTCAAAACTTGCCGCAACCCCGCCGCTTAGGAGGTAGTATAACCTTTAAAAAAATCTCTGCAAATTCACTTGACTTTCTGCTACAGAGTCGTATATTTCGATATAGCTGTGATTTTTGAGACAATCTTCTGTACACCTGGCACTACAATTGCTTGCTGGTTCCATAGTCCCCAATCGAAAATGTCAACTAACTTGCATGAGGTCAAAATTGGCTGAAAATAGCCTTAAAGCAGCCAAAATCAAGCTGAATTTCCCTCAAGAAATTCGGCACGGTGTTTATGCAAACTATATGGAAGTACGGCATACGGCATACGAGTTTCAGTTGCATTTTGCCTACCTTGCACCGCCGCAGCAAGATATGGAAGAGATAGAAGCAGAGGTCGTGGCGAAAGTTAATATCCCGCTAAACTTGATGCCTGGAGTGATCAGGGCATTGGAGGAGAATTTCCAACAATTTCTCGATAACGTAAGAAAAATTGAAAAAGAAACTGAGAAGCCCAATGAATAAGATCGAAACAATTTCAACGCCAAAATTTTCAAAGGAAAATTTTTACGCTCTCTTCTTTGAAACCCAATGGCCCGCCCCCGCTATAAAGTTGCGAAACTTTTCTGATTCTACTTCTGCGACGGACAGAATTTTCTCGCAAATCAAGGATAAATTAAAGAATCAAAAAGGCATTGAAGCGGTGTGGATTGAAGATCGGGGCAAACAGATCAATGTCTATATCATGACAAAGGATGTTCGCAATTCGACGTTGGATCTAATTTTTGACGCGCGGCTGGCCCTGTATTCCCAATACTCCTACATCTCCTTCAACTTCGAGCTAAATCCTGTTGATTTGGAACAAAAACAGCTTGACAATTATATTCAGCGTCTCATCTAAAAATGCCGAAGGCAAGTGAGCATTTAGCAAAAGTTCGCAGCAATAAAAGCATGCTCGACCACTTGGGTGACGCCAGCAGCACAAAGTTTCACGATTGGTATGTCACTGTCGTCTATTACATCTCCTTGCATTGCGTCGAAGCGATCTTTGACCAAGAAAAAGGTTGGCACACATTGGCACATAAAGAGCGTGATGAGAAGCTGCTAAAGCATTTTCCCGCCCTCGACGCGGAGTTTAAAAAAGCCTACTGGCGATTATATCAACAGTCACGTGAAGCTCGATATATGTCCAATCGAAAAATCCAGGTGGGAAATGATGAATGCGAAGAGGCTCTAAAAAGCCTGGCAATTATTGAAAACGAATGCAGAAACAATTATTTTCAGAATTATCCCAACACGTGATTTAAGCCTGCCACCAACGTAAAATTACTTTGCCGGCCGTATTTCCATTAATCGCTTTCTGATAGTCGCCGCCAGCGGTCTTGAAATTGGCGAAATTCCTAAGTCCGCGCTACGGAATATCCCTCCGCATAAACTTCCACCATCCCAATCCGCCGGTGATTAAGCCCACCCCGAGCAAGATCAGCATATTCCGCCACGGCGTCAGGTTATTCATCACAATCTGCTGCGGCGAGTAGTAGTTAAAAATCGTGTAGGTCGCGAGGAATTGAATTTTTGGCCACAGGCGCGCGACGGCTTGCACCAAATACGAGATCAGCACAAACAGCAACGCGACGGTTACGACGCGGCCGCCTTCACGCGCGGTTGCGGATAACAGCAGCGTCACGCCATAAATGGCGATTTGGAGACTGACGAGATTGGCGGCCACCGGCAGGAAGGTTGGCCAGGGCAGGACTTGATGCAGGTTGAAGAGCGAAAGGCCGAGATAAACGCCGAGCAACATCGTGCCGGCGAGCGCCAGCAACACGACGAGGGCAAAAATGATTTGCGTGGTTAAATAAGCGGAGCGCGCCAGCGGCTGGCTGAGCAGGAGTTCCATGGTGCCGGCTTCGATCTCTCCGGCGATGGCGCGGCTGGCGAGCAGGATCATCGGCGCGGCCAGGAGGGCAAGCACGACCGGATGATTCCAGGCGAAGACGATGAGGCCGCGGCTGCTTAAACCCAAAGCGAATTCTTCGGAGATGAGCGCTTGCATGAACGGCGGCAGGGATTGGCTGATTTCACTTATCGCGCCTTCGATGTTGATGCTGCTGACGATGGTGCAAATCAGCACTTGAAATCCGGCAAGCAGCAGGCCGATCACGGTAAGAAAAAACCAGTGCCGTTTAAAAAGCCGGCGTAGCAGGTTGCTCGCGATAATTATAGTAGTGCGCAAAAATATCCTCCAATTCCGGCTCGGGAAAGACGAGGTGGTCGATTTGATGGTTGGCGAGCTGGCGCACGAGCGGGTTGACGTCGCCGCGCACGAAAAGCGTCAGCGCGCCATCGCGGGTTTCGGCGCGGACGATGCCCGGCAAATTCCCAAGTTGCGGAGCAATGCCGGCGAAGCGGATCGTCATACGTCGCACCATCTTCTCGCGCAATTTGGCAATCGACTCGAGCGCAATCAGCTCGCCGGCGCGTAAAATGGCGACGCGCTGGCAGAGGTTTTCGACTTCGGATAAAATGTGCGAAGAGAAAAAGATGGTCGTGCCGCGAGTTGCCAATTCTTTGATCAATTCGATGAAGGCACGCTGCATCAAAGGATCGAGGCCGAGTGTCGGCTCGTCGAGCAACAGCAAGTCGGGCTGATGCTGCATGGCGATCACCAGGCCGAGCTTTTGGCGAGTGCCGTGGGAGAGCAGCTTGACGCGACGCCGCAAAGTTCCCGCGTCCAAAGCCAACGCTTCGAGCAAGCGCTCTCGCCACGCCGATGGGCGTTGCGGGCGGAAACGCGCAAAATAATCCAGCAGCGCCTGGCCGGTCATCTCGCCGTATAAGCTCAGCTCACCGGGAAGAAATCCCAAGCGTTGGCGCATCGTCACGCTATAACGCGAATGTGGAACAGCACGCTCGCCGAATACGTTGACTTCGCCGGCAGTCGGATGCACGAGACCGAGAATCAATCGCAAGGTCGTGGTTTTGCCGGCGCCGTTCGGGCCTAAATAGCCGAAAATCTCGCCGGCTTCGACGGCGAAGCTAACGTTGCGGAGCGCGGTCACATGGTGGTAAAGCTTGGTGAGATCGCGCAGTTGTAAGCAGGGCGTATTCACAAGTTGGACGTCGACCCCTAAACTGTCTCACTCTTCACTTTTGTAATTGATTGTTTCAGCGTGGTACAAAGGGAGCTTAAAGAATTTTGCTTGTGCATGCAGTCTTGCGTTGAATTTTTAAGCAATACAGACGTTTTCAAGCACGGCGCCAGCCATTTTTAACGGTTTACGGGGTTAGCGAAAGTTTACAAAGCCCATCGAACTGATGGCATGAGACTTGTAAAGATAAAGAGCCATACAAGGGAAGAGAAAAGCTGGTGACCTCCGGATATGTGTGCCAGCTCCCTTTTTTAAGATACAAGCAGTACTGTTTATACAGTTTTCCATCCACCCCTCCTTTCCTGGAACGGCGGAGACAATTTATCGTTTCCGCCGTTTTGTTTTACCTTCTTCTAATATCAATCGACCCATTCGTCGTTCGCAATGTAACCCGACCGGGATTCGACCCGCCGGCTTGCCCGATGCGGCCTTCCAAATGGGTGCGGCGAAACCTGCCTTGCACGGTCATCGGAAAATCGCAATCGACGTGGCCGTTGGTGGTGCTGGCCGAAATTTCCGCCGCGAAATCGGCCGGAAATTCGGCTTCGATGCGGCCATTGGTGGTGGCAAAGCGCATGGTTTCGCCGGGCGCCACTTGCACGAGTGAAACTTCGATGGCGCCGTTGGTGGTTTCAGCGCTCACGCTGCCGGCGGCATTCAGCACCACAACGCGGCCATTGGTCGTTTCCAGCTCGGCCCGGCCGGAAATCTCCTGCGCGCGAACTTCGCCGTTGACGGATTGCGCATTGAGCCGCACTTCCGCCGGCACGGTGATCCAATATTTGACTTCGACGTTGACGTCGCCGCCGTTGAAGAGCCAGTCAAAAAAGCCGCCGTCACGCCGCTTCGGCAGGCGCGTATCCACGTCCACGTAGCCGTTGCCTTCCCGAATATTGATCTCGATTTCCTTCATGATCCGCTCGGCTTCCTCGCGGCCGCGGGCGCGCACGATTTTTTCGGCTTCGATTTTGACCTCGTTGCGGTCCCACGAGGTGATGTGAACGGAGCCGTTGGTGTTCTTCAAACGGAATTCGCCGCCGCTTTTCAGCGCGCAAACTTTTTCAAAGCGCTCGCGAATCTCGCCGCCGCGCAATGATTGGCTGCCGAGAAGCAGCAGGAAAATAGTCAGAGCAAACAAACGCCTGTGCATAACGCGCCTCTCTTGAGTTGAATGATAGCAGAAGCAGTGGCAGTAGCACTTAAACCATTGCTGCTAGTGCCACTGCAACTACAACTGCCCCTGCCAACTGCTACTTCCAACTGACTTTCATCTCCAGGCCTTCCGGCTTGAGAAAATCGGCGCCATCGAAGCGCCAGACCGCGCGATGCGGCATGCGGTCACGCGCGTTGGTGTCGGTGATCTCGCCGTCGGTTTCAATGGCAAAGCGGAGCTTGATATGGTCGGCAAGCTCGTCGGCAATCTTTTCTTTCAGCCATTCGCCGAACCTGCTCTCTTCGTCAGAGTGGTGATCGCCGCTTGACAACGTGCGTCTCCAGGAATTTCGTCCATCCCATCGCCCGGCGTCGATTTTCTGATCGTCGAACCACCGCACGCGGGCGAGGCTGGCAAATTGATCGAAAGCCACGGTGAAATAGACGTGCTGCGCGTCACCCTTGATTTTGCTCTCGTAGCTTTTGACGCGCACGCCCGGAGCGGAAAATTTTCTTTCGATTTGCTCGCGCATTTCCCGTTCTTTTTTGCCCAGCTTGAAGCCATCCACCTCCATATCGGAATCCTCCGGGCCAAAGAAGTGTACCGCCATTTCGCCCGAACCGTCCTTGCGGATGGTGATGGTTTCTTCGTATTCGAAACAGCCGGAGAGAAAGAAAACAAAGATAAAAAGAAAAAATGGCAAAAGGGATTTTTTGAGGTTCATGGTTTTACTCCAAGAATTGCCAGACAAGCTGTCTGGGCTACGAATCAGCGGCGGCGCAGGCTGATGTCGCCCTCGTCCGTGGAAATTTCCAATCGGCCGCGGCCTTCGCCGAGCCGGCCGGTGCGGCGCTCGGTGCGATCATGCTCGTCGGAGACGCGATTCAGCGGAAAATCCGAGCGAATGCCGCCTTTGTCGGACTCAAGTGCCACTTCGGCGTCGGCATTTGCCGGAATGAAGAGCGTTGCATCCCCTTCGTCCGTCGTGATGCTCCAAGTTCCTTCATCGAAGCGCGTCGCCTCCAATTCGACGTCGCCTTCGTCACTGTTGAGCATGCCGCCGCCGGCGTTGATGCGCAAGAGCACGAAGCCGCCCTCGTCGGTTTCGCCCCACACCGCGCGTGCGGTGACGTCACTCGCCCTGATCGTGCCCTCGTCGCTGCCGAGTGAAAGGCGCCCGTCGTCGAGCTGCAAATTGCGGCACTCGATCTCGCCTTCGTCGGTTTGCACGGAAACGTCGCCGTGCGCCAAATTCTCAACTTCAACGTTGCCTTCGTCGCTATCGATTCTCACCTCGCCGTCGATATTTCGCACGGTGACGTCGCCTTCGTCGGATTCCAAACTGAGGTGGCATTGCCGCGGCACGCGCAGCTCGAAGTCGATGCGCGCGCTGTGGCGGGTGTGGCCCCAGCGGTCGGGATCGAAAAGATCAAAAAAGTTGGGGTTTCTTTCCTTGAACTCCGGAATTTGGCGAATGCTCAATTGTCCCGGCTGATCGTTGATCTCCACCTGCAAATCTTCCAACCGTCTTTCCGCCTCGCGGCGCCGGCTTTCCCACACGCGTTTGGTATAGCGCAGAAAGACCTCGTTTTTGTCCCAGGATTCCACGCGAATAAAACCGGCGTCCCCGACAACTTGCACTCTGCCGCCGGAGTTGAAGTCAAAAGTCCTTTCTTCGGTTTTAGTCAATTCCTGAACCGGGTGCGGGAAGAGAGCAGCGGGGTTTGCAAGAATCAGGAAACTGGTGACGAGCGAAATACCTATATAAATATTTCTTCGCATGATCCACCCTCCTCTTGTTTTTGCAGACCGGCGGTCTGCGTTACGGGCGTTCGACTCGCAGCTCGCCAATGCCGGAGCTGATGCGGAGCTGAAAACCGCGATCGGCTTCACGATAATTTTCCGTGTAATAATAGCGTCCTTCTTTGTGCAGGTTGACGGGCAGGTCGATGTGCGACAGGAACAGGAACTTCGATACGGCGAGCTTGGTGCCAGTGTCTTGCGGCAGAACAATAACGGTTTCACCAATGTCAAGATCGACACGCGCCACTGCGTCGGGCAGCATTTCGCCACTGAAATCAATGATCATCTCGCCAATGCCGCCATTGAGGTCGGCGTCGCGGAAGCGGGCGTTGCCGAGCTGGCGAAATTTCGATTCGCCGATCTTTGTGTTCAGATTGAGCGACTCCATCTCGACGCGATTGGGCTGGTCAAAATCAATATTGACCGATCCGGCGGTCACGCTCAAAGCGAAATCCGCCAGGCGCAAACCGCCGAGCTGCATATCGACTTCTCCGGCTTTGACCCTGCAATCGGCGCGCAAAGTCGCGTCGCGGGGCAATTCGATCTCGAGCTCCGCCGTCATTCTATGGCCTTTGTGGTCAAACCAGCCTTCTTTGTCGAAGCGGATTTCGAGAAAATTGTCCTGCTCGTTGAAGCGAAAAGCGTGGCGAAATTCTTTTTTGCTGTACCGCAAATGCACGCGCAGCTCATCTTCACTTTGGCCGCGCGCCATGCGCACTTCACCGGCGTCAACGTCGAGGCGCAGGCGAAAATCGCGGTCGGTGCGCACCTTGAACGTGTTATCCAGCTTTTCATTTTCTTGCCACTCGTCGCGCTGCGGGGCGGCAGGAAGCTCCCGAACAATGCCTGGGAGCATCAAAGCCGCAATCAAACCCAACACAATCTTGACGCGTTGCATGGGCCGGCCTCCTTATTTAAGGTGATGAGCTATTTGCAAAACTTTTTCAATGGCGACTATAATTTACGAGGCCTAAGTAAGAAAGTTACAACCGCGGATTTCATGGACGTGCATGGATGACTGCATATTTCCAAGTAACATGTCATTCTGGAAGAATCCTGTTCAGGCCAAGCACCGTGCTTGATCTTAACAAGATCGTTCCACGATGACCCCGCCGCGGCGGGGTTACTTGCAGTACTAACCCCGATAATCGGGGTCAATCGCTGAATAGCAAAACAAAGATTTAAAAAAGTCACGCAAAAACCAACCGGCAAATCAACACCGCCGCCAGCAGTCCGACAAAATCCGCAATCAATCCGGCTGGCAGCGCGTGGCGGGTTTTCGAGATCGCGACGGAGCCGAAATAAACCGCGAGCACGTAAAACGTCGTCTCGGTGCTGCCGTACATCGTCGAGGCCAGCCGGCCGATGAACGAATCCGGGCCGTGCGTTTTCATCAGCTCGGTGACGATGCCCATCGAGCCGCTGCCGGAGAGCGGCCGCATCAGCGCCACCGGCAGGGTTTCGGCGGGCATGCCGATGAGATTGGTCAGCGGCGAAATGATCTTCACAAAAATATCCATCGCACCGGAAGCGCGAAACATGCCGATGGCCACGAGAATCGCTACTAAAAAGGGAATGATTCTCGTCGCGACGCCGAAGCCTTCTTTGGCGCCTTCGACAAAGCTTTCGTAAACTTTCACCTTGCGGCTCAGGCCGATCACCGGAATCGCCAGCAGCAAAAACGGAATCGCCCAAACCGAAAGCAGCTCGAAAAAATTGCGAACAAATTCAGCCATTTTTCTCTCCAAGTATAAAAAGCAAAAGCGTTCAGGTTCGCGGAAATGGAACTCGCACTGAATTAAATGTTTTTTCTGTGAGAGTTCTATTTTCGTGAGCGATTATTTTTGGAGTTGCAGATCAACCCTGTTACGATTCACCGGTACGGTTCGGATCGTCTTTACGGAACGGGCGCAGCTTGCCCAAAACCGTCACGGCAATTATCGCTGTGGTGGTGGCGCAAGCGCCCGCAAATATCGTGGTGCCAATAATCTCAGCGGGATTGGCTGAACCCATTACGACGCGCATGCCGATCATGGTAGTGGGAATGAGCGTGATGCTGGCGGTGTTGACGCCGAGAAACATCACCATGGCGTTGGTGGCAGTATCTTGTTTAGGATTGAGCTTTTGCAGCTCTTCCATCGCCTTCAAGCCGAAAGGCGTGGCGGCGTTGGAAAGCCCCAGCCAGTTGGCGGCAATGTTCAGAACCATCGCGCCCATGGCCGGATGCTCGGTGGGCACTTCCGGAAACAGCCGCCGCGTGATCGGCGCGATTGCGGCCGCCAGCAAGCGGATAATGCCGGCTTGCTCGGCGATTTTCATCACGCCCAGCCACAGCGCCATGATACCGATCAACGGCAGCGCGATGTCTATCACAGCGATTTTGGCAAAATTGAACGCTGCGTCAGTGACCGCGGCTAATTTTTCGAAGCGCGTTTTTTCAATGCGAAAAGTGGCAGTCGTCGCGCCGGTTGCCAGCGTTACCTCAGCGCGCATCTCGGCCGGATGTCCCTGCGCCTTGGCCACATTTTTCCAAAACCCCGGCACGGATTCGCTGGCCGTGTTCAGCGTCATGCGGGCGCGAGCCTCGCTGAGAAATTGTAATTGCACGGTGCAGCGCAGGGTATCGCCGGTGATCTGCTGTTTATAAAGATGGTTGAAATCCTCAACCGGCATCGCCAACGTTGCCGTTTGGGTTTTGCCGCGTTGCGCGCCGGCCGCGTCCGGCACCACGAGCTGAATGGGAATCTCCACGTCTTCGCGATACTTGTCCGTCAGCTTGGTGTGCAGGTCGGTGCCGGCGGCGACGAGAACCGCGATGACCATCAAGGCCAGCCAAACATAGTTGAGCATGCGCCCTCCTTGAGTCAATGAGTTGATTCAGAGATTTTCAAAAGGTTACGCTTGAAAGCTAGCATTTTTTTGAAACGAGACAAGGAAATTTTATCCGGACATTTCTCTTGACATTACTGCCAGCTTTTGATAAATTGACCGTGATTCGTGGCACACGCAAGAATTTTGCTAAACCGAAGAAAATGTCATTCTGGAAGAATCCTTTTTGATATTTAGCAATAAAAGTTTATCTTGAGATTGAAAGAGAAAATGAAGTAGTCCCGGCCCCTTGTGGGCCGCTGTTTCGATTACAAATTACAATACCCCACAAGGGGGTAGGACTACATTTTCATCTTGCCGTCGCCTAATATTTATCACCAAGAGCGAAGAATTGATCCATCTATGGCGCGTGATTATATTCGTTTGAATAAAATGGTGTTCCGCGGCTATCACGGCGTTTGGGATGAAGAGCGCCAGGTGGGCCAGCGTTTTGAGGTTGATGTTGAGTTTATCGGCAACATTGCGGCGGCGGCAAAATCGGACAACATTAGGGACACGATCGGTCTTTATAAAGTTTACCGGATCGTTGAAAAGCTCGTCACCGGCAAAACCTTCAAGCTCGTCGAGACTTTGGCGGAAAAAATTGCGGCAGCGCTGCTGCGCCGATTTCCCGTCAACGAATTGCGCGTTCGCCTGCGCAAGCCAAACTCGCCGGTGCCGGGAATTTGCGATGGCATTGAAGTGGAGATTGTGCGGCAGAAAAAGGCGGAGGGCATGGGCGAAGAGCGTAAAGCGAAGGGTGAAAGGCGTAAAGTGAAGGGTGAAGGCCGTAGAGCGTGAAAAGTAGCAACCAGCAACCAGCAGCTAGCAACCAGCAACGAGCGACAAGCAACGACCGCGTCTTCATCGCTCTCGGTTCCAATTTGGGCGATCGCGCCGCCTGGCTGCGGCAGGCGCAGGAAAAATTGTTCGGCGCGCCAACGGTGCAACTCGTGGCCGCTTCCACCGTTTATGAAACCGAGCCGGTCGGCAAAATCGATCAACCGGCATTTTTGAATCAAGTGCTCGAAGTGCGAACGACGCTGGCGCCGGAAAATTTGCTTTCACGGCTCTTGCAAGTGGAGCGCGAGCTTGGCCGCGCGCGAAACGAGCGCTGGGGGCCGCGCAACATCGATCTGGATCTGCTGGCATTTGGCGGATGTATCTTAAAGACGGGCCGGCTGACGTTGCCGCATCCGGAACTGCATCGCCGACGCTTCGTGCTGCAGCCCTGGGCCGAGATCGCGCCCGAGTTCATCGTGCCGGGATTTTCTGCGACGGTCGAGGGATTGCTCAAAAATTGCGGGGACAACAATCGCGTGCAAAAAATTGAAAGGCAAAACTATTCCTCTGAAAATAAAAGGTGCTGGTGGTATATTGATCCACCAAAAGAATAACTAAGCCACCTGTAATTGCATATCGGTTGCCAAAGCTATTTCAACTTT
>JAKEEU010000080.1 GCA_022616415.1 Candidatus Zhuqueibacterota bacterium | reverse complement strand
GAACTATACGATTTATCCAACAGGTTATGTGTGGAATACAAAATCAACTTCATCAAAAAAATAGGCTGCGCAAAATTCCAAGTTATTTTTGCGCAGAGACTAAGTGTCAATAATCTGCCGGCATTTGGCAGTTTTAGCGATAATGGCGATGGAACCGGCAAAATCAGATTTGTGTCGGGTTTTGGCGACGCCGGAGTATATCCCAACATCAGAGTAATAGCAATCGATAATGGGACACCATCTCTATCAGACACGACATCGTTTACGCTGACTGTTACAGCGGCCGCGGCGCGTCATGATATCGTCATTAACGAAATTCTGTATGATCCCAATCACAATGACTTAAGATTGGGTTCCCTCGGCACGGAAAGGATCGAGCTGAGAAACGTTGGCGCCAACACGGTGTTATTGCAAGATTGGGCGTTGTGGATCCGGCGCGACACGCTCGACACCTTCTGGCAATTTCCGAACACCGCTGCCATTGCGCCAGGTGCTCTGTTGGTGGTGCATTGGCTGACTTCAGGGAACAACGATGCCGGGAACCTGTTTACCGATCGGCCTTTTGATAGTGGTAGCCGTGATGATAGGGCAGATAAATTATGGGGCAACAATAGCGCTACCGTCGACAATATGACGCTTGGCGGTAGCAATAATTCTAATAATGTTTCATTCGCTCTGGCGGTTGTGCAGCTCGTAACAATCATAATTCCAGATATAGCGGTCGAACCCACTCGTTTGGATTTTGGTCTTGTGCCGGTGGGCTCTGGTGGACGCGAGGGGATTATTGTGGTATCTAATAATGGTACCACAAATCTGGAGGTGAGCGCCACGCAAGTGATCGGTGCGGATTTGAGTGAATTTGAGGTGACGGCGGGGGAAGCGCCATTTACCCTTGCGCCCGGGGAGAGCCGTGACGTGACAATTCGTTTCAATCCGGTTTCTGGAGGAATCAGGAGCGCCACCTTGCGGATTCGGAGCAATGATGCGGATGAGGATCAGTTCGACGTGCCGTTGGAGGGCTTTGGCATCCTTCTCGTCAAGGTTGGGATTGCGCCTGATAGCAGCCGTGTGATTGACTTTGTCCAACTCGGCAGAAGTGTTCCGGTGAGAGATAGAATGGCCAGGCAGAAAAGGCTGCGTAGCCAGGAACAATTGAATGATTTCACTATGATTGACTTTATCCAAATCGGCGGCAGCGTAGCTGGCAGTGAAAGCATCGCGGTCAAGGCGGGGTTGTGGCGCCGGGGAGATTCTCTTGAATTTGCCCCGGAAGGGCACTCCTATGAATTAACGGATAACCCGGTGGACACGCTGCTGACAACACGCAACGATTTTTTCCTGCAGCCCAGTCCATCCATTGGCTTTAAAAATGTCCTGGCGCCGCCGCTGGAGAAACATTTGCTGATCTCGGAAATCTGCGTGCGGCCGGGCCACAGCGAGTTTATCGAAATCTTTAATCCCGACTCCATCAATGCCGTGCCTCTCGCCGATTATTATTTGACCGACGTGGGCGGCCGGGACAATGCCTATATGCGCTTGGTTAAAGGCCCGGACTCGCTACAGATCAACGGCGATGACTTTTTCGTCAGATTTCCGGATAACGCGACGATCCGCCCGCTGCAATACCAAACCATTGCCATCAGCGCCAATGATTTTATCCGGCGTTATCGAACCCGGCCAACTTATGAAATCGTCGGTGACGATACTTCCGCGAGCAACAACATGCGACCGGTCAAGCCCAGTATCGGCATCCCCATCACCAAACCCGATTTGGCCGATGCCGGTGAAATGGTTGTCCTTTTGAAATGGAATGGTAACAGTGATTTGCTGCAAGATGTGGATTTTGTAGCGTGGGGCAAGATCTCAACAGCAGATTCGATTAACAAAACCGGTTTTGGCGTTGATGGGAGAGATGCGGACAACTTCAGCTCTTATTATGACAACGACACCGACTTTGCGTTGCAACATGCGATTGCCAACCAAGCCCACGACATCCTCAAATCCTGGCAGCGCCGGCCGACGCCGCGCGAATTTGGCGAATTGCGCGCCGGCGGCAATGGCATTTCGGGGCACGACGAGACGAGCGAACGCTTAGAAGAGGCGTTTCGCGAGCTGCCCCCAACGCCAATAGGTCCTCCCCCAGATGATGGCAGTGGCGATGACGAGCTTGATCTTGATTTCGTGACCGCGATTGCCTTTGATACGTTGAGTAATAATGGCAATCGGGATGGTATTGTGAATCCTGGCGAAGCTATCCGCATGTTTGTCACGCTGAAAAATAATGCACCAAATACAACCGGCCCGTTGTTTTCGGTGCTGCGCTTTTTCAGCCCTTATGATCAGTTTGTGATGCTTGGCGCCGACAGCACCGCGAATTATCCCCCTATTGCGCCCGATGGTATCGCTCAGTCTGTAGATTCATACGAATTTTCGGCGAAACCGATCCTATTCCCTGACACTCTCCGTGTTATCCGTTTCATCATCTTCGTCGTGGATAAACAAACCGGACAGACCTTACAAGCGAAGCCCCAGCAGATTACCATTCCCGGTATCGAAAAAGTGAATAAAGAATCGACTCTCGGCACGCAATCGGTGCCCAGTTCACAATCGGTTGCTGGCCAAGTGCAGGCCGCTTCGCCGAATTTGAATATTGTTTCGAGCGCCCTCTCGGTTGATGGCTCAAACTTGCTGGCTTTTATCACGCTGAAGAATACCGGGGGAGCGCCAACCGGCATCATGTGCGGCCGGCTCGATATTCCGGATATCAACCCGTTATCGACGCCAAAGCATATTGAGAATATTCCTTGTTCAGAAACAAACAACCCCTCCTGCACACTTGATCCGAGTGCTTCCATGCGAGAAGAAAAATTTAGCATAACCATCCCTACGACTAATACGCGCTTGAATACGCCAACCCCGCTATGTGGAACCTTGGTCATCAGAGGTTCAACTTTTAATGCCGATCTTCCCGTGAGCTTGACGATACCTTTCGTTTCTGTGACTGTAAAGTATCCTAAAACGTCGCTGCTTGTTCCTAACCTCCGGATAAACTTAATCGAGAGAACAACGACTACGACGTCCGGCGGAACAACTGTCACGAACGACCTCAAAGAATCGAAGCCGACAGATACCCATGGCCAAGTGACTTTTAACTCAAGTTCATTCAATTTGTTAGATCCCACCAAAAGTTATTTCATCCATGCAGTTGCGCCGTTAAAGCCGAATGCTCCACACGATTTGCGAAAAATTGATGAAGATGACCTCGATGATGGTATAACGACTTGCTCGCAACGGGTCATGGTGCAGTCACCAGATGATATCCTGCTTGGAGATGCAAACCAAATGAGCGGCTTCACGAGCAATGATTGCAACGCGATCGAGGCTTTTGTTAATGCGGCACCAATGACCATTGCAGCAATTCCATCAACGGCTGATTCGACGGGCCGGTGGGCAGTTGCGGATCCAAATGCGACTACCCCGGCAGCAGTAGAGAGTGTTGAGGTAGCTTTTAGTACTACCAATAAATTCTACAGCCTTAACGCTATGCTTTTGGGTGATTTGAATGCGAGTTGGCTACCGGCGACTCCACCTTTTTTTTACGTTGACGATCCGGGTACGCCAATTACATGCACCATAACGACTCCCTCAAGTCCCTGTCCATCAGGGAGTGAACGTGCTGCGGAAATTAAAGGGAATCAAGTATTCACGTTGCCTGCAATGCTTGAGCTTTATCAGAATTATCCTAATCCCTTATCAGTCACCTCGTCATTTCAGTTAGGGACGATTATTCGTTTCGCCTTGCCAAAACCGGATTTGGTATCAATGAAGATATACGATATTCTCGGCCAGTTGGTCAAAAACCTCGTTGAAAAGCCATTGCCAAGCGGAGTTCACAATGTCGTCTGGCGTGGCGATAATGAAAGTGGTGGAACTGCCGTTTCAGGGCTTTATTTTGTGAGGTTGCAAGCAGGTAATGCGGTCAAAGTTCAGCGTATAGTTTTGGTTAGATGATTATGCACCTTACTTTTTATTTGTTGGCACAATTATGCTCTATCAAACCTACATCACCAGGGTGCTCGGCGCATCCTTTTTTGTAGTCGCTGTTGCCGCAAGTTACGGACAGCTTTTAACGACCAATCTGCAAGGCAATTCGGTTAATGGCATTGACTACAATGATCAGACGGGCGAGCTTCTTTTTGCCACCTCAAACGGGCTGTGGAAATTTGACGGAAAGAATTTTAGCCCCATTCCAATACCTTTGTCTGTAATTCCCGGCGAACTTACTGACGTTGTTGTTGATCACGACAAGCGAATTTGGGTTGGTTCAGCCTACAATGGATTGTTTGTTTATAATGGCTCAACTTGGAAGCACATTACCAACTTTTCCGGCGCGCCCTCCCCGAATATTCTTGATCTTTTTGTTGATTCCTCTGGAAGAATTTGGGTTGGCACCGGTGGCGATAACCCCATTGCAGACACCGCTGGCGTCGGCATTTATGACGGTCAACGCTGGCATCGCATCCGAGTGGGTGAATACGCGGTTTTCGAGGAGGGCGAGTGGAAACCGAAGGCCTTCTTAACCGACACGAGAGGCCCACGCGACAATCATGTCAATGTCATTCACGAGGATAATCAAAAGGGCATTTGGATTGGAAGCAAGACCGGTGCAAGGCGATTTAGCGGCTCTTTGGACAGCGCAAGTATCGTTCAAAGGACAAGCTGGTGCTTTAATTGTCTGGATAATGAGAATATCTTGTCATTCATTAATGGGACAGATGGAAGAGTTTGGGCAGGCACATTTGGCCATGGGGCATTTCGCCTTCAACCTAATTGCCAAATAAGATGTACATCTCCTGACACTCTTCCTGTCATGAAAAATCCCTTGAAAAACCAAATAATTCACGACATCGCCATTGATCTTGAAGGCAACCTTTGGTTCGGCATGGATAAGAACGGGGCGTGTCGCCACAATTTACCGGCGGGATCGTTTCGCTGCCTCGATCAAAATGATTATCCAGGTCTTGGGACTGTCAAGACAGTGTTTAAAGACCCGGATAATAATTTATGGTTTGGCATGTCGGACCTGCAGGGCGTCATTCGACTGAATAACAACTGGTTTACTTTTGGAAATGAGGAGTTGCCCAATTTGCCTAACCTCTTTGTGTTTTCCTTGCTCGCTGTGAACGATACGCTTTGGGTCGGCACGGCGAACGGCATTAGGCGTTTTAAAGGAGAAGCGCGTGTGGGTGAAGATATTTTGCCGCCAATCAAATTTGGCATCAAAGCCCTTGCGCCGGCAGAGAGATCGCAAGTATGGGTGGGAACTGACAATGGTATCTATTTATACGATGCCAATGGCATGCAAAAATGTTACGTTAATTTAGATTCAACCGGCAAAAGCCCGAGAAAGAACCAGGTGAATGAGATCATTCAAGGACAAAACGAGGTTTGGATCGCTGCTGATAGCTTGCTGAGTCGCGTTCGTGCTACTGATTGTTCTTTGATAAAAACTTATTCCCGTGAATCCACATTAGGCGGTCTCATCAATGACCAAATTCTTGCGATTGCTTTTGATAAGACCGGCAAGCTTTGGTGTGGCACCCCGGCAGGCGCCAGCGTTTATGATCCGCCTACGGATAAGTGGGTTGCAACTTATACGACGGCAAACGGTTTGTTTGAAGACAATTTAGTCACGGCTATCGCAGTCGATCCAACAAATGGAGAAGTCTGGATTGGCACCGGCAGTGGTGGAATTTCGATTTATGATGACAAGAACAAGAAATGGCAACATTTGGATCGTAGAACTGTTCTGGCCGACAATTCCATCGCTGAAATTGTTTTTTCCGGCTCCGGCGAGGTTTTCGTGGCAACGCCCCGGGGTGTCAGCCGGCGCGACCAGAACGGCATTTGGTGCACCTTCGACTCTCAATCTGGTCTAGCGAGCGAGTATGTGGTATCTATCGCTCTCCAAGGTGATCTGCGCTGGTTCGGCACGTATGGCGCCGGCCTCACTCGATACCGGCCGCCGCAAAGCCTGCCTGAGACGTTCATCGAAACGCGATTTGACGTGACTGACAAATCCGAAGTGATCTATCGTTTCAGCGCCGCCGATTTGAACACGGCGTTGAACGAATTTCGCTATCGTTACGCGCTGGATGATACCACTCAATGGAGCGAGCCAACCTCCGATCGCTTTGCCGTGGTCAAAGGAATTATGCCAGGACCGCATACGTTTTATGTCCAGGCCATCGATCGTGACAGCAATTTGGATCCGATGCCGGATAGGGATTTCTTCACGAGACTTGCGCCGGCGCTGGGCGGCTCTTCCACAATAACGGATACGAGTTTTCACGAGATTGGGCCGATTGCGGTCAGCGTTTATTGGCCGCCCAATCTGTTGAAAAAAAATACGACGATCCTCATCGAACCCGATACGGCCATTGCCGCAACCTTATTTGCCTTTCGGCTCACGAGCAGCGAAACTTTCCAACTGCGCAAGCCGATAACGCTCACTTTTTCGTTTCCGGATACCGGCAAGAAATTGGACAACTTTAGAGCCGATAGCTTGGGCATCTTTAAAATAGAAGGCAATCGCTTCTTGGAATTGGGCGGCGCGTATTCGTCGCAAAATAAGATGATCAGCATTTCGACCGCGATCCTCGAATTGGGCGTTTATGCGGTGAAGGAAAGAGAAAAGCCGGCGCAACGAACCGCCGCCTCCGACTCGCTGCAAAAGGCCTTTCGGGTGACGGCGCAGCCGCGGATTATTCGTCGGGATGACCTGCAAACCACCATCTCATTTCGATTGGATCAAGCGGCCCAAGTTCGCATTCAAGTTTACAATCTTGCCGGCAGATTGGTCGGCACGATTTGGGATGAATTTATGCAGCCCGGCATCAATGCCGTGCCCTGGAATGGCAAGGATAAAAATGGTTACCCTTGTCCGCCCGGGCTTTATCTCATCACGCTTCAAAGTGATGGCTTTAAACCGCCGCCCAAACCGGTGAAAGTCATGGTACTCAACAAGTAGAATTCAGGCAAAATTATAATGAAATACGATCACCTCAAAATCACCTGGCTCACCTTCGCGCTCGCCTTGCCGGCTCTGTTTCAAACAACGCTCGCGCAAATTCGCAACCAGATTCCTGCCGGCACCAGACCCATCAGCATGGGCGAAGCGTTCGTTGCAGTTGCCGATGACGGCAATGCGATTTATTGGAACCCGGCCGGCCTGGCGCGCATGGAACGCATTCAACTCAATTTTGCGTATGCCGATTTGTATGGTCTCGACCTCCCCAGCACATATGCCGGTTTTCTTTCCCGCGTTTATTTTATTCCGCCGCTGACCGACTATCTCGCATTTGGCGTCGATTGGCTCCGTATTCACACGCTGGAGCCGGATCCTTATAATGAAGGCCGCAATGAGCTCGAATTCTCGCAGGATCAAATCAATTTTTCGCTGGCGTTCCGGCCGCCGAAAAGTTTGCCGTTATTATATAATCTGAGCGTTGGCGCCAATCTTAAATATTTGAACATTAATGGGAGTTCGGACCTCGGTTTAGAGAACGGCGAGTTTAACGGCAATACTGACGACTGGGGATGGGATGCCGGCGCGCTTTATGATCTTGGCGCATTGCCCCATGTACCCCATGGCCTCAACCTCGGCCTCATGATCCACAATGTCGGCGACAAATTACGGAAAGAAAACAACGAAACCGCAATGTCAAATCCGATTTTGCTCGAGAATATTCGTTGGGGCGTGAGCTACCGGCCTTTCAGCGATTGGCCGGGCGGTAAAATACCGATTTCCGATCCGGTGCTCGCGCTGGACTTCGATGATCGCGTGCATGTCGGGTTGGAATTTTGGCTGGCGAAAACTTTGGCATTGCGCGCCGGATGGCAAAAAGACTGGCACACCAACGAAAAGGCAACCTTCGCATTTGGCGTTGGTTTCAAAAAGGCCGTCAAGGATTTTCCCGAAGTCCATGTCGACTATGCGCTGACCGATTCGCCGATGCTGCCGAATACGAACAAGCAGTTCGGCGGCTCGCTGATCATCAAAGACAATCCGCGCGTGATCCGCATTGCCGGCGCGCAGATCGAGAATGTGTTTCCTTCTCTCTACCAACATTATGGACTGCCCGGCTACGGCATCGGGTCGGTCAAGCTCAAGAACGTGCTCGAGGATACGCTGATAGCGTGGGTGACATTTCAGAGCCGCTACATGCAGCCACAGTCAGCCGACACGGTGAAAATTCCGGCGAAAAGCACGATGGATTTCCCGCTGCGCGCCGGCTTCACTTCCGACCTCCTTTATGCGAGAGAAAGCCGCTTAGCCGGCGAAGTGAAAGTCACTTACGAATATCGCAAAAACCAATACACCACCACCGGGGCTGTCGATTTTGCGCTGTGTGGCAAGAATCACTTGACCTGGGATGATCCGGGCAAGGCCGCGGCGTTCGTCACCACGGACGAGCCGCTGGTGCAAAAATTTGTCGATCAGGCTCTGACCAAAGCGCCCGAGCTCGAACAACCAGCTTGGATTTCGCGCTTCAATATGTCCAAAGCCATGATCATATTCAACGCCTTGCAGGTTCACGGAATGAAATACCGCCTCGATGAAATCACTCCTTATCCCTCGCTGGCCGATACGAGCCACGGTGCGCTTTACCGCCTCGACACCATCAAATATCCCGGCGAATTCTTGCTTAAGGATGATCGGTCCGGTGATTGTGACGATCTCTCGGTGCTCTACGCGACGATGCTGCAATATGCCGGTTTGCCCACGGCGTTTGTCACTGGCCCGGGTCACGGTCATATCTTCATCATGTTCGATACCAATATTCCAGCGTCGCAGAGCCGGAGCCTGCCGGTTTCTCCCAACCTTTTTGTCAAGCGCCGAGGCACGCTATGGTTGCCAATCGAAACGACGATGATCCCAAACGCCACGTTTAGCGAAGCGTGGATGCATGCAGCCGACATCATTGACTCGACCTGGCAAATCTACGAGGTGGCAGGCTATCAAAGCAAATATCCGCCGGTGAAAGCGGAGGTTATTGATCTCCCCAGAGCGCCTCTGGCCATTCCGGACTTTGCGCCGGCTTTGCGAAAAGACTTTGTCGCGTTGAACGGCATGAAAACGCAGTGGCTGCAAAAAGTCAAAAATACGCTGGAACGTGAGGTGCGGGACTTACCACGTCTCGAAACTGCCAAGGCGCGAAACATCTACGGTGTTTTGCTCGGACAAAACGACGAGTTTGAGCAAGCCCAAGAGCAATTCAAAAGAATTTTACAGGATTCCACCGCCTTCGCCCCGGCTTGGAACAATTTGGGAAACGTTGAATTCATTGCCGGCAATTTCTCTGAAGCGGAAAAGGCTTACAAAAGCGCTTTGGAGCACAATCGCTTTAGCCGGGGCACTTATTTGAATTTGGCCATTTTGTATCAGATGATGAAGGATGGCGCGGCGCCGAAGGATACAATGGAATATCAGCGCCAATCCGAGGACGCGCTTTTGCAAGCGGCGCAGATTTTGGAGGGCGACGCCGAAAGCGCTTTCAACCTGCTGCAATTTCCCGAAGAGGGCACAGACGGGAAAGCGGAGAGCCTTGTCGAGAAGGTGAAAAGACAGATCAAAAATGTCAAGGCCTTTGTCGACCGCAGCTTCAAGAGACATGTGGCCGGCAAAAAGGAAATCAAGCCAATCGTCCTGGATCGACATGGCGCCAAGGGGCGAGGCGAGACCGACGAGAACCGCGCCGCGCTACTGGCTTGGATTTATTAATTTGGAGGTTCAGTGCTACCCATCCAGAGAAAATTGCAGCTTCTGGCCATCGCGCTATTGTGCAGCTTTGTAGCCGGGCTTGGGGTCAAGACAATTTTTGAAAGATTTCCCAGGACCGGAAACTTGGCCAGAAGTCTCGATCTTTACTTTTACAATCTTTTTTTCAAACCGACTTTGACTCCGCCGTCGAATCTTGTGGTCATCGACAGCAACGATCCGACCGAGAGTCGCCCGCGCTCGGATTACGCCCACATGATCACCCAACTCCACCGTGCCGGAGCGAAATGCATTGCGTTGGACATTCGGTTTTTGCGAGAGAGCGACAGTGATTCCCTCGGCAGTCAAGAGTTGGTTAACGCCGTTGCCGAAGCTCCGGAAGTGATTCTCGCGATTGACTTCGCCAGCGCTCAATACCCGCCCGCGATGAAAATGCGGCTGGTAGAGCGCCTGGCACTGCCGGATTCGCTTTGTCAAGCACTAGAGCAAATCAATGTTGCAAGCCAAGGCGTTGAACTTCCCTTTGCCGCCCTTCTTGAGGTCATCGCCCATCTCGGCCACATTAATTCAGTCAATCGGGAGTACTATCGCTTTCCGCCGGCATTGCGATTCGAGAGAAAATGTTACGCTGCTTTACCGGTTGAAATTGCCAGGCATTATTTCGAGCCGGAAAACGATGCTGCCATGATGGCGGTGGACTCCACAAATGGAAATGGACAAGGCGCACCTTTGCGCCGGTTTAGCTTAACCGAGATTCCGTTGGACCAGGACGGGCAAATGCTTGTGAATTTTATTTCGCTCGAGACATTCCGGCCGCTTCCCTATTCGTGGGAAGACGCGACGCAGCTTGTGCAAAGCCAACCCGACAGTTTCCGCAATGCCGTCGTCTTGATTGTCAATCAAGCCGTGGAGCCGCCCTTACTGATTCCTGCTGTTGGCCCTTATCCAAATTGGGCGCTCATCGCCTCACTCACCAGCCAGCTCGTGCTGAATCGGCATATTGAAGCCTCGGCTCTGTTTTATCCGACCGCTTTCAGCGCCACCATGGTTTTACTCGGCGTTTCATGGCTTTTGTTTGTCACCCCGCGCCTCAAGAAAAAATGGCGAAAGACACGTCTGATCTTTATCGCTGGCACGGGACTATCACTTTTTTTAATCGTTTTTCTGTTACGCTTCGGTAGCCAATGGCTTGGCGTAATGACGCCATTTTTGGCATTTAATACCAGCATGCTGGTGGTGCGGACGCTTTACTATCGAATGATCAAAGCGCCGCAACCTGAATACCGGAATTTAGGCCTGACGGTTGCAGAAGGCCAAAACCGGATTTATTCCATCCAGGTTTTTGAATCGCTTGGCGGAGAGGAACAAGGCAATCCGACTTTCCGATCATTTTTGGAGGAAAAGAATTTTAAGGCGACGCTGGAGAAACTCAGAAATTTAGAGGCGCGCCAGGAGGATCTTGAATGGATGGGCGAAAAACTGTTCAATACTGTTTTCCAAGACGGCATTTTTCAACATTTGAAAAACGGCCTCGAGGAGGCGCAAAACGAGGAGAAAATCCTGCGGTTGAAGCTGCGGCTGGATGCCTCAGAATTGGTCTGCCTGCCGTGGGAGCTGATGTGTACTGACAAATTGTCCCCGAGCTTTCTGGCGCTGCACAAGCGCTTGTCGCTGACGCGCTATCTGCCGTTGGATCAACCCATTCCCAAAAGGCAATTTCGCATTCCTTTGAAAATCCTCGTCGTCATTGCCTCCCCTGTGGGCTTGCCGGAACTCAATGTGCAACGAGAAAAGCGCTTGATCAAAAAATCGCTGCGCCCCCTAATATGGGCCGGAGACATTCGATTAAGATTTTGTGAAAATGCGACACGGGAGAAACTGATGAAAGAGCTGAAGCGCGAGCCTCATGTTTTGCATTACATCGGTCACGGCGAATTCGACGCAGAAAACCAAAAGGCCTTTCTTTTGCTCGAATCGGAAACACAAGAATCCGACCGAGTAGACACCAAGGTGTTGGCGGTGATGCTGCAAGAGCGCTCCGTCAATATGGTGGTGCTCAACAGTTGCGAGACCGCCTCGGCCGCCAGCACTGATGTTTTCACCGGAATGGCTCAACATCTTGTGAAAGTCGGCATCCCAGCCGTTGTGGCTATGCAATATAAAATTCTCGACGACTCGGCCCTGTCGTTTTCCCAGATTTTCTATCCGACCCTTTTCCGCAGCAACTCGATCGATGCCGCGGTCGCCGAAGCCCGCCAGCAAATCGTCATGCAAGCCAAAACCGGCTTGAATCAACAGGATTGGTCAGCCCCGGTTTTGTTCATGCGCGCGCCGGATGGGAAAATTTTCGAGATCGAAGCGTAGGCCGGGGTCTTGCTTTTTCCAAGTGATTTGGCTATCTTGTAACTCATGGACTAACGGAGAAACGACATGCAAGCCAGATCACTATTTCCTTTTTTTGTCACCATTGGTGCCCACCTCACCCTCGCCCAAGAATATTCGACCTGGCAAACGATTCAAACTCAAATTTTTAATCGATGTCCACAATAATCCCATTCGATTTTCGACCCAGCACGCGCGTAATCTTTGGCGAAAATGCCGTTGGCCAATTGGGGGCGCTCACGAAAGAATTCGGCGGGCGCCGCGTTTTATTGGTTACGGATCCGGGCATTCTGCGCGCCGGGCATGTGGAGCGCGCATTGCATTCACTTAAAAAGGAATCCATCCAAGCCTTCGTGTTTTCAGATGTCGAAGAAAATCCGGCCACACGCCATGTTGAAAACGGCGTTCAATTTGCCAAAGCGCACGCGCCCGTCGATTTCATCATCGGCCTCGGCGGCGGCAGCGCGATGGATTGCGCCAAGGGCATCAACTTTCTGCTCACCAACGGCGGCAAGATGGAAGATTATTGGGGCGTCGACAAAGCGACGAAGCCGATGCTGCCTTCGATTGGAATTCCAACGACGGCCGGCACCGGCAGCGAGGCGCAGTCGTTTGCATTGATCTCGCAAGAGAAAACGCATATCAAAATGGCGTGCGGCGACCAGAAAGCCAGATTTCGCGCCGTCATTCTCGATCCCAATCTCGTTAAAACCGCGCCGCAAAAAGTCGCGGCTCTCGCCGGCATCGACGCAATTTCGCACGCCGTAGAGAGTTACGTCTGCACGCGCCGCAATCCGATTTCGCAGATGTTGGCACGCGAAGCTTGGCGCTTGCTTGAACAAAGCTTTGAAGTGATCTTAAAAGAACCGGAAAATATTGCGGCGCATGGCAACATGCTTTTAGGCGCTCATCTCGCCGGCGCCGCCATTGAAAACTCCATGCTCGGCGCGGCGCATGCTTGTGCCAATCCGTTGACGGCGGCTTATGGCATCCAGCACGGCATCGCCGTCGGGTTAATGCTGCCGCATGTCATTCGCTTCAATAGCGCAATCGTAAATGACGCTTATACCGGCTTGCTCGAGACGGCCGGAATTTCCGCTACTCCACAAACCGGCGGGGAACGATTGATCGAAAGAATTGTTGAATTAAAAAACGCGGTAAATTTGCCGCAACGATTGCGCGAGTGCAATGTAGAAAAACAGGCGTTGCCGGAATTAGCCAAAGCCGCAGCGAGCCAATGGACGGGAAAATTCAATCCGCGACCCGTGACCGAAAAGGAACTGCTCGAACTTTATGAGGCAGCGTTTTAAAAGAGAAATTCGATGATCATCAACTCCTACAAACTCCTCGGCGGCAAGCATCCCGAGACCGCTACATTCAAAAATGCTCTCGCTGCTCTCGGCGTCAAAGCGCCGCACACTGGAAAGCCCTTCACCGAAGCGATGCTGCTCGGCATCGCCGGCGGCCTTGGCATCGGCTACATTCTTTGGGAGTTTAAAAAACACGCCTCCGCAATTTTGGTGATGGCGTTTCAGAACAAATGGAACTATCCCGTAAAGTTCACCGGCAATCTTTGCAATCGTCTCGGCATCAAACCTGTCTTTAAAGAAACCGGCGGCACCGCCGCAGCCGAAAAGCATCTCAGGGAAGCGCTCGACAGCGGCACGCCGGCCATTGCCTGGGTCGATCAGTTTCATCTTCCCTACATGTATCTGCCCGAAACTTACAACGGCTGCATGGGATGGATCGTGACAGCTTATGGCATTGACAAAACCGAGAAAAAAGTGCTTATTGACGATCACGGCAAAAAACCGCTGACGCTTTCGCCGGACGAGTTTGCGAAAGCGCGAGCGCGAATTCCTTCCTACAAAAATCGCCTGCTCTTGCTCGAAGCGCCCCAAGCCATCGATCTCGAAAATGCAATCATTGAAGGCATCCGTGATTGCGTCAATTATCTCGGCGCGAAATCCGACACCTTTGCGTTGCCGGCGATAGCAAAATGGGCCAAACTCATGACCGATACGAAAAATCCCAAAGGCTGGCCCGTCGTTTTCAAAAAGAAAAACGGCCTTTACAGTACGCTCACTTCAATCTACGAAGGGATTATGCTCAAAGACGGCGACGGCGATGGGCTGCGCGCGATGTACGCCGGCTTTCTCTCTGAGGCCAGCGCGGTGTTCAGTACACTGCGGCTGAAAGAAATCGCCGCACAATACAAAAAAATTGCCAATGAACGATCATCAAATCAACGATCTCTTCGCCAATCTGCAGGCGCAGCTTTACGGCATTCACGCTGCCGAGGAAAAAGCATTGGCGGAATTGAATGACGTGGTGAATTAGAAGTTGCGTGAAAATCTAATCCACGAAGGGATCAAAAGCCTTTTCCAACACGGAGTCACTGAGATAGCGGAGTTTCACAGAGCAAGCTTTCAAAAAGTGATGTCCATATTTTTAGCTCCTTGTCATCTCCGTGTTCTCGGTGTCTCCGTGTAAAATTGAGCCGCAAAATAAGTCAAGACCTTGACAATTTCTAATTTTGTGCATAAGCCAGCTTAAATGTCAAACCACGATCTCTCAATTCGCTTCTTTTTAGAGCTTGCCTTCGTTCTCGGCGCCGCCATGCCGCGTGGCGTCGTCTCGCGTGATCTGCAGCGCTTTCTCGAGCCGCTCACTACCAACTTTTTGGTGCCGCTCTATTTCATTTATTCCGGCCTGAACACGCGGCTTGATGGAATTGATCCTGCTGAACATCGGACTTCAGCACGGCATCATCACGCCGACGCTGTTCACGATCATGGTGATTATGGCCGTGGTGACAACGCTGATGGCCTCGCCCCTATTTGAATTGGTTTATCGAAAATTGCCCAGGCGTGAAATGAAAATTTCGCCGTCGCTGACCGGCGGATGACGTTACAAAAAAGATAATGCCATACAACGCGCTTTTGCCATTTGGCGTCTTATTTTATAAAAGCAGTCAATCTCTTAACGCAGACCGCCCTGCTTGCGGCTCACACGGATCAAAAACTCACACTGAAAAAGCTTTTATCCGCGTGTGTTTTTGATCCGTGTGTAAACTTTCAAATTTTTTTGAATTTAGTTATAAATCAGTGAACGTAATTTGAAGCAGCTTTATCATCACCCCAAAACCGCAAAGTAAACCCAACATGATGCAACACCAGCCGCGTTTGATCCGTAAACTCTTTCTTATACTATCGTCGTATGCCTCGCTGTTTGGCAAACCAGGTGACGCCTTATCGCAATCGGGCGAAACCGCCAACGAGTGGCAGCTATGGCGCGGCGATGCCCAACTGACCGGCGTGAGCAGCGCGAGTTTGCCGCAAAATCTCGAGCCGCTTTGGACTTTCCAAACCGGCGAGGGTTTTGAATCCTCGGCGGCTATCGTCAACGGCATCGTTTATGCAACCTCGTTGGACAGTAACCTTTATGCCCTCGATCTCGGCTCCGGAAAGTTGAAATGGAAATACCGCGCGACGGAAACGAAATCATCGCCGTCGGTATCTAAAGGAGTAGTGTATTTCGGCGACGCCGCGGGCACGTTTCATGCCGTCGATGCCAACACCGGCAAACGCAAATGGATTTTCCAAACCGCTGGCGAGATTAACTCCTCCGCGAATTTTGCGGATGAGCGCGCGCTCTTTGGCTCTTACGATCATCATCTCTATTGCCTTTCGGTTCACGACGGCTCTTTAATATGGAAAGTCGAGACCGACGGCTATGTGCATGCAACGCCAACGGTGGTTGGCGAGAACGTTGTTGTTGCAGGTTGCGATGGTTATTTCAGAATCATTCGTCTTCGCGACGGCGTCGAAATCAAAAAACTTGAAGCCGGCGCTTACGTTGCCGCCAGCGCCGCTGTTGTTGGAAGTCGCACGTATGTCGGCACGTTTGGCAACAAGGTATTGTGCCTCGATTTGCTGGACGGAAAACTCGTGTGGCAATACGATCCGCCGCAACGGGACTTCCCTTTTTATTCTTCGGCAGCGGTGAACGATAAAATCGCTGTCGTCGGTGGCCGTGACAAAATCTTGCACGGCCTCGATCCGCAAACCGGCAAAGCGCTGTGGACGTTCGCCACGAAAGCGAAGATCGACTCGTCACCCGTCATCACCGGCGAGCGCGTTTTCTTCGGAGCTACCAGCGGCGAAATTTACGCGCTGGATTTGAATTCCGGCAAAGTTGTCTGGCACTTTGAAACCGGCTCGTCCATCATCGCCTCGCCGGCAATTGCGCATGGGAAGCTGGTTATTGGCACGCTTGATGGGATGTTGTATTGCTTTGGAGAGAAGTAAGTAAAAGCTTTCTTCTCTTGTGCCCAACGGATGAAAAAAACGACCAACGGATTTAAAGATATTCTTTCAAGGATAATTCAAGTTTTATCCGTTGGTCGTTTTTAAATCCGTTGGAAAATTTCGGTGCCGTTTTCACATATATCTTGAATTTCTTGACAACCGCAAAGAGACTCATGAACGACAATCTCAAAATCATCCACGCCGAGCCCGCCACCGCCGCCAAGCACGATTGGAAGGAAACCGAGGTCGGGAGCGTTTTTGTTTCCAATTATCCGCCGTATTCGTTCTGGAAACCCGACTATTTGCCGAAAGCGTTCGAGGCGCTCAACGCGAAGCCGCGGCCGGAGGCGACGCTCGGGCTGTATCTGCACATTCCCTTTTGCCGCAAGCGCTGCAAGTTTTGCTACTTCCGCGTATACACCGACAAGAACAGCAGCGAGATTCAAGCTTATCTCGACGCGCTCGCCAAAGAAGTTCAACTCTACAGCGCGTTGCCTTCAATCAAAGGCAGGCGATTGAAGTTCGTCTATTTTGGCGGCGGCACGCCTTCTTACATCAGTGCCAAACATTTGCAGCAATTCGCGAAAAAGCTGAAAGCGACGATCCCTTGGGACGGCGCAGAAGAAATCACGTTCGAGTGTGAGCCAGGCACGCTCTCGGAACCCAAGCTGGAGGTGATTCGCAAAATTGGCGTGACGCGCTTGAGCCTGGGCATCGAGAATTTCAACGACGCCATTTTGGAAGAGAATGGCCGCGCGCATCTTTCCGAAGAAATTTATCGCACGCTGCCGTGGATCAAAGCGCTGCAATTCGACCAGCTCAACATCGACTTGATCGCGGGCATGGTCGGCGAGACTTGGGAAACCTGGCGCGAGACGGTGCAAAAAACCATCGACATCGATCCGGACAGCGTAACGATTTATCAAATGGAGCTGCCCTACAACACCGTTTATTCAAAATCTCTGCTCGACGGCCAAGCCGAGGTGCCGGTGGCAAATTGGGACACCAAACGCGCCTGGCACGAGTACGCCTTCGAGCAGCTCGCTGCAGCGGGATATGAAATTTCCAGCGCCTACACGATGGTGAAGAAAAATAAAAAGTGCCAGTTTGTTTATCGCGATGCGGTTTGGCACGGCAGCGATATGATAGGCACCGGCGTGGCGTCGTTCGGCCATATCAGCGGCACGCACATCCAAAATGTCGCCGGCTGGAATGAGTATTTCGATGCGCTCAACGCCGGCAAGCTGCCGCTCAGCCGCGCCTTTCCGACGACGGCTAAAGAGCGGCTGACGCGCGAGATGATTTTGCAATTGAAAATGGGCAAAATCAACCCCGCCTACTTTGCGCGCAAATACGATGCCGATATTTTGAAGGTATTCGGCCCACATTACGAGATGCTCCGCCATGAAGGCATGCTCGATTTCACCCGCGACGAAGTGAGGCTGACCCCGCAGGGCTTCCTGCGCGTCGACCAATTGCTGCCGACGTTTTACGATCAAAAATATCGCAACGGGCGATACACGTAACACAGACTGCCAGTCTGTTCATTCTCCAGAAATAAACGCAATGTGGACGAGCCACAACCAAAAAGAGAAGTATTTTGTTTTTTTTGCAAAAAAATTGGCTTATAACAGAGCAATCTGTTATCAATAAAGTACAATACTCACGTGCGGAGAAAAGCGGTTTATGTGGAAACCCGACAGACTTCTCAAAACCATTCTTATCTTGACCATGCTGACGATGGTCGTGATTTGGCTGCCGTTCATACGCGGCCTGATGGATGGCGAGACGTATGAATGGGGCGCGTCATTTTGGGGATTGCAGTTTGGCGGTCGCGGCATATCCGGCGATTACTGGCTGCTGATTTTGCAAGCGATCTTCGGCATCAGCCTGCTGTATTTCGGATGGCGCGGCGCGCGGCAGCCGTTTCATTGGCTTTTGCTGATTTGGACCGTTCCTTCTTTTATCGATGCCACTTACAACGCTCTGCGCTTTCCGGAGAATTATCGCTTTCGCGGCGACACGCTGGGCGTGGATGTCTCGCTGGCCTGGGTGGGGCCGTTGTTCTACGGCGGCTTGGCCGCGCTGGCCGTCATCTGGGTGATTCGTGATTTGCGGCAACGACCAGCGCGCGAAGCGCCGGCGTGGAATCGCGCCAACACCATCTTGCTGGCCATTGCCATCGGCTTGCTGCCAGTGCAATTTGCGTTGCTGCGATTCGGCGAGCCGCACGGCACGACCGACCAAATCGGGGTGCTGCTGACGATAGCCCAATGGGTGATCTTGAATATGGCTTTCACTCCGCGCGAGCGCAAAGCCGCTGCGAGTGTTCGCACGGCATGAAACAAAAATGTCCATCCGAGAAACGCCGAAACCACCGAGATTCGCCGAAAAATTTTTATCGGCGACACTCGGTGATTTCGGCGAAGTTCGGCGGTTAAGCTTTTTCCTGTTTGGTTGCGGCTGGGTGCCGCGTTACGAATATAAGAATACAAATTTTATTTTGTATGCTTCATTTTAAAAATTTTTGTTTAGCTATTTTGCCGCTCTTCTTCAATTTCTATCTTAGTAACGCGCAAACAAAATCAAATCACGTTCAACACGATTGGCCGCAATGGCGCGGGCCGAATCGGGACGGCATCTCGCGTGAGACCGGCCTTTTGAAAACCTGGCCGAAAGATGGTCCACAAGTGTTGTGGCGCGTACCGCTCGGCGAAGGCTATTCGAGCGTGTCGGTTGCCAACGGACTCGCTTACACGATGTACGACGAGGGCAAAGACGAATATCTCGCTTGTTTCGATGCCCTCACCGGCAAACGGCAATGGCGCGTGCGCACCGACAACAAGTATCGCAACAGTTGGGGCAATGGCCCGCGCGTGACGCCGCTCGTTGAGGGAAATTGGGTTTACGTCATCAGCGCGCACGCCAAGCTGTATGCGTGCGATGCCAAAACCGGCGCGGTGAAGTGGCAGCATGATTTGGCCATAGAATTGAATGATGCGATCCCCGATCTCGGCTACTCAAATTCGCCCATCATCGACGGCGAGTTGTTGTTAGTCACCGGACTCGGCGGCGTGAATCGTTCGCTACTCGCATTCGACAAAAATACAGGGCGGCGCGTCTGGTCATCGCACCAAGATCATCCTGGCTATTCGTCACCGATCATCATCTCGGCGCACGGCGTTCGTCAGGCCGTATTTTTTACCGGAACAAAAATCGTTGCGATTTCACCCGCCGACGGCAAAGTGCTATGGACGTATCCCTGGCGCACGGACAGCTTTGAGAATGTCGCGACGCCGGTTTTCATTTCGAGCGACAAATTATTTTTCTCCTCGGCGCATCCCAAAGAAGCTGGCTCCGCCGTATTGCAGATCAAAGCCGCAAACGGCAAGGTGAATGCTGAAACCGTGTGGAA
This sequence comes from Candidatus Zhuqueibacterota bacterium, assembly GCA_022616415.1. Lineage (GTDB taxonomy): Bacteria > Zhuqueibacterota > Zhuqueibacteria > Zhuqueibacterales > Zhuqueibacteraceae > Zhuqueibacter. Next base: position 39,070 of record JAKEEU010000080.1, on the reverse strand, counting down.
GAATAATATCATGCAACACCACTTCGCCTCTTCCGTCTTTTACGATGGTTTTCTTTACGGCCCCGACCGCGCGATTCTAAAATGCGTCGAAGCGGGCACCGGCAAGGAAATGTGGAAGCAGCGCGGCTTCGGCGAAGGCTCGCTCATTTTTGCAGATGGTCACTTGATCGTTTTCGGCACCGGCGGCAATCTCGCGCTGGTCGAAGCGACGCCGGCAGCGTATAAAGAAAGAGCCGGCACGCAAGTATTAAGCGGCACATGTTTTACTTCGCCGTCGCTTGCCAATGGCAAGCTTTATTTGCGCAATGAAACGGAAATGCTTTGTTTGGATTTATCGGAAGCAAATTTTCGTCAACGTCAATTAACTCACTAACAGGAGCTTGTTGAAATGAAGGAACAAAATTGCAACACTCTTAAAAAACCATCACGACAGCGAAAATTTTTAGTCATAATGACCGGCGTGTTTCGCTTGCAGACTGGCAGTCTGCGTTACGGTTTTGCTCTCGTCACCGCAGCTTTAATGATGATAGGATGGAATTTCAATTCGAGCAATCTGCCGGCTGCGAGCGCGCCGGATGATTGGCCGCAATGGCGCGGGCCGAATCGCGACGGCATCTCCAAAGAAACCGGCCTGCTGAAAAGTTGGCCGGAGGGCGGCCCGAAAGTTTTGTGGCGCGTGCCGTCCGGCGAGGGCTATGCCGGCATCGTCATCGCCAAAGGGCGCGGCTATACGATGTACGGACAAAGCGGCAGTGAGTTCGTCATTTGCTTCGATCCCGCCAGCGGCAAAGAACTGTGGCGTTTCAAATCCGACGCGCTGTTTGGAAACGATCAAGGCAATGGGCCGCGCTCGACGCCTACGGTGGACGGCGATTTGGTGTTTACGTTGAGCGGCAATGGCAAGCTGCACGCGCTCAAATCAATTGACGGCAAGGCCGCGTGGAGCCACGATCTGCGCGCGGAATACGGCGGCAAAATTCCAACCTGGGGCATCTCGACCACGCCGCTCGTCGAAGGCAATCTGCTCATCGTCGACGTCGGCGGCAAGTCCGGCCATTCAGTGATGGCCTTCAACAAAACCAACGGCAGCGTCGTGTGGAAATCGGAAAGCGATATTCCTGGCTATTCCGCACCGATTGCGATCGCGACCAGCGGCGTACGGCAGGTGCTCGTTTTCACCGGCTCGGGACTGGTCTCGGTAGCGCCGAACAATGGCAAATTTTTCTGGCGCTATGATTGGGAGACGCGCTATGATGTGAATGCGGCCACACCGGTTTTTATTCCGCCGGATAAAATTTTTATCTCTTCCGGGTACGGCAAAGGCGCGGCTTTGCTCCAGACGCAAGCCAGCAATGGCAAGGCGACCATGCGAGAAGTTTGGAAAAGCCGCGAGATGAAAAATCATTTTTCATCTTCCATTCTGCACAATAATTATTTGTACGGTTTTGACGATGCGTTTTTGACGTGTTTGGATATCACGAGCGGCCAACCCAAATGGCAGCAACGCGGCTTCCAAAAAGGCTCGCTGCTTTATGCTGACGGCCATTTGATCGTGCTCGGCGAGTATGGCAATCTCGCGTTGGTGGAAGCGACGCCGGCTGGCTATAAGGAAAAAGCCAACGCGCAGATTTTAAAAGGAAAATCTTGGACGATGCCGACGTTGGCCGATGGCAAGCTTTACTTGCGCAATCAGAGCGAGATGCTTTGTTTGGAGGTGGCGGGGAAATAACGCCCGCCCGACGATAAATCGTCGGGCTAAAAAGTGCAAGATTGCTAAAGCAATCTCTAAACATCAGTCAGTCCCCTTTAGGGGACTTCAACTTTTAGCTGTGGAATTTATTCCACAGCCGACACGGAGGAATTACACATCACATGAAATCGACAAATTACACGCGCTTGGTCACGCTGGTTATTTGTTTGATCGTTCTATCATCAACTGCCGCGTTTGCACAAACCGGCGCCGGAAAAAGTTACGTTTCGACGGATACCATCGTCGTCGTTGGCGAAAGAGAGACTAAAATCCCCACCGTCAACACCATCGCGACGAAACTGCCGGTCGCGCTGCGGCAGACGCCCGCGAGCGTCGGCGTCGTCACCAGCGCGCTGATTGAAAATCAGGGCGCTATCGTGGTCGGCGACGCGCTCCGCAACGTCAGCGGCGTCAATTCGCAAACCGGTTTCGGCGTGTTTGATTATTTCATGATTCGCGGTTTTGAGTCCGTCACCAGCGGCCTCGTGCTCACCGACGGCGCGGCCGAACCGGAAATCACGTTTTACAATTTGTACAACGTCGACCGCGTCGAAGTGCTCAAAGGTCCCGGCGCGTTTTTGTACGGCGCCAATCCGCTCTCCGGTACCGTCAACCTCGTGCGTAAGCAGCCGATCTTCAGAAATTTTTTGCACGTCGGCAGCTCGTACGGCCGCTTCGATTCTTACCGCAGCACCGCTGATTTCGGGCTGGCGGACGCCGGCGGGCGCGTCGCCTTCCGGCTGAACGCGCTGTGGCAGGATTCGAAGAGTTTCCGCGACGACAAAGACAACGAGAACATCAGCGTCAATCCGGCCTTGACCTGGCGATTGAACGAGAAAACCTCGCTAACCGCAAATTTCGAGCATGTGAAGAGCAAATACAAACCCGACACCGGCTTGCCGTTGTTCAACAATCAAGTTCCGGACGTCCCGCGCACGCAATCGTATCAACTGCCGTCGGATATTTCCAACCAAAAAATCCTGCGGGCGCGGCTTGATTTTGAGACGCGCTTCAGCGAACGCTTCACGCTGCGCAACAAATTTTATTATACCGATTTGGACTGGCAATCCAACGGCACCCTGCTGCTGGGCGCTTTTCCTTCACCGTTCGGCACCGTCGTTGTCCGCGCGCTGAATGCTTTGGATGATCGCCAAAAGCTGGCCGGCAACCAGTTGGAAGCGATTCTGCATTTCAACACCGGCGGCGTGCGGCATCAGATTTTGGCCGGCTTCGAAGTCAACCGGCTTGGTGATAAATTCACGCTGGACGTGGTGCAGCAGTTGTCGCCGATCAGCTTGGACAATCCGGTTGAAACGGCGACTTCCGTCACGCCCTCTCCATTTATGAAGACGGACGCGCGGAGCATAACGTACGCGCCTTATGCGCTCAACCAAATTGCGTTTTCAGAAAAATTGCAAGCGACGCTCGGCGGCAGGTTCGACGCGATCGACTACGAAGACACCCGCACGCTATTCCTGCAAGGTTTTCCAGTTCCGGCCTCGGCGAATCGCAGTTACGAAAAATTCAGCCCGATGTTGGGAATGGTTTATTCGCCGACGGCGAATCTTTCATTTTACGCCAACACGGGCAAGGCGTTTGGGCCGCCATCCACGCTGGTCGTCGGCAACGTCGAAGCTGAAGAAAGCACCCAATATGAAGTCGGCGCTAAGACGCAATTTTATAACGGCAAACTGCACGCAACGGTGGCGGCCTATCATCTCAAAAAGAACAATCTGACCATATCGAGCTCGAGCAGCCTCGCGTTTCTCGCGGGCAAGCAAAAGTCTCGCGGCCTGGAGCTCGAGCTAATGGCCGAGCCGGTGCGCCAATGGCAGACGTTCGTCGCGTATGCTTTTACGGAACCCGAGTTGACGGAGTTCATCGATCAAATCGACGGAGCGCCAACGGTGCAAATTGATCGCTCCGGCAATGTCCCCGCGTTCGCCCCCAAACATATTTTGAATGTTTGGACGAACAAAACCTTCGGCAATCGGCTCGGTCTCGGCCTCGGCGGCCGCTATTTGAGCGAGCAGTTCATCGACGAGGACAACGCCTACAAAATCGACGATATTTTTACGCTGGATGCCATGCTGTATTATCAAATCGGCAACTGGCGTTGGAGCCTCAACGTCAAGAATTTGACCGACACGGAATATGAAACGCGCGGCTTCAGCTTGTTCTACTCCGCCTCGGTTTTGCCCGGCAGCCCGCGCGCGATTTACGGACAAATGGAATTCAGGTTGTGATGAGGTGTTTTTAAATTCCACCGCCGCCCCAGCCTAAAGGCATGGGGCTAAAATATGGAATGCCGCTGAAGCGGCATGTGTTGCCGGCGCAAGAATCAGGCAATGCAAGCGCAGTGATTGGCAACAATGGCGCGGACGAATTGCGATAAAATTTAGCTCACGGAATGGGAACTCTGACGGAAGCAAAAGATTTTAGGATTTATTTCCGTGCGCTGTTCCAATTCCGTGAGTGAGTATTTTGTTAAATACAGACGAAATGGAGCAACCTTGAATTTAGCCGATGATACAAAACGCCAGATGTTGCGTCACACCGTTGCAACTTTAGCCTATCGTGGCGGCAAAGCCGTGCGCCATGCGTCGGAAGAATTCGCGACGTTCCGCATCGGCGAAAACACGCGAACACCGGAAAAAATTTTGGCACATATTGGCGATCTGCTGGACTGGGCATTATCACTGGCGCAAGGAAAGCACGTTTGGCACGACTCCACTCCGCTGCCTTGGGATAAGGAGGTGGAGCGCTTTTTTCTTGCTCTTAAAAAATTTGACGATTACTTGGCTTCTGATGCGCCACTCGAATTTTCTGCCGAAAAATTATTTCAAGGACCCATCGCTGATGCGCTCACGCATGTCGGACAAATCACCATGCTGCGGCGTTTGGCAGACGCGCCCGTTCGCGGTGAGAATTACTTCAAGGCGGAGATCATCGCGGGACGGGTCGGGCCGGAGCAGTCTGTGACACGAGTTGAGTTTGATTGATTTTCAAAGCTCGAAGAAAAGACGGCGTTTGCATTATTCAGATTTTATGCTATATTCAAGATAGGATTTTCATTTTATACCATAAATTGGAATTTAAGCTTTAAAACAAAGAGGACATCATGATCGCAATTCGGCAAATTCAGGAAGTAAAATCCGGCGCCGTTACGGTTGCCCTGCCCGTTGATTTTCACGCCAAACGGGTCGAAATCATTATTTTGGCAATCGAAGAATCCAATAATGGAGCGCAAAATTTGCAAGATTTGCTTCTTGCTGCTCCAACGCTAACCGATGATGAATTGCAAGACTACGAGAAAGTCAGGGAGTGGATGAGCCAATGGAACGTGAACGACTTCTGATTGATACGTCAATTTTGATCGATCATCTTCGCAAAACGCAAAAGGATAAAACCGTCTTTTACCTGCTCGCCTCCCAATACGATTGCTTGATTTCTGCGATTACAGAATTTGAGTTTTCGATTGGCAGCACCCCCTCCAATCGCCAATTTACCGAAGAGCTGCTGGCCAGGCTTCCAGTCCTGCCTTTCGATTCCGCTTGCGTCAAATCAGCTTCGCAAATTTATCGCGATTTGAAAACCAAGAATCAACTTATTTCGCTACCGGATATTTTTATTGCTGCAACGGCCATCACATACGACTTGCAACTTTCGACGCTAAATAAAAAACACTTTGAGCGAGTTGAAAACCTGAAACTTCACACATAGCCCCGTTAGCACCTGTTATAATATGGAAACTCAGAGCGCGTTGAGCTTCACTGAGATCATCTTTTTCCTGCTATCAAAAAAACCATACTTGGTACGCTCTGTTTCGCCGTTTTGAAAAAGGCCGTTGAACTTACGCGCCCAATGTCCGTCTTAAATAAAATAGCCTACTTCCAAAATCGACGCGATGAAGTGCCCAATCAGGAACTGGCGCGAGAATTGGTTCAAAAGAAAGATAAAAACGGAATTCGAGAAATTGCCGAGAATCTTTGGAGCGAGAATCAAAATGTTCAAAGTGATTGTCTGAAAGTGTCGTATGAGATTGGATTTCTCAATCCGAATTTGATCGCGGAATATGCCGGCGACTTTTTAAAGTTGTTGAAGAGCAAGAATAACCGCATGGTTTGGGGAAGCATGATTGCGTTATCCACGATTGCCGAAATAAAAGCGGGTGAGATATTCAGGCATTATGAAGAAATCAAAGGCGTGATGGAAAAAGGCTCAGTCATTACAAAAGATAATGGCGTCAAAATCCTGGCGATTGTCGCATCGAAGCACGAGACTTATGGCAAAAAGATATTCCCATATCTGCTGAAACACCTTGAAACGTGCCGGCCCAAAGATGTTCCACAACACGCCGAGAAAACCGTCGTCGCAGTGAATGCAAAAAACAAGACGGTATTTGTTCGGGTATTGGAAAAGAGAATGGCTGATATGAAAAGCTCGCAAGCAGCGCGAGTGAAAAAAGTGATTACAGAGGCGGGGAGATATTGAGGTATCAATACTAAACCGGAAAGGAGGCAACCCATGCAAAAGGCTCACAAGAATTGCCAAAGCTGCGGCATGCCGCTGAAACGAGACGAAAAAGGCGGCGGCACGAATGCCGACGGCACGAAGAGCACGATGTATTGCAGCCATTGCTACGAAGGCGGAAAATTCACCTGGCCGAATGTCACCGTCGGTGAAATGCAAGCATTCGTAAAAAACAAATTGAAAGAAATGGGCTTTCCCGGTTTCTTGGCCGGCTTCTTCACCAAAGGCATTCCAAAATTGGAACGCTGGAAAACCGCGTGAGCGCACGGTTCAACCACTGAAAATCATAGGGACAAACTTATGAAAAAATCTTTCTCTCGTTGGACACTTTATGCAGCACTGTTTGTTTTGTATCTGCTGCACAACGATCTGTGGTTATGGAATGACCCGAGCTTGGTGTTGGGTTTACCGGTCGGGTTGCTCTATCACATCGGCTTTTGCGTGGCCGCTTCAGTCATGATGATGCTGTTGGTCAACAACGCCTGGCCGCGCCATCTCAAAGCCACAGGAGAGGAGGAGCACAAATCATGATCATCGCCATCATTCTCATCTACATGGCGCTGGTGCTCGTGGTCGGCACCATGGGGCACAAGCTTTTTCGCCGCACCGGTGAAGATTATTTCGTCGCCAGCCGCAGCATCGGCCCGTTCATTCTGCTTATGTCGTTGTTCGGCACCAACATGACCTCGGTGGCCATTCTCGGCGCCTCTGGCGAAGCGTATCACGAAGGCATCGGCGTATTCGGACAGTTGGCCTCGGCCTCAGCCTTGATCATTCCCTCGGTGTTCTTTTTTGTGGGAACGCGGGTTTGGACCTTGGGCAAACAACACGGTTATATCACCCAGGCGCAATACTTTCGCCAGCGTTGGAATTCCGATATTCTCGGGCTGCTGCTTTTTCTGGTTCTTGGAGCGCTAATGATTCCTTACTTGCTCGTCGGCGTCATGGGCAGCGGCATCACGTTGCACGAAATCACCAACAATCAAATTCCGGAATGGGTTGGCGCGCTTTTGGTTTGCGCGGTCATCCTGGCTTACGTCACTTACGGCGGCATGCGCAGCACCGCTTGGGTGAACACCTTGCAAACGTTGGTCTTCATGAGCTTCGGGGTCATCGCTTTCGTCGTCATTGTGAGAAAGATGGGCGGGCTTGCCAACGCGCTCGATATCGTCTCCGAGAACAATCCGGATCTGCTCATGCGCGGAGAGAAAATCAAGCCCTTGCAGTTTTTGACCTACACCTGCATCCCGCTTTCCGTCGGCATGTTCCCGCACATGTTCATGCACTGGCTCACCGCCAAGCGCGCCGAGAGCTTTCGTTATCCGCTGATGTTCTATCCGATGTGCATCGCCGCAGTGTGGGTCCCCAGCGTACTGCTCGGCATTTTGGGCAGCATCGATTTCCCCGGTCTCAAAGGCCCGGCCGCAAACTCGGTTTTGATCAACGTGATCGGAAAATATTCGCCGGATTTTCTCGCGGGAATGCTGGCCGCCGGCGTGCTGGCAGCGATCATGTCTTCCCTCGACTCGCAAGTGCTCTCGCTTGGCAGCATGTTCACGCACGACATCGTGCGCCATTACGGTTTTCACGACAAAATGAGCGATAAGCAGCAAGTTTTGGTTGGGCGGCTGTTCGTTGCCGGAATTCTCGCGATCTGTTTCGCGCTCTCGCTCATATCGAACCGCAGCATCTTCAAGCTCGGCGTTTGGTCATTCACCGGTTTCGCCTCGCTGTTCCCAATCGTCGCCGCGGCGCTCTTTTGGAAACGCAGCACGAAATACGGCGCGATGGCTTCGATTTTGAGCGTAGCAGTAACATGGATTTACTTTTTTATCAAAGGCTCGGAACAGCCCGGCTACACCATCGGCGGCACCGGCATCATGCCGGTGGCTGTCATTCTCGCCGTGTCCGCAGCGACGATGATTATCGTTTCGTTGATGACGAAGCCGCCGGATGAAGAGACGCTGAAAAAGTTCTTCTCTACCGACGGACACATCGATCCTGAAAAAGCGCTGCTCGAAGAAGAAAAACTCAGCGTTCGGAGGGTGCGGCAATAATGGAAGATCTGATAAAACTGGACGACGTTCTCGCCGCGCGCGAGATTATCGCCGGCCGCGTGCATCGCACGCCGGTGACACGCGCAACATACTTGGGCGAACGAGCCGGCGTTCGGCTGTATTTCAAGCTGGAGCTTTTTCAAAAGACCGGTTCGTTCAAGCCGCGCGGCGTTTTGAATAAGCTGCACCACCTCAGTCCATCAGACAAGCAAAAGGGCGTGATCACGCTTTCCGCCGGCAATCACGCGCAAGCGCTGGCGTGGGCGGCGCGGCAAGAGAACATTCGCGCCACGGTCGTGATGCCGGCAACCAGTTTGCGCAGCAAAGTTGAAGCAGCCCGAGGCTATGGCAGCGAGGTGGTGTTGGCACAAGGCGATTTGCTGGCGGCTTGCCTCCAGATTCAGAAGGAGCGCGACCTGACGCTGGTGCATCCATTTGACGATCTCCACATCATCGCCGGACAAGGCACGGTGGGATTGGAAATTCTTGAAGATGTGCCAGAGGTCGATGCGGTGATTGTTGGCGTTGGTGGAGGCGGGTTGATCTCCGGCATTGCAACCACCATCAAAGCGAAGAAGCCAGCCGTTAAAATCATCGGCGTCGAACCGGAAGGCGCCTCGGCGATGACGCAGAGCCTACGACGCGGTGAGCCTGTGCGTTTGGATCGCACCAACACCATTGCCGACGGCTTGGCCGCGCCCTTTGCCGGACAGCACACGCTGGCGCATGTGCAAGCGTATGTCGATGAGATGGTGATCGTCTCCGATCAAGAAATTGTTGAGGCGATGGGATTGATTCTCGAGCGCTGCAAGGTTGTCGCCGAGCCGGCTGCGGCCTCCACTTTGGCCGCCTTGCTCTCCGGCAAAACAAATCTGTCGCAAGATGCCACGGTGGTTTGCGTGCTAAGCGGCGGCAATGTAGATCGAGAGCGGTTGAAAACATTGCTGTAACTGTCTACGTCAGATCTTCAGATAAACTGAAAACCGAGACCTTACACGCAGCTATTGCAAAACAAGATTTCCCAACGGATAGATGAACCCAACGGAAAAAGTTTTTACAGTTGGGTTCATCTATCCGTTGGGGCATAAAAAACGCAGAATTTTTTCCAACTTTTGTTGACTATGGCGTAGTTGCCCAAAAAACGGAAGCCCAAATGTTTGATCACCCCAAACTCATCTGCCCCGATTGTGGTGAAGCCGTCGACGCCACGAATCAAAGCCGCCACCCTTTACACGAAATGCCCCGCCGTGAATTTTTGCAAAAGGCGGGAAAAGCCGCCGTCGCTGTTGCCGTCACGCCGCTGCTCAATATTGCTTCGCCACTCGTTGCCCGTGAAACGGGCGAGACGGCAGAAACGATGGTGAAGCGTTTGCGTGACACACTTACCGAAGCGCAGAAAAAAGCCGTGCTCTTGCCCTGGAATGATCCGCGCCGCCTGCGCGTCGATAATAATTGGAGCGTGGTGCCGCAACGCCTCGGCGAATTTTATTCGCGAGAACAGCAGACCATCATCCAGGAAATTCTGAAAGGCGTGACGAGCGAAGAAGGTTATGAGAAAATCCTTCGCGCCATGCAGGATGATATGGGCGGTCTCGGCAATTATTCAGCGTGTTTATTTAGCGATGGCGATGAGAAATTGGCGTTCATACTCACCGGACGCCATCAAACCATCCGCGCAGACGGCGGCGCAGAAAAAAATGCAATGTTCGGCGGGCCGATTTTTTACGGCCACGCCGTGACTTTCAACGAGCGGCCGGATCATCCTGGAAATGTGTGGTGGCATCAGGCGCGGCTCGCCAGCAAAGTTTTCCACACGCTGGATGGCAAGCAGCAGAAACTGGCGCTCGTTCTTCGTGACTCACCGGCGGACAATCCTGCAACCATCCGATTGCAAGGAGAAAACGGCAAGTTCGCCGGCATTCCGGTGAGCGAGCTTTCGCGCGATCAAAAAACTTTGGTTGAAGAAGTGATGCGGTCATTGCTGGAACCCTATCGCCAATCCGACGTCGAGCGGGTGATGGTGACGGTCAGAGCCAACGGCGGCCTTGACAAGCTCCACCTCAGTTTTTACCAAGACGGCGATCTGCCGGACAAGGACGGCATCTGGGATCGCTGGAAACTCGAAGGCCCGTCCTTCGTTTGGTATTTTCGCGGCTCGCCGCACGTACATGCATGGATCAATATTGCGAACGGCGCAAACATTTAGTTGATTTTGTTGCGTGTTTTCCGTAGTTTTTACCATAAGCCTTTGGGACTTGTACAACCTTTTTGAGTTAGAGGTGACCGATGAGTATCAATCAAGCTGCGACGTGGACGCCAAATTCCACTGCTGCGCTGCATGATATTTTCCCGCCGGCTGAGACGGTAGCGGTTTTGCCTGAGCGCCAAAATGATGCTGATTTTTTATCATCTTTATATGCGTTCAATAACGACGGCGAAATCAGAAAATTTCTCCAAAGGCATGATCAGTTGAGCCAACATCTTGTTGAAGCGCATCAACAAATTAAAAAAATTTTTCGGGAAAACGCCGTGCAAGTGAGCTTGGAATATGCCCACGATTCCGAAGAAAATTTTGAAGGCTTATTCGCTATCGTAAAAACCGACCTATCGCCGGAGCGAGCTCTCGATCTTTTGGATCGCTTGGATGACGAATGGTTTCTCGAGCACGTCAGCCCTGAAATCGGGAATTGGTTTGCCGTCAAAGTGAGACCGCAATGAGTTTTGATTGGAGGGCATACGTCGAATTAGCCGGTGAGTTGTTGGCTCATCCACAGGCTTCAATTCCGCAAGAGGCCTGTCTGCGTTCGGCAATTAGCCGCGCCTATTACGGCGTTTTTTGTATTGCTAGAAACTTCATCGTTAGCCGCGGCACGATTATTCCTCGCGTTGACACCCACAAGTTTGTGCGAGAAACTTATTTCAACTCCTCCATCAAGGCAGAACGCAAAATCGGAAAAGACTTGCGTGATTTATGGCACGAAAGAAAAGAAGCCGATTATGAAAATAACGCGAGGTTCGATCTTAAACGGGCCATGACCGCCTATCAACTGGCCAGCCGCGTTCTTGCCAGATTGAAAACCCTCGGAGCAATTTAACGTCTTGTAAACCTCATGCGAATCGCCTACATCGCTGCCGGCGCCGCCAACATGTACTGCGGCAGTTGCATTCACGACAACACGCTTGCTGCCGCTCTCATTAAAAAAGGCTGCGAAGTGGCGTTGATTCCAACTTATACGCCTTTGCGAACCGACGAAGTCAACGTCACGCTCGATCAGGTTTTTTACGGCGGCATCAATGTTTATTTGGAGCAAAAGTTTTCGTTTTTTCGCCATACGCCGTGGCTGTTGGACAAGCTCTTCAATAGCCGCGCGCTGTTGAATTGGGCCTCGCGTTTTAGCGCGTCCACGAATGCCAAGGATTTGGGTGCTCTCACCGTCTCGGTTCTGCAAGGCGAAGAGGGCCGCCAGAAAAAAGAATTGGCGAAATTGATCCAATGGCTGCAACAATCTTATCGCCCTGAGATTGTGGAACTGACCAATTCCATGTTTTTGGGAATGGCGAAAGAGATCAAAAAAGCGTTGGGCGTGCCCGTCCTGTGCGCAGTGCAAGGCGAAGATATTTTTCTCAACGATCTCGTCGAGCCATACAAATCGCAAGCGCTCAAACTGTTGCGCGCCCGCGCGCGCGACGTGGATGGATTCATTGCGACGAGCCAGTATTACGCCGATTTCATGGCGGATTTCCTGCAAGTTCCCATTGAAAAAATGCACGTGGTGAGACTTGGCATCAATCTGCAAGGACATGGCGTTCAGCAAAATCTCAATGGCAACACCAAATTCGTCGTCGGCTATTTGGCGCGCATTTGTCCGGAAAAGGGCTTGCATTTGCTCGTCGAGGCCTTTCACCAAATCACGCTGAAACTGGGCAAGAACGCCATCCAGCTTAAAGTCGCCGGTTATCTCGGAGAAAGAGATCGCCGTTATTTTGAGAACATCGTCAAGCAGATCGACGCGTTGGGATTGAGCGATGCTTTCCATTATCATGGAGAAGTCAGTCGCCATGAAAAAATTAATTTCCTGAATAGCCTGCACGTTCTCTCCGTGCCCACGACCTACAAAGAGCCTAAAGGACTTTCTATTTTGGAGGCGCTCGCCAATAGCGTGCCGGTCGTGCAGCCGAGGCACGGCACATTTCCCGAGTTTATTTCACTAACTGAAGGCGGCATTTTGGTAGAACCCAACTCCGCTTCGGCAATTGCAGAAGGAATATTAAAATTGATCGACGACAGGAATCTGCGGGAGAGGCTTGGCAGCCAAGGCAAAGCGGCGGTGCATCAAAAATTTAGCGATCACGTGATGGCGGAAGCGACGGTGGAAGTTTATCAAAAATATCTGCAAGCATTCAATTCACCGCAAATATTTGAAACGACCTCATACGATCATACTCATACTCTTACTCGCTTTTAAATAGAGTACGAGTATGAGCAAGAGCAAGAGTAGAGAAGGAGTCAATATGACCGATGCAAACGCTTCACAGCCAGGCATGACCTGGCTCATCTTCGCACTCATGACGGTTTTATCGTGGGGACTTTACGGCGTGTTTCTGCACTCCGGACAGATGGGGATGAGCGATCCCATCAACGGAAGATACAAAGCCTTTCTCTTTGTCGGTATTGCTTATTTGATCACAGCGGTAGTCGGCCCAACGATTATGTTGCTCGCCAACGGCGCTTCGTGGAGCATTCCGGCAAAAGGGATGACTTGGTCGCTGCTCGCCGGCATCCTCGGTGCTTTGGGCGCTTTCTGCGTTTTGCTGGCCTTCGGCGCGAAAGGCACACCGAGCGTGGTGATGTCCATCGTCTTCGCCGGCGCGCCGATTGTCAATGCCATCGTCGCGTTAGCTTTGCATCCACCGGCTGGTGGTTGGAGCGCTTTGCGTTGGCAATTTATCGCCGGCATTTTGCTGGCCGCACTGGGAGGATATCTGGTGACGCTTTATCGGCCTGGCTCGTAACGCCGACCGCCGGTCTGCAAAAACAGCGATCTGAAAACGCCTTTTTAAATGAAGCTCAAATATCATGCTTGCGTCATGAGGGAGAAACTCATTTTGCCGGTTCTTTTTATTGCAATTGCTTTTTGTATTGCCGCGCCTGCTCTAAAAGCTCAACCTCCAAAGTTACGCTTATCGCAAACTTTTGATTTGGCCGGCAAGCGCTCGCAAGTGCCGCAATACTTTTTAATGGAGTCCAAGCTCATCAATTATGCTTTAGACGGAAAACGTACCGGCACGACGATTTACCGATTACGCCTTAAATGCACGCCCGCAAAATTGACCAAAACAGCCGGCGAAGAATATACTTGCGTGCGCTTCACCGTGCAACAAAGCAACGGCTCGGAAGTTGAAATACCCGCGCTTAAAAACTGGGCATACATTTTTCATGAGCCGGAAGTAGACGAGAAGGGGCAACTTTTTGGAATCGACCACGCCAAATTTGAAAATTTGACGGACAGCGCGGGCAAGCCGCTGCCGTCCGATCAAACTTATCACGTTTATAACGCCTTTATCGATTTTCACTCATTCTGCAATGTCTTTGCGGAACGGGCGGCGCAAGGAAGCGGCATTCAAGATTTGAAGAAAATCGGCCAAAAGATTGTTCACTCAGCCGCGTTCTCCGAGCCGCCGGTGAATTTGGGCAGCAAAATATTGCCAGGCTCGTCTTTCAAAAATGGGCAAATAACCCTCGAGTTCAAGGGTCTCAGCATCGTGAACGGCAAACAATGCGCGCTCGTTGAATACGATTCGGGTGAAAGCTCGTTTAAAATGCTGATGCAGCCAACGCCTGAACTAAAAATTCAAACCGTCGGAAGCTCGCATTATTTTGGAGACATTTACAAAGACCTTTCGACCAATTGGGTGCAAAAAGCCACCATGATCGAATTTGTCGTTGCGGAAGTGGCGCTGCCGATGCCGCCAAACAAGTTGAATACGGTCATTGAACGCCGTATTCTCATTCTTAATGTCAGCGCCGACGAATTTAGTTCTCAATTGCAATAACCCTGTAGAGAGTCATGCCCCACGATTTTTACACCAAACGCCGAATCGAATTTGCCGACACCGACATGGCGGGCATCATGCACTTTGCCCGTTTTTTTGTTTTCATGGAAACCGCTGAGCATGAATTTCTGCGCTCGCTGGGAGCCAGCGTGGAGTCCAAGCTCGATAACCTGCGGCTCGGCTGGCCGCGTCTGGCCGTATCATGCGAATACTTGAGTCCGGCCAAATTCGAGGAAGTGCTCGACATTCATCTGATGGTTGCCAGAAAAGGCAACAAGTCGATGACCTATAAATTTGAATTTCACCGAGGTGAGGCGCTGATCGCGCGCGGCCAGGTCAGCGCCGCCTGCTGTGTGTTCTATCCGGATGGCAAGCTCAAGGCGATTCCGATACCGGATTTTATTGCGAGCCAGATTCAAGAAGCGCCGCAGGGCGAAGAGCGTGGAGCGTAGGGCGATTATTCAACGTTACGCCTTACGCTTCACGCTTTACGTTTTTATGATGGAGACGAAATTGCGCGTGTCAGCTTCAATCTCTCTCAAACTCTCGAACGTCCACAAACACTTCGGGAGCGAAACCCGCCGCGTCGAAGTGCTTCACGACATCTCATTTGACATGGCCGCCGGCCAGACACTTGCCATCACCGGCCCGTCCGGCTCAGGCAAGAGCACGCTACTGCATTTGATCGGCACTTTGGATCAGCCGTCTGCCGGCAGCATTGAGATCAACGGGCAAACGCCCTTCTCGCTGCCGGAGCCGGAGTTGGCGAAATTTCGGAATCAGGTCGTCGGCTTTGTCTTTCAAGATCATCATCTCCTGCCGCAATATTCGGTTTTGGAGAATGTGCTCATTCCCACCCTGGCATTTAAAAATAAAAATGGCAATCCGGAAAAACGTGCCCGCGAGCTGTTAGAGCGCGTCGGACTCGCGCACCGCCTCGACCATCGCCCAGCCGAGCTTTCCGGCGGCGAACGCCAGCGCGTCGCCATTGCGCGCGCGTTGATCAATCGCCCCAGCCTGCTGCTCTGCGATGAGCCAACCGGCGATCTCGACCGCTCGACCGCCAACACTGTCGCCTCCCTCCTCTTCGAGCTGCATCGCGAAGCGCAAAACATTCTCATCGCCGTCACTCACAGCCTCGAGCTCGCTTCCCGCTTCGGCAAACGCTTTGAGCTGGTGGAGGGAACGTGCGTGGAGGTTGGGATAAATTTAAAACAAAATAAACCCAACGCATAAACAGATCTGTTTATCCGTTGCGTTGTTTCTATCCGTTGAGAAAACTTGCGCTATTTGTAAAGAATTTTTGGCTCGAAATCTTACTCGCCTTTCTCACCACAGCCAGAATCTGAAATGTCAAAGTTATTCAATCCCACCTCCTTGCTTTATTTTTGGCGCATCAATCTCGCCGTGCTGCTCGGCGCCGCGGTGGCGACGGCAGTGCTCACCGGCGCGTTGTTGGTCGGTGATTCGGTGCGCGGCAGTTTGCGTGATTTGACGCTCGAGCGCTTGGGCAAAATCGACCACGCTTTGGTGTCCGACAAATTTTTCCGGCAACAGCTCGCGCCAGCGTTCGCCAACGATTCAGAGTTTAATCAGCACTTCGAAGCGCCAGTGCCGGCGATTCTTTTGAATGGGACGGCCATCCAAGCCAAATCAAAAGCCAGAGCCGCAAAAATTAATATCAGTGGCGTCAACCAAGAGTTTGCGTCATTACTCGGAAACGCCGATGATTTCTCCACTCTTTTTTCCAAAGCCCCGCAACAGATTTTTCCCTCCGTCATCATCAACGCCGCGCTGCAAAAGGAATTGCAGGCCGAAGCCGGAGACCAAATCTTGCTTTCTTTCCCGAGGCCAAGCGGGGTGCATCGCGAATCGCTGTTGGGCCGGAAAGAAACTTCCGATCTAGTGGAAACCATCCGGCTCATGCTGACTGCCGTTATCCCCGACCGCGGCGCCGGCAGATTCGGCTTGCTTCCCAATCAAAGCCTGCCACGCAACGCTTTCGTGTCGCTGGTAAATTTGCAAAAAGCGTTTGACGAGACGGATCATGTCAACGCGCTGCTCGTTGCAAGCAAAACTGAAACGCCGGCAGAGGCGTCTTTGCAAAACCCGTTGCGGCGAGTGATCACTTTGAACGATCTTGGCTTGACGCTTCGCAAACACAATTTTTGTCTCTCTCTCGAAAGCCGCGAGCTGATTCTCAAACCGCAGATTGCGGCAGCAGTGGAATCAATCGCTACCGAGCTTGGGGCGCCAACTATGCCAGTGCTCACCTACCTGGCAAACACGATGACGGCCAAAGGCAAGTTGATTCCGTATTCAACAGTGAGCGCGCTCAACAGCGCCAATGGCGAGATTTTGGGCTCGCTCGAATTAGCCGACGGAACACCGGCCCCAGAGCTTGCTGATGATGAAATCTTTTTGAATACGTGGGCGGCAACGGATTTGAGAGTGGCGAGCGGCGATACAATTGTCATGAATTATTACGCCATCGGGTCGCGTGGAGAGCTTTTCACGCAAAGCGCACGTTTTCGTTTGAAGGGAATTTTGTTGATGACCGGCTTGGCTGCCGACCGCACGCTGACGCCGGAGTTTCCTGGAATTCACGATGCTGATGACATGGGCAGTTGGAATCCGCCGTTTCCAGTCGACCTCAATTTGATTCGGCCCAAAGACGAAGCGTATTGGGATGAATTTCGCGCCACGCCCAAAGCTTTTGTTTCTCTGCAAACCGGACAAAGATTGTGGAGCAGCCGGTTCGGCGATTTGACGGCAATTCGCTTTGGCGCGGCGCTGAATAGTGATTTGCCATCCACTCGAGAAATTTTTCAGAAAAAATTATTGGAGCGGCTCGATCCCGAACAAAATGGTTTTGTTTTCCAACCGGTAAAGGAGCAAGGTCTGCGCGCTGCCGCCGGCGCTACTGACTTCAGCATGCTCTTCATCGGCTTCAGTTTTTTTCTCATTATATCTGCCGCCCTGTTGGCCGGATTACTGTTCCGGCTCAGCGCGGAACAACGCGCCAAAGAGATCGGCCTGTTGTTGGCCGCCGGCTATCTGCTTCGCACGGTTCGCCGCAGCTTGATGATCGAAGGCGGCATCCTCGCCGGCATTGGCTGTCTCGTCGGATTGGGAGGCGCGATTCTTTATGCCGCGCTGCTGATGGCGGGGTTGCGCACGTGGTGGGTTGCTGCGGTCGGCACTTCGTTTCTGTCGCTGCACGTCAACTTCGTGAGTTTGACCATCGGATATTTTGCCGCCGTTTTAGTGGTGCTGTTTTCAATTTGGTGGGCAATTCGGCAATTAGGAAAAATACCAACCACCGCTTTGCTCAATGGCGTCACCAATGTGGATGAAGCCAAGCCACAACGCTTCGCTCGCACCATCGCGATTGCGGCATCAGGATTGGCCGGCCTCTCGCTGCTGATTGCGCTTCTCTCCGGCGTAAATTCTTCTGCAGCGTTGTTCTTTGCGACCGGCGCGCTTTTGTTGATTGCCGGTTTCTCTTTTCTCTCATTATGGTTTCGTCAACAAAGCCGCAAAGTCCAACCCAATTTTGGCACGGCGCGGATGTCGGCTAGAAATACGGCACGCCATCCTGGCCGCAGCTTGCTCTGTGCCGCGCTGGTTGGTTGCGCTTGTTTCGTTATCGTCGCCGTCGGCGCCAATCGCCGCGAGTTTGGCCGGGAACAGCTTATGAAAAATTCCGGCACCGGCGGCTTCACGTTGCTGGCGGAATCGGATATTCCACTGCATCACGATTTGAACACACCAACAGGACGATTCGAGCTGGGCATTTCAGAAACAGACTCTGCGGTATTGAACCGCGCTCATGTCATTCCGCTGCGCTTGCTGCCTGGCGAAGATGCGAGCTGTCTCAATCTTTATCAGCCTGAAAAGCCGCGCGTTCTCGGCGTGCCCAGCGAGCTGATCAAGCACGGCGGATTTCAATTCCAAGCAACGACAGCAGAGAACGGTGAAAATCCCTGGCAGTTGCTGGAGCAGGAAATTGCGCCGGGGGTGATTCCGGCTTTCGGTGATTACAACTCGGTTATGTGGATTTTGCACCTCGGACTCGGCAAAGATTTGGTGATGCAAGACGAGTTTGGCAGTTCCATAAAACTTCGCTTGCTCGGCTTATTGCAAAGCAGTATATTTCAAAGCGAGATTATCATTTCGGAAGCCAATTTCTTGAAACATTTTCCAAGCCAGAGTGGCTACTCGTATTTCTTGATTGAAACGCCGATCACTAACGCAGAAGCGACGACGCAGATTTTGGAAAGCGCGTTGAGCGACTACGGTTTCGATGTCACTTCGACAACCGAGAAGCTGGCCAATTATCAAGCCGTCGAAAACACTTATCTTTCCGTCTTTCAAATGCTCGGCGGACTCGGCCTGTTGCTCGGAACTTTAGGCTTGGGCATTATTTTGATCCGCAACGTTATCGAGCGCCGCGGCGAGCTGGCAACGCTGCGCGCGTTCGGTTTTCGCCGCTCGACTTTAGCGAAGATGCTGGTTTCCGAAAACAGCTTTCTGATTATTTGCGGCATTCTGATTGGCAGTTTCTCGGCGCTGGTGGCGGTGCTGCCGCATCTGCTTGGCGGCCATGCGCAAACACCCTGGCTTTCGTTGATCTTCACGCTCGCGCTCGTGTTCATGATCGGGTTGATCGCCAGCCTCGTTGCAGTTTCAACCGCGCTGCGAATTCCGCTGCTGCCGGCGTTGAAGGCGGAAAACTAACTGGCTTGTTCTTTTCAAAACAAAATCGTAAATTTAAAAGTTGTTTGCAAAAATACAATCCGACGTCTTGTAAAGGAGAAATGAAGGCATGCTCAAACTCATTACCGAGATGGTGGGAGGAGAGCTTTATCAATATTATCCGCTTGGAAAGCACGTCGTGCGAGCCATTGGCGTTTGCAGCGGACGCCCAACTTTCAAATATACGCGCATTGAAATAACGGGAACCCTCGAACGTCTGGCAGCAGGCGAAAACCTGGACGAAATTGTTGAAGGCTATCGTGGCCGTGTCTCGCGCGAGGCAATCATTGAAGCGGTCAATCTGGTCAATAAGCAATTCATCAAAACTCTACCCAAATTAGAACCCGCTTTATGATCGTTTTAAATGAAAAGGACTTTTGGCGGAAGGTCGTGGTAGATACGCGATATTGTGTAATCTGCTTTGCCTGGCCCGACTCACGCGCTCGTGAAATCCCACTTTCTCTGAGATTATTGCTTCATCGTCCGGAGTTCAATACCAAAGCCAAGCGTATGGGGAAAGTCATCCGTGTTTCAGACGAGAAAATAAGTTACTACACTTTTCATGATCGGCAAATTAGAACGGTGACCTAAAGCCAAGGATTCCAACATGAAAAAACTGTGCACGAACCTCGCAATAGCACTATTTGCGTTGGCTGCGTTGAATCTATTCATTTTTCATCATCGCAGCTTTGCCCAAACCAAAGTACAAAAGATCGACGCTTTGCTCGGCCAATATCACGAATACGGGCAGTTCAACGGCGCGGCGCTGGTGGCGGAGAATGGAAAAGTTATTTTCAAAAAAGGCTTCGGCATGGCCAACATGGAGTGGGATATTCCCAATATGCCGGACACGAAATTCCGCGTCGGCTCGATCACCAAGCAATTCACCGCGATGCTCGTGATGCAATTGGTTGAACAAGGCAAGCTGAAATTGGACGGCAAGATTAGCGATTACTTGCCGGACTACCCGAAAAGCACGGGCGACAGAGTGACGATCCATCATTTGCTCACGCACGCCTCCGGAATTCCCAGCTACACGGGGTTCCCCAATTTCTTTCGCGATCTGAGCCGCGATCCCTATACGCCCGAGGCATTTGTAAAAACCTTCGCCGATTCGGCCTTGCAATTCGAGCCTGGCGCAAAATTTCTCTACAACAACTCCGGCTATTTCCTCCTGGGCGCTATCATTGAAAAAGCAGCCGGCAAAACCTACGAACAGGCTTTAGCTGAAAACATCCTGACGCCGTTGAATATGAAAAACACCGGCTACGATCATCACGCCACGATTCTCAAAAAGCGCGCGGCGGGATATGAGAAGCGCCTCGGCGATTATACGAACGCCGCCTATTTGGATATGTCGATTCCGTATGCAGCAGGCTCAATGTATTCAACCGTGGAAGATTTGTATCTGTGGGAGCAGGCGTTGTATACGGACAAACTGCTTCCCGAAAAATCGAAAGACCTGATGTTCAAACCACAGATTTCCGCTTTCGGCAGAAGCTATGCTTACGGATGGGTGATTGGCAAGGCGCCGATTGGACAGACCAAAGACAGCGTGCTGGTCATTGAGCACGGCGGTGGTATCAACGGGTTTAATACACTGATTACGCGCCTGCCAAAAGAAAAACATCTGATCGTGCTATTCAACAATACCGGCGGCGCTCCATTGAACGCCATGAGCCAAAGCATTAGAGGCATACTTTTCAACAAGCCGTATGACTTGCCGAAGCGGTCGATTGCCGAAGCGATTCTCGCCACTATCGTGGAAAAGGGCATTGAGCCGGCGTTGGCGCAATTTCAGGAATTGAAAGAAAAGAAATCCGATACGTATGCACTCAACGAAGGGGAGATGAATAACGCCGGTTACCGATTGCTGCAGATGAAAAAAGTCGAGGAAGCGATTGAAATTTTCAAGCTGAATGTCGAAGCCTTTCCGAAATCTTTCAATGTCTATGACAGCCTGGGCGAAGCATACATGATCAACGGCGACAAAGAGCTGGCGATCAAAAATTATGAAAAGTCGATTGAGCTGAATCCGCAGAATACCGGCGGCATCGAGATGCTGAAAAAACTCAAGGTGAATTAGATCGTTTGTAGTAACGCCATCCGGCGCCTGAAGGCGCTACTACGAACATTGCCAGAATAGCAACAATAAAAAACGGAGGAAGCGAATCATGTGCCCATTTCAAAGAACCCGTCCACTTTTTGCGGCAAGTTTGATTGCTCTTTGTATTTGCTTGCTGCCAACCGTCCTACTCTGGTCGCAAGATAATGGCCGGCCAATTCCACCTGTCGCGGAGAAGCAACCCAAGGTCGATATGATTCACGGCGACAAGCGGGTGGATAATTATTTCTGGCTGCGGGAGAAGACTAATCCGAAGGTGATTGAGTATCTCAAAGCCGAAAACGCTTTTGCGGAACAAATGCTCGCTCCGACCAAACCTTTGCAGGAGAAGCTTTATCAGGAAATGCTCGGCCGCATTAAACAGACCGATCTCTCCGTGCCCTATCGCGACGGCGAATATTTTTATTACTCCCGCACTGAGGAGGGAAAGCAGTACTCGATTCATTGCCGCAAGAAAGGCTCGCTCGAAGCGCCGGAAGAGATTACGCTCGATCTCAACGAGCTGGCAAAGGGGCACAAGTTCATGGGACTCGGCGCGTACCAGGTGAGCGACGACGGCAATCTCCTCGCTTATTCACTCGACTCCACCGGTTTTCGGCAATACACGTTATACATCAAAGATCTGCGCTCTGGCCAAGTCCTTCCCGACAAAGTTGACAAAACAGTTTCAGTCGTTTGGGCCGGCGATAATAAGACACTGTTTTACTCGATTGAAGATCACGCCAAGCGGCCTTATCGTCTCTATCGTCATACGCTTGGCACCAACTCTGATGCGCTGATTTACGAAGAAAAGGATGAGCTGTTCCGCTTCTACACCGGCCGCACGCGGAGCAAGGATTACATTTTCATGTTTATCAACAGCCTCACCACTTCCGAAGTACGCTATCTTTCTGCCAACGATCCCACCGGCGAGTGGAAAATCATCGCGCCGCGCCAACACGATCGCGAGTACGAAGTCGATCATCACGGCGAATTGTTCTATCTCCTTGTCAATGACACGGGCCGCAACTTTCGTCTCGTGTCAGCGCCGATCAGCGATCCAAGCCCGCAGAATTGGAAAGAGCTCATTCCGCATCGCAGCGACGTGATGCTGACGGGAATGGATTTCTTTGCGAACCACTACGTGATCTACGAACGCAAGAACGGCCTGCCGGAAATTCGCGTCACCGACTTCCGCAGCGGCCAGTCGCACAACCTCGCATTTCCGGAGCCGGTGTACTCGGCGTTTGCCTCGACGAATCGCGAGTGGAATACCAACAAGCTGAGATACAGCTATCAGTCGCTGGTGACGCCAAGCTCGATTTTCGATTACGATATGGACACACGCCAGAGCACGCTGCTGAAGCAAACCGAAGTGCTCGGCGGCTACGATCCGAAGCAATACGCTTCCGAGCGCCTTTATGCTACTGCGAAAGATGGCGCGCGTATTCCGATTTCGCTGGTTTACAAAAAAGAATTCAAACGCGACGGCAAAGCACCGATGCTGCTGAATGGTTACGGCTCTTACGGATCCTCGTACTTTGTGGGTTTTTCTTCCAACCGATTAAGTCTGCTCGACCGCGGCTTTGTCGTGGCGATCGCGCACATTCGCGGCGGCGGCGAGATGGGAAAAGCTTGGCACGATCAGGGCCGGATGCTGCACAAGATGAACACGTTCACCGATTTCATTGCCGCAGCGGAATTTCTTATTGCACAAAAATACACTGCCAAAGATCGTCTCGTCATCGAAGGCGGCAGCGCCGGCGGTTTGCTGATGGGCGCCGTGACGAACCTGCGGCCCGATCTCTTCAAAGCCGTGGCCTCGCACGTGCCGTTTGTCGATGTGATCAATACGATGCTCGATGCTTCGCTGCCGCTGACGGTGCAGGAGTACGAAGAGTGGGGCAATCCGAATAAGAAGGAAGAGTACGACTACATCAAGCAATATTGTCCTTACACCAATTTGGCGGCGAAGGCGTATCCGGCCATTCTCGTCAAGACTTCGTTCAACGACAGCCAGGTGATGTACTGGGAACCGGCCAAATACGTGGCGAAGCTGCGCAGCTTGAAGACGGACAAGAATTCGCTTTTGTTCGTAACTAATATGGGCGCAGGACACGGCGGCTCGTCGGGGCGCTACGACCGGCTGCGCGAGATTGCGCTGGATTATGCGTTTATGTTGGAACAAGTAGGGATAAAGTAGTGGCAGTAGCAGTAGGAGTGGCAGTTGGCGGAGTAGGTTTTCAGTAATGAGGCACAAAATGCTGAACGGGAAATTGGTCGTACTGGCGGCGATTTTGCAAGCGTGTTGCATTTGGCCTGGCGTGGTCGAGGCGCAAGAGAGACACGCGGTTGCAGAAACGCTTTTTGCGCGTGGACAAACATTGTCGGCGCGTGGTGAGATGAAAGCTGCAAAAAGCGTTTTTAAAGAAACGCTGCACGCTGAAAAAAATTATGCGTACGATCGTTGGCGCAACCGGCTCGACGCGGGTGATGACGTCGCGCTGTTGCGATTTCCCAGAACATATTTGTTGAACAAAGAATTCAACGACCTCGGGCTGATTTACATTCGCCACGGCGAGCCGGACGAATGGACGACGACCGTTGCCGCCGATCAAAGAAACATGTCGTGGCGTTATCATCGCCGCGGCGAGTTGCCGGACATGACTTTTCATTTTTACCGGCATCCGCCGGAGCAAAATTGGCGTCTCACACCGACGCTTGATTTGGCTTTGCTCGCCGACCGCGCCGATTGGGGACCGGAGTATTATCAATTGCTCAATGAAGAAAACCCTGGAATGCAATTCGCCCAGCGTTCGCGCCTGGCCGAAGAAAGTCAAGCCTCGGTTGAGACGGCGCTGGCCACCGACCGGCACACGTGGGACAAGAAGATTTCGCCTCTGGCCATGCCGAGTTATACTGCCACTTTTCGCGGGGAGAATGAGAAAACGATTCTTGAGGTTTATTACGGGCTGCCAATTTATGAGATCATGGACAAAACGCCAGCCGGCATTGCCGAGATTCGCATTGAGAAGGGATTGGCGCTGCACGACATGGCGTGGAATGTGGTTGACGAGCAAACCCGCGAGGTCGCTATTCCGCGCGGCAAGCAACCGCTCAATAAAGACGAGCTTTTTCTCGATGCGCTGCGCGCGGCGGCGCCGCCGGATTCCTATCGCGTGGCGATTCACTCGCGCCCGCAAAACGCCGATTTATTGGGAGACAAGCATTTTGAAGTGAAGCTTCCTGATTACTCGGCGCGGCGCCTGGCGTTGAGCGACATCGTTTTGGCTTTTACGATTGCGCCGGAAATCAAAGAAAGCAAGTTTGTCAAGAACGGCTTGCAGATCGTTCCCAATCCGACGCGCGTATTCTCATTGGCGAAGCCGGTGTCGGTTTATTTTGAAATTTATCATTTGCAACTGGACCAAAATGGGGAAACCAGATTCAGCGTCGAATATACGTTGAGCCGCATCAACGCGCCGAAAGTTCTGGGCATGTTCGGAGGCGCAAAGAAAACCTCGATCACCGTCCGCGCCGACCGCCAGGGCAACGCCACGTTTGCGCCGGAGTTCATCGCGCTCGACGTGAGCAATTTGGAAGCGGGGGATTATGCGCTTATCGTCGGTGTTCGCGACGAGGCGACGGGAGCGACGGCGACGAAAGAAAATCAGCTCAGATTATACTGAAATGTTTTCGAGATAAGGGATAAAGCCGCCAACGAATCGTTGATTGATAAATCCGTTGGCGACAAAAATTTTGCATGTTTGAAACGCTAATCGTATCATTCAATCATCAAAGGGAATTTTCTATGGCCTCATTCTCCAACCCCGCCAGCCAAGCTAAAGAAAACGCCGCCGCGTATGTCAAACTGCTCATGGACTTGTTGGGAGACCGCGATCCATTTGAGGTGCAGTCGCAACAGCTCGCGACACTGCAAGCCGAGCTTGCCGGCATCGACGAAGCCACGCTGCGCCGTCCTGAAAAGCCGGGCAAATGGTCGATCATGCAAGTGGTGCAGCATCTTGCCGATACCGAGCTGGTTTATCGCTATCGAACGCGAATGATTCTAGCGCATCCCACGCCCGAGATTCAAGGCTACGATCAAGATTTGTGGGCCACGGAACTCAAATACAACGAGATGGAATTGAATGAGGCGCTGGAACAGGTTCGCGTGTTGCGGTCGGCAAATTTAAAAATGCTGCGAGGATTGAACGAGGCGCAAATGGAGCGTATCGGCATGCACAGCGAGCGCGGGCCGGAGAGTGTCCGAAAGATTTTGCAGATGCTTGCCGGGCATGACATACTGCATTTAAATCAGATCAGGAGAATCAAGCAAGCGCATGGACTTGCATAACATAGACTGATATGCCCAACGGATAAAAGCGGCCACCGGATGAGAAAAATTCAATCAATCTGTTGAGCAAATTTTATGACAGGCTTCTTCACAGCATGCCATTTGAAATAAGCGCCGCCGAGGCACGCTTCGAGGCTTGGCGCCAGCGCGCCGGTTTCTTCTTGGCGCCACTCATCTTCGCCGTGCTTCTCATTTGGCCGATGCCCAATCTCAGTCCGGAGGCGCACAAGCTCGCAGCAGTGATGGGACTGGTGATGTGCTTGTGGATCACCGAAGCTTTGCCACTGGCAGTTACAGGATTGCTCGGACCGACGCTGGTTATTTTGCTTGGCATTGCTCCCGCAGCCAAAGCGTTCGCGCCATTTGCCGATCCGATCATGTTCTTGTTCATCGGCGCTTTCGTGCTGGCGCGGGCCATCAATCTGCACGGACTGGATCGCCGCTTTGCCTACACCGTTCTTTCTCATCGTTGGGTGGGGGAGAGTCCGAGCCGCATTCTCTTTGCTTATGGCGCGGTGACTTGCCTTATCTCGATGTGGATTTCCAACACCGCGACGGTGGCGATGATGTTTCCCATCGGCTTGGCGATCATCAACACCATGCGGCGACTGCACCCCGAAGCGGTGAGCAGCAAATATGCCAGCGCCATGATGTTGATCTGCGCCTTTTCCGGTTCAATCGGCGGCTTGGCGACACCGGTGGGCACGCCAACGAATTTGATTGGGCTGGGATTCATCGCAAAGCAACTCGACCGGCAAGTACATTTTCTCGAATGGATGAGTTTTGCGGTGCCGATCGTGGTCGTACTTTATCTGCTCTTATTTTCTTATCTCAACTTTTTGTGCCCGGCTGGTGTCAAGCGATTAGCGGGAGTCCGGGAATCGCTCGTTGCCGAGCGCGCCAAGCTCGGAAAACTCTCGACCGGGGAATGGAACACTTTGATTGCCTGGCACGTCACGGTTGCATTGTGGATCGCGCCGGGCATTTTGGCCGTGATTTACGGCGAAAACAGTCCAATCACGAAGGGCTTCTCGAAATATGTACCGGAGAGTGTTGCGGCGCTGCTCGGAACGTTTCTGCTTTTTTTGCTGCCAATCAACTGGAAGAAGCGTGAATTTACCATCTCGCTCAAATCGGCGCTGGAAATTGATTGGGCGGTATTGGCGCTATACGGCGGCGGCATCGCGCTCGGCCAAATGGTGTTTGAAACCAAGCTGGCGGATGCGCTCGGCAAAGGCATGGCCAATTTGATTCCCTCAACCAATTACGGCATCATTGCGATTGCCGCCATCGTTGCGACCTTAACCTCGGAATTGACTTCGAACGTCGCTTCCGTGAATATGGTGGTGCCACTGGTTATCGCGATGGCCGGTTCAACCGGATTGCAAGCCGCGCTGGCTGCGAGCATGGCTGCGACGTTGGGGTTTATGCTGCCGATCTCGACGCCGACGAATGCGATCATTTACAGCTCGGGGTTGATTCCATTGCCGCGCATGATGAAATATGGCATTTTGCTGGATGTGATCGGCTTCGTCGTGATTTTGATCGGGACGCTGCTGCTGGTGCCAACCCAGTAGCACAGACGGCGCCGTCGCTCAACTTGGCGTTAAAAAAATTGCCGATAAACCGTAACGCGGCAACAGCCGCATTTTGACTTTCATTATTTTGACTCATATCTTTTATTCTTCATTCGTATTTTTAATTGTTTTGCCCATAATGGTTTTGCCTTCAAAAAATCTTCGTCCCGCAAGGCGGGATGCCAGTTTTTTCGGAGTAATACTATTATATTGAGGAGAAAAGCACCATGTCTCACTATCTCAATTCCCACCCAAATGAAAACGAATATGCGCCTTATTACGGAAAGTACATTTCGCTGATCCCCGAAGGAGATTTCTTCCTGCTCTTGAATAAGCAGTTTGATGAAACCCTGGGTTTTTTGCGCAACCTGACGGAAACGCAAGCTGGAACCCGCTACGAGCCGGGCAAATGGAGCATCAAGGAAGTGCTCGGCCATGTTATCGATAACGAACGGATCATGAGCTATCGCGCTTTGCGCATCGCGCGTGGTGACACGACGCCATTGCCAGGCTACGAACAGGATGACTACGTTCGCGCCGCCAACTTCGATTCCCGAACTCTGGCCGGTCTTTTAGCTGAATTTCAAACCGTGCGCGCCGCGACTGAGTCGCTCTTTCACAGTTTCGATGAAACGGTGATTGGCCGGCGCGGCACGGCCAATAATGTTCCGGTGACGGTGCGAGCGCTGGCCTACATTATCGCCGGCCACGAGCGGCATCACGTGAAAGTTTTGCGGACAAAATATCTGCCACTGCTAACACGTATTTCGTAATGCGTAATTCGTAACTGAACGATCTGAATATGGTTGTTCTGCAAATTCAAACCCGCCGGTTAAGCATGCGTCCGTTCACGATGAACGATGTGGATGTTCTCCATCGTTTGTGGACTGATCCACAAGTACGAAAATATTTGTGGGATGACATTGTTATTCCACGTGAGCAGGCTGTTGAAGTTGTCGAAAGCAGCATCGCCAGTTTCGAGCAGCGCGGCTTCGGCCTTTGGGCGGTATTTCCCAAAAACGAAGATGAATTGATCGGCTTTTGCGGATTCCGCCTATTTGATGATCCGCCTGAGGTTGAAATTCTTTACGGCATTTTGCCGTCGCATTGGAGGCAAGGCTTGGCAACCGAAGCGGCAATAGCGATGCTGCGCTGCGGTTTTGAAGAGCACGGCTTCGAACGCATCTTTGCCGGCGCCGACCCGCCGAATACCGCCTCGTTTTGCGTCATGGAGAAATGCGGCATGAAATTCGCCAAGCGCATGTTCATCAACAACATCGAGACCATCTATTACGTCATCCCACGAGAAGCTTTTCAGCCGGATGATTCGTTCTATAAAATATCAAGATCAGCTTAAGGAGAGGCGAGATGAAAAGCGTGCTTGTCGCCGCCGTGCTGCTCGTGGCGGCGTTGTCTTTGGGTTACATTCAAAACGATACAAGCTACCGCAGCAATGAAACCTGGCTGGTGCAGGAAAGAAATGTCCGGGCGCACCTGGAATTTCTCGCGGGCGACGCCATGAAGGGGCGCGGCAGCATGACGGAATATGAGCATATCGCCGCCCAGTACATCGCTGCACAACTCCGGCAATTCGGCATCGAGCCGGCAGGCGATTCTGCTGCGAAGGGACAAAAAAGCTTTTTGCAAACTATCGCGCTAACTAAAAGGGCTTTCGCAGAAGCGCCGCGGCTGGTTTTCAATTTTGCTGAAAAGACAACGGAGTGGACGCACGGCAGGGAATTTGTGCTATCGCGAGTTTCTGCCGCGGAGTTCAGCGGGCCATTGCAGAAAATGGAGATCGGCGGGCAACCTCGACAGCGCGCCATTGTGCTGCTCAACTTTCCTGAAGACATCAAATCACAAGAGCGCAGCCGGCAGATGCGCGCGATGTTGAGCAAAGGGGCGGCGGCGGTTTTGGCTGCGCTGCCATCCGAGCGGCAACAACGCTGGTCCGCGCTTGCATCACGAATGCCGGAACTGCCGATGACCAGTGACAGCTCCAGCAGTTCGGGCAGCATGATTTACTTGAGCATGGATGCCGCGCAAGCGCTTCAACAAATTCCCAACGGCACGGCCATTCAGATCAAAGGCAAACTAAGCTCCCCTGAAATCATGCACACTTGGAATGTAGTGGGGCAATTGCGTGGCAGCGATCCCAAGCTGGCGCAAGAAGCTGTCTTACTCTCTGCGCATCTGGATCATCTCGGCGTGCGTCGCCCCGTCGCCGGCGACAGCATTTATAACGGCGCGGATGATGACGCCTCCGGTGTCGTGGCAGTGTTGGAATTGGCAAGAGTTTTGGGAATGGGGCCGAAGCCGAAACGCACGATTTACTTCGCTCTCTTTGGCAGCGAAGAACGCGGTGGGTATGGATCGCAGCATTTTATCAAAAATTCGCCGGTGCCATTGAACGACATCGTGGCCGATTTGCAGTTCGAGATGATCGGACGTCCGGATCCGAAAGTTCCCGCCAACACGTTGTGGCTCACCGGTTATGAGCGTTCCAACTTGGGACCGGAGCTGGCGAAACAAGGCGCACGGCTCGTCGCCGATCCACATTCCGAAGAAAATTTTTTTCAACGCTCGGACAATTTCGCCTTTGCGCGACTCGGGGTCATCGCCCACACGGTTTCCAGTTATGGACTGCATCAAGAGTATCACCAGCCCGATGACGATTTGGCCCATATTGATTTCGTCCATATAACCAACGCCATCAATGCGATGATCAAGCCGGTGCAGTGGTTGGCAAACTCAAACTTCAGGCCCACTTGGAATGAAGGCTTGAAGCCGTGAAAATCATTCACCACCGCCGCGGCGCATTTTTGACGCAGCGCACGGTGTCGCGCGCAATCAGCAGCTCTTCGTTCGTCGGAATGACGAAAATTTTGATGCGGCTGTCCGCAGTAGCGATCTCCCCTTCTCTCCCGCCGAAGGTTTGTGCATTGTGTGGCTCGCCTGTGGTAAGGCCCAGCCATTCCAAACCAGCGCAGATGCGTTGCCGTATCGTTGGAGAATTTTCACCAATGCCGCCGGTGAAGATGAGCGCGTCGGCGCCGCCCATCTCAGCGAGATAAGCGCCGATATATTTTTTGGCGCGGTGACAAAAAATGTCTATCGCCAGTTTGGCGCGGCGATCCTGATGCTCGCGCTCCTCGTCCAACAAATCGCGCATGTCGTTGGTCAAGCCGGAAATGCCGAGCAAGCCGGATTGCTTGTTCAGCAGCGTGTCAATTTCACCGAATGACGTCCCCTCCTTGTGGGAAAGATATTCCAAAATCGAAGGATCGAGATCACCGCAGCGCGTTCCCATCACCAGGCCTTCCAGCGGCGTCATGCCCATCGAAGTATCCATCGACTCGCCGTTCTTGATGGCGCACGCCGAGCAGCCGTTGCCGAGGTGCAGTGTAATCACATTGGTTTCCTCGCGCGATTTGCCGGTGAGCTGCCGGTAGCGATACGCCACGTAACGATGCGAAGTGCCATGAAAACCGTAGCGGCGGATTTTGTGCCGGCGATAGAGTTGATACGGAATGGCGTAAAGATACGAGGTTTCCGGCATGGTCGAATGAAACGAGGTGTCGAACACGGCGACTTGCGGAATGCCGGGACCGAAAAGCTCTCGCGCCGCGTAAATCCCCTTGAGATTGGCCGGGTTGTGCAAAGGCGCCAACTCGATGCAATCCTCAATGCCTTCGATCACCTCGTCGGTGATGACCACTGACATGGTAAACTTCTCTGCGCCGTGTACCACCCGATGGCCGACGGCGTGAATATCGTTCAGCGATTGAATGCCGTCGATCTTGGATTCTGCCGAAATGATCCAACGCACCACGTAGTCCAACGCGGCGCGATGGTCGCGCAGCGGCGTCGCCTGTTTCACCACCGAGCTGCCGTTGGCTTGCAACGTGATCAACGCCTCGCTGCCGATACGCTCGATCACGCCTTTGGCCAATTGCCGGTCGGCATTTTGCTCGATCACCTCGAGATCGGTCTCGATGATTTGAAACTTGAGCGACGAGCTGCCACAGTTGAGAACAAGAATATTCATTGGAAGCGAATTTTAATTTGAACAGTCCAACCGTAATTATCCAGCTCCACTTTAATAAAAACAAAAGCTGTAAGCGGATAAAGCGAATTGAGCAGATAATGATTCTGACAAACAAACGCTTGAAATCCGCTTTATCCGCTCCATCTGCTTACAAAAATAATAGCTGAATAGTCATGTCCAACCAATTTAAGTATCGCGCGTTTACAAGTGCAAGAAAAATTTTCCGGATTGACGCGCAAATTGATGGCGGTGTTTGTGCGCGAGGCGGCGTACAAAGCCTTTTGTCTCTCGCCGCAGATTTGGCAGTTTTACGAAGAATTTTTATTGACTTTTCTTAAATACTTTTTTAAATTTCGAATCGATTTTCAATGCCAATAGGGACAATTTGTAAATGTCATTTTATTCCACCCCCTAAATCCGAGAACATGCGGCTCAACGCAACGATGCGAAAGCTCTTGATCATCATGGCGAAGCAAAAATTTTGCAAAAAAATCGTTGAATTGCTCTATTTTATCCACAGTTAACTGCGGCTGAAAATTCACGTTCTGTCGTATAATCCAAGTTAGCGCGTCACAATCCGCTATGGAAGATTCAACTTATGACTACCAACTCTACGCGCACCAGTCGCCACGTGAACGCGCCTCGCGCAAACGTCTATCGCGCGCTTCTCGACGCGCGAGCGGTCGCGAGATGGATGGTGCCGATTGGCATGACTATCCACGTGCATGTGTTCGATGCTCGCGAAGGTGGTTTGTTCAGAATCTCGCTCACATACGACGAGTCGACCGGGACCGGCAAGACGACCGCGCACACCGACACGTACCACGGCCACTTCGTAAAGCTCGTACCAAATGAGCAGGTGGTTGAAGTGATGGAGTTCGAGACGGCCGATGCCGCGATGCGCGGCGAGATGATGGTCACGTTCACGCTCACTGATGCGGGCGGCGGCACGGATGTGCTCGCCGTACATGACAACCTGCCGCCTGGCCTCTCGCCAGTCGACAACGAAACCGGTTGGCGGATGGCACTCGACAACCTCGCGGCATTCGTCGAGGCGGGCCAGAACAAATAAGGCCTGGTGCGCCATGAGTTCGGTGACGCCTAACAAGCGCATGGAGTCCGACGCTTGACTGCACCTCTCCCTACGCTGCCGTTCCGGTCGGGCGCCGTTAAGCGCGGCTCATGCGCATCGTTAGGCGCAATACAGAAAGGAACCAGGACTATGAAAGCGAAAACGATGGAAGGTCGCGAGATCGACCTGAAGCAGGAGACACTCGACGGTTTGAAGATGCGTCTGCTGGGGCCGGTGTTCGCACCTGGCGACGCCGGCTATGATGAGTCCCGAACCGTATGGAACGGCATGATCGACAGAAAGCCCGCACTCGTCGCGCGCTGCCTCGGCACCGCCGATGTGATGGCGTGCGTGCGGTTCGCGCGCGAACACGAGCTTCTGCTCTGCCTCAAAGGCGGGGGACACAACATCGCGGGCCTGGCCACGACCGACGGCGCGCTGATGCTCGACATGTCGCTCATGCGCGGCGTATGGGTGGACCCTCAGAAAAAGGTTGCCCACGCGCAGGCCGGTTGTCTGCTCGGCGACGTGGATCGCGAAACGCAGGTGCACGGCCTCGCCGCCGTCCTTGGCTTCGTCTCGCTCACCGGCATCACGGGACTCACCCTGGGCGGTGGGTTCGGCTACTTGACGAGGCGTTGGGGTTGGACCTCGGACAACGTGGTCGGAATGAATGTCGTGACCGCCGACGCCCGACTGGTGCGGGCGAGCAGCGACGAGAACGCGGATCTCTTCTGGGGGCTGCGGGGCGGTGGCGGGAACTTTGGTGTCGTGACCGGCATCGATTACGTGCTCTACTCTGTCGGTCCGGAGGTCGTTGGTGGCGTCGTAGCCTGGCCCGCAAGCGCGGCGCCGAAGGTGCTCGAGTTGTACCGGACACTCGCCGAGAAGGCCCCGCCCGAACTCACGCTCGTCGCGCTCATGCGCCCGGCGCCCCCCGCGCCATGGCTACCGAAGGACATGCATGGGAAGCCGATCGTGGCGATGCTTGCCTGCTACAGCGGAAGACCCGAGGATGGCGAGAAGCTCGTCGCCCCCATCAAGTCGTTCGGCAACCCCATCGGTGATGTGCTCGTGCGCCGGCCGTACGCGCAGATGCAGTCGCTGCTCGACGCGACGCAGCCGAAGGGCCGGCGCTACTACTGGAAGAGCGAGTACCTCTCGCGCATCGAGCCGGTCCTGTGCGAGAAAGTCATCGCGCATGCGGCAAAAATCCGATCACCTCACTCAGCCGTCATCCTGTTCCAGATTGAAGGGGCTCTAAACCAACTGAAAGATGAGCACTCTCCCGTCGGCAACCGCGACGCGCGTTATGTACTCAACGTAGCGGGTTCATGGGAAAAGGCAGATGAGGACAAGGCAAATGTCGAGTGGGCACGTGAAGCGTGGTCCGACATGAAATCGTTCTCGACCGGCGGCACGTACATCAACTTCCTGACTGAGGACGAAGGTCCCGAGCGCATCGAGGCCGCGCTCGGCAAAGGACTTCAACGGCTTGCCGAGGTCAAGGCGAAATGGGATCCGCAGAACGTGTTTCGCACAAACCGGAACATCAAACCAGTCTAAGCACTGTGCCCAACTATGCATCCAGAGGACGTGGCAGGCCGTGCATGAATCTTATTCTGGTGGAGTTTGAAGGGGCGTTTTCAAACTAACTTCGTCTCGTGCCTGCCAAGCCGCTGATGCTCGCGGTTGGGCATATTTATGCAAAAGTAATTCATGAAATTATAAGGAATTGCTTAAAAGAGATATTAAACTGGGATCGATGAAAGAAGAAATTGGTAGGCTTGGCAATAGATCGAGTCCTGACACAACGCTAATCTACAGTAAAGCTGGAGAATTGATGCTTGCAGTATTAGATTCTTTATACACGCGGCGGCGTGAGAAGTTATTTCAATATTATGATGTTGAGAAAGCAACGGTCTATCTCGAGTTTGAATTTGGAGAGTGGAAAATCAAAGAAGCAATGTGATGAACTGAAGTTAAATCCATTTCAACAATTTGCCTAACGGTCGCTGCACCGCACTGCGGGGCTGAGGCATGATTTCATGCGTATCAAGTTTCAACGCTTCGTCTTCGATCAAACTCTGTCTCGCCCCCGCAGCCGCTGAAACAGGCGTTATGTTTCACAAGGAGAACACGATGGATTTTTCATGGGTCTATGATCGCAGTGCAATAGATTGGGATGAGCTATCGGAGTTGTATCCATGGGAGATTGCGAAATGAAAACGACGGTTTACATAGGAACAAGTTTTGATGGCTTTATTGCAAGAAAAGATGGAGACATTGATACAAAGCTTTCTAAAAGAGGACTGCATCGACGAGCTGATTATTACAAAGCTGCCCGTGCTTATTGGAAGCGGTATTCCATTGTTCGGTTATCTCGACAGTGATCTTCAATTCAAGCATATACGAACCGAGGTATATTCCAATGGATTGGTAAAGAGCCACTACGAAAGAAAACGAATGTGAACCCAATCGGCGCCTAAAGTGCAAAATAGTGCAGGCCAGCACCACGTCACGTTACGCACGAACGACAATGTTCAGCACAAATTCGGGAGTTGATGAGCCAGACCGACCGCGTCGCTGAGATTCACAGCGCCTACATGATTCACGCCGCGACCATGAACCAAAATCCGCACGGCCGCATGCGCCTCTCCACCGACATCCGCTGCCAACGCCGGCGCGACGAGATCGATCGGCGCTGGCAGAATCATTGGTCGTTTGATGACATGCTGTGACCGATTGCTCCCAAAGATTTCTGAATCTTGACTTTCTTCGCTAGTTTACGTATATTTTGTCAAATCATTTGATTTTGAGATTCCCAACGCGGACGAGCCGCAACCAAATTTACCACTAAGACACGAAGACACTAAGTTTTTTTCTTGGTGTCTTCGTGTCTTGGTGGTCAGAAAATCTTTGCTTTTTTTGCAACGATTCAACTTTAAAGAGACTACGTCGGATTTTCAGGCAAGCTGAAAACCGAAGCCCTTACGGGCAGCACACGGATCAAAAACTCACGCTGAAAAGCTTTTTCCGTGTGTGTTTTTGATCCGCGTGTACACAAAAACTCAGAATTTTTTTCTGAGTTTTGCTCCGCAAAGGCCTAAGACTAAAAAGTTAAGAATTTCTCTTTGCCGCTTGATAACTCCGGAGTACCAGAAGATCATAAATACAAAATAGTTTTATGGCAATCCGAGGAAGGCTTCAGTGTCTCATGTCCGGGTTTGCCTGGCTGTTGGTCGCAAGGGAAAACAGAACAAGAAGCCATCGAAAACATTAAAGACGCCATTCGGGAATATTTGGCAGCCGTCACAGAAATGTTTCAAAATGCCGATTTGCGGGAAATCGAAGTGGCTGCATAATTATGCCAAAGCTGCCTGGTGTCAATCACCTGCAAGCAATCAAGGCCTTGGAGAAGGCCGGTTTTCGTATTATCCGGCAAGGCAAGCATGTTGTCATGTCGGATGGGGTTCGTTTCGTGACCATTCCACGCCACAATCCCGTTAATGCGATCACCATGGGCGGTATCGTTCGCGATGCGGGGCTGACAATTGAAGAGTTCAAGAAGTTATTCTAATCTGGAATCTGGCGGCGCTTGGCAGGTTAATAAGGTTAGGCAGTTGACATGGATCAGAGAACCCTACCTTTCTCGCTCGTTGATGTTTTCGCTCGTGAGCCGTTATCTGGTAACGGTTTGAGTGTGTTTGTTCTGGATGACGAGCTGCCCACTGAGGTGATGCAGCGCATCACCCAGGAGATGCGACAGTTCGAGACGATCTTTCTGTTTCGTACTGAAGCAGCGTCCATCTTCCGGGCTCGAATCTTCACGATGGAGGAGGAGCTACCGTTTGCGGGTCACCCCATCATCGGTGCCGCAGCGCTTTTACATGCGGAGTTTCATGCAGAAGAAGAGACAGCCGGCTTTGAGTTTGTCATGGCCGAACGCAGCATCCATGCCAAGAGTCGTCGTGAAAACACGTCCTACTTTGCGGAAATGGATCAGGGCGTTGCGACGTTCGAAGCACCGATTGCGGATTCTCGGACCGATGCCTTTCTACACGCATTGAACCTCTCACCATCAGATCTGTATTTGACGCTTCCTCTACAGGTGGTTTCGACCGGGTTGCCTTACCTCATCATCCCAATCAGCACTAACCTGGAAAGCGCTCGGATAGTCGATCCGCACTTTGAAGCCCTGCTCGCAACCGTCGGAGCGAAGTTCGTTTATGTCCTCGACATCGATCGCCGCGAAGGGCGCACCTGGGACAATGATGGCCGTGTCGAAGACATCGCCACCGGTAGCGCGGCGGGGCCGGCCGCGGCGTATATCGTCAAGCACAAGCTCGCCCCTCCCGGCGAGAGTCTTGTCCTGGCGCAAGGCCGATTTCTTAATCGGCCAAGTGAGCTTCACGTCGTCGTGCGAGGCACTTCACACCTGAGCGTGACTGTCCGCGGGCAAGTCTGCTTTGTTGGAAGTGGCTCGCTAAAGCTGCCGAACTCTTCGTTCGAGCGGACCGTCGGCGGCGACCGCTGAACTCAAACGTTAAGCTGCTGAGAGATTGCCATACCAATATCGGGCGTACATACAACCGCCAGGAAAGAGAGAACAATAATGACAAGGAATTTAAGAGGTATTGAATGAAAGTTAGTGCGAAAGTGCGAAATAGAGAAGGCCAGCACCACGTCACGTTACGCACCAACGACAATGTTCAGCACAAATTCGGGAGTTGATGAGTCAGACCGACCGCGTCGCTGAGATTCAAAATATGCTCAGGCTTGGGACACCCGTCATACTTAGCGGCATTGAGGCCGTGACGGTGTGAGTATTTTGCCGGTCAGGCTTCATTCCAAAATAGCAGCCTAACACAGCGTGCTGCAGACGGCTGAGATTCTGCGGCATTTTCAAGCATTTGCTACAACTCGCCGAGCGCTTCAACACGCGCCGGCTCGTCGCTGATTACGAAGCCGGCGACATGGTGATTCACAGCGCTTACATGATTCACGCCGCGACCACGAATCAAAATCCGCACGGCCGCATGCGTCTCTCCACCGACATCCGCTACCAACGCCGGCGCGACGAGATCGATCGGCGCTGGCAGAATCATTGGTTGTTTGATGATATGCTGTGAATGATTACCCCGCGAGGATTTCAGGTTTTGCATTAGGCTTCCATGCTGCCAGTGACACCGCGATCTTACCTGGTTTGGCTGTAATAATTTTTGCTTGACTTTCTACAATTAGCTTGTTATATTTTAACGGTGTAATTTCGCAAATTTTTGCATTAAGACGCTTTTTCTATTTATGAATATGAAAGGGATTGTCAGAAAATGAACAGAATAGACGCTTGGATGGAAAAGGCAAATGAAAATGCCTTAAAATTGACTTCGGAATCTGTCGAAATATATGTTCACATTTTGATAGACAAAGAAGATGATTTGTATACGGCTCATTGCTTGGAATTCGACATAGTTGCTGACGGAAAGACCGTAACGGAGGCAAGACAAGAAATACTAAAAGCAATTGTCAACCATGTTTCCTTCTGTATTGCAACAAATAATACTGATAACATTATGAATCCTGCGCCCGGAGAGTATTGGAACAAATATTATTTCAAAAGCAAAAAAGTAGACAAGCCCTATCAGTTCCCAAAAGATTATTCTTATGATGATGTAAAATTGCCGTTCTTACACAATTTGATTCCTCAAGTGACATTCAACAAAGTTCTCGAATATGCCTAAACGGTAACTTGACAGTCTGTCTTTCAAACAAACTTTCTCTTGCTCACCACAATCGCCGGCACCTCCTGCTTGCGCTCCAGCATATTGTCACGCCAGATGGCGTTCGCTTCGTGACTATTGCCACGCCATAATCCTGTTTATTTTTTTATTGACTTTTCTTCAATACTTTTTTAAATTTTGAAATCTTGAGTTAATTGGGAGTTAGCGGGGCCACAACATGGCAACGCCAACCGAGTGGCTGAACGTGTGAATGTGCGGGATGGGAGGTGATGATTCACGCCAACCCAACTCAACCAGACCAGTGGGGCAAAAACGCCTCCATCGTCAATTGGATTCAACGCGACATCTTTACAGCGGAGAACATGCGGCTCAATGCAACGATTCGAAAGCTCTTGATCATCATGGCGAAGCAAAAATCTTGCACTAAAAATCGTTGAATTGCTCGGTTTAAGGACACTGCAGAATGTTTCTCACTAACGGCGCCTTTCGAGAGCAGTACCGCAATGGCGGGCCGGTGTTGGTGTGGCTCAATCTCGACAGCCAGGAAGGGGTCAACGAGCTGTACGCGCTTTGGAGCGCCAGTCAAGCTAAGATTGTTTCACCGCCGGAGTCAAAGCCATGGGGGTTGTATGAGTTCACAGTCGCGGATCTGGACGGCAATCTGTTTCGGATCTTTTACGATTTTGCCACTCCCGAACGCGAAAAGAATGCCTAACCCGCGGCTGGAGCGGACCGCTGAAAAACGCGGCCGTTCTACAGCGATCGCATCGTAAGAGGTAATATGCTGCAAGAAGAAATTCGAGAGCGGCTTAGCCGACTAGAAACCAGTTGCCTATGCGATGCGAAGAAGACACTTCGAGTCTTTGATTCTGGGATCCAACCGTTATGCCATGGCGTTAAGCTTATCGGGCGAGCTTTTACAGTTTCTTGCTGCGACGATTTTCTCACCGTCATCAAAGCGCTCCGAGATGCTTCTCCTGGTGAGGTTCTGGTTGTTGATGGACAACAGGGGCGCAAGG
>JAKEEU010000079.1 GCA_022616415.1 Candidatus Zhuqueibacterota bacterium | reverse complement strand
ATGGACTGTCCATATTGTCCATGTTGTCCATAAATTTCTTTAACCCATACAGCAACCTCATCCGCAGTCTTGCAGCGCCTATCAATCAGTCTTTGGCGGCGCGGGTCTTTCGGCTCCCAAAGCTCCAGGCCTCTCTGCCTCAAATAATCCTCATAATCCAGCCGCAGTTCCTCAAGACTGGCCCGCGCCACGTTGGTCAGTTTTAGTTCTATTTTCTTCGAGGTACCCGACACCTGACTGCCTTCGGCGATGTTCTGCACACCCGAGCGCGCTGCCTGCACCATCTGGTCGTGCGTGCGGCTGCGCTTTTCGATGTAACGATCACAGAAGCGCACCGTCACATCATGGACCAACTGCGCGATCTGGAAACTCTTCAGTTTCCGATAGCCGCCATGCTTCGGTATCAGTGGTTCTTGTTCAGCCATGGATAGCCCTCTAATAGTTCACTTTATCAACCGCACCGATCTTATTACAACCCTTTCAATCATTTTGTTGAACTCGCTTTCAATCTCAAAAACCTCGGTAAACTCAGCAAACGCCCAGCGGCCATACTCTCCGAGGTTGTTGACGCCCGGCGCCCAATACGTCTCCATCGTGGCTTTCTTTTCTTTCGCATCCTCGCGGCGGTAGCCTTTGATTTCGACGATGAGATGCAATGGATCGTCATGGCCATCGTCGACCAGGACGATGAAATCCGGCCGATAGTTCCGCATCGCCGAACCGTAGCGGTATGGCACTTCCAAGCCGAGATTATGATTCTTCACATAAGCTTTGACGCGCGGGTGAGACTCGGCCACGCGGCAAAACTCCGCCTCCCAGTCGCTATCGAGAATGATCCAATTGATCTGACACCGGCGCGCGTCGGTTTGCCAGCGGTTCCGTTTGGAAGTATTAAAACTCACGTGCATAGTAGAACCCGTGGGATTGTAAGGATCGAGCACCGCCTTTATTGGCCGCGCACCCAAAAGAGAACGGGTAATGCCGGCGTTGATGCGTTCGCAAGCCATGTCAGCCAATTCCTGATACATGAGCTGCGCCGGGTATGTGCCGCCTTTGCAAACGAGGCAGGTGTCGAGCCACTGCTTGGCAATGCGCTTGAGTTGGCCGAACAAATGCAGTTGCGGATCCTCGCCGCGGTCGCGCCATTTTGTGTACAACAAACGCTTGGCAACGTGAAAAAGCAATGTGGAGCGCCGCATATCATTCAAATGTTCCAGGCTCAGATCGACGCCTTCACCGATAATACCAGAGTTCCTTGTCACCGAGGGACCGACGAGATCGGGGGTCAACTCCAGAATGGAATCGTCATTGAATTCCGCGGTGAGCCGTTCATCGGGGAGTTCGACACGATAGCCTTCGACACGTGGAAACCTGATTTCAAGATGATCGCGGTCGGGTCGAACGGCTTTGACCTGGATCGTCTCACGCGGCGATTGTGGTGGCGCAATGACTGGTCTCGCCGTGAAGTCAAACGGAATGCCGAGAATGTCAGCGTATTCAACGTTGAACAAGTTTTCTTCATTGAGATCGTACGACTGCCGGCGAAGGGCGCGGCCAATCACCTGCTCGCAGAGAAGCTGGGTGCCAAAAGCTCTGACGCCCAGGATATGGGTGACCGTGTTGGCGTCCCAGCCTTCCGTCAGCATCGAAACCGACACGACACAGCGGATCGATTCACCAAGACGGCCTTCCTTTCCAACCGTGTTCATGACTTCGCGTAACAAATCTTGATCGCTGATGTTCTCGGCTTGCCGGGGATCGCCGGTGCGTGTGATGATCTCGCGGCGGAAACGCTCAATCTCATCGGCTGCCATCGCGCGAAAGTTGTCGTCGAGTTTCTCGCCGGATTCGAGTTGCTCGCTGTCGATGAGCAACGTATTGGGCCGGGCGAGCTGGTTGCCGTGCTCATCGAAATTGCGGAACAACGCCAAGCGGCCATTCTCCAGCGAAGTGGAACCATCTTCGTTCTCGCGGTGAAAACCGGAGATGTAGTCATAAACCAATTTGGAAGTTGAGGTGTTGTTGCAAACGATAATGAAGCAGGGTGGAACACGAATGCCGCTTTCTTTCCACAGTTGATAGGTTTTTTCGTAATGCCCGTAAAGTGCCTCCAGTGCGGTTTGCAATTCGACCGGCAGACTCAGCGGATCGAGAGTGTTGGCCTTGCCGCGACCTTTCTTGGGCATGCGCGTGCGAATGTGTTCCCAAAGATTGCGGAACTTGGGCATATCCCCGCCGGGGATGTTATCGGCGACGGGAACGCGTGGCAGCTTAACGATGCCGCATTCAATGGCGTCCATGAGAGAGAAGTCACTCATCGTCCAATGAAACAGCGTGCCCTCGGCGTAGCCGGAGCCGCGCAGAAAAAACGGCGTGGCGGAAAGATCGATAACCCGAGTGAGGCCAAGCTTACGGCTCACGGCTTCGAGGCCGGAAATCCACAGCCGCGCGGCTTCGTTGTTCTTCTCCGCTTCTTTCTTGTCCTCGCCGGTGAGCTCATCTTCTTCCGCGTCGGGTTTTTCGCGATAGCAATGGTGTGCCTCGTCGTTGAGCACTAAAATGTTTTTCATGCCCATCAGATCGGGCATCACGCGTTGGAGCATTTGGCCTGCGGTTTCTAAAGTCTTCAAAGGCGCACCGCGGCCTTGCAGCAGTCCGCGAGTTCCCTTCGAAATTTCCATGCGCTCCCGCAGCTTGAAGGCGTGGAAGTTGGTGATGACGATTTTGGCGCGGTTGAGATCGTCCAGCATGTCGCCGGGCACAAGCTCGCGGCTCTGATAATAACTGTCCGGATCATTGGGTTGCAGCACACGCAAGCGGTCGCGAATGGTCAAGCCCGGCGTGACCACGAGAAAGCCTCGGGTGAATTTTTTGCTGCCCGGCCGGCGCACGGCATTGATGGTTTGCCACGCAATCAGCATGGCCATAACCGTGGTCTTGCCCGCACCGGTAGCCAACTTTAGAGCCAGACGCATGAGTTCTGGGTTCGCTTCATTGTTGGCATTCGCAAGGTGCTCTAAGAAGCGGCTCGCGGTTTTTCCTGATTGGGGAGCGACCTCAGTAAGCCAGATGACGGTTTCAACCGCCTCGACCTGACAGAAGAAGGGACGGATGTTGTTGAACTGGTGATGGCGCCAATGCTGAAGCAAACACGCCGTTTCGGGCGTGACTTGCCAGCGGTTGGGGTTGGGCAAGTTTCGCCACTGCTCAAGGTGATGGCGAAGTTCATTAATGACCGGCGTGGGATCGTACTCTTGTTCGCGCGTAGAAAGTCCCTTGCCTTCATCGAAGATCATCTGCTCCTGTTCTTTGGGGACCTTACGCTTCCGCGGCTTGGGAATCGGGGTGATGTACTCCGCATGGCGGCGGCTTTCGATAATGCGCTGCGTGGGTTGGCCTTGGTCATCGAGCTCCCAATGCTTCGTCGGGCGCTCGTAGGGTGAGTTGAGGATGGGATGATCGAAAAACAAATTAGTCACATTCACTTTTTTCCTCATCAATGCTGTTGGGGACACAGGCGACGTCGTACTGTAAGTCGCCCAAGATGTAGTTGAGGAAGATCAGACCGTTTTCCGTCTTAACGAGATTTGCACTCAGCCGCGTGCATGTCTCCACGCAGGTTGGCCGTCATTTATTGGAACTTATTCCCAAAGCCTGGGATGATTCGTCTTTTGTTCTCGTTCCGTAGCTTGCGCTTAGGGGATGGAACACCATGTTCAAGCAAGCTTCATTGGTGTAGAAAAAGTAAACAAATCTTGGCAAAAAGCCAAGAAAGATTTTCAGGCATGAGTGGGAGGCGTAAGTGTGTCTGTAACCTCTCGAGTTATACTGCAATCTCTTTCTGAGCATCGGCAGGCAAATTTTCTTTAACAGATTTTTCTTGCCCTTTTTGTATATCACCCATTTTTTGCAACAAACGTTGCGGATTTTGCTTTTGACGCTCCATGAAGTACGCCACTAGCTTTTGAGGATCATTGCCACATTGGCATAAATTTTTCGACGGACTTCCCAAATTTGTTCAAGTGTTGGTTCGTTTATCATAGCGTTTCTCCTGCATCATTTGGCATTATCTTATGCTGAATATAAGTCTGTACAATTGTAGCAATCTCTGGCTCGATAGGAACAAATGGAATAAGGTATCCATCTTTAAATATAACACGAAACGTCTTTATTGCAAGTTATTTCTTGTTCCAACTTCATAAGTGTGCCCCGTAAAATTTGATTGACTTTTAGCGCATAAGAGGTTATTCTATTACTCGCGTGTTTCAGTAACCTCATTAGCCGGATCGTGAAAATCTATCTCTGAAAGGTGAATAGCTTGTGAATAATCTTTTCTGGGATGTCACTGTCATCGTTTTATATTTCATCACCATCATCGGTCTCGGCTTGTACATGGGCCGCCGCGAGGAGAGCATGGAAGACTTCGCGCTCGGCGGCCGCAAAATTCCCTGGTGGGCGGTGCTGGCCTCGATCATCGCCGCGGAGACCAGCGCTGCCACGTTTCTCGGCATCCCGGCGGAGGGGTATCGCATGCAGAGCGCGCTCTACGTGCAGTTGATGCTCGGCACGATTCTGGCGCGGCTTATCATTGCCTATATCTTCATCAAGCCTTTCTATCACTATCGCGTTTACACCGTCTACGAGTTTCTGGAAAAACGCTTTGGCGAAAAATCGAGAGTCGCCGGCAGCGTGATCTTTCTGATTACCCGCGTGCTGGCCAGCGGCGTGCGGGTTTATATCGCCGCGGTGGTTTTGGTCGTCGCGTGGAAATTTCTGACTGGCGCTTCCCCGACTCTGGAGCAGTACATCGTTGCCATCAGCATTATGACGCTGATCACCTGCATCTACACCATGCTCGGCGGCATCAAGGCAGTGATTTGGACGGATCTCATTCAAGCCAGCGTCATGTTCGGCGGCGCGCTGGTTTCGCTCGTGGTCATCGTCTCTCTCATCCCCGGCGGCTGGGAGAGCATTAAAGCCGGCACCAATAACTTTGCCAATTTCAAAATTTTTTCCACCGGCCTGCACCAGGAGCAAAATCTCTACGACGCGGTGATGAGCATTTTGAGCCAGGAGTACACCATCTGGGCGGCGCTGCTCGGTTACGTTTTTCTCGTCATGTCCACGCACGGCGCCGATCAGGACATGGTGCAGCGCATGTTGACGGCGACCGATTACAAGCGCAGCCGCATGTCTTTGATTCTCTCCGGCGTCGCGGATGTGCCGATTGCGCTGGCGTTCGTGACCATCGGCGTTTTTCTGTATGCTTATTTTCAAATCGTGCCGGATGCGAATTTGCCGCGCGGCGAGAACAACGAAGTGGTGGCGAACGAAGTTTTTGCTTATTTCATTATCAATAAAATGCCCATCGGGCTGCGGGGCTTGATCATCGCCGGCGTGTTCGCCACCGCCATGGGCTCACTCAGCGCCGCGCTCAACGCCCTCGCTACGAGCTGCGTGAAGGATTTTTATGCGCCCTATTTCAAGAAAGATGCAGGTGACAAGCACTACGTTTTTGCCGCCCGTGTCTTCACATTTGTCTTTGCAGTTTTAATGATCATTGTCGCCTCGCTCTCGGCTTATTCGGTCTTGCACAATCCCAAGCTCACCATCATTCCGATTGCGTTGGGCATTCTCGGCTACACTTATGGCTCCCTGCTCGGCATGTTCCTCATCGGCATGTTGACGAAAACGCGCGGGAACGACTTCGGCAATCTCATTGCAATCGTTTGCGGTTTTCTCACCGTGCTCCTTTTGAGCGGGACGGTCAACGCGCTCCTGGGCTGGCTCGGGCTTGCGCCGCTGCCGATTCCCAAAATCGCTTTTACGTGGTACGTCATGTTTGGCAGTATTGTGACTTTTTTAGTCGGTTTGATGTTTCGGACGAAACGTTAGCCCGTTCGCTTGTTAGCCCGTTTGCCGGTTC
The DNA here is from genome assembly GCA_022616415.1 of Candidatus Zhuqueibacterota bacterium. Classification (GTDB taxonomy): domain Bacteria; phylum Zhuqueibacterota; class Zhuqueibacteria; order Zhuqueibacterales; family Zhuqueibacteraceae; genus Zhuqueibacter. The sequence continues at coordinate 18,034 of JAKEEU010000079.1, read as the reverse complement.
ATGCGTGAACATTCAACTGGTTAACGGGCAAACAAGCAAACTGGCAAACAGGCAAACAGGAGATTTATGAACGAAATTTTAATTGCGATCATTTTAGGAATTGTCGAAGGTTTGACGGAGTTTCTGCCGGTCAGCTCGACCGGGCATTTGATTCTGGTAGGAAACTGGCTCAATTTTACCGGTGCGAAGGCAAATGCTTTCAATATATTCATTCAGCTTGGGGCTATTTTCGCCGTGGTGGGATATTTTCGGCAGCGTATTTGGCGCGTTTTAATAGCGATTCTTGGCAAGCCCGTGGCCGATAATCCACACGGACTAACGTCGGCGGCGGCACGCCGTTTTTTAATGGCAGTTATCATTGCCTTCATACCCGCCGCGGTGTTTGGTTTACTGTTTGAAGATATCATAGACAGGCTGTTGTTTGATCCACAACCGGTTGCGGCGGCGCTAATCGTCGGCGGCGTGGCCATATTGATCATTGAGCAATTCCGGCCGCAGCCGAAAACGGAGATTGCCGAATCGCTTATTTTGTCACAGGCCCTCTGGATCGGCATCTCCCAATGCGCGGCGCTGATTCCCGGCATCTCGCGATCCGCTGCGACCATCATGGGCGGCCTTTTAGCCGGGTTGACCCACGCCGCTGCGGCTGAATTTTCTTTCTTTTTGTCGATTCCGACTTTGGCTGCCGCGAGCCTGTATAAGCTTCTCCAAATCGCGCCGCAGCTTTCCGCCGATGACGTGACGATCTTTGCGACCGGATTCATCGTCTCGATGATCGTCGCCTGGGTGGTCATCGCCGGATTTATGGCGTTCATCAAGCGCCACAGCTTCAGGGTGTTTGCCTGGTACCGCATCGTTTTCGGTCTCGTTATTTTGCTGATGATGCTGTTTGGGATGGAGATAAAAATCAGCGAATAAAAATCGGAGAAGTTAATGAATCGCCAAATTTGGGGCATTGCCCTTTTTGCGTTGGGGAGCTTGGTCGTTGCCGACGGTTTGCTCGGTTTCGTGCAGCAAAATATCGGCGCCACGCGCTGGCTGTACGTCGGACTCGGCGCGGTGCTCGTGGTGCGCGGGCTTTACGTGTGGTGGCCCTTTCACAAACAAAACAAAGATTGACCGCCAGTTCTTTGCCGCAAACGCCGCACTCTGCCGGTATAATAAGCAGAACTCATGAATAATTCGCGGTGGGTGCATGGCTATTTTTCAGGACGTTGGTTGGATCGAGGCTGTCGCGGGAGCGGCGCTGTTGTTTTTCTTGATGGATCGAGGGGGATGGCTTGCCTTTGGCTGGCCAATACGCATTTCGCCGCTTTTCCTGTCTTGGGGCGAGATGCCGCGCTATATCAAAAAAGTCAATCAAGAATTTGGTTTTCTAAATACGCTCGGTCTTGGCCGGCAAATCGCCATTTACTTGTTGAGCTCCAACTCCGGCGCGGAAAAGGTCGACGCTGTCGCGGGGCCGGCGCGCCGGGAAAAGTTGTCCGATAAAGCCTTCGACGTCGAGCAAATCATGCAGCGGGTGCTGAACGAGAAGAAAACGCTGCTCATGATCGGAGCGCCGACTTCCGGCAAGACGACGTTGTTGCAGGTCCTGGCCGTGCGCTCCGCCGACCGTGAAGGATGCCGGCATTATGGGTTTGCCGCACCGCGCATTCCTTTTTATGTTCCCGCCAAAGAAATCGATTTTGAGCTGCCGTTTCTCGCGGCCGTGCAGCAAGCGCTGTCGCAAACGAGCTGCCCAATTTCTCCCAAAGGCTTGAAACGAGCCATCCGCGCGCGCCGCGCGCTTTTTCTTTTGGATGGATTGGACGAGATTCCCGCCGGCGGCCGCCGCCGCAAAGCTTGCACGTGGATTGAAGCAGCGCAGCAATGGTGCGGGGGAGACGTGCCCTTCATTGTGACTTGTCGTGCCGCCGAAGTTTTTGAAGGCGTGCAATTCAAAATTCCCCACCTCACCGTTGCCATCCGCAATTTTGCGCTTTTGCAGTATCGCAGCCTGCGCGCCGTCAGCGAGAGCCGCATGCCGCCGCGCTTTTTCAACGCCGCCGAAGATCGCGCCGAATACGTGCTCATCTCGCCGCCTTCGGTGCCGGTCTTTCTTCTCGGCGCCAAAAAATCCGCGCCGGCGTACTATTACTATCTCGCCAAATTTCCGGTGACGAACCGTCTTTACCGCAAATTCGTCGAAGCCACGCGCCATCGGCCGCCGGCCTTTTGGGACGATCACGAATTTAATGGCGATGATTGCCCGGTGGTTGGCGTGGATTGGGAAGACGCTCAAGCCTATTGCGCCTGGTTGACGCAGCAAGAAGTGGCGAGCAGCAAAGCGATTGAAGCAGCAAAGGTTATCTACCGGCCGCCGCTCGAAGAAGAGTGGGAGTGGGCGGCAGGAGAGGGCAAGCGCAAATATCCTTGGGGCGATAACGCACCACAAAATACGCACGCGAATTTTGATGGTGTCGGCCAAGGCCTCATGCCGGTCCACGCCTTTTCCGGTGGCGCCACACCCGAGGGCCTGATGGACATGGCTGGAAACGTTTGGGAATGGACCTCCACGTGGCTGGACGAGTGCAAAGAGCAGCACGTGGTTCGCGGCGGCGCCGGATTCAACGACGAGGTGGCGCTGCGCTGCGTTGCACGCGACAGCAATTTCAAAAAACCGATGCGGTTCGTCGGCTTCCGCGTCACGCGGATCGTGCCGGATTAGGAAATCTAAATGTGAACGTTCTTGGGTGTGGAAAGGGCGCAGAGTAATCCCACTTTAAGGTTTTGTCAAACGCGCTAATCCCGGCATGGAAGGCAAACAAAGCAATCTCAAACGAGACGAACGATCATGCAGCGTTGAAATTGCTTTGTTTAATTTAGGGGTTAAGATAAAATAACTTAATCATTTTACTTGGATAAACTGTCGGTATTTATAAGCTGGTGAGATTTAAATATTGGCCCAATTACTTCCCTATTTAACGCTGGCATCAGCTTGCCGCGCCTTGATTTTGCCAATGGAAGTGTATTCGCAGACCTCGTCAAATTGCTTTTGATTTTCAGTTTATTTTGGACAGTCAACCATAAAAATGCTCAAAAGACAGAAAAATGGAGGGCAGAAAAATGTTTATGGCCTGCTCGTTGCTCTACGGTGAGAATTTTTTTGATGATACCAAACCCCATTTTTCTGTCATTCATTTTTCTGTCTTTGCTTTTGTTCAAGACAACATAACATTGTCAAGTTAAGTATTAGACTTTCTGCCGCCATGACAATACCTCAGGATGGATTGCGACAAATATTCATGGTGAACAGATAGTTTTGAAACTCATTTTGTCCAATTATTGAAGTTTTTCGCACCAAACCCTTGTCAAATGCGGTTCAAACAGCAGATCCAGAAACCGACCTTGACGAGGCCTGATTCGAGGTGAAACACCTCATTTCCTGAACTTGAGCGCGCTGACCTTTTGGCCAATACACTTACCCTGAGTAACACCCTTTTCGATAGCCGCGCGAAAATGAATTCCGCCATAGAGACGCGAGATCGCTGCTTCATCTGCTGCTTCAAAAAAAGAATTGAACGAGCGAGGCGCTAGGCCATGGCTGTCATGCGTGTGATCGGTAAACGCCAGATTGCCAAACAGATCCGTCATGACCTGTGCGGCTGCACCTGACTGCACTGAGTGGCCGGAGGTGTATAGTTTACAGTTTCGCCCGCGCCCAACGCGTTTGCCAGACGCGGGCGTTGCTTTTACAGATGTTCTCTATGCTACGGCAGCAAGATCATCTTTCTGGTTTGTACAAATTCGCCTGCCCGCAGCCGGTAAAAGTAGATGCCACTCGCCATCCGCCGGCCAAAAGTATCGCGGCCGTTCCAATGAACAGTGTGCGAGCCGGCAGGAATAGTCCCATCGACCAGGGTTTGCACCATTTGTCCAGCCAGATTATAAATCGTGAGCGTGACACGTGAGGCCTTTGGCAAGTCATAACGGATTTCCGTTTCCGGGTTGAAGGGATTGGGATAGTTCTGATAGAGGGAGAAGCGATCAGGAATGCCCTGCTTTTCTCCTCGCTCTTCGACTTCTGTTATTATGCCTCCAATCGTGAAATATTGCTCGCCCGTGCCAGTAACCATAAATGAAGTTGTCGATCTCATGTCGGCAACTAGAATGGTGCCGCTGCCCGTTGTGCCTTCGCGAAGAACCCAGGGATTATTACCAAGAGCGGTGATTTCATTCGCATCCCAGCTTACGACGGTGGTTCGGCTGGGCGGCGTATTGCCGTTGGGATCGACTTCCAACACCCAGGTTTCCGGCTGATTATTTTGCAACGCGCGAATATCACGCGCATAGGCATTGGTGAAATCTCCTAATCTGAATAAACGAAGCTGCGTGGTGTACTCTGGAGGCGAAGGTGGGGCAAGCGCCGTGTTCGCTCCAGCGTCGTCCCAACCGACAACGACGTTACTGACGTTTATTCTGGTGCCGACGATTTCACCCGTGGCTCGAATCGTAGCCTCCTTGCTCGTTGCAGAAGTAGATTGAGATAATGCCAAACCTTGCGCGGGCGAAACCGTCAGAGCAATAGGCTGAGAAGAATTGATCCAAACTCCCTCGCCTGGTGGCACTTGATCAGTCAACTGATATCCCACTCCGGGAATAAACCGATACATTGTAAGAGGTATGCTAGGCTCGGGCTGTGGATCGGCTGCTACTCTGGAGAGGCCGCCGATGATGCTCCAACCTTCTGGAAGAAGAACGGTATATTCATTAATAGCATTTCCTTCCATTAAGGAAGTAGCATCCGCCTGGACGTTGACCCAGTATCCATAATTTGGTTGAAAATGATCAATGAGCTTATAACCTTCGCTTGGAACAAAGCCGTAACCGGTGTTGGCATTCGGAAATAGCTCCTTAAGGTTCAGAACATCCGTTTGCGCCGCTAAGGAATTGAGGTTCCATCCTGCTTTTACAGGTACTGATTGCGTGATCGGCTCGCCCGGCAGGGCTTCGTGAGCAATTGCGAACGATGGAATATTGGCCGCAGAAACGCCGAAGCTGGACAGACTGTTAATCTCTCCCGTAGCGTCCGCCGCCAGAATGCGAATCTGAGTGCCTTGTAAAACTACCCCGTTTGTAGCTGTAAAAGTGAAACGCCTGAACCAGTCAAAATAATAACAAGGCAAGGGGATGGGCCGAAACGGGGGCAATTTGCCACAGCCGCCAAGGATTGGATCATCGATGATGATGCTCCCGATCAAGCCACCGCTTGGAACGGTCGTTTCTCCGATATATACGCCGTTATTATAGACCGCGATGCGGGCATTGGAAGCGCCAATCGATCTGAAATCCACAAACGCCTGAATTGGGCCATTGTCATTACGAAGCTCTGCACTGCCAAGCAGCACATTGGGCTGACCGTTGAAAATCCCCGAGGCTGTGAGTTTCACGGAGGCTCCGTTCGCTTTAAGAGATAAGGGATCAATGTCGATGTCGAAATTGCGCACGCCACCCAATTCAATGTCAACCCCATCCTCGCCGCCGCTGCCGAGGTTGGAGACGAGCAATTTGCTGTCCATGAGCTGAATCCTCGCATTGCCACGTGTCGTATGTTTGCGTCCAAAAACGAAGACTTCCCGGCCTTGCGTCAGAATCGTCACAATACAATCTGCCGTAATCGCTGTTTCATCCGTTCCAACCGTGAGCAAGTGCGCACGAGTCGCAACCGAATCGGAGATTGCAAGCTTTAATTCCAGCTTGAGATTCCCTTGCGCGTCTATTTGCCCTTCAGCTACCTGCGTATCGCCCAAAATGACATGGGCCCGTTGATTGGGAGGCAGGCCCTGCGCTTGCAAAACGACTGTGCCCCCATTTTCGATAGTATTCGGCTCCACTGTACAGGTTGGAAAAACGGGATTACGAAAGGTCAGGAGAAGATCGTCAGTTCTATCAAGCGTCTGTCTTCTGAGATTGTTGGTGACGACGAGAAATCTGGCGACTGTCGCTATATCTCCAACGAATTCGTCCGGAACACGCAATGAGATGATTTCTCCCACGCCATAGTTGAAAGCCCCTTTTGTTGTGAGCACGGAAACCGAGTCCGGATGAACCAAGCCGATGATGCGCCGGTCGATAATCGGCACAAAATTCCCCTGTTGGAATCTGAAAAATTCTACCACGATTTTGAGCGAGTCACTTTGCGATGCTTTTGAGAGCAAGAGCCTTCCGACCAGTTCGATCCCTTTCGCGTCCGTAGGGATTCCCAGCCCGCCTGGCGCTCCTCCCGTGTCGCCGTTGTTATCCGCATCCAACATGAAGAAATAGCCGAGTTCCTGCGCTTCAGCTCGGGGAAACATGCCGGTAGTGGAAAGAAAGAAATGCGTTTGTTTCAAAGCTGTTTCTCGGGCGATGCCGGCGAGATGGATATCTATCACCCTGTCCTCCACATCATTGCGCCGATCGGCTCGCAGATCGAGCAAAGGCTCTGGCACCGGATCGACCATGGTGCCAGGTACGTGCGCAGTTGACTGATTTCTGATCACGTCGCATTGAGCGTTCGTCAGGTTTCCAGGATTCGGATCATTTGAAAAAAAGGCGGCCATCAAGTTATTCGCATCCGGCACGTGGTCAAGCGTGAGTCCGTGAAGTAGCTCCTGGCCAAGTATTCTTTCATTGACATCGTTGAAAACTTGGAGTGAGGGCATTATAGCGTTCGGCCGGAGGTAGGCGGGATCGATGACCATGGCTCTGCCAATAACGGCCTGCAAGGCGGCATCGCACTGTGTCGAGCTGAACCCTCCGAGCCCCAAGACGTTATTGGCGGTGCCCGTGTCGTCTACGAATCGATTCATACTCACGACGGTAATACCGAAATCACCGGCCACTCCCAGCGCAATCCAAGCGTTGCGGGCGGCGTCGATTGCGTCAAAGAACTCCGTGAAATCGTCTGCAGTGGGGCCTAAGTTGATATCGCCCGGATTGCCCACCGCCTGCGGATCGGCAATGATCGGAAAGTTTGCAATCGCTGCGATCGCAGCAGAACGGAGCGTTACGTTGCAGGTGGGGATGAGACGAAAATCCGAAATCCGCTCATGCCGGCGCCAGAGCACGTCTTTCACAGTAGGTTCTCCCACACGGGCAGGGTCAACTATGGAAGGGCTGCCATCAATGCCAGCCCATTTAACTGGGATCGATACGAGGCCTGTGCCCCCGGCAGACTGAATTCTCGACTGGCCTGTGGCTCCTACTGGAACCAAGATGAGAAGAATAAGTAGCAAGGCAGGGACCCATATCTTTAATCGATTCACGAATCTGTAGCGCTTCATAACAGCTACCTCCTTGAATTTTAGTGATCAACGTGAAAACCGGAATTACTATATTGCCGAGCGTTTGGACACGAGTTTGGACTCGATATAGTCCCGAATCTCATATCACCCCTTTCAATTTATTGGAATAGAATTGGCGTATCCTGAATAATAAAAGTAAACTGCCGTGGTGTTGGAGTATGATGCGTATCGGGATAAAACCAAAATGCGACGGCGGCCCAATGCTTCTCGGTTACTGTGAATTCGCTCTGTAATTCAGCCTCTCCACGTTTGCTAACAACGTTGAGGACATGCTTTCCAGAAGAAAAATAAAAACGAAATTCACGCCAGTTATGTTGATTGTTCACCTCGAACAAATCATCGATAATTATCTTCCCGTCAATCAGAATCTTGATGTCCACCGGTGAAATCTCAAAGCTTTGATTACTCACATAAAGAATGAAATTATCGGGCTGAATAGCTCGATTAGACTGCGATAGCGTGGCACTATTTTGACACGCTCCCAACGCCAGAAATAGGGCGTACGCCACCATAAAAATTGTAGCTTGTTTTAACATGATTCCTCGTCAAAAACAAAGTTATTTGACCAGAATTATACACCTTACGTCTTGCATAGGATCTTTATTGCTTGCATTTTGGGAAACAACTTGCATCACCTCCTTCCAATTCAACACTTAGAAAAAATCTGCGTCTATCCTTAAGTATCTGTTTTTATTCGGACAGCGTCATGCGATGGACTGCGGTGAATTGATCGGCGAAACGTGCGGGCGTCCCTGGAATCGCATGTCATCCCTCAACGCAAGTCATCACCGGTTAGGTAGTGGTAAAATATGGTGGACGCCGCATTGTCGAGTCGCCCTTCACTTCATCGTAGTATACAAATCGAAAATGTGAAATGTATCATTTTGCCGTAACGTTTTTTCGGATTCGCCGAATTAAACGCTCCCGACGCAATTTGGCTGCGGCAGGAGAAATCCCCAAGGCTTGCGCCACCTCCTTGTCCCGCCCATAATTCAGCCACGCTTCAAGCAACTGTTTCTCTTTAGGCTTGAGCCGGCACAAGACCTCGGCAAGCCGGTCAGAGAAATTATCCCACCACAAACTGGTCTCATTTGCTGATGGGCCGGCATTTTTTTCTTCAGAGGTGAGCAAGCAAGGCCGGCCATTCCGCGCCGAATGAAAATCTCCGGACGTTTCATTGTCGCAGCACAAAACTACTCGTCGGCGGTATCTTCGCCATTGGGCGCAGTAATTGGAAAACAAATGTTCGACGATCAGTCCCAAAAAAGTCTTGAATGAAGCAGCTTGTCGACGAGGGCAGGCGGGATTATATCGCTCCACCGCGGTGTGGAAAGCGAAATACAACTCTTGCACGACATCGGCGATTTCATGCGACGGCAGGTGGTGGTGTTGATTTTGCTTGTGCAGGACTTTTTGTATGAAATTACGATAGCGCCGCCAAAGCAAATCCCTTGAAGCCAGGCATCCCCGCTGCGCATTTCTGCAGAGATCTTCATCAGAACAATCAACGAGCTTGATGGAATAGGCATCAGACGGACTTGGTTGGAGTTCCAAAATTTCTTGGGGAGTCCCCGAAAGAAAGTTCGGCGATGGCGTGATGGTAGGCGCAATCATCCCCGTCTCCATAGTATAAATAAAAAATGTCCTATAATGAGGTGCCTTAAGTCCATAAAAATACGACCTTGGCAATGCCTCAAAAGGCCGAGTGCAAATTGTCTATCTGATTATAAAGACACAAAAGGCGGGTACTTTTCCCAATTTCTTGTCAAAAAATATGTGTTAAAAGCTTAGTCTCTAAAGAGTTGAATCAGTGCAAAAAAAGCAAAGATTTTCGGGACACAAAAACGAACGGAAGCAAAATACTTTTTTGTGTGCGTTCAGTTTTGTGTCCTATTTGGTTCCGGCTTGTCCGGGTTGTGGAAATAAATTTTAAAAAAGCGCACTTGTGGTAACTCTCGCGCTACGATAAGCAACGAAGATAGTGCCATGATTTGCTTAGTACTTTGCGGCCGTGGTCGTCAATCCTGACACGTCGGCAAACGCGGTGTTGAGACCGTCGCTCACAAATACGCGAATCACCCCGTTGCCCTGGCTCCGTGGAATCTCGGTCGAATTGAAAGTGAAGCTCGTTCTTTTCACGTCCACACCGATCGGCACCCAGCTTCGGCCGGCGTCAGGGCTGAAAGCGAGCTGATACAGCAACTCCTGTTGCGGGGTGTCCGGATCTCTCGCCTCCTAGGCGACTCTCGTCGTATCACCAAGCTGTGCCCCGGTTGCAGGAGCAGTGATGATAATCTCCGGCGGTTGCGAGCGATCGAAGCCGCCGAATACTCGCGCACCTTCGGCATCGGTAATGCGGAGCGAGACGACCTCCCGATCTGAGGGAACCGCCACCATAATCTCAAAGAAGCCGTGTCTTTCTGGACCCGCATCGTCAGCCACGAGAGCGTCGAATGGCGTTCGGGTTACGTTACCGGTTTCGTCCGTGACAGCCACAGCGAAGCGCCCTCCCTGACGACGAGAGGTTGGCTGCGATGGCCATGGAAAGCGAAACACCGGCTCGAGGTACAAAAGCGAATCTCCTTCCGGATTGAATATTCCCTGAATCACCAGAATACGCTCGCTGGAATCTTCCTGGTCTGCGCTGGTGCCGTTAGAAGTGCTGCTAAGCGCAAGGCTACCCAGGAAAAAATTGTAGTTCGCAGTTTTAACCCAAGCTTGATTGGTGAGGAGCCCAGGGGACATAATGTCATTCAGGGTTATTGGCCTAACGCGGCCGGTCGTGTTATTTCCGGCAGGATTGCCGTCCAATCGCGCACCAACATCCCAACCCACTTCATCTATTAAGCCACCGTCGCTATGGGAAAGACCGAAATTATGGCCCAATTCGTGAGCGTAGGTACGCTGATGACGGATGTGTTCAGTGTTGCCAAAGGCGTTGCGGCCACTGACTTGGCCCCAGCCATTGGCGTCGATCGGATTGCCCGCAACCCAGCCATACAGAAAGGTAATATCGGTGGCGCCCAAGCCAGCGTCCACGATTAACTGTCGGCAAGAGGCAAGGAACGAGAGCAGATTATTGCCTTCAGGGTTTAGGTCCAGTATACTGTTTCCGTTCGCGTCCTCAGTGAAGGTGAGCGTAGGGAAGAGCCCCTGTCGGTAGAGGTTCGGATCGGAATCATTAACTGGATATATTCCTCGGACAAAGGCGTCACCTCGGCCGGCCTGCACATCGGTAAGTGCGGGAAGACCAAGCCCTGAAGGTGTCCAATTGATGCGAGTAAAATAGAGTGTCGGAGTCGTTCGGTTGACAAAAGTGAGGTTGTTAATCTGGCCCGAGTTATTGGCAGTGTTTGTTTCTCCCGGCACGGGTGTGATGTCAACCAGAAAATCTACGTCGGCGGACGCCGTGATACCACTGGGAGCAAGAAGCTCAAAATTTAGCGTATGATTCTCGTTGCTCCGCTGAGGCGATGCCGGCGCCGTGATTGGCGCGTTAATCGGAGGGAGGCCCGCGACCGGTGTGATCTCGGCTCCGTTAACAAACACGTGGAGTAAGCCGGTTACACCGGTAACCGACCCGCCACCTGTCCCCAGCGTCACGCGTACAGCCGTGCTGCGTTGCGCCACGAGCGTGATGATATTGGTTGTGGTCTGGATCGCCTGCGTGATTTCTATGTTCTGGACTGTGAGGTCCACCCCGCCTGGCGGTGGAGGCGGGAAACAGCCATTTAGCAGCGGCAATAGAATGATGACGATAATTTTGCCAACTGTTATTCCGGAAAGAGTTTTGAGTCCCATCTTTTTTTCTCCTGTTTGCAAGTTTGCATTTACGTTGAATCAAATTTCGATTCATAGAATACAGAGAGATGCACCCAATCTCTCTCTGTATTCTATGTCGCATATATCAGCCCTCCTTCTTACACAGGCACTTGCAAGGAAAGATATTCAACATGAACATCTTTTTCTCTTCAGTGTTGATACAAAAGGTAATACCGTGTCCAAAGTTTGCGGCCTCTTGGAGCCTTTCTCGAAAGTCGTTTAGGTTGACTATGTCAGCGGCTGTGTAAGCAGTGCCACCGTCTAATGTGATTTGCTGTAAATCTTGATCCTTTTCTTGGTACCGTAGATGCGTAATGCACTGCGGCTGGAAGCCTGTCGGGTTGCTCAGACCTAACACACCTCTAGCAATGGCACTGAGTTGGGCTGCGCTGAAGGTTAAACCGGGATTACCAGCAATCACGTTAATTACCCCCGGTGTCGCTGTGAGTTGATTCAAACCGTTTGGCATGAGATCCTCCTTAATTGTTTTTATGTTGTTAGCTTACGTCTCACACGGTGCAAAATCACCTTTTCGTGTGAATGACTTGACAGTTATTACCGTGAAAAAGTCGAAGACACTTCGATTTCTTATGCACTTTTTTATAAACATATACCAATCAGAATAGAAAAATGTATCATTTCCCAATAACACTCCGCCTGATCCTACGAAACAAGCGCTCCCGGCGCAATTTTGCGGCAGTCGGGGATATTCCCAAGACCTGAGCCACGTCCTTGTCTCGACCACACTCCAGCCAAACTTCAAGTAGGTGTCTCTCTTTCGGCTTCAGTCTCTGCAAGGCGCCGGCAAGGCTATTCGAAGAAATGTTGCTCGTCAGAAAACCTTGCCAGCTCATGGGAGAATAGCCATTTCCATCCGTGCGATCGAACGGGAAAGGTCGTCCTTCCTCGTCTTCACTGCTGCAATTACGCGACGCTGCGCCATTGCCGTCCGCTACAATGCGTTTGTGGTATATTCTCCACAGCGCGCAGTAGTTGGAAAACTTGCGTGCGACGACGATTTTCAAGAAAGTCTTGAACGAGGCGGATTTCCCATTGCCATGATTTTCAGGATCGTATCTTTGCACGGCCGCGTGGAAGGCAAAGTATGACTCCTGCAGCGCATCGGCAATCTCGTGCTGCGGAAGATGCTGATGGTAGTTTTCCTTCCGGACAATTCCCCGGATGAAATCGCTATACCGATGCCAAAGCACTTCCTTCGAGGCTACGCATTTCCTTTGGGCATTCCTGCATAACTCTTCGTCGGAGCGACCGACGAGTTCTTCCGGATGGGCATGAAGCGGCTTTGGGTTAAAATTCGAATTTTCTTCAGGAATTGCCTCTATAATGTCCAGCGATTGAATCGAGGCTCGCGCTATCATACCCCTCCTTACAAAGCAAAAATTTAATAAAATAAGGCGCCCGCATTCGTTTGATGAAGATCAACGACATCACACAATGCCCGCCGAACTGTTGTCCGTCTACCTAAGAAAGACACAAAAAGTGGGCATTTCCCCCCACTTTTTTGAAAATTGGACTGCCAATTTCTTTAATGCTAAGGATGAATTCCCCAAACCAAGGTCCGCTGGGGTATGAATGCAATAACCAATTGCCCAGAGCAGATTAATATGTGGGTTAAATCGGGGGTGGGTTTATCTGGAAACGATCGTGGCTTTCAATGGTCCTTTCACTTTCACCGCAATAATCTGTCCCGCTCTTTGTTCCATCGCACCCAATCCACTTGCGCTTCAGCCGTGCTGTCAATTTGGGTTTTGGCATAACGTCCGTTGTTGCGTACTTCAATTTGGTAGCCTTTAACGAGGCGTACCCACTGTTCGAGAGAAACTTGATAAGGACCGGGAATCTGCGTCGGGCCGGGAACTTGCACGGGCGGGCCAGGCGGCCGCTGCTGTTGCAATTGCTGCCGCAAATCCTGTGTCGGGCCGACATCAACCTGCCCATCGTACACCGCTACGCGCGTCGTGCTGTCCGCCTCCATGCGATAAATCGTACCGCGCACCGCGCAGACCGCGGTTGGTGATTTCACCGAAAATTGGTCTTTGGGATTTGCCCACTTGGTGACGAACGCCCAAATTTTTCCAATGCTGAGACCAGCATCAATTTGTCTGGTGGACTTGGAAATATTCGACTGCTGAAAATCAAACTCCGAATTTTCACCCATGCGGATGACGCTGCCGTCGTTGAGCTTGATCTCGCAGCGCGTCTCCTTGGCGGTTTTGATCCGATCCCCGCGCCGAACTTCCATTTTCAGCCTGACCGGAAACCATTTGGCCTCGCCCGCGTGGCGAATCGTCACTTCAAATTCCTTACCCAGAATGAAGTTGATTTTGCCGATGGTGGTTGTCGAAGTAGCAGACTGCGATCCGATGGAGCCAAAAGTGGCGAGAATGATTGCGACCGTCATTAGGACCGATAAGAGATTCTTCCTGAATTGAAGCATCACGTTTGTCCTTTTTAAGGATTAGTTTTGGCGTGATAATTACGCAAGCCGTTTCGCAACTGCGTGCGCAAAGGCTCTTGACTGTATTTTTCAATTTCTAAGATGATACCTTGAGCGCGTGTGAGATCAAGTTGGCATTTTATATGATTTTGAAATTCCGCCGACGCGAGGTCATAATCAGCGTGGTTGCGGCGTCTTCGTAAATAGCTCAACTCCCCGGAAGCAAATTGAATCTCGGTAATGCCTGCGTTATTTAAATATGCAGCAACTTTGTCATGCGCTGAAGCATCTTTGCTGAATTGAAAGCCAAATTCGCGAAGAAGCTGAATACAACAATGGTAAGCTGCGTAATAAGCGCGGCTAATGGCTGAACGCAAAGCAGGCTCCGATCGCATTTGCGCCAATTTTTGAGCAAGTTCAAAAAACTCTTTCCCTTCCATGGTCTTACCCACTCCTAATAATAAAACAGGCAGATTTTGCTGCGAACTTCGTTTGGCACTTCTTGAATAAATCTCAAAGCATAGGCACGATATTGTTTTTCCCGCTCTTTAATTGATTCTCCGGTTTTTATATGGATTATAATTCCATCCAAGTTTGGCTCTTCCGGGTCGGGATCGAAGGTCAGATAGATTGACCTAAGATCACGGAATGACTCTTTCACCAAACGTACCGCCGTTTCCAAATGCGGCACGAGCCGATGCTTTTGCGCAAATTCCCACACCTCGTCCGAAGCTTCCAGCCCGGCAATGCGGCGAATCTTCGTCGATGACTTTCTCTTGGGTATAGTAGGTGACACCGTGTAACCTGCCACAGATTCAGCGACCTTCGATGGTCTTGACGAACGCGGCTTGGGTTCCGGGTATTTCTTTGAGCTCATGGCGCTTGACTCGATGAAGGTGAAGAACTGATTTTAGCGACGTATTCGCGCACGCCGTTGCGCAACTTGGTGCGCAGTGGCTCTTGGCTATATTTCTCTATCAACAATATGACAGTTTGAGCACTTGCGAGATCGCCTTGACAGGTAATATGATCTTGAAACTCCGTCGACGTCATGTTATAATCGGCGCGATTTCGGCGTCTGCGTAAAATGTTCAACACGCGGGCTGCTGCTTCAATATCCGCAAAACCAGCATTGTGTAAATATTGATAAACTTTTTCATGAGCCGGAGAATCTTTTTCAAATTGAAAACCGCACGCTTCCAGGAATTGAATGCAGCAATTGTACGCAGCATAATAAGCACGACTGATCGCTGAACGCAAAGCCGGCTCATTACGCATTTGCGCCAGTTTCTGGGCAATTGTGAAAAATGATTTTCCCTCCATGATTCAGGCACTCCTCAATAACAAGCAGATTTTTAGATGGAATTCGCGAGGCACTTCTTGTGCAAATCGCTGATCGAATATTTGGTATTGATACTCCCGATCCTCAAGTGTGCCACCTATATTGGCATTGATCGCAATTCCGTGCAAGCTCGGAATTTCCGGATCCGGCTCGAAAGTCAGATAGATTTTCTTGATGTCATTGAACGAAGCTTTTGCTAAACGTACCGCCGTTTCCAAATGCGGCACGAGCCGATGCTTTTGCGCAAACTCCCACACTTCGTCCGAAGCTTCCAGCCCGGCAATGCGGCGGCTTTTCGCCAATGATTTTCTCTTGGCCGCAGCAGGTGAAACCGCATAGCCTGCCACAGATTCAGAGACCTTCGATGGTCTTGATGAACGCGGCTTGGGTTCCGGGTATTTTTTTGAGCTCATGGTTTTGGCGTATTGTTATAATTTTTTTGCAGCAATCCAGTCCGGTGGACTGGCTGCGCCCGCAGGGGTTACAGTATCCCCACCCGGCTGTGATCACCCAGCGTCAGCTTGTAAGCCTTGGGCTTGATCGGCGAGCGCGTAATCTCGACGTTGCGTCCGATCAAACTGTCCGCGAGACGATGGGGAATGTCGATGATCTTGCTGTTTTCCAAAACGATGCAATGCTCCAGCTCGCTGTCCTGAACGTGTACGTGATGATAAATCGAAGTAAACGGTCCGATGTAGCTGTTGACCACGCGCGTCGATTCGCCGATGATCGCCGGGCCGCGCAAACGGCTGTTGATAATCACCGCGCCTTTCTCGATCGTGATCTTGCCTTCGAGATGCGAATCGGCATCGACGCGCCCCTCGACGCGCGGCTCCAGCTCGTCGAGCACCAAGCTGTTTGCCGCCAGCATATCGATCGGCTTGCCGGTATCGATCCACCAGCCCTCGTGAACATACGGATAAACTCGCCGGCCGTGCGTGACGAGCCACTGGATCGCGTCCGTAATTTCCAACTCGCCGCGCCATGAGGGCGCAATCGCCTCGACCGCCTCAAAAATGGTATGATCAAACATGTAAATGCCGACCAGCGCCAAGTCACTCTTGGGCTCGCGCGGTTTTTCCACCAGGCGTACGATCATGCCGTTCTCGAGCTCGGCCACGCCGTAATGTTGCGGCTCCATCACGCGTTTCAGCACGATCTGCGAGTTGTACTCGCTTTGGGCGAATTGGCGAATCAACGGGCTGATGCCGCCCTGGATAACGTTGTCGCCGAGAAACATGACGAAGCGCTCGCGCCCCAAAAACTCGCGCGCGATCTTGACCGCGTGCGCCAAACCCAGCGGCTTTTCCTGTGGAATATATGTCAAACGCACGCCCCAGCGCTTGCCGTCGCCGGCCGCGGCTTTGATCTCGGGTGCCGTATCGCCGACCACGATGCCGATGTCATCGATGCCGGCGTCGCGAATCGCCTCAATGACGCGAAACAAAACCGGTTTATTGGCCACCGGAATCAGTTGCTTGGCAGAGGTATAAGTGAGCGGATAGAGGCGTGTGCCTTTCCCGCCGCTGAGAATAAGCCCTTTCATTAATCAAATCTCTCTTTGCCGTAAAAAAGGATGAGGCGCACGGGATGAGAACTCTCACAGAAAAATGCTGAATTGTATTTCTGTGAGAGTTCAAGTTCCGTGAGCAATAAATGCTTTTCGAAAAAATGGAGTTGGGCAAAATTTAACAAAGGCGGCTATTTCTCGACTTCTTTTTTC
This sequence comes from Candidatus Zhuqueibacterota bacterium, assembly GCA_022616415.1. Classification (GTDB taxonomy): domain Bacteria; phylum Zhuqueibacterota; class Zhuqueibacteria; order Zhuqueibacterales; family Zhuqueibacteraceae; genus Zhuqueibacter. The sequence continues at coordinate 1,361 of JAKEEU010000079.1, read as the reverse complement.
TCGTAGCCCGCCGGAGCAACAAAAAGCCCGCTATTCAAAGAGGCATTGCTGATCTCTGAAATTTCCGCCATGCTCTCCATGAGCACGTTGCGGCCCGAGCCGTCGGCATTATCATCTTTTTTCATCGCTTTTTGCCCGAGCTTTTTACCGAAGCCGCCGAGCAAGCCGCCGACCGATTTCGGCTTCTCTTGCTCTTCCGGCATCGTCTCCGGGGCACCCGCCTGCGCGCCGGAAGGCTGCGCCCAAGTCTCAAAGACGCTCTCGGTCAACAGCGACACGCCCTGAAATTTTTTCCCTTCCTCTTCCAGCTTCTTCATCGCGTCGGCCAATTGCGGATTGCTTTTGGTGAGTTTTTCGATCATGCCGGCCAAGCCGCCGCCCGGCGTCATGCCGATCTTTTCCGCAAAAGCTTTGTGAAAAGCAATCACCTCGTCGTAGCCTTTTACTTCGGTCGATAGCCAATTGGTCGAGGTGATAATCATGCCGCCCTTTTCCATTTCACCGGCATTGCCGCCCTCGGCTTGTTTTTCGCCCTTGGCCGTCATTGTAAGAATGACCTTCTCGGCATTATACCCGGCCATGTTTTTCTTTTCGCCGGTTTTGTCAACCTTGACGTCGAAAGAAACCTTGACCTCCGGCTCGCTTTTTTCTTGTTCTTGCTTTTCCTCGGCCTTCCCGCCGATGCTTTTGAGCATGTTGCGATAATGCTCAAAGGTCATTTCGGTATATTCTTTTTTCTTGTGGTCGATGTTGATGAAGACCTCGTGATCGAGGTCAACGAGAGTCGAGGTGGTGAGCTTGCCTTCGTCGTCTACATTATCCGTGCGGGATTTATTGCCCTGGATATATTGCGTGCTCGTAACCGGCTTGTTGCCCCCGAACATCTTCATCATCGTTCCCAAAGTACCTTTGAAGGTCAGCTTGGTCGTGGAGGTGGTTTTGACATCCGGCAGGGGAGAGAAGGCCATGGCCAAAATGCCGGCGAGCAAAATACTCATCATAACGAGGCGAGAGATTTTCATAGCTTGCTCCTTTGCGTAAAGAATCCTGTTGTTTTTATTTTAAAGCGTTGTTCCTCCCTCTCGCCAAAAACTACGCCCGGGGGAAAAGGGGCAAAGTAACTATTCAGCCTTCCCCACGCATGTCATTCTGGAAGAATCTTTTTTCGCACTAGCACTGTACTCGAAATGAAAAAAGACTCCTACGGAATGACAGCCGCTTTTTGTACCTTCCAAGTAACATGTCATGCAGGAGGCATCTTTTTTCAATACAAGCACCGTGCTTGATAATAAAAAAGATCGTTCCACGATGACATGCTATGTTACTTGCCGTACTAACCCCGATAACCGGGGTCAATCGCT
>JAKEEU010000078.1 GCA_022616415.1 Candidatus Zhuqueibacterota bacterium | reverse complement strand
CAGTTCTTACGCCGAGCGGTCGAAAACATCTACGGAGTTATTTCTAGCGTTGAGCCGATTAGCCCATAATTGACAAAGAGCTAAAAATGTGATCTACTGAGGCTGGTGAATTTATTTCCTCGCCACTTTAGCCGTAAAGGTATAGCTTCAAAAATTTGATCTTGCGTAAAAAATTTTAAAATAAAGCGCTTGCATAATGATCGGGGCGCATTTAAATTGAGAGCGTGTTATTTTTCCGTAACCCCGATTTTGCATTATAGAATCAAAACCGCCACCCCAATGGGTTTCGGTAATCATAAGGAGTCCCGATTTTCCTTTTAAAATTTCAAAAAGGAATCGGGGCGGGGTTTGAGTTTTATACGTGCAAAGTTAAGGTGTAACCATCAAGCATCTCAAATCTCAAAGAAAGAGAGCTTGCTCCATGACGCCCAAACACCGCATGCAACAGGCCATGGCTTTGCAGGCGCCCGACCGGGTGCCGGTGATGTGCCAGCTCGCGCTCGGGCATTATTTTTTGCAGGCGCCGGTCAAGCCGCTGGAAACTTGGTATACTTCGGAGGGTTTCGCCGAGGCTTTGGTGGCGTTACAACGGCGTTATCATTTTGACGGTATTCTCGTTAATCTCCCCGGCCGCGATCCGAATTTTGAGAATTTCATCAACACGATCGCGCCCGCTGAGGGCGAAAGCATCATTCGCTGGAAAAACGGCAACTATACCGTTTTTCCCAACGACGACAATCCGCATTACTACTTGGCGGACGGCACGCGCTATTTCCCGGCTTTTCAGGAAATCAAACCGGAAGAACTTTACTACGTCGAGCCGTGGGACTTGACCGACATCACCTATCCGTACACCTGGGGTTTCGAGGCCGAGCCGCGGCCTTTTGATGATTATTTCCCCGACTATCATTTCGACACGATCAAATTGGTGCTGGCGAAAGTGGGAGACTCCGTCTCCGTACACTCGGAAGTTTTCTCGCCGTGGTCGCAATTTTTGGAGCTGCTCAATTACGAGCACGCGCTGATGGCGATTCTCGACGACCCCGGCAAGGCCAAAGCCTGTCTCGAGCGTCTCGCTGACGGCGCCATCGACCTCGCCCAAAAACAAGCTGCTTGCGGCGTCGATGCCGTTTTGATCTCTTCCGCCTTCGCCGGCGCGGGATTGATCTCGCGGCAGCATTACGAAGAGTTCGTCCTGCCCTACGAGCAAAAAGTCATCGCCGCAATCAAAAAAGCTTTTCCGGCTCTTCCGGTATATACGCACACCTGCGGCAGCATCGGCGACCGCCTCGATCTGATGATGGCCACCGGCGCCAACGGCATCGACACGCTCGACCCGCCGCCGCTCGGCACGGTCGAGCTGGAAGAGGCCAAGAAAATTCTCTCCGGCAAAACCTTTATAAAAGGAAACATCGATCCGGTGAATACGCTGCTGTACGGCAGCCAGGGCGAGGTGAAAGAAGACGTAAAAAGAAGGTTGGAGATTGGCAAGCCCGGCGGCGGCTATATTTTAAGCTCGGCCTGCTCGGTTGCGCCGCATACGCCGCCGGAGAATATCGAAGTGCTGGCACAGTTGGCAGAGACGTTTGGGAAATATTAAACGCTTACCAATCCAACCATTTTAAGTGAGGAGAGGAGTTTTATGCACAAGCCATGCCCCAAGTGCGTTGCAATTTTAGCTACGCTGTTTTTGATTGCAACGCGGCTGTTCGGCGGCGACACGCCGAACGGCTACTGGCAGCAATTCGTTCATTACAAAATGAACGTCAGCCTCGACCCGGCCACGAAATTACTCACCGGCACCTCGAGCATTCTCTATCGCAACAACTCGCCGAATACGCTCGACAAAATTTACCTGTATCTTTACCCTAACGGCTTTCGCAATAACGAAACGGTGCGCGCCAAAGAGGCGGCGGCGTTTTATGTCCGCAATCTGCCAAACGACGAAGCTGCGGGTTGGATCGATATTACCGAATTCCGTTTCCTGCCCAAAGGTGAAAGTCCCGACCTTCCTTCAGAAGACAAATTAAGGAAAGTCGGGATGGTAAGCGCATTCAAAGTCACGGACTCGATTCTCGAAGCCGCGTTGCCCGAGCCGCTCAAACCTGGTGAAGAGATTCGCCTCGAACTGGCCTTCAAATCAAAAGTGCGCTTGTTTCAGGACCGCGCCGGCTACCGCGGCAATCAATTTGACTTTGCGCAATGGTATCCAAAGCTGTGCGTTTACGACGAAGAGGGCTGGCATGCGGAGCCGCTGCATTATATCGGCGAATTTTATGGTGAGTTCGGCACGTTCGACGTGACCATCGACGTGCCGTTCGATTACATCGTCGGCGCCACCGGCGTGGTGACGAAAGGCGATCCGGGCTGGTCGCTTGTGCAGGTCGATACCTCACTCTCGGAGGCGGAATGGCCGAGCAAATATGCCGAGATGAAAAAAGCGCTTGTCGTCAAGATGAAAGATCAGCAGAGGAGACAAGTGACTTTCCATGCCGAACAGGTACATGATTTTGCCTGGATCACGTCTTCGGATTTTCTCTACGAGCGCGGCGAGTACGACGGCATTCCGATTCACGCGCTCTTTCGCAGTGACGCCAAGCCCAAATGGAGCAAAGTGGTGACGGAGCGCGGCCGGCGTGCGCTCGAATGGCTTTCGACAAAATTTGGCCGTTATCCTTATCCGCAATTGTCGATCACGCACGGCTTGCTCGGCGGCGGCATGGAGTATCCGATGCTCGTCATGAACGCTTCGGAGAGCCAAGGCCTCATTCTTCACGAAGTCGGCCACATTTATTTCTTCGGCATCTTTGGCAACAACGAGCAAAAGGAAGCGTTTCTCGACGAAGGCTTCACCTCATTTCAAACCAGTTGGTATATGGAAACGCGCTACGGCCAATGGGGCTATGACCGCGAAACCGCGATGAAAAACGCCACGTGGCTACGGCGCCGCCGCCCGCAAGTGACGAACAATGTCGGGAATCGTAATTTTGCGCAGTGGTACATGAATAGCGGCTACAACGAGCCAATCTCGCGCTATGCGTACAAATATATAGACGGCCTTGTCTACAGCGTCAATGCCTACACCAAAGGCTCAATCTTTTACGAAATGCTGCGTTACGTTGTCGGCGAAGAAATCTTTCAGAAAATTTGTCACGAGTATTTCAACCACTGGGCGCTCAAGCACGTTAATGAAGCGCGTTTCAAGCAAGTCTGTGAAGATGTCAGCGGCATGGACTTGGACTGGTTCTTCCAGCAATGGCTGCACGAAACCAAAACCGTGGATTATCAGCTTGGCAGCGTCGAAAAAAAGCAAACAGCAAACGGCAAATGGCAAACCGAAATCGAAATTGCGCGCAACGATGAAGGCATTATGCCAGTCGAGGTGGAATTGACCTTGGCAGATAATGAGAAAATCCGGCAACGCTGGGACGGCAAGGAAAAGAGGGGAACGCTCACATTCACGACCGTAACGGAGCCGCGCGACGCTGTGCTCGATCCCGACGATCAAATCATGGACAAAAGCCGCATCGGTCACGGTCACTTACGTGTTGAGTTTTATCCCGAATATCCGCGCATGAATTACAACCCTCCCGATGCCTACGTCGTCACATGGAAACCGAGCTTCTGGTACAATGACATTGACGGCTTGCGATTCGGCGCGCGTTTCAATGGCCGTTATCGCAACAGCCGTTTGTTGTCGCTGGCAGGATGGTACGGCCCCAATTCTTCGGAGCTTGATGGCCGCTTCAGTTTCAACAATCCACTCGGCGGCCGCGCCGGATACCAAATTACGCTGATGAAGTTGGAAGGCCGTATTATGGGCGATTTGAGCCTGCGCGCGGCTTGGGCAAAATCGCTCATCGTGCCGCCGAATTTCAATTTAACCGTTGGCGTTAATTATACTGAACTGCCCAAAGACCAAGTCGATTATACACTCAGGCGCGTGGAAGTCGGCGGCAACATTATGGCCGTTCCGACTTGGAGCATTGGCAAAGTGAATCAAGCTTATTTGACCTTCAATGTGAATCCGCGCGGCATGAAGTGGCGCAGTCTATTGAATTACGAAATTCGCCACGCCGACGAGGCTTTCGGCAGCGACGTGACTTTTACACGCTTGCAAGGCAGTTTCAACTTTTGGATTCCCAACCAGCGCGGCGACGGGTTGTATTTGCGATTGTTTCAGGGCGCGTTTTTGCGGCAACAAGATGGCAAGCCCACCGAACATCTCTTCTATGCTTTCGATGCCAGTCCGGCCGAACAATTTGGGAGTTTTTATTTGCGCAGCCGCGGCGCGTTTCCGGCGGAGGCGCATTACCATCGTCCCGGTGGCGGCAATCTGCGCGGTTATTTCGACCAGCCCGAGCGCGCCGGCAAAAGCTTGCTGGCCGTCAATATCGAATTGCGCAAAGCCCTGCGTCTGCCACTGATCGGTCGTTTGCTCGCGCCCGTGCTGGGCAATTCGACACTGGCTGCCTTCTTCGATACCGGTCGCCTCGAAGATTTGAATGACAACACCAAACAGTTGTCCGATGCCGGCGTCGGCATCACGTTCAATAAGCAATGGCCGGACGACTGGTATACATTTATCGTCGGCACCAACTACACGCTGCGGCTGGATTTTCCACTGTGGGTGAGCGAGCCGCGGCTTAAATCCAACGGCTCGCGAGAAGACGAATTCAAATTCCGCTACGTGCTGAGTTTTCAGCGCGCGCTGTAGCGTTTAGCTACAATCGAGAGAAGGCCAGCTTATTTAAGATGAGCTGGCCTTTTTATTTCGAAAAGAATCTGCTTGACTTTCCCGGTACGGCTTGTGTATATTCCAACGCCATCCCTATGGGCGCAGCCTCTCTTTGAGCTTCGGCGACTGCCCAACCGTTAATGTCTTGTTGCTAGATCGGATTCTCTGCCTTTAAAAGAGGTATGGCGAGAAGTTGCATGCGCCTTTTTAATGGTTGCCGCCGGTGAAAAATGGGCGAATGGCCAGCCGCAGGAGGACGACGTGACGTTTGTGGTGAAAAGGTAGCCCGGACCGCCGGTTTGGTGGGAGGCATTAGATGAAAAATTGAATCAAGCGGCAATAGCGAAAATCTCCGGCGTCGCAGGGTAAGTGACATGGCCGCGGCCAGTTTTAGGATCAAGTCTCAAAAAATTTACAACCGGAGATGAAGTAAGGATAGGCAACAATTTTTTCTTGGCCGCAGCCGTGAGTTTTTTCCACCCCTCAAACTGAACGACCGGAATTTGAGCGAGCGCACGATAGCTAACCAAAGTCAATTGCACGAGTTTGTGGCTTGGAACGGAGACATAGATAAGAATGCCGTCGCGAAGCTCATAAGCCATCTGCTCCGCCTGATGCAGGCTTTCGTCAAAAATGACCTCCAGCAAGTCGCCTTCCGAGTCGTAAGAGATAAACATTTGTTTTCTCCAATTTATTGCTTGGGATAAGCAGTGACAACAAAATTATTCGGCTGATCGTTTTGCCGGCGAAATAGAACAACCACTTCAATTGCGCCAAACCGGCCCAGAAAATGAACCCGCTTCTTGTAATAAAACTTGTCAAGAATCGCCGGATCTTGCCGGCGTTTTCCGGATCGAATTGTCCTTAAGACTTCCGCGCGACGTCTCTTCAATTGAGGATGCGATTTGATGATGTGATTCCATCTCTCATCCGTCAAATAGATCGTGTTGCCATACCGATCTTGAACTTCGTCGCGCATTCCACTTCAAGTGTTAAGTTGATTGATGGCGCTTCTGCAGGCCTTCACCGAGTAAATTTAGGCAATCTAAGCTTCAATCGCAAATAAAATTTTTCAAAGACAATGCCGCTCGACAGATTTCCCAATTTTCCATACGAGCAAAAGATTCGTGCTGAAGTTTATTTCGTAAGGAGGCGGGAACCATGCACGCATTAACTTTTATCTTTCTCTCTTGGTTTGCTGTCGAAGCTCCAACTCCTGTTCAACAACATCAACCGGAAAAAGCAACCGAGGCCGTCACCGTTCGCCACAGTCCCAATCCCAGTGAAGGGCATCTTTGGCAGGATCCTGAAACGAAAGTCATTGGCTACAAATGGCCCTACAGAACCGAGGTGAGAAACAACCTTGACGTCTCTTTGCAAATCACTCATTTCGGGATCTATTTCTATAAGAATGACAAATGGATTTCTAACTATATCAGTGCTGAGTTTTCCAAATGGTATAATGATGGAGATCCCGTCATCGATGGCTGGATCCAGCCTGGAAAGGTTGCGGTTCGCGCAGAGAATTGGACCGGTCCTTGGTGGCGTTTGTCTCCAAGATGCAAATGGACTTATACTGCACAAGACTCCGCAGGAAACGTGTATCATGCCGAGGAAGAAATCGGACTGACACCAGTTCTTTATAGGTATCATGCCGGCGATGACACCGCGTGGGCAGCCCCGGAATTCGACGACTGCTCTTGGGAGGAAGCAACAAATAGCTGGTTTCAATCGATTAATCCGCCCCAAAGCGGCTGGAACGGCATCGGCTGGTTCAGGCTGCATCTGGCCGTCGATTCGACCCTGTGGAATCGGCCCCTGGCGCTCAACCTGGTGTGGCTGTGGGGCGCTGCAGAGATTTACTTGGACGGGAAACTGCTCGCCCAATTCGGCAAAGTCGGTTCATCACAGCGTGATGAGGAAGGTTATTTCAAGTGGAACGACTTTCCACCTCCTCAATCCATTGTTTTCCACAAGCCCGATCACATTATTGCGGTTCGATTTTCAAACTTCTTCTTCACGAGAAACTACCCGCACAATGAGCACGGCTTCGGAATGTCTTTTGGCGATTTGAGAAACGCGATAGCAGATACTGCCAGGCTGAAGCGATTGATGGCAAACCTTCAGATGCTTTTGACTGTGGTGCCGATGGTTTTTGGCCTCCTGCACCTGTTGTCTTTTTGTTTTATCGCCGCGCCAAAGAGAACCTGTACTATGCCGCATTTACATTGACATTGGGAGTTGCTGCTTTCCTCGTCCTCGAATCTGAATTTTCTTTTGTAACCAGCCTCCGGCAAGCTGTATTTTTCATAGACATTGAAAATGAAACTGGCGTGGTTGCGTTTATAGCCGGCCTGCGATTTTTATATTCGGTTTTCTACCAGCGGCTGCCAAAACAATTTTGGCTTTTTCTTTTGATGGCTATTGCCCTCTGCGCATGGCTTTGGAATCGCCCTTTCTTTGATGAGGATTATTTTGATATATTTATGATAATCACACTTGTAGAGATGCTTCGCGTCACGGTTGTCGCCATGCTTAAGAAAAAAGATGGCGCATGGATTATTGGGATTGGATTTCTGTTTTTTATCGTGGGAGGCTCATCAATCTTTTTTTTTAACTTGGATATCCTATCTCTGAGCCTGTGGAACACAATCGCGATTTTTTCCCCCGGACTTTTCGGGCTTCTCCTGTCAATGTCGGTGTTCCTGGCGCGAAATTTCGCCCTCACCAACAAAAATCTCGAAGCTCAACTCATTCAGGTTAAGGCGCTTTCAGAAAAGACCATTCAACAAGAGCGCGAGAAGGCGCAACTGGAAGCGGAAAACGCCCGCAAAACCAAAGAGCTGGAAGAAGCGCGCCAGCTTCAGCTTTCCATGCTGCCGAAAAACCCGCCGGTTTTGCCGTATCTCGACATCGCCGCCGAAATGAAAACCGCCACCGAAGTCGGCGGTGACTACTATGATTTCAAAGTACACGACGACGAAGTGTTGACCATCGCCGTTGGCGATGCGACCGGCCATGGCATGCAAGCGGGCACGATGGTCGCCGCCACCAAAAGCTTGTTCAATGCGCTGGCCGATGAGCCGGAGCCTGCCATCATTTTGCAGAAAGCCACAAAAGCGCTCAAGGAAATGGGCTATCGCAAAATGTACATGGCTTTGACCATCGCCAAGTTCCAAGATCATCACATGCTCGTCGCAGCCGCAGGGATGCCGTACACGCTCATCCACCGTGCCGCCGGTGCTTGCGTTGAAGAAGTCGCCCTCAAAGCCATGCCCCTGGGCAGTTTCCCAAATTTCAAATACGAGCAGAAAAGGATCGCGCTGGAGCCCGGCGATACGGTTCTTTTCCTGAGCGATGGTTTGGAGGAGATGTTTGATCCGCAGGGTGAAATCCTCGGCGCAGCGCGGGTCAAAGAGCTTGTTGTCGAAGCCGGACAAAAATCCTCCGAGCAAGTTATCGCGCATCTGAAAAATGCGGGCAAGGCGTGGGCAAATGGACGGGCGCAGGAGGATGATGTGACGATGGTGGTGGTGAAAGTAATCTAGCCGGCCCAACTGGTGTGAATTTAATCTCAAACGCTAGTTTACATGAAAAGCTCTTCAAAACGTTTTAGAAAAATTTCAACATACTTGAGCAATTGAACGCCTTGCGGCGTCTGATGCAGTTGTTGCATCAGTGGAAAGGGATAATCGGCTGGCACTAAAATGTTTCCGGATGGGTCTTGCCAAGGATATTCCGGATTCGGGCCATTTTGCGCTAACGCTGGCGCTAATCGCTCGATCTCATGAGCCAATGGCAATAACGTTTTAAATTGCGCTCTTTGTTGGGATTTTTTCATGCCCAACACATTTTGTAATTTTCTATTGTTGCTGGCAGCACGCATCAACTTGACAAACGCCGCATGACTCTGAGCGATCGTTGCCAAACTCGATTGACTGGCAATCAACACGGCTTTGCCCAGTTTTTCAGCAGCCATTTGCACAAAGAGCAAGCGATAACAGGTTGGCCAGGTCATTTGACGCATTCTTTGATAGACCTCCCAATCGGATTGGGCCTGCTTCAAGAATCCTATCTGCCACTGCCGTCGTTCGTTCATACAGTAACTGTCTCGCGTGAATAAACTTTGTAATTGTCCAAGGTCCATCCCTCGGGCAAAGGAATTTCGTGGCGCAGAATTTTTTGCCATTCCTCCGGCCTGATCTCGGCGATATGCGTAGCAAAAAGAAATTCTTCATGAGGAGGAAAATAAAACGCCAAAACCGATCCAGTGGCAGGAGTCTCAGGGTTGATTTCCAAAAGACGAATTTCCGTCGTCTTGTCTGAATCAATCCAAATCACCTGTTCGAGGCTGGGCTCGAGCTCAAATTGCTCCTGGATCAAATCTTCAGCCGCGCTGACGATGTTATGATTTTGCGACATGGCAGTTCACCGGATTTGATGAGTTTCCAAATTCTTGATTGAATTCACGGGCCAATTCAGGCTCAACTTTAATGAGCAGCTCGGTCATAAAGATACCGCGTAATCGTTTTCTTAGTGAAATCTAACTAATTCAGCCTTCAATCGCAAACTAAATTTTACGGAGGCAGGGAAATGACGCCAGAACACAAAAAGATCGCAATACTCGCGCTGGCCGGCCTTTTGGTGCTGGCCTCGGTCGTGGTTTCAAGCTGGGGTCTGATCATTTGGGCCAAAACGGGCTGGATCGGCATGCGTGTGAGCCACGAAAAAATGGTTTCAGAAATTTTTCACGGCGGTTCCGCTGAAAAGGCCGGAATACAGGCAGAGGATTCGGTGCTGGCGATTAGCGGCATAAGCGCTAACGACACGACGCGACTTCAAGAAATCACCGCGCATATTGAGGCTGGTGATACGCTCAGTTATCAAATCAAAAGAGGCAAACAGGAGCTTGTTTTCCCGCTCATCCTGACTTCTCCGCTCAAAGCAAGGGCAATAATCATAGACTTCCTCACGAGCATTCTGGTCGGAGCCGTTTTTCTTGTTATCGGCATCCTTGTCCTTCGCAAGAAACCGCAAGACCCCCGCGCCTTCATTTTTTTTCTGATGTCGGCAATCGCGTCGGCTTTTTTCTTTGCGGCGTATGAGCACAAGCCCGTTTTGGGGTTCGATGTTGCCCGTTCTTGGACAATCGCTCAGATCGTTATTACGGCTATGCAGGGCATTGCGGTTTTGCTACTACCGTCGTTATTTTTACACTTTGCCCTCGTCTTTCCCAAAGAAAGGCCCATTGTCAAAAAGCATCCTCACATTTTCATCCGGATATATGGACTAACCGCGCTGGTGGGGATCACTGCGGCGGCTTTGATTGCGACCAAGGGGACGGTAGCACGAAGCTCTGAGGGCGATGCAACTTTATTGCTCTTTTTGATTGTTGGTTTAACGGTGCTCCTGTGGTTCTTGTTTTACACCATAGCTACTTGCGTCGCATTATTCCGCAGCTACCGTGAAAGCGGCGTCGAAGAGAAGCAGCAGGTTCGGTGGCCTTTATGGGGAACGCTTCTTGTCGTTTCCTGCCCTTTTGTTGTCCCAATTGTGAAAACAGCTTGGGCAGCCTTTCAAGGACGTTGGGTCGAGATAAACATCTCGATAGGATACGAAGGGGTTCCAAATCTAATATACTTGTTGATTCCGATTTCCTTCGCCTTTGGCATATTGAAATATCGTTTGATGGACATCGACCTGATCATCAAAAAGACGATCATTTATGCTTTGGTTACAAGCATCGTTCTGGCGCTTTATTTTGTCTTGGTTGCCGGAGTTGGAAATCTGCTCGTGAAGTACACCGGCATTCAGAGTCAGTTGGTAACCATCATTTCCACACTTTTCATCGCTGCACTCTTCGTGCCGGTGCGCAACCGCGTCCAAAACGTCGTCGACCGCCGCTTCTTCCGCAAGAAATACGACTATCCCACCGCACTCAAAACGCTCAGCCGCGAAATCTCCCAAGCTGTTGATCAACAAGCCATGCTCAAACTCGTCGTCGAGCAACTCCAGCCGGCCCTGCAAAACCGCAGCGTGGCCATTTTTAGCAGAGGCACTTACGACCGCGCTTATGTCGCCACCGCCAAAGTCGGCCTGCCGGATGAGATTCTCGGTCAACTCAAGTTTGAAGTAGACAGCCGACTTCTCACCATGATGGATTCACCCTTTGAGGTGCAAACGAAAGAATTATCCGAAGCCGAGAAACTCACGTTGCGCAAAGCTGGCAGCGCTTTCATCGTCCCCATCAAATTGAAAAGCGAGTTGATTGCCTTCATCAGCCTCGGCACAAAACTTTCGGATGAAGATTACGATGCCGAAGATAAAGATTTTCTCACCTCGGTCGCCGAGCAAATGGCCACCGGCTTTGATCGTGTTCGCCTGCGTGAGCAAGAGCGCGATTTTGAAAAAGCCCGAGAAATTCAGCAAGGCTTGTTGCCGAAGCAGATTCCACAATTATCGGGCTATGAGATTGCGTGCGCATGGCAGCCGGCCCGCGCCGTCGCCGGTGATTATTATGACGTGATCAAGCTTTCCGAGAATTCATTGGGTATTTGCATCGCCGACGTCGTTGGCAAAGGCATGCCCGCCGCGTTGCTCATGTCGAACTTGCAGGCGATTGTCCGCGCCATGGCCTCAGAAGACATGCCGCCCAAGCAGCTTAGTGAAAAAGTCAATCGCGTAATCTCCAACAACATCACGCCAGGCAAATTCATCACGTTCTTCTATTGCTTACTGGACGCCCAAAACAAGAAACTCGTTTACACCAACGCCGGCCACAATCGGCCCATTCTTTTCCATCAAGACGGATCGTGGATTGAACTTAAAGCAGGCGGGCTGGCGCTGGGCATGTCTCGCGAGCGAACTTTTGAGCAAGGCGAGATTGAATTAAACTCCGGTGACAGGCTTTTGCTCTTCACCGACGGCGTCACCGAAGTCGTGAATGCCGAACGGGAAGAGTTTGGCGAAGCACGGTTGATCGAGCTATTGATCAATAACCGCAGCTTCGGCGTGGCCGAACTGCAGAAGCGTGTGATGGATACGGTGACCGCGTTCTGCGGCGGCGATTTTCAGGATGATGTGACGATGGTGGTGGTTGGGGTGAAGTGACGCAAGAAATGTAATGACAATCCAGCGTTCCTTTGCCTCAAACCGGCAAGAAAATTCGCCCGCTGAAATGGAAATCCCACAGAAATATTTTTTTGAGGTGAAATCATGATCGGAAAGATAATTTCACATTACAGAATCCTGGAGAAATTAGGCCAGGGCGGCTTGGGGGAGGTGTATAAAGCGGAAGAGACCAGGCTGAAAAACTAATTCAAATTGCTCTTCGGAGAAACTCCGGAACAATGTAATTTGGGAGAAACTGCCATGAGACCATCGAACAAAATAGTTGCCGTCGTGCCAACCCTGTTTTCTGCTGTCCTGATGCTATCAAATGCCGTACATTCTGCCGGCGCTTTTGAGGTGAAAGCTGAACAAGATACGACCCAAAAGAAGCGCAGCGGCTTGATTGGCTTTCCGATTATTTTTTACACGCCGGATACGAAATGGGCCGGAGGCGCATCAGGCGGTTATTACTACCGCGAATCAAAAAGTGACACAACCGCGCGGCCTTCGACCATCGGCGCAACCCTGATTTATACTCAAAAACAACAGATCATTGCCGGATTCAGTGCTGACCTCTACTGGCAAAACGACACCTATCATCCCACCGGCGGCATTGGCTACCTCAAATTTCCCGACACCTTTTACGGGATTGGCAATAACACGGCGGCAGATTTGGCCGAAGATTATACCCATCGTATTATCACCTTTGGCATGAGTTTCCAGAAGCAGGTGTTAAGAGGTTTGTACCTCGGCATCCATTACGAGCTTGGAAACGATAAGCTCATCGAAGTTGAGAAAGATGGCCTGCTGGCAAAGGGAAATATTTTGGGCAGCAAAGGCGGAACGGCGTCAGGCGCCGGCATCTCGGTGAATTGGGATACCCGCAACAATATTTTCTATCCCTCATCAGGAGGTGTTCACGGATTTTCGGTAACGCTCTTCAGCAGTGCCATAGGCAGCGATTTTGATTTCAGCAGCTACAATCTGGGGTTACGAAAATATATCCCGATGTTTTCTTCTCATGTGCTGGCTTTCCAGGGCGCCATCAGCCTTAGAACCGGCGATCCTCCTTTCCAGTTGTTATCGCAATTGGGTGGCATTCTGCGGGGATATGCCGCTAACCGCTACCGCGATAAGAATCTGATCGCCGGCCAAGTGGAATACCGCATGCCCGTATGGTGGCGATTCGGCTTGGTAGGCTTTGCCGGATATGGCGATGTGGCGGATAAACTGAGCCGCTTCGAGCGCAGAAGTTTCAAATATTCGATCGGATGGGGAATTCGCTATCTCTTTAATCGCGCCGAGAAGATCAACCTGAGATTGGACTTCGGCTATGGCAAAGATTCATCCCAATTTTATATCAATTTGACGGAAGCATTTTGATCTTCGTTTGCTCATGCACCTCAGCAGGCCACGCCCAAATCCACACCAGTGACGGCGAATTCATCACCGGCTGGCTGCTACTTGGGCCTTTCCCTGCGGTTGAATGGGCTAGGGATTTCTTTGCGAGCATCGACGGAGAAGCGAATGTCCGCCACAAGGATGGCGACGGCATAATCATCGCGTCCGGCGATACGTTGCTGCTCATGAGCGACGGCTTGCCCGAAATGTTCAACGAAGCAAGCCAGATTCTCGACTATCCGACGATGAAAAAGCTCGTTGAAGAGGTGACGCACGAATTACCTCAAGCCATCATCGACTATCTGGTTGCCGCCGGCGAAAAATGGACGAATGGCCGGGCGCAGGAAGATGATGTGACGATGGTGGTGGTGAAAGTGGCCCAGCCTGCCCTGCCGCAGGCCCTGATCTTTACCCATATTTTGGGTACTGGACACAGAGGGAGATCATAATATGCCACTCCTAACGGGGTTAAATTACGGCTTGATAAAGCATCCAGGCTTTAAAAACCGCATAGCGGTGATATGTTTATAGCAAACATGACCCTTATAAGCGTCCCTGAACCCCGTTAGGGGTGGCATGTGGACACCAGTCTCAGTGTCCAGTAACGAAGTTATGGGACATGCTCAGGCCGCAGGCCAGGGTCGGCCCGATTGGCGTGAATTTAATGATTGGAGAAAACCATGAACAAAATCGATAGAATCCTGGCATTTCTCTTCTGCTGTCTCCTTTGTCAAATGGCCCAGCCGGCCCGAGCGCAGCTCGAAGGGAAAATTATCTATCCCAAGTTCTATACTTACCACGCTGGCGACGATACGACTTGGGCACAGCCGGAGTTTGATGATCGCGATTGGGAGCAAATACAGCATGGAACCTTCCCACGAGATCGCCGGCCGGGTATCGGCTGGTTCCGTTATATCCTGGAAGTGGATTCAACACTCTGGAATGTACCGCTGGGCCTATCCATGAGGGCAGTCGGTGCGGTTGAATTCTATTTGGATGGCGTACTGCTCCACCGGTTTGGGAAGGTCGCAACGTCAAAAGAGCAGGAAGAGCCTATACTTACATTTGATAATCCCCACGTTAAAGTCATCGCCTTTCATCCTTTTTCAAACACGGTTGGAAGCAAATCCCGACACCTCCTCGCTTTTCGCTATTCGGATTTCTTTAGGCAATCACCTGTTTGGTCGGGTTATGATGACGCACGCTTCTTGTGGAATATTAGCGACCTCGATCGGATGCATACCCAACGCGACAATTTGGGAAGAAAAGTGACCCTTCATCAGATGTTCCTGACGGGCGTATGCCTCGCTTTCGGGCTTGGGCATTTCCTGCTTTTTTTGTTCTATCCACGCACACGCGCCAATCTTTACTATGCGGCGCTGGCCGTTTCTTTTGCTCTACTCGTTTACTTTTGGTTCCAACGTGGTTTTGTAACGCCGTTGGCGCATTGGGGTTGGGTCGAGCGCTTGCGTGTGGCTGCCTGGACACTCACGACTCTGTCTCTTATCCGATTGGTCTATTCTCTCATGTATTCCAGACTGCCTAAGACGTTCGTTTCCTTTTTCTTGATCGGCCTTGGCGTTACCTTGTGGTATTGGTTCAGGCCAATAATAGCAGGGCCGTATCTGTTCCTGTTTTATCTCGTTGGTTGGGCCGAAACCATACGAGTCCTGGTCGTGTTCAGAATAAAGAAACGCCAGGCGCTGTTAGAAGAGAGCTGGATTATCTTGCTCGGCCTTATACCGTTTTCCCTGGTGGTCGTTTATTATTTGCTCGCCCTACTACCGGATGTCGTGCCTTTACCCTGGGAATTTGAAGACTTTCCTGCGCCCTTTTACGCGGTCTTGTTGCCAATGATTTCGATGTCCGTATTTTTGGCGCGTAACTTCGCCAGAACGGAAGCGGAAAACGCCCGCAAAACTAAAGAGCTGGAAGAAGCCCGCCAGTTGCAGCTCTCCATGTTGCCGCAAGACTTTCCGAGACTTCCCCATCTCGAAATCGCCGTCTACTCGAAGCCGGCCGCCGAAGTGGGCGGCGATTATTACGACTTTCATCTTGATGATGATGGAACGCTGACCATCGCCATCGGCGACGCCACCGGACATGGAATGAAGGCCGGCGCGATGGTCTCAATTGCCAAAGGCTTGTTCAAAGCGCTGGCGCACGAAGCCGCGCTGCCGCAAATTTTTCATAAAATGTCCGGCGCGCTGAAGAGTATGAACCTGAGCTATATGTACATGGCGATGACGTTGGTGAGATGTAAAGACAATCACCTCCGGATTGCCGTTGCCGGAATGCCGCCAGCGCTGCTGTACAAAGCCAAGACGAATCAAGTTGACGAGATCGCGTTAAAGGGCATGCCGCTGGGTGAGTTTCCCAACTTTCCTTATCAGCAAGTCGAGACGGAGCTTGCTTTCGGCGACGCCCTGGTGCTCATGAGCGACGGCTTGCCGGAAATGTTCAACGCCAGAGGCGAAATCTTGGATTATCCCGGCGCGAAAAAACTCGTAGAAGAAGTGGCGCACGAATCGCCCCAAGCCATCATCGACTACATGGTTGCTGCCGGCGAGAAATGGGCGAATGGCCGGCCGCAGGAGGATGACGTGACGTTTGTGGTGATGAAAGTAACCCAGTCGGCCCGACTGGCGGGGGTGTAATTCGATCAGATTGAAAATAGCATAAAACCATGGCGAAACAATGAGTAAACCTCTTAAAATCTCGGTGTTGGTTTGCTGTTTTTTCCTTCTACAAAGCGCACTGCCAGCCCGCGCCCAGTTAGAAGGAAAAATTGTCTCTCCCAATTTCTACAAATATCACACGGGCGACGACACCACCTGGGCACAACCGGAGTTTGATGATAGCGATTGGGAGCAAATCGAAATCGACGAGTTCCCACTTGATCGCTGGCAAGGCATCGGCTGGTTTCGTTATGTCCTGGAAGTCGATTCCGTTCTCCAGAATTCACCACTTGGTCTCGCGATGGAATACGCCGGAGCAATTGAATTTTATTTGGATGGCAAGCTGCTTTATCAATTCGGCAAGGTCGGAACCTCCAAAAAAGATGAAATGCCTAAGATCACTTTGATGCCCGAGCTTCGCCCCGTCGTTTTTCGCGCGCCTTCGGAGGTTGCGGGCGGCAAATCGCGGCGCCTCATTGCCATTCGCTATTCCAGCTTCTTTCTGCAATCGCCTCTTGCCGCCGGCGCGGAGCCCGGCTTCAACTTCAAGATCGGCGGCTTGCAGCAAATGAGCGCCACGCGCGACAATTTCAGAAGAACAGTCGGCATTCATCAGATGTTGCTGATGGGCATTCTGCTGGCGTTTGCCTTGTTGCACTTTCTGCTCTTTTTGTTTTATCCCCCGCTGCGCCCCAATCTTTATTTCGCGGCGCTCGCCGCTTTTCTGGCGCCGACGATTTATTTTTGGTTCCAACCGCTGCTTGTTGCAAACGACCTCATGCAATTTGTGTGGATGGCACGCCTGCAATTCACGGCGCTCACCATCACCATGTTATTTTTTATCCGCCTGACATATTCGCTGATCTTTCCTGAACGGCCCGGACTTTTCGCGCTTTTTTGCGCAATCGGCGCAGGGCTCACACTTTGGGGTTGGTTCAGACCATCCCTTGCCGTGAAATATCTCAACCTCTTCTATATCGCCGCTTTTGCAGAAGTGGTGCGAGCGCCGGTCATGGCCTGGATGAAAAAACGTGTGGTTCAATTTCAAGGAAGTTGGATGATATTGCTCGGCATGATACCGTTCACGCTGACAGGCGCCTATTGGCTTCTGATTGCGCTGAAAGTCGTGCCGGAACCGTGGACTTTTGAAGAGTTCCCCACGCCCTTCTATGCCGCCATGATCCTGATGATTTCAATGTCGGTGTTTCTGGCGCGCAACTTTGCGCGCACCAATAGAAATCTGGAAACCCAGCTCATCACTGTGCGCCGCACGCGCGACGTCTTCAGTTTGTTCGTTCCGGAGCCTGTGCTCGATAAAATTGCCAAAGAGGGATTGGAGAGCATCAAGCTCGGCGGCGCCGAAGAGGGCATCGCGACCATTTTATTTACCGACATTCGTTCCTTCACTTCCATTGCCGAGAACCTTTCCCCGAACGAAACCTTGGCGTTTCTCAATGAATTTATGCGGCGCATGCAGCCGGTCATTCATCAGCATGGCGGCTTCATCAACCAGTTTGTCGGCGACGAAATCATGGCCATTTTCTATTTATCCGGACACCAAGACAAAGCGATTGAGGCTGCGCTGGACATGCGAAAAGCGCTCAACGAGCACAACCGTGAGCGCCTGGAACGCGGCGAGCCGCCAATCGACATCGGCGTCGGCGTCAATACCGGCAAGGTCATTTGGGGCACCATCGGCTCGGAAGTTCGCATGGAATCGGCCATCATCGGCGACACCGTCAATCTCGCCTCGCGCTTGCAGAATTTGACCAAACATTACGGCGTCGGGGTTCTGGTCTCTGAGTCGGCATTCCGTGAGATTTCAAATCCGGAAAGATTTTGCTATCGCGAGGTTGACGTCGCGCAAGTCCCGGGGAAAACCAGGCCGGTCGTCATTTACGAGCTCTTCGATGCGGATTCGGACATCGTGAAAGAGCATAAGCTCGCCTGCCTGGCGCCATACAATCGTGGCCTGCATTACTTCCATGCCGAGGATTGGCCACAGGCCATGTCACTATTCGAAGCGTGTTTGGCAATTTTTCCTGACGATCCGATTTCGCGCCTTTACCTTGAGCGATGCCGAGCACATCTCGCCGGTTCGTAAAAAATTTTTCGAAATAAAAAAGGCCCAGGTCTTTCAACCCGGACCTCTTGGCTGTGAGGGGGAGCCACAACTTTTTATATGAAAACGACTGCGTTTGATTTCACGAAAAGCGCGCCCGGCCACTTGTCATTTTTTTCGGGCAAACGTCACTGTTCGCCGCGATGGCGGAAAGGCCGGTGGTTGGTTGAACCACGTATCTGGACCGGGCGCGAATTTCATGTCCCGCTAAAGCGAGATGCCCATGCTTCCTGCAAGGTGCTTCCCTAAGAAACGTCCTTGTTTACTCATTTTCGGGAAGTCAACATTAAGATCATTGTTGCCCCGACTCTCCTTGAATAAAATTCATGACACGTCGGGGCTCGATCCTAATGCGTGTTAACTCATCATTGCCTAATTTTTCTGCAAGGCTTATGCCAAAACCTAAAGACGGCGCGCCGCGTTGAGTTGGGTAAAACGCATTGCTTTAAATGATTGAAAAACTGAGAGGAATTTTTTAGGTGGATGATTTAAGGAAGACGTTGACAGTTTCGTAAGCGCGCCGGAAAGTGTATCATCTTGATTTCAAATTTCGTTTTTGAATTGCAAAAACGATATTGCAGATACCGCGCTCCGGAATTGAAATCGGCGGGTTTTGAAGGTTGGGGCGGCGGGCTCAACCTCTCAGTAAAACTGTAACGTCGTTTTATCAATGGCAAACACCGCGTAATTGCAACCGCTATTTGACCCAAATGACCGTAATTCCCGGATTGCCGGTTCCCAAATCGGCATCGTCGATTTGACCGCAAGCCTGCCGCATTTCCTGGGTGTCTTCGTGGAAAATATCGTAGTCCTCGCCGTTGATGGCGGCACGAAAGCGCCGGCGAAATTGAAAGGCCCAGTTGCGAACCGTTTCTTTCGTGCTCCCGCCTCGTCCATGACTGCCGTAGCCGTGAACGACTTTGACGGCGCGCAGGCTCGCTGAATTGCGCACCTTGGCAAGCGCCTCGGCAAGCTCGTTTTCAACCTGCTGCGGCGGGCGCGGCGGATGGCCCACGTCGATCACGAAAAAGTAAGTCGCATCCATGCGTATTTGAAAAACGATCAACCGTCACTGTGCTGACTGCAATCGTTCAGCCAGCCACAGGTTGACGAGCGTCGCGGGTAAAATTCCGCGAGTTTTGGCCTGAGTTTTAACGCGCGTGTAACATATAATCAATTTAGCACATCGAAAATTTTTTTGCAACGTCTATTTTCGCCAACGGCAACAAAGAGTCATTGCCGGCTTGTCGGTATTTACGCCGATTTATTCTGCATCATGACAACGTAGCTCGTATAGAAATTATCGAATGTGTGTTTTGGGAAGGCTGCGAACGATGAAAATTTTATTTTTCCTGCAAGGACGGACTTAACAATATCCAGCAAGAGGACAACACACATGCGAAATTTGCTCATGCCGATCAAACAAGTTTTGCTCCCGGCGCTCATCGCCGGCTTGGGGATCACGCTGCAAAGCTGCACGGAGACCCCGACACAAACGCTCAACGTGGCACAAATCGAAGGCCGCGTCGTGGACAAAGCCACCTCCGCGCCGATTGAAAAGGCATTGGTGAAAGCCCTGCCTTTCAATCGCAGCACAGAAACCGGCGCCGGCGGCAAGTATGCCTTGTCCATCGAGCTGCCGGACACGATTTCCAGAACCGTCAAGCTGGTCATTTCCAAAACCGGCTTCGCCAACGATTCACTGGTCTCGCTCACCATTAAGAAAGACCGCGTCACGTCGGTCGCGGAGATTAAATTAAGTCGCTTGGTCAGTTCCGGAGAAGGTTCCGGCAATGCGACCAACATCGTGCTGATTGACGTGACCACGAGCAGTATATTCGTGAAAGGCTCCGGCGGCCAAGCCACCTCAAAAATGACGTTCGAAGTGAGAGATGCCCACGGCGTCCCGGTTGATACGCAGCACAGCGTGACCGTGAATTTTAAAATCGCCGGCGGCCTCGGCGGCGGCGAAGTTTTGAACCCGGCTTCGGCTGAAACCGATGCGAACGGCCGGGTTTCGACCATAATCACCAGCGGAACCAAGGCGGGCGCCGTGCAAGTGGTGGCGCAAATCAAAGGCACTACGATCACCGCGGCGCCGGTTCCGATTGCCATTCACGGCGGGTTGCCGGACCTAAGCCATTTTTCTCTTGCGTTCGAAAAACTGAACTTTGCGGGTTGGATATACTACGGTTTGGAAAATAAAATCACGGCGTTTGTGGGCGACAAATATTCCAACCCGGTGCCGCCGGGAACCGTCGTGCAATTTAGCAGCAGCGGCGGCATTATCGGCGGCTCGGCGGTGACCGATGCGCTTGGACGAGCTTCGATTATTTTGACTTCCGCCAGCCCGCGACCGCAAGGAATTCAAGGAATTCCCAGATATACTTTTCCTTTTACCGAGCCTGGGTTCGCTCTCATCATCGCGGAAACGGTTAATGAAAATGGCGTGAAGATTAAAACCGATGGTCCCGTTTTGTTTTCCGGAGGGACAATGCCCATCGAGGTGGCGCCGACGACTTTCAATCTTGCCCCCTACAGCTCGCAATTTTTTACCTATAAGGTGAAAGACCAGAACAACAATCCCCTGGTTGCCGGCACCACGATCAGCGTGACGGTTGATAACGGCAAGCTTAACGGGGACACCAACATAAACCTGAAGGATACCCAATCTCGCGCCTGGACGCAGTTTGGTTTTACTTTGACCAACGCAGAACCTGATAGCTTGTTAGCCAAAGACGCCACAATCAAGATTCAGGTCACCAGCCAAAACGGTGACGCCTCGAGAACAATTGTCGGAAGATTGTTGCCGAAAAATTAAGAGATTTGGAGTGCAATAAGAAGGGTGACAGGGGCGAAGCATAACTTCGCCCCTGCGCATCGAATGTCCGTTAATTCGGGCACTGACTCGGGCAGCAATCGGAAGCCGGGATCATTGCAAAACTTGCACGACTTGCGCGATCTCCTGCGGCGTGAGATCGCCAATCGTCAGATACTCCGAATGGTTCCCCTTCCAGCTCACCGCCGTGACATTCTGTGTGCTCACCAACAAGCATTCCACGTTGCAAATCGGCGCGCGCGCGACGGCAAATTGGCCGAGCGTCCAGGGTTGCCCTAAAGCGTGTTGAAAAATGTTGATCACTTTGCCGGCTTTGATGCAGGTGAATTGAACGCATTTTTTGCCGTTGCACTCCAGCACGCGCACGCAGTCCAAGCGAAACGAGTCCGGCAAAGCTTCAATAGCCGCAAGCGGGAAGGCAATCTCCTGTTGAAATTGCTCGAGCTTATTGTGCAGGCGCACAAAAACTTCCTGCACAATGTCTTCGGCATCGTGGCGCGACGCAGTCAGGCGATAAGCCACCATGTACAATCGCCGGTGATGGGTGAGAAAAATCGCGCGTAAATCCAGCCTACGCTCCGCTGTCGTTGGTGCTAAGTGCAGTGACCTCCTCGGTCGCTTTTTATTATTTAGACGACGGTAAGGGGACATTTCTTCCCACGTGCAAAAAAAATTGAAAACAAAACGCCACTTGCTCGAATTACAGCAAGTGGCGTTTTATGGCGCAACAATAAAATTCCAGCCAGACACCCGATGCGCGGGCCGCTGTTCTCTGCTGTCAAATCTGCGACGGCTACGTTTTCAGCTTCTGTTTCATGCGTTCACGCGCGTCGTGAGAAAGGACCGAAGGCGGTGCGGCGCCGGTTTCGATTTGGGCGGCGTGCTGCTGGATGGCGTCGTGCATGAATTGCAGTTGTTTGACATAACGCATGCACAGCGTGCAGATCAGCAAATGCAGCCTCATCTCAATGCGCTGGCGCAGTGTCAATTTTCGCTCCATCGCCTCCGAAGCCATTCTCGTCACCTCTTTGCAAGCCGGCAATCGCCGCGCCAGCCAGCGGACCATTTTGTCTTTCAGTTTCATAGCTTTGTTTAGTTTTCCGGATCGGTTTTTCACGAATCAGCACATTTAAACGCCACACAACCGCCGCCTGCCATGAAGAAGCTCATCCACAGTTTAGTCGGAACGGTTCGCCAAACCTTACAGATTTTTTGTAAACAGTTTTTGATCGATCTTCGCCGGATCGCCAATCACGACGAACTGAATGTTGCTGATATATTTTTGCGCTGCCGCCATCAACTGTTCGGGCGTCGTCTTTTTTCTCTTTTTAATGAATTTCTCACTCTCCCGCCAGCTCAGCCCCGCTAATTCGAAGCGCGCCAAAAATTCGGCCTGCGCGGCGTTGCTCTCATTTTGCAAATAATAGCTGGTCAGCGAAAGGTTGATCCGCTCGCGCAGCCCCTCGGCGTTCAGCAGGCGATTTTGCAAGCGCTTCACCTCGGCGAGCATCACTTTGATCGTGGTGTCAGGCTCCGCCGTGGTGACGTAGAGCTTGCCGCAGTTGGCGAACAAGTCTTCGAGATACGCTGACGGCGCATACGACAAGTTGCGCTTCGTGCGCACTTCATCGAACAAGCGATCGTTAAGCACCGAGATGGCGGCGCGCATCGCGTAATAATCGGCGTCGCGCAGGCTCGGCGCGGTGAAATAGCCGATGATGTAATTGGTGGGCAATTCCTGCGTCTGCGTGTACACATTGCCGTGGGCATGTTCCACCATGGCCGGATATTGCGGCTTGTAACTCCCCACCGGCAATTGACCGAAAGCCGCTGCCACTTTGTTTTGCAAATCCGCTTTTTCGACGTTGCCGACCACCACCAGCAACAGTTTTGACGTCAACAAATTTTCCTTGAGATATTGCCGCATCTGGCCGGCGGTAATCTTGCTCACGGACGCTTCGGTGCCGGCCGGATCGAGGGCATAAGGATGGCCTTCGTAAAACCGGGCGTCGCCGATCATTTCCAAATAAGAGTCCGGGTGATCGCCGCGCTGGCGAATGGCGGCCACGAGCTGCTCGCGCGCCAGCTCGAGTTCCTGGGAATCGAGCGTCGGATTCATGACGACGTCGGCAAAAATATCCCACGAGCGCTCGAAATGCGTTTTCACGCAGCGCATGCGCATCACGCTATAATCGCGTTCGGCATTGCCGCCGATTTGTGTGCCCATGCGCGACAGCTCGGCGTTGAGCGTTTCTTTGGCATATTTCGCCGTGCCTTTCGTGGCAACGTCAAATAGCAGCGGCTCGAGGCCGGCGGTTTCCGGCGTCAAATTCAAAGCGCCGCCGCGAATGTATAAATGCGTTGCAACTATCGCATTCGCCGGATTTTTTTTCAAAATGACCTTGAGGCCGTTGACGGCAAACTCTTCCACGTTGCCCGCCCATGCCGGCGAAAGCGCCAAGAGCAAAGCCGCGCCAATCGCCATCAACCACCGTTCTCGTTGTTGCCTAAAACAGAGAAATTTTTTGCAGAAAAAACCAAAAATCTCACGCCAAGACCCCGCCGCGGCGGGGCAAAGAATACGGAAAGTTTTTTCTTTGCGGGGCCTTGGCGTCTTCGCGTCTTGGCGTGCAGCTCTTTCTTTTGGGTTGCAGCTTATGCGTATTGAATTTTTCATAATGGTTTTCCTTCAGCATTAATTTGCAGCCTCTTGCGGTCTTCCGGCGAGACCAATACGCCCATAATGTACGGCGCGTTTTGAATGTACCGGCGCACGTAGGCGTTGATGTCGTCGCGCGAAACCTGGCGCAGATTGTCCACGTAGGCCAAATAATAATCAAGCCCGGCGACGCTCCACCAGAAGCCGACGGTGTGCGCGAAATTCGACGGCCGCTCCTGGCCGTAGGTCTCGTTGATCTCGAGCTGGTGCTTGGCGTTGGCCAGTTGCTCGTCGGTGTAATAATCCGGATCGGTGAATTGTTGAATCTGCGTGAAGATCGCTTTGGCTGCGGCCTCATATTTCTCCGCCGAAGTCTGTGCCAAAATCGTGATCGGGCCGGTCTTGTGAAGCGTGTAATAGTTTAAATTGACCCCCGTCAACAGCCCGCTGTCGACGAGTTGTTTGTAGAATTTTGAATTGGGCTGCCTGAGAATGTAGGAAAACACGTCGGCGGCATAAGTCGCCGCCGGATCTTGGCGCACGCTGGGCCCGTGCATGCCAATTTGTATGGTGATTGCATTCACCGGCTTTTCCACCACCACGATTTCGGTTTTCGGCAGCGGCGGGTGGTCGGGCGCCGGAAAACTCACAAACGGATCTTCGCCGCGCGGCCATGAGCCGAAAATCTTTTTTGCCAACTTGAAAACTTTCTCGTGCTTGACGTCGCCGGCCACGATCAGCGACGCATTGTTCGGCACGTAATAGCGCTGTTGGATCGTCTTCATTTTCTCCCGATCCGCCGAGAGAATCACCGCGCGGTCGCCGATGATGTTTTTGTGGCTGTAATATTGGCGCCACAGCTTTTTGTTGACCGCGGTAATGAGATGGAACACCGGGTTGGATTCTTGCCGGTCGTACTCGCCGATGACCACGGGCCGCTCCCGTACCAGCTCTTCTTCGAGGAACAACGGCGTGCGGATGGCGTCGCGCATAAACTCCAACCCCTCTCGCAAATTGTCTTTGGGCAGCGTAAAATAGTAATTGACCACTTCCTCGCGCGTTGTGCCGTTCCAAGACATGCCCAGATCTCCGACGCGCTCGAGAAAGCTTTCCTGATCCGGCAGTTCGGCATTGGCTTTGAAGAACATGTGTTCGTACAAATGCGACAAGCCGTCATACTCTGGCGTTTCCGTGAACGCGCCGTTGCGCACGGCGATCTCGATGGTCGCCAACGGTACGATCGCATTTTCCACGGCGATGACCTCCAAGCCGTTTTCCAGCGTCGTGTGAAAAATGTTGTACTTTTGCGCGAACGCCGTCGCAAAATATGCGAGCAACAATGCAGCAAAAGTCCAGTGCTTAAATCGTATCATAAGTTTATCCGTTTTTATTCAGCGCTATTGGAGTTTGTAAAAGTAAAAGAAAATGTCATGCTGGAAGCATCTTTTTCAACACCAGCACCGTGCTCGATATCGAAAAAGATTCCTTCTGAATGACATGTTGCTTGGGAGCCGTTCGCTTGCAGCGGTTTTAAAATTACGCAAATCTCCTCGAAAAATCAAGATGCAGCCGCAGCGTTACGAAAAAATCTTTTTTTGCTTTAAGACTTGCAATTTTTGCTTTTTGTTGTATAATATCGGTTGTCAATTAAAATACTCCCAGTCGATCTACAAAATATGTCCGAAGACATTCGCGCCGCAGCCGCCAAGTATTACGATTTGGATCCGAACCCATTGGACGACGTCCCTTTTTACGAGCGTCTGATTCTTTCGCCGCAGGCGTACGTTCTTGAATTGGGATGCGGGACCGGACGTGTAACCGTGCCGCTGGCGGCATCATGCGGCTATATTCATGGCATTGATCGTTCGCCGGCCATGATTGCAATTTGCCGCCCAAAGCTCGAGAAGGCCAAGATCGGCGCAGAGAAAGTTCGGGTTGATGCCGGAGACATAACCAACTTCGATTTGGCGCGAAAGTTCGATTTGATCATCGCCCCTTATCGTGTCATGCAAAATCTCGAAACCGATCGCGAGGTCGCAGGCTTGTTTGAATGCATCCGCGAGCATCTCGCGCACGACGGGAGTTGCATTTTGAACGTATTCAACCCCAGGCGCGATCCGGAGAGCATGCGCCGCGAGTGGCGTGTGGATGGCGAAATTTTTTGCTGGGAAATGCTGGTTGATGGCGGGAAGATCATTCACCACGAAAGAAGGCCTCGGATGGATGCGGCGAAGCTTGTTCTTTACCCCGAGCTGATCTATCGCCGTTACGAAAGAGAAACGCTGATGGACGAAGCGATCCTGAAAATCGCCATGCGATGCTACTATCCCGGCCAGTTCGAGAAATTAATTGTCGATTATGGATTTCAGATTATGAACCGCTGGGGTGGCTACCAAAATGAGATGTATGGCCAAGGGCCGGAGCTGGTTATTCAATTTAGATTATGATTCTAACAACTTACCCAAATGCCGCGGATTTTTGCTTTTACGCAAGAGGCTTTGTCTGGCGGCGACTTGGCTGAGGCACGGGAAACAGCGACGAACAAAATTAATGACCGCGATATTTACATACGGATTTGTCAAATCCCACCTCGAATCACATCTATCAGCAAATCGGCTATACGCCGGTTTGTGATTTCAACGAGTATGTTTTTGACGCTACGAGGTAGTTATACCGTAGGACACTCGCTAGCAAAATTAAAAAGCTTGATTTTCTTTATACACTTTTCTAATTTTATGAAGCAATCAGATTTTGATGCTTTTCTCATACTCAAAATAAATCTGGAGAAATTATGAAAAAGAATTCGCAGGCGAGCTTGCTCGGGCGGTACATCGTAGCCGATCCTAAAATTTGTCATGGCAAACCGACATTTCGTGGTACACGGGTCCTGGTTTCAGATGTTCTTGAACAGGTTGCTAGTGGTATGGCGTGGGAAACTATTATTGAGGAGTGGAACGACAGCATCACGAAGGACGCTATCAAAGAAGCAGTGCAATTGGCGAGTCAGGCTCTGCTCAAACATAAGGATGAGTTTGTTTTAGAACCGGTCGCCGCGTGAATATTCTAGACGAAAACGGATTTCGTGCTGGCGTCTTCGTGCAAATAGATTAATGCGCCTTGCCTGGGAATAGCGCCCGCCTAAAATTTTGCCTTAAATATGCAACCCTTTTGGACACCAACTGGAAATTTTGCTGCTTGGTTATGGACTTATCGAATCTAACGTCAAATAGCATCTACCAATAAATCGGTTGCACGCCGGTTTGTGATTTCAACGAGTATGTTTTTTTGGTTAAAAGATCTTCGTGGTCGTGATAGTTTTTTCTGGGTAATACTATAACTCCGACGACTCATCTGAATTATACATAGTATGCAAACATCGTTCGACTTCATCGCCATTACTTTGCTCGGCGGCGCCGCGCAAGGCCTCTTGCTAGCGCTTGCGCTCCTGACCATTCCGCGCGGCAATCGCGCCGCTAATCGCATTCTCGCCGCGCTGCTTTTTCTTTTTGCCGTCAGCATCACACTGCAAATTCTATCCGGCTCAAATGATCAGCTCGGCCTCCTAAATTTTGCTCAAATGCAAGCGCCGCTGGTTTTCCTATGCGGGCCGCTGTTTTATTTTTACGTCTTCG
This sequence comes from Candidatus Zhuqueibacterota bacterium, assembly GCA_022616415.1. Taxonomy (GTDB): domain Bacteria; phylum Zhuqueibacterota; class Zhuqueibacteria; order Zhuqueibacterales; family Zhuqueibacteraceae; genus Zhuqueibacter. The sequence continues at coordinate 18,122 of JAKEEU010000078.1, read as the reverse complement.
CTTTGACGCGAGGAGAAATTCGCGTGGACGGCAAGCGATTATCACATCTTCTTCCGGCGATTGGCGCAGCAATTTCCCTCTCATTCTTTTTGCAATCTGCCGGGACGAAAATCACCTCCCTCGTGGAAGAACCGGCGATGCCATGCCAAATGTGCGAGATCATCCTCTGGCTGGCGCTGGCGCACCTGCTCGTTTACCTCATCGCGACAATTGTGACGCTTCGCGGTTACGCCCGCGCCATCACGCAGTCGTTCTCATCCCTCGAAAAAATCAATCTCAACTGGCTGCGTTATTTGCTCATCCTCTTCGCGGTGGATTGGGTGGCCGCTTGCGGCTGGCAATTATTCGGCGGCGATCCGGTGACGGCGAATTATATCTGGCTGTGGGCTTCCCTCGCCATGTATGCCATCGGCTACATGGGCCTGCGCCAGCCCGAGATTTTTTCCGGCAACGGCGCTGCGGCTTTTGCCGCAGAAATCGTTCCGAAAAAGAAATATGAAAAATCCACTTTGGCGCCGGCGAAAGCCGAAGAATATCATCGCAAGCTTTTGGAGCTGATGACGAATGAAAAGCCACATCGCAATTGTGATTTGACCCTGCCAAAGCTGGCGCAGCGCCTCGCCGTATCCACGCACCACCTTTCCCAGATCATCAACGAAAGGTTTCAACAAAACTTTTTTGAGTTTGTGAACCGCCATCGCGTCGAAGCAGCGCAACAGATGCTGCGCGATCCGGCCAAAGCCAATCTCAATATTGCCGAAATCGGCTTTGACGCCGGCTTCAGCTCGATCTCGGCTTTCAATACGGCTTTCAAAAAGCACACCGGCATGACGCCGTCGCAGTTTCGGAAACAGCAGGTCGTTTTTATTTCTCGCAACGCCGCTTGAAATGCTGTCCACTTGGCATGGCTCCAGGCCATGTATAATCTCTTTTTGCTGGCCAGATAAAAAACAAAGCCGCTCGGGACATAATTTCTCATGGATGCCTGAACGGTTCAGACGCCCGTGTCTGTGCCGGATCAGCGCGGGAAGCTTCGAGCTCCGCTTTGACCCAACGGCGCAGCATGGTTTCATGTCGGGTGCTTGGCGCTTCCGGGGCCAACACGAGGAGTGCGGTCATTTCTTCAAAGTCGAAAGGGCGTCGAAATTCTCCATTGATGACGACCTCGATACGCTTGCCGCTTTCGTTCAATGCCAGGCAAGCCCAACGTCGGCCGTCATCGCTCAGGACAAGCGTGCCGTCGAGCGCGCGTGAGACGGGATGCGCAACGCCATCGTGAAAGACGGAGAGATTTCCTTCCCACGGCTGCCCCAAGTAAGCGAGATGGGCGCCGTCCGCGCTGATCGCCAAACGCCCAACCCGTTGCAGAGACGGACCACGAATGCCGTCAACGACAACGAAGGCATCTTTGCCCAAGCCTGCTTGATAGGCCAGCAACTCCCGGGCAAAGACAAGCTCGCCGACGCTTGTGTAGGGCGGGCTGCGCTCTCCCTCTAAAATAACGAGCCAAAGGCTGTCACGTTGCGCGGCGTAGGCGTGTCGTCCAGCTTGCGAGAAGTGGATGGCGTTGATATTGTCGAAGGCTTCGCTCTCTCTTCCATCGACCATCGCATGCCAACCACCCTCGCCGCGAATTAGTATACCAAGTCGACCGTCCGGGCCCAAGGTGAAATCTGCCAGCGAGAGAAATGGGCCAAGCAGTTCTTTGCCTAGAACGAGATATTGTTGGCCGTCGCGCTTGGCGACGTAGGCCAGTCGTTTGCCCTCCGGATCGAATCGCAGCGCGCCAATAGCCTGGTAAAGAGGGCCGGGCTCGCCGTCTACAATAACCCGGAAGCCGTCACCCTCGGCCACCACAAAGGCGAGGCGCCGGCCGTCGGGCGAGAAGGTCAGCGAGCCTCGCATCACGGCCTTGTAAAGAGGGCTCGGCGCGCCTTCGAGCACGACTCGCCAACGTCCCGAGTCGTTGGCGACATACGCCAGCCGTTGATCCGGCCCGAATAGGACCTCGCCAATGCCGGTCCACGGACGGCTGCGCGTGCTGTCGACGACTATAACCCAACCGGAATCGATTTCAGCGGCATAGGCCAGACGCTTCGAGTCTTCGCTGAAGTGGATGGTTTCTATCACGACTCCGAGGTAACGTCGCGGCGGCTCGTTGTCTATTTGGAGATGCTGATGACCGCCTTGCTCGATGACTTCCACCCGGTGTTGGCGGTCGGGACTGTGCCCGTACCAAACACGATGGCGCATAGAGCATGCGCTCGCGAGCAGCGCGAGCAAGATGATCACCCAACGAGATCCCGACATGCAATATCTCCCTTCGCAACTATCCGGCCTTCGACTTCTGCCTGCACTGACCAGTTGTTGGTATCCTGCCCTAGCTGTCGCACTTGATATTCGATGACACATCCGGCAAATATTGGCGCGAGTAGTTTTACGCGCAGTGTAAGAGACGATGGCTCAGGTTGACGCATTTCTTCCAGCGCATTGAGAACGCGCTGACGCAACGCCTCGTCTACATGCTGTCGGAGCATAAGATCTCGTTGCAGGGCAAGGAGGCTTTCGAGGAGATCGGCCTCTTCCAGTTGGTGGAGTAGATCGAGAAGTTGGCAGCATTGTCGCAGCCCTTCGATGGTAAGAACTCCCGGCCATAGCTTCAGATCAGAAAAGTGCCCGGCAAATGCAGGCTCGTTGGCCGAGATATAGCGTTCGGCAATCAGTTGCGGATGCGGCGATGATCCATAGTCGATAATGCGATCGACCATGATCATTGGATGCCGCTCCGGTAACAGAAGGCTCACAACATCGGCGCCGAGGAGGAGTTGCCTGCCGGCCGATAAGCTGGAACCTAAAGGGAATTCGCTCACAGAACTAGTTCGACAAAGTCGAGTTGGCATGAACAAAAGCTATGACAGAAAAATGATTGGCAGAAAAATAATGTTTGGGAACCATGCGAGAGAAAAGAAACTTATTGCATTCATTTTTTGCTACCAATTTCATCTGTAAAAATATGCAACCTGCGATCGCATTGGCAGCGGTGAGTCATGCGAATCGGATTTCATGTTGTCCTCACCTCGGCCCAGGGGAGATTTCGATGCACCAAGTAGCGCATAGCGCGACCTGGACCGGCCACCACGAAACGCTCAACTCCTAACGAGACTAGCGTGGCGAGGACGGCGGTCCAGCGCAATGGCTCGGTGAGTTGCGCCAGGAGTCGGGGAGCCATCTCGCGAGCGTCTTTGAGGCAAACTCCATCATGGCCGGACACAACGGGCCGAATATTTTGTCCAATGGGCAGCGTTTCCAGGGCGGTGGCAAATTCGGGCTTTGCTTCTTCCATAAGTGGACTGTGCCACGGGCCGCTCACGTTCAAGCGGCGCGATTGGCAGAGAGGCGCGACGGCCTGGAGAGCCGGAAGCGTTCCGGTGAGCACCACTTCGCGGGGCGCGTTATACGCTGCGACTTCCAGCCTGCCCTTCGCTCCTCCGATCGCCAGCATACGTTGCAGCCTGGCCTCGTCGATATCGGTCAACGCCAGCATGCCGCCTTCATGCGCACGTGCCGCCCGGCCCATTGCCCGACCTCGCACCGCAGCGATCTCTACGGCGTCTTCGAGCGTCATAGCGCCCGCGAAGGCCCACGCCGCCAACTCACCCAAAGAATGGCCGGCCAGGTAGTCGGCGACTAGGCCTTGATTTTCGAGGCGGATTGCGTCCATGAGCGAGAGCGCCACAATCATCGGTTGGAGCACGTGGCTGAGCTCCAACGCTCGCCCACCGTCATTTAGAAGCCGATCAGCCGTGCAGTTGCTAGCGCGTAACGCTCGTTCCAGCAATGGCGAACCCCGCTCCAAGCCTTGCCGCAGAGCGACGTGGAGATTCCGCTCACCCTGGCCGCCAAAGAGCAGCGCGGTTTTCATAGCGTCAATCCTCCGTCGACCACCAACGTCTGGCCGATAATGTAGCTCGCTTCATCGGAAGCGAGAAAGAGCACGGCGGCCGCAACCTCCTCGGGTTTGCCGAAACGGGCGAGGGGAATTTGTTGTCGTCTGGCCTCGGCTAGGCGTCTGTCCAAGCGTTGGGCCATGCCTTCGGTCAGAAGCCCGGGCGCGACGGCGTTAACGCGTATCCCTTTGGGCGCAAGCTCGGCGGCCAAGGTGCGCGTTAAAACCACGACACCTCCTTTGGAAGCAGCGTAATTGGCTTGCCCCGGGCTGGCGGCGAGTCCTGCCACTGAGCCGATGTTGATGATAGCGCCTCGACCTCGCGCCATCATCGAGCGCACCACCGCCCGTGAGCAATTGAAGACTCCTCCCAGGTTGGTTTGCAGCACGGCGGACCAACTCTCAGCGGACATTAACGCGAAGGGCTTGTCGTCGACGATGGCGGCGTTGTTTACCAGGACGTCGATGCCGCCACGTTCGGTATTGAAGGATGCGATTGCGGCCTCAACCGCTGCCGGATCACTCACGTCCGCCTTTACCAGCGCAGCGCCTCCACCTGACTCTTTGATTTCGGCGAGGGTTTGCTCGGCGCCGCGCTCGAAACGGTGATAGCCCACACCGACGAAGGCGCCCTCTGCCGCGAAGGCCTTGGCAATGGCTCGACCCAAAGATCGAGAGGCGCCAGTGACCAGAACCGTCGAACCGTCCCAGCGTTTCATTTGAAGTCCTCCGCGCGGGTATGGAAGCTATGGCGGTAGGGGCTTACCTCCAAGCTAAGGTTTTTGACTGTGGGCGCTGCGGTTGTCGTTAATGGCCGGCGACCCACTTGAAAGGCGCTTAAACCCGCGTGCCAATAAGGACGATTGAGCAACGCTTTGCCAACGTAGTCTTCTCGCAGCGGAGAATATCCCGCGGCCAAGACGCTCCCTACCGGTTCGCCGTCGCAGGTGATTTCCTCGCCGGCCTCCACAGGCTCCGGCGTTGTGAAACAGGTGAGCCGGCGACTCCACCCGGATTGCCTGAGCGCGCGAATCGCTCCGGCTCCGGGATATTCCGTCTTCTGCGTGGATAACCGCCATTGGAGCTGCAGTTCCAGCGGGGTAAGACCATAGCTGCCTTCCCGGTTGAGATCGAAGAAGAAATTCTCCAATACGCATTGGTCCCGCGCCGCGGCATCGGCCCACGCCAGTTCGAAGACCTCGCCCGTGGTATTGAGTTTTTGAATCCACGCGCTTTCTTCGTCGCTCGGCACGAGCAGGTGATAGCCATACTCTCCCGTCCTGCCGGCTCGAAACACGAGCGTATCGCCGAGCACTAACACGCCCAAATATGGCAGCCCGAGTATGTCGGGGCCGAACACTTCAGCGCACAATTCCCAAGCGAATGGCCCATCGAGGGCCAGGCTGCGGTGTGACTCGCCGAGATCGGCGGTTGAAAATTCGGCACTGCCGGTCGCGTGACGTGTGATCCAGGCGGCGATAACGTTCGCCGGAGGGCCATAGCCGAGCACGTAGGCGTTCTCTCCCTCGCGGCAGATGTAGACGTCGGCGAAGGGGACGCCGTTCTCCTCGAGCAGTAGCGTGTGCTTCATCTGACCGTCTTGAAGAAAGAGGTCGCGGGGAGACACCGCGTCCAGGGCTTCAAAGGCTCCGGCGCCGGTCAAGCGCAGGCAGCGCAGCTCGGGTTCCTGCGCGAGAGCCACCGAGTTGCGGATGGCGCGATAGCCGGCTTCAGTTGCGGCGGTCAAGCTCATTTCTCCTACCTGTGTAATGTCACTCACTAGAAAGTCATGGCAAAAAAATGGCGGACAGAAAAATATTTACGGCTTCTTTTTACACCACTGTGAGCATTTTTAGATGATACCCTATCCCCATGTTTCTGTCCTTACATTTTTCTGTCTTTGCTTTTGAATGGTTTTGCCCACAATCGTTTTGCCTTTTTGAAAAATTAGCAGCATTGAGCTAGGACGTCTGTACTACTCAAGTAACTGAGGCATAACCTCCCGATTCAGGACCAAATCGACGAGTGAATTTATCGTTCGCAAGGCGAGCCGGCCTTCACTTTCATCCAATGAAATCCCAAATTCGGCTTCCAGGGCCACGATGATCTCGACGGCATCCACGGAATCAAGGCCGAGCCCGGTGCCGAAGAGAGGCGTATCAGGATCGATCTCTTCACTGGTACGGTCAAGCTTCAGCGCGGAAATCAGCATTTCGACCACCCGCTTGAAAACGCGTTCGCGTTGCTCAATTTGCTCTTTTAATTCAGGACTCATCTCCGGCTCCCAGCTTCCAAAATGACGGCCGCACTAGCCGTGCCTTCACCGCGATCGCAGATAAGGAACGGGCCAGGATCACCTCTTCTGATGGCGTCTGCGGCCGCGGCCACGGCTCGGAGCGCGGCGCTCGCGGGCGGACCCGAAACGATCATTGGCGACACTTCAGCGCGTCTGCGTTGCGCCCTTGCCAGCGCTTGCGCCACGGCGGTCTCGCGATCAGCGGCAAGCGCCCATGCGGTGAGGCGTACCGGCGCCCCGCTTGCGGGGTCTTGCGCACTGAGCAGGATGCAGGCCGCAGCGTTGTCGTATGAATCGGATGGGCGAGGCTCATCAACCGCGGCAGCGAGTAGACGGTTTACGTCGGCACGCCAAGCCAGGTGGTTCGCACCCAAGACGAGAGCGGTCAGACCACTGTCCGGGCCGGTTGCAAGGGTCGCCGTCGGTCCTTTTAGGCCAAAGAGCCGGCAACAAACACCGGTCGCGTTGTTGACGACCATTCGGGTGAAAGCCGGGGCCGAGAGGTGCGCCAGTCCACGCTCGTGAATACTTTTGCCAAAAGCCTGGTAGCTTTCGGGGGACACATGCGTCTGCCCTACGAAGAGACCGATTTCTTCGCAGTCTTTGCTCCTCAGTCGTAGCCTGGCGTCCACAAGAACGGTCGTCACAGCGCTAGCGAGCAGGCGCGCAGAGGCATCCAGTCCACGCAGCTCTGTGAGAGGCACGCTCTGGTTGAGCCGGCTCCAATCTTGGACAGCACCCACGCCGGAAAGGCCGATGGAGCGCGGCTCCGCCCGTCGGGAGCGAGTTTCTATCGAGTTGCGCGCGAAGACCAAAGCGGCATTCGCACCGCCAAACGCCGCATTCGCGCACATTGCGTTTCGAGCGACATGAGGTCGCGGTTTTGGGGCGGCAACGGGATCTGCGGGCGAGTTGGGCCGAGGCTCGGTGAGATGGAGGGTCGGCGGCACGACATGATGCGCCATAGCCAGCAACGTAACAACAGCCTCGAGCGCGCCCGCCGCACCCTGAGCATGGCCGAGAAAGCTCTTGCTCGAGCTGATCGGCAAGCGCTCGGCATGATCACCGAAGATGCGTTGGATCGCCCGCCACTCGGCCGCATCGTTGGCCGCGGTTCCGGTGCCGTGCGCATTGAAATAGTCGATGGACTTGGGGTCGAGACCCGCATCTTGCAACGCCGCAGCCAAAGCTCGCGCCATCCCCATGCCCGAAGGCTCGGGTTTGGTGTCATGAAAGGCGTCGGCGGACAAACCATATCCCGCCAATTCCGCCAAAGGCTCAACTCCACGCGCTTGCGCGGACTGCTCGGTTTCAAGTAGCATGAACGCCGCACCCTCGCCCAGAGTGGTTCCCATGTCAATGCTGAACGGGGCGCAAGGTTTTTGAGCCAAAAGCCCCAAGCTGTGGAAGCCGGCAAACACGTCCTGGCAGAGGATATCTACGCCACCGGCGAGGACGAACTTCACTTCGCCTCGCCGCACGAGGTCTGCGGCGAAAGCGATAGCGTGGGTAGACGATGCGCAGGCAGTCGAAAGGGTTATGGCCGGCCCTCCGAGTTCCAGAACTCGCGCGATGTCGATGCTCCCGAGGTGTATATCTTTGCCCAACGACCCGTTACAGGTTCCGAGCGCAAGCGCGACTTGACTGCGGTCGACAACCGCAGCCCGCCTGAGAGCTTCCGCAGCCGCTTTGCATCCATAAGTCAGAAGACGCCGCTCTTCGTTTTCGTATTCATCGCCCAATGGTACCATCGCTCCAAGTTGTGTTTCGAACGGGGTCACGTCGAAGCGATGGATGGGTGCGATGCCGCTGTCACCTCGTTCTATGGCCGCCCAGAGCGTTTCGACGTTCTCGCCTAATGCGCAGAGAGCGCCGAGTCCAGTGACGACGACTTTCATGGGCCGTCACCTGCGTCAATTATGGCGCCAATGAGGAGCGTAATCAGCCCCGTAAGTATGGTGAGAGGGCCGACGGTGACTCCTAAAACTACCCCCACCCACCCAACTGCGTTCGGATCCCCGTCACCATCTAGCCCGCCGCCTATACCGATCAATATCCAGCCGACGCCAGTAATTGCGGCGCCGATTCCGAGCATCTTAAGGCCGGTGCGGTACCATTTGTCGCTTCTTTCCACCGGCTTGGCCGGCTCATCGCCGGATTCGACTCGGTCTGCTCGTTCATCCAGAAGCAGTTGGTAGCCAATGGGTATTTCTTCGCCCCCCAACCTTTGCCAACGCTGCGTTGCGGCTTCTGCCTTTTGGATTCGGGCCGCAAGCGCCTTTGCGCCTATATGCGCCGCCAATAGTCGCTGCATCTCGGCTATCGAACCTGACTGAGCAGCCACCTTTTGGCATTTGGTGACATATTCGTCGATGAGCATGTCCGAGGATTGCTTTAAACGCGTGACGATGTTATTGCCCATCGTGCGCAGTTGCAGCCGGCGGCGCATCGGCACGCCGACGGCCGCAGCTTCCATGTCGATGGCCTCGAGCACGCGATCGGCGAGGTTAGGATCCTTGCGCAGCGCCGACTTGATATCGGCGCGAGCGGTGGGGGACAACGATGCCATCTTATCCATCAGCCCCAACACCGCGGAATCCATCTCCGGCGCGGAGTATTTGAGCCGCTTCTGGATGCCTGGGTGTGTCTGGCCTTCCAGCGATAGGTCGCCAAAGTTTCCCACCAGAAGAAGCGAGCGCATGCCTTGGCGAAAAAGCCGCACTTCGTTTTCGCTGGGTGGCCGCCGCTCAAACGTGCTCTTAAAATGTCCGCTGCCTGGATTCAAGGCGATGCGGTTCATGGCGCCATCCAGGCGAGTTAGAAAGTCATTCATTTCTCCAGGCATAATATTGGGCCAGTTCGGAACAATAAGCTCACGGAAGTTGGCACAACCCGTAGCGCCGGCAGCCAATGTGCCCGTGGCGCCGATCAGGAAATCTCTTCTTTTCACAATGTGACCTCCTTTGTTGGCATCAATAATGACGTTATTTTATCCGACTTCGCCACATACTTTCTCCTCGCAAGCGTGATAGCCGCACATCCGATTTTTTTACATTTGACGCTTGACTTTTTCCTTTTGAGGTCGTATATTTTATCTAAGAGAGTGAGTAAATCCTGTGCAGTTCCCTTGGTGTTCCCTTCTGAATGTGGGTAACAGAGCCTTGGGGTTCAGGCTGTACAGGGGTCGCTCTCTTTTTTTATTTGTCCGGATATATACGCTCGAAAATAATCTTCTCTTTAAAAACGTCATACCATTGCGTATCCCCGGTTTCGTATTTCCGAAAGATTCCCCACACGAAAAGATCAATTGCCTGCAACAGCTTGTCTTCATGTGAAAAACTGTGATTGATGGTTAGCCGCACATGGGGCGGAATAAGAGACTCTAATTGTTCAATGACACGCGCGTTGAATTCTTGAATAGTCGAGCTCCGCATGCTTCTATCCAAAACAAGTGTAACTCGAGTCGTTGCTTGCGCAATCGGCACCTCTTTGAGAACGAGGTGTGTGATAAAACGATAAACGCGATTTTGGTTTAGCTCGAGATGATTGACAAAACGGTCTTTCTTGAGAACCACCGCCGAGATGGTAAAAGGAACGGCTGAAACGTGGCGGTAAAAGTACTGTTTCGCCGCGAGATCAGTCGTCGTTGCTTTGATTTCAATAATTGGATTCTTCTTCCGTGAATGTTTCTTGCGCAGTTTGTTGTTTAGAGTTCTCGCCACAGCCTTTTCAATCATCTTCCTGTTTGTATCACCTCTTACTTCCAGAACTGCGATCACAAAATGCCGTGACGCGCCAGGACTTTGAATGTGATGTCCGAGGTCACCTGATTCATCGAGATAGAGGTAATACATGGTAAAAAACGCCGCGCGTCAGCGTGAAAGAAAATTTTATTTGATGCATTTTACACAACTACCTTCTTGAGCGTCGCTTTGAGGGGCGAGGGCACGCAGGAGTTGTGTGCCGGTTTCCAGTCCTGCCCAGAAGTGACTTTTAAATTCTACCGCGGCCGCGCCCATTTGCGTTGCCGCATATTCAGCGCTGTCGGTGAAAGCACAGGCAGTGCCAACCCCTCGCCAGAACTGCGTCCGTCGGTCCGATGACATGCTTTCAATAGCGCGTGCAATCGGCTCGACGCGGCCGAGGTGGATGAACCATAAGGCGCGACCGAGGCCGGCATCGTAGGGCTTACTCAATTCGCCCTTTTCCCTTGGAAACCCTCGGCCTTCGAATCGATATGAATGGAAGAAGCCTTGATGAAAGCCATAGCCGTCTGCCACCGCGCTCATATATTGCGAGTGAAGCTCAGGCGGCGACCAAGCTGAGGTTCTGCCGAGTCGGGCGCTCGCCCATCCGACGCCAATGGCGCAAAGAATGTATTCCGCCGCTGATCTATTCGTCAGCAAGGCCTTCAGCATTCCGCCATGAGCATGGTCGAACTCATCGAGCAGAGTTGCAGCCATGGCCGCGCCTTCGAGGGCAAAGCCGCGTGTTTGGAATGGCTCGTCGCGCAGAAGTTGAGGAAGGGCCTCAGGCGGAGCTCTCAGAGCTTTCTGAAATCCCTGTGAGAAGGCTGCGCGCGCTCGCGCCAGAAGTAATCCGATCTGCGGATGAACATCGGGGAGTGCTGGCGACGGAACATCGGGCAACATGCGAGACAGCCGCTCTCGAAGCTGATCCGCGTGAGTTCTCATGCCACAAGCTCCTCAATGTTGTTTCCGAAGCGCTCCAGGATTTTTAAGTTTTCTCCCAACCGGGCTTTGAGAGCGTCGGCATCCAGGCGGCCGTTGCTCGACCGATAGAGCGACATAATAGGCTCGACATAAGTTTGATCAATGAAGCGGCCGGTGTAAGAGCCATTCTCAACAGCAGCCCGGGCTTTGAAACGATACCTCATGAGTTGTTGCAAACTCTCCAGGCGCGCGTTTTCCTGCCGAATCGTGCGATGAAACTCCGGATCGCAGAGGCGGCCGTTGCAAAAAAGCAGAACGTTGTAAGCGAAGTACACCGCGATATCCCATGCCACCTTTTGCAACATGACACCGGGCTTTCCCATAAACTGGTAGCTGCCGTGATAGAGACCTATATAGTGCTGCAGCATGCCGTTGAGCAACTGCTCGCCAAACTTGGCAAGCGTGGCTACTCGCAAGCGATCTCCGGCGTAGTCAGCCGCGATCATCTGAGTCGTAAGGGTGTTTCCCACCGCGATGAAATCTCCGCCCGGTGAATAAAGCGCATCGACAAAAAAGCCGGATTCACCGCAGAGGGCCCAACGGTCAACCGATAGTGGGCGACGGCAGAGATACGCCTGCACTTTCAACACTCTGAAGTCCAGGCGCTCGAGCGAAGCGGCGACCTCAGCCAGTTGCGGCTCACGCTCGCGCAGCCAAGTCAGCGCCCGTTCAAAGCGATTGATCCGATCAAGGGGATGCCGGTTAGGATCGGCCACGATACCCACACTCGTGCTTCCATTCTGCAGCGGGATAAGCCAAATCCAGTAGCCCGGGCCCATCAAGTGGTTCGTGCTGCGCCAACGCAGATCGGGAAAGGTTCGGTTATGATAAGTCTCATTCTTGGTCCACTGATCCGTATTGATTCGGCCACCCAACCGAAACCATGCCGCATTGATTTGATGTCCCTCATATTGTCTGAGCTTCAACTGATGCGCCAGAATTCCGGCGCGGCCGGTGGCGTCGATCACCCAGCGAGCGCGCAGCTTGGAACGCGGGGTCTCAAGTTCGTGCGGATTGCCCAGATTCAACGTTTCGACCTTGCAGCCATCGAGAACTTCGGCGCCGGCTTCACGGCAGCGCTCCACCAGATCGTTCTCCAAACGGCCGCGATCGACGTTGTACGTGGGCAGATGCAATCCCGGAAAGGCCTCGTGCGGCAGCTTGGGCCGGTCTGGGATATTTAACAAGCCGAACTCGGGGCGCCGTCCTATATCGCGGTTGTCTCCGTCGGTCATGAAAAAGCGCAGGCCAAACTTGGGCAGATGTGACTCGAGCAAGTAGTTTCGGAGTCCCAACTCCTCCCGCAAGTACCATGAGGAGACCTCGACCATGGACTCGCCGATCTTGAAAGTCGTCTCGGGCGCGGGATGCTTGCGCCGATCGAGCACGGTCACGTTGAGCGTGGGCAGCGTCCGCCGTAATTGCAGAGCCAGCGTCATGCCCGCCAAGCCGGCTCCCACAATCACCACGTCGGTCTGGCGCATCATGCGGCACCCTCCAATCGCGCGCCCACTATGGCGCCTCGAACGATCACGCGTTCTCCAACACACGCGCGCACCGTGAAGCGCGACAACTCGCCGAAAACGTGTGATCGTCGCACTTCGTAGCGAAGCAGCTCACCGGCGCAGACGCGACCGATGACTTCGACATCGACCGAAGCTAATAGGCCCATCTTGGAAGATGTTTTCATAGCACCTCCTATAAGAAACTTCGATAATAGTTCTGTCGTGTAGTTGCTGTTGTCGGCCTCCATGCTCATCAGCGCTCCGCAAACACTTTCAGGATCCAAGCCTTTTGCGGCAAAGATACGTTCTAGTTTCCAAATGAGGTTCAAGAGATTGCAGGATTGTCCCAGACCTTCGATAACGTACGCCGACGGCCAGTACAAGGGCGGTTCGGCGCCGGCGAACACAGGTTCCAACCGGCGAATGGGCCGCTCGGCGTTAAGAGCAGGAGCATCGCCTCCCGCGTACGAAACCACCGACTCGACCATCAGAAATGGCGGGCGATGCGGCAAGAGGCGCTCTATGACTTTCAGTCCGAACAAGGTAGTCACGGTAAATTGACTACTATACAACTTGAGTAGTGATGAGAAGCCGACGTTTGAGTGAAAAGCCGAATTTGAATAGAATACCCGTTCGACAAAGATAAATATTTTTATTGACTTTGTCAATACTTTAGATGAGCGGTCTAAGCAATTTATTGCGCATCAACTTTTGGCATTTCTCGTTTTAAATCTTCGGGAAGATATTTTTGGGCTAACACCAAAACGCCCGAAGGTCCGGCTTCGACCCATTGTTGTAAGTTATGATCATCGCCTTTGGCTTCTTGGGCGAACCAGAGTGCGACGGTTAAGGCGCCCCACTTTTGATCGAAGGGGCCCATCGAAAGGCCTTTCAGCAATGGCTCGGCTTCTTCATCATTCGCATGTTCCAGAGCTGAGATGCGCTTGACAAATATTGGTTGCAGCCGCGACAGAACTTCCTGAGCGTGCGGGGTTAATTTCCCACCCTCCAGTATCCATTTGTCGGAAAGCGAACGGTAATTTCCCAGTCCTTCGGTTAGACATTCCCACAGCGCAAATTCGAACGGTGACTCAAGCTCCAGGCCGTGTTTTTTCCGCCAGGCCTTGTGCAATAGATGAGTAAATTCATGGGCAAAGAACCGGTCGATTCTGCTGCTGTTCGCAGTCGTCGAGGCCGAGCCATAATAGCTGTGGAGCTTACTCAGATCAAAGCCAATCGTTGCATCAGAATATACAAAGGCATCTTCGCCTCCCAGATTTCCCAGCAAGATGGCAACCGTGTCAGGAGGAGTGACGGCCCGGAAAGGTATCTGCAAGGAGTCGATCATGGTGAGCCAGGTTGAGACTTTTCTCTTTACGAGGCCGGCCCACTGCGCTTCTTCTTCCGATAATCTTTTTTTGCTGGCCATGATTGCCGACAACGCTTCCTCATCATGCCGCTGACGAATGGCCTCTATCCATTCTGAAGTCACCGCGCCATCCTCCGACATCCCGAGCTTGACGAGAAGCGCAACGGGTGGGATGCTCTTTGGTTCTTGCGAGTACGCTGGGGTTGTGCCGAGGATGAGGGCGAGGCATTCCAATGTAAGAAAGAACATCGTACTGCTGCGAAGTGAAATCATGGGAAGATTAGTGTTAGAATCCAATAATGTCTGGGCTGCGGAGACGAGCCAGAGTGCGACTGGAGACGGGACGTTGAAACGGGCGCAGCCTGAAAATCATCCACCTGCCCGGCAGTCCGCATCACACACGGTTAGGCCAAACAATAAGCTGGGTCTTGTTTCTGTAGCTGTCATTCAAGAATTCTGCCATTGCATATTTTGACAAAACTTACGGAAAGAGAATTCCCCATCATTGTGAAATTCATGAAATCCACTCAAAAGAGACGGCTTATAAAGCGTTTATGATCCTGACCATTGAATTCAAGCTGTGCATCGTGATGTGTCCTTCGAGAATCCAAGTTACCTGTTGGTGGTACCAGTGATAATGGCCGTATCCTCAACTACTTCATTACTGCTAACTTGGTTTCTGCGGCAGAAAATAAATTTCTCGCCGCAGTCAACTATCGACAAAACAGTACAACTTAACAATTTCCCATGCAGAATTTTTTCCGAGATTGATGATCTCATGCCTCAGCGAAAGGTATAACACCATGCCTCGCCTTCCAGCACGGTTTCTCCATCCTGGCGCTTGACGGTGATTTTGAGCTGCGTCACCGGTTTGGTGGGGTGGGCAGTCGTTGTAAATCGCACAGCTTAGCTGTGCATCATGGCTATTTGAAAGCGCATCACCGACCAACGCTCGCTGAATTTTTTGTTATCGGGATTGGCTGTCTTTTACCACTTGGCCATGGGCTTTAAAAATGGAGAGAAATAGCGTTCAAAATTAAGGCACCAAATTAGCGCCTTCATACACCCGTATCTCGCGCTTAAGACGATCGGCAATCTTGTCTGACTCCACTTCAAGGTCATAATGCGTTTGAAGATTAATCCAGAATTGTGGGGACATGCCAAAATATTGGCCTAAGCGTAAGGCCGTATTTGCCGTAATACCGCGTTTCCCTTGCACAACCTCATTTATGCGTCTTGCTGGGACATTAATATCCTTTGCAAGCCTGTACTGGCTAATGTTCATTGGCTTGAGAAACTCTTCAAGCAAGATCTCGCCAGGATGTATCGGGGGCATTCTTTTCTGACGCATCGTCTGTAACTCCTTTCAATGATAATCAGTAATTTCTACATCATACGCATCACCTTCATACCACTTAAAACAAATTCGCCATTGTATGTTGATGCGTATGCTGTGTTGTCCTTTTCGATCACCGTGCAACGCTTCCAGGTGATTAGAAGGGGGAACTCGAAGAGAATTCAAATCGGTCGCTGCATCCAATATCCATAGCTTTCGCATCGCTAGGTTTTGTATATTGTGCGGTAGCTTACGCGAAAAGGTACGATGGAATATCTTTTCAGTCTCTTTATCCTTGAACGTTTTGATCATAGACCAAATAATAACGAATTTCGTTATTATTCGCAAGGATTTTTTCCAAGATTGATTGTCTCGTCGCTTACCGAAAGGTGTAGCACCACGCCTCACCATTCAGCACGGTTTCTCCATCCTGGTGCTTGACGGTGATTTTGAGCTGCGTCACCGGCTTGGTGGGATGAATCGACAACACTCCCGCTTCCGCGTTATGCCGCTGACGAATGGCCTTTCTCCATTCTGAAGTCACCGCACCATCGTCCGACATTTCGAGCTTGACGACAAGCGCAACGGGCGGGGGCGGAATGCTCTTTGTTTCTTTCGAGTACGCTTTTGATAACTACTATCATGGCAATCGCCGCGAAGGCAAGTCCCGTCAGCTTCTCGCAAGAGACAGCAGGAACGCGGCCATCTCCTGGCCATTGCGAACCAGCAGGACGTCACGGACCAGCACCGGGTGGTTCCAGGTCTTGCCCTTGATCGCCGGGAACCGCGCGAGCTCCCTGAACTGGTCGGGGACCGCCCCGACCAGCGCCAGCTCGCCCTCCTCCGACAGCACCAGCAGGAAGTCCTGGTCGGGCAACAAGACGAGCTGGCCGTTGCCGTAGCGTCCGCCCTTCCACTTGCGCTTGCCGTCCTCGAGATCGATACACGCGAGGATGCGGCCATCGAAGCCGAAGGCATGGCCCTCGTGAACGACGAAGTCGTTGAAGTAGGGCTTCAGCCCGGCCGAGGTCCAGCGCTCTTCGACGGTCCATCCGCCGGGTCCGTGCGCGACTGCGATGCGGCGCGTCTCCCCACCGGAGCTGACCAATACGTCGCCGTCCGCGGTCAGGGCCGGCTGGACGATGCGAGTACCCACCGGCCGTTTGTGCTCCCAAAGCAGCCCGCCATCCGCCGGCGCAACGCCGATCACGCCGGCTCCGCTCATCATCAAGATCTGCGCAACTCCGTCTATCGTCATGAGACTCATCCCAGATGAGTTCTTATCGTGATTGCTCAGCGCGGGGTCGAAGGACCTCATTCATTGCATGATGACTCTTCTCAATCGCGCTGCCCATTACGAGCGAAAATATGGAGGCAAGCAGTTCGCGAATATCATCTGACCCCGATCATGCTCTTGGTGCCAGATACTTATTCGGAACATTCCGAACCCGCAGTTGGGCCCCATGCCGCCGCCGGTACAGGTAAGAGAGATTGTTATATACGTCATGTTCACGGCGATGAAACTGCGAGTAAAGGCCGCACTGCGCATACGAGATCGGAGTTACGTCCAAGATCAGTGTCTCCCAGTCGGAACCGCCTCCCCACACCAAGCCTTTTAGCCGCACCTCCAGATCGGCCCCGGCCTCAACCAGTAATTCCAACATCGGACGGCAGTAATTAAAGATGCTGTTGACGGCGTGAAAAACCGGCGTCTGCCCACCGAAACCCACGGCGTCGACTTCGGCCGGAGCGTTCACCTCTGCTCCAGCCTCGAGGAGCAGCCGGGCGCATCAGAGGCAATTGAACTCCGCACAGATGTGGAGCGCCGTAACGCCTTCGCAAGAAGTGAATGCGCAGGGTGCGTGTAATTTGCGAGCCATATCTGAACCCGAAGTATTCAGAAGACGCCGGAGTCCCGCGTCGTCATCCAACAACAGCACTTCGAGCAAGGGATCGTCGATCTTGGCGCCAGCATCGATCAACACGCGAAGGCACGCCGCGAACTGCGGAGATCGCGGGTACCCTTCAATCAGACAGTTGATTGGCGTTTTACCCTTTATGTGCTGTGTCGGACTCGCACCAGCGGCGAGCGCCGCGCGAATGCCCTCTGGCGAGTGTTCCTCGAAAGCCCCCAGATAATCGGCTTCAAGAGACATGTGAGTCTAAGTCCTTTCATCCTTGGCTACTCTGTTGACCGCATAACGCTCCGGTTAGGCCGCCTTGCCCTATTGCCCTTCAATGATGTTGTAGACCTCGAAGATTCTTGGCTTCGCCTCGATACTCATGTCTTGCAGGATCGGCATGAGCTTCGCGCCGAAGGCATCAAGCTTGGCCTGACTCTCGAAAACGTCTATAACCTGTAGGCGTTCCCTGTCGCCATAGCAGACGTGGTGCATCTGTCCGTCGGGTACTCTTTGACCGATTTCCGTAAGCCGACGGATGACCTCATCGTTTTTCGATGCGTTTGCCCCATTCACCTCAAACATCGCAAGTATTGCCATATCTGCCTCCATTGTTTGAGAATCTGACACCGACGCCTCAAGCCTGGTCTTGCGCTTCGATTCCTTCGGACGCCTCCGGCGTCATGTTCTGAAACGCAACGTGGCGAGTGAACGACCAGTGCGAGTGCATCGCCTTCCATGTATCATCACGGTACTGATACACGGTTGTGGAATTCCAGCAACTCCCCACCGACTCGACACCTTGGGCATCCCGGTGGTAATTCACCAGGTTGTATGTCAGCAGCGCCATGTTGCCGTCAACCACCACATGCGGGTTGAGCATTTCGTACCGGGCGATTTGGATCTTTCCAATGTCCGGTCCATCGCGTTGTTCCACAGTGACCACTTATTCAATAAGAAATCGCAGCTTACTTTCTTTTCCGGTTGCAACCAAAGAAAGATGTTCGTCAATATTCAACATCTGAAGGAGACTCTT
>JAKEEU010000009.1 GCA_022616415.1 Candidatus Zhuqueibacterota bacterium | reverse complement strand
GCTCTTTAGATTTCCGCACCATGGTCTGCCTTTGGCTCATTTTCAAATTGCTGCATGCAAGCCGGACATGGCCACGACAGCCATATCGAGCTTGCGTATTTTTTTGCGGCGGGCGCGCCGAGATCCTCGCCGGCGCGGCGGCGTGCCGGTCTTGCAGCATGCCTGCGCGCGTTCACCCATCCCATGGACTTTCACACCAAGACTGAGAAAGCCCTAGGAGCAGGTTTCAACACGCCGTGGGATACGCTATCTTGACGCTAGTATCCGCCCTCGCTGAAGCGTGAGTCACGTCCTGACTCGCGCTTCAGCGAGGAAAAAGCGGATACGGCAAAAGAATCGACGTACCGGGAATCAATGATTCCCGGTACTAGAAGGCATTGCGCCCTTTCGTTCCAGACGAGCCGCATTCCTCCGTCGCCGGACGGAACCAATGCTGCCGCCCCTAGACGCGAAAACCAGCCGGATGCCGCGGCTCAAGCGCCAGCCGTGACCAGAGAGTTATTCGTAACCGCCGGGAAAAAGATTAACTCGATTAACAATGGATTCAAATGAACCGCACAATCTTGATGATTCGTTCCGTTGGATTTGCGTTGGTCGCAAAAACCAGCGGTGGCGCGATGGTTTTCATAGCGTTGCCAATCGTTGCTCATGGCCTTCCGGCGGTTGACTACGCAAGCTTTTTGACAACCGTGAACATCGTGGCGGCGGTAGGCCTCGTCTTTGCTCCTTTTGGCATGCTTTACATTCGGGAATTGGCACACGCGTTCGCGAGCGAGAACCCGGCACGCGCAAAAACGGCAATAAAAAATACCTTCGGGATCCATGCGATACTGACTCTGACCGTGTTCACCGTGGTCACGATCGGATTTCTCGCAGCTGGCTCCTTTATTCCCCTCAGGAGCTCTATGCTGCTAGGGTTAGTTCTGAATATCACGCAGATAGGAGCGGGTTGGGCCCAAGTTTACCGGGTCGCAGAAAGATCAGATTACGTGACGAGCCTTGTCCAAATGATCTGCAACATTTCTATGGCTGCCTCTTTAGTAGTCCTATCAATGACCAACCAAATGACGGACTTCTCTGT
>JAKEEU010000077.1 GCA_022616415.1 Candidatus Zhuqueibacterota bacterium | reverse complement strand
GATCACGTTCACGGGCAAATTAAATGGGCTTCGTGACGCGCTGGCGCTGGTCGCAAAGCCAGTTTTTTTAGTTACGGGGTGCGATTTTTTGTTTTCGTTCTTTGACTGGGCTTGATGCTCCAAGTTGATTGCAAGTTGCGTTATCATGATTTCTCGACGAAATTGCGCCAGGATATCCAACGTGGACGGACGCCTCTGCACCTCTTTGCGCCAACTGGGCAAAGGGAGATAATCGTCGGTACGCCATGCGCCGTAGGCGCGAATGCTTGCCAACAGCAGCAGGCTATAAGTGGCAACGGCGAATTGTGGGTTTCGTGCAACCGAGTCCGGATCGCGCACTTGCGCATCGCCAACTCCTAATAAACTTTTTTCGTCGCGATGGTTCACTTCAATGTCCCAACGAAAAAAGTAGTATTGCAGCAGTTGTTCGACCGGCGTTTCGACGTCGGGGATCAAAAGATAAGCCGGCTCACGATAAAGTATCTTTGATCCTTTCTTCAGTCGATAACCCAAAGGCGCAATGACAATCAAGCGATAAGGTTGGCGTAGCGTTCCCATTTGCCAGAGCACGGGAGCCAGAGTTTTATAACGAACCTCATGATACTTGCCGGCACTGAAGATGCGCGCGGTCATCCAAGGATAGGTGTCATCTTTGCGAATTTCTTCCGGTGTCGGGAGCCGGTCGCCGTAAACTTTTTTTTGTCCTTTGCGCCGCACGGCAGGCTCAGAATCCACTGCCGGTTTGTAGAGCCGCAGATCTTTACGCGCCCGAACAATCGCTATAACATTTTTAGGGAGATCGCGCAAGAAATGGCGATTGCAAAAGCTGCCATCGGCGGTGACGAAAAAATCTCGCGCGTGGCCATTCGGAAGTTGATCAACCTGCTGTCGCATTTTGATTACCGCGTCGTGGCCTTTGAGGCTGAGCCGTTTTTCTTTCTGTTCCTTTTTATATTGTTCTTTGACTTCCGCGGTCGCGTTTTTCTTGGGTTTTTTCGCGGGTGCGGCTTCTTCAAAATAAATCGGAATCGCGCGATTGGCTTCGAGATGATTCTCTGGCGTGACGATGACCGAGGCCTGAAGGAAACGCAGCCCTGGCCTTAAATTCACGTGATAGGGCAACGACATGGGATCACGCAGGGTAGCGACACCAGGAATTTTCTTGCCGGTCTTTCGTCGGGTGGTGTCATCCAAAGCGGCGATGATGGCATCGTCAGGCCAATAGGAATGATGTTCGCTCTCTTTGAGAATTTCAAAGAACAGATCGCTTGCCTCCCAGCGACGCAGCGAATAAAATTTATAATCCGCCGACCAATCGAAATGTTGCTCGTTCTTACTACAGATGAGTCGTGTAATAGTGTGTCGGCCGTATGTAAAAAGCGAAGCATAGGCCAAGTCCCGCGCCCGCTCGAAAGTTCGCTCTTGTTTGAAATACGGACGCATATTTGAAAAGAGCTCGTCAAAGGCGTTGATGAGTTTCATCGGCGACCTCCTTCCACCTCTTTGGTGAGGAGGGCAAAGGTGTTGGGCGCGGTTTTGACAAAACGATCTTGACGTTTGATGCGTTTGGTCAAAGCTGAAACAATGGATTCTTTGTCCAATTGTATTTTGAATCGTCGTTGCGCCTGTGCAATAATGTCATCAACGTGCATCGGCCGCTGTGCTGAAGCAAGTATGTCATAGACAACATCTATCTGAGACATACGCTTTTCTTTTAGCGGTTCTTTTTCGATGCCAACGGCTTTACGCAACTGCCTGATGGTATTAAGTTGCGCTCGCAACAGCGATTCAAAAAGGATTAATAGTTCATCTGAAATAATTTT
>JAKEEU010000076.1 GCA_022616415.1 Candidatus Zhuqueibacterota bacterium | reverse complement strand
GTTGGATAAAACCCGGAAACCTAAACACGAACGAACGAAACAATCTTCCGTCGCTGACACGCCTGCTTACTTCAAATGTTCCACAAATTAGCGACTTTTTTTCTTTGCATTGCAGGGGGTTGAACCCCAGTTGAAAGTTAGCGGCGCGGCGTGTATTGATACGCCACACCTCCGTAATTTTTGCCCGTGAAGATTGAAGGGCATCCGAATTCTGGCACGATTCAGTGAAGAAATCGAGAGGCGGCTCATTTCGATTTTTGCCTTTTGCCTTTTGCCTTTTGATTTTATTCCCTCCATAATCACGCCGCTTTTGTGAACGCCTTCGGCAAGGCCGGATTCTACGGCCACACACTAACCGAAAATTTTAATGGCAATTTGAACCGGCAATCGGAAACGTCGTTGCCGCCAAAGGGCCGCCAAAGGAAAGAGGAAAAAGTCTATGAATCAACGCCGGCTTTTCATCGCCAGTTGTCTGTCTCTGGTCGTCACCGCCATGATCTTCGCCATTCGCACCAATATCGAGCCGCAGTTCAAAGTGGCGTTCGACTTGAACGAAGCTCAGGTTAGCTGGGTTTCCTCAATGGCCTTCTTTGGATTCGCCAGTTCGATCCTCGTAGCCTCGCCGATACTAGATGCTCTCGGAATGCGGACGACGCTCTATTTGGCTTTCGTGCTGCATGTCGGCGGCTTAGTCGCTTTCATTTTCGCGCCGAATTACACCGTGCTCCACGTTTCAATGCTCTTCGCCGGTTTTGGTAACGGCTTGGTTGAAGCGGTGATCAACCCGTTGACCGCGACCGTTTACCCGGACGAGAAAACGCACCGGCTCAATGTGCTGCACGCCTGGTGGCCGGGCGGATTGATTATCGGCGGCTTGCTGGCTTTCTTGTTGACGAAACTCGACTGGACGTGGCGGTCGAAGATGACAATTGCGCTGATTCCGACGGTGATTTATGGCCTGCTGATTTTCGGCCAGAAGTTTCCGCGCACCGAACGGGCGCAGGCGGGCATCCCAGCCAGCGAGATGATTCGCACCGCGCTCAATCCGGCGTTTTTGCTCCTAATGTTTTGCATGATGTTGACGGCTTCGATTGAGCTGGCGCCCGGGCAAAAAGTCGAGACGGTGTTGAAGAGCACGGCGGGGATGTCCGGGACGATGGTGCTGGTTTACGGCAGCGCCATCATGTTCGTCCTGCGCTTTTTCGCCGGCCCGATTGCGCATCGTATCTCGCCCATCGGAATGATGGTGGCTTCGGTGGCGATTGCTGGCATTGGGTTGTTCATGCTGGCAGGCGCGGCCACGACGCTGATGGCTTATGTCTCGGCGACGATTTTCTATCTCGGCGTCTGCTTTATGTGGCCGACGATGCTCGGCATCATCTCGGAGCGATTCCCGCAAGGCGGCGCATTCACGATGGGTTTAATGGGATTTGCCGGACAGGCGGCGCTGGGCGTCATTCTCTTCAAGATGGGCGGAGTCTTCGACCAATGGGGCGCGACCGCTTCATTCCAGTTCATCGCCAAGCTGGCGATCATCCCCTTCATTGTCTTCGCCATCTGGTGGATCAAGGATTACCTGGCTGGCGGCTATAAGGCTGTGAAGCTGAGCCAATCCTGACGATTGCGGATTGCGGATTTGAGAAGAGATTCAACTTCGTCAATCCGCAATCCGCTACCCTCCGATAATCCCTGCCTGGCCGCAATTCAAGCAGCGATAGAGTGTGCCGGCGCGTTCGGGGAAGACCTGTACGCGCGCCCAGCCGCAGGTGTGTTGGGCTTCGATCTCAATCAACGTGTAATACTC
>JAKEEU010000075.1 GCA_022616415.1 Candidatus Zhuqueibacterota bacterium | reverse complement strand
TAGTGTCTGTCCGGGAAATAAAAAATTACAAAAAACTTGACTTCGTATAATTTTTTATTATATTATTAAAATGAAAACACACAAAGCAAAAACAATTAAAGCTTTACTTTAAAAACACAGTTGCTTAGGGCTTGTGTCCGACAATGACCGGCAACTGCCAACACGCGGAGAATGATCATGCGTCAAGCCATCGTCCTGCAAATGAAATTGGACGCCCCAGCCATTGGCAAGATCGAATTCGACTTGAACAGCCGGCATGAACTCGAACCGATTTTGCTCGCGCTCAAACATATCCATGAAAACCCTCAACTTCTCAAAAAAATTTTGAAACTCATTGCCAAAGACGTTCTTGGCGACCGCGATGATCAACTCGGCTGTCCAGGCCTTCTGTATTGGGAGATTCTCGTGTTGGCAGCTGTCCGCAACGGCTGCAATTTGGACTTCGATGCTTTGCTCGATCTTGCTAATGAACACAGGAAACTCCGCTATATGCTGGGCGTTGGCGAATGGGAGAACAAGCGGTACACCCGCAGCACTCTCCAAGAGAATCTGGCCAAATTGACCGAGGAAACCTTGAGAGAAATTTCCAATCTCATTGTCGCCGAAGGCCATCAACTCGTCC
Source organism: Candidatus Zhuqueibacterota bacterium (assembly GCA_022616415.1). Classification (GTDB taxonomy): domain Bacteria; phylum Zhuqueibacterota; class Zhuqueibacteria; order Zhuqueibacterales; family Zhuqueibacteraceae; genus Zhuqueibacter. The sequence goes on along the minus strand of JAKEEU010000075.1, from coordinate 1,246 downwards.
CCAAAGCCATAGAGAAAGTCCGTGGCGATAGCGTGGTGGTGCAGGCGAATATTCATTATCCCACTGATGCCAACCTCGTCGTCGATGGCGTTCGCAAAGTCGTGAGCTTCACGAAAAAACTCGGGCAACTGTTTTCGTTGTCAAATTGGCGCAAAACCAACAGCCGGCAGAAAAAGGTTAAGCAACTGCATCGGCAAATCCAACAAGCTTGCCGGAGCAAGAAACCCGCGCAACAGGCGAAAGCGAAACCCCTTTACAATGAATTGCTCATGGTCGCTAGCGAGATCGTCACCAACGCCTTTGATTTCAAGGAAAAATTGTCATTCAACCGTCTGAATTCAGTTGCTTCGCAACATCTGGCGAATAAGTTGGCGGACGAGTTGGATTTTTACATCGCGGCCACGCTTTATGTCTCTGATATCGCCGAACGCCGTGTTCTCAATGGCGAAAAAGTCCCACACACGGAGAAAATTTTTAGCATTTTTGAAACGCATACGGAAATGATCAACCGTGGCAAAGCGCCCGATCCTTGGGAATTTGGCCATCTGTTGTATCTGGTTGAAGATCAGGCGCATTTCATCGTCGATTTCAGAATTCTGGAGAACGGCATAACCGAAGCGGATATTCTGCTGCCGCAAATGCGGCAACTCCAGCGGCGCTCCAAGGAAAAAATTAAATCAGCCAGTTTTGACCAAGGTTTCTATACGCCGAAGAATCTGAAGGGACTCCGGAAGATTGTTGAGGTCGCCTGCCTTCCACCGAAAGGCCAACCAAGCGACAAAGTCAAAGAACAGCAAAGTACCCCGGCCTACCGTGTGTCGCGCCGCCGCCATGCTGGTATCGAGTCGGCGATTCATGCGCTGGTCTGGGGCAATGGTTTGGTGCGCTGCCCAGATAAAGGTTGGGCTGGCTATCGGCGTTATGTCGCGTTAGGCATCGTCGGACGCAATCTCCAAACTTTAGGCACGATACTTCTCAAACGGGAGCGGCGAGCCGCCGCGCGCTTACGCCAAGCGGCTTAAGTGTGATTCAGTTATAAAAGTTAAAATAAATCAATAAATTTTAAAATCAATATGTTTAATGAAGGAAAAGTATGTCAAGTTTTGTGTTTATCTTTTCGGATTGGTGGACAAAAGCATCCCTTTCCGATTATGACTGCTAAAAAACTTCTAACGGCGTACATGTTACCAATTATTCCACCTCAAAATTTTTCAAAAACCGGTATTTCTGGACAGACACTAACTAT
>JAKEEU010000074.1 GCA_022616415.1 Candidatus Zhuqueibacterota bacterium | reverse complement strand
TCCGTTGGATTCATCTATCCGTTGGGGAAAAGTTTTTTAGAACCAATGCTGCCCGAAGGGCTCCGGTTTTCAGCTTGTCTGAAAACCTGGCGTAGTCTCTTTAAAGTGAAATCTTTGCAGAAAAAGCAAAAACATTTACGCAAAGGCGCAACTCTCTCTGCTCCAAAGCCCTCTGCTCTTTGTCCTCCGCTCACGCCCGCCGCCACCAAGTAAACCGCATCGCGCTCAACGGTTTATCGTATCCCCATTCCGCCGCCAGCGCGTCCGCCGCATCTTCCGGATCTTCGTCGTGTGTCCGCCCGCGATTGCGCAAATAGGCATGGGCGAATTCATGCGCGATGACGTAATTGGCAAAATCCAGCGGCGCCTCCGCCAGCGAGACCTTCCACGCAATCATCCGGCTGCCCTCGTCGCCAACACCGGGAAGGGGAATATGAAAATTCGTTTGCGGGCCATTTCTCGGATCATAAACAACCATCGTGAAGCGGCCATCATTGAGAATGTCTTGCACGACTTCGGTTGGCAGGCTTTCGAGCACGGCGCTGATGCGCTGCCGCAGAATCGGATGTTTGACGTAGCGTTCGACAAAGGTGGCGAGTTGGCTCATGCAGATTGGCCTGAAATTTTCACTCCGCGACGGTTTTGGGTTATGAGGGAATATAAGAAAATCCGGTTATTTCACCAACAATAAAATTTGCTTTTCAGATGAGACGCAATAATATTGAGAACGACATCGAGTTTTTGAGAAAGTGAAGAAATTGCTGGAATTTGAGCCTTTGTTTTCGTATATTCCAGACGAAATGAGAAGTATCTGCTTCTCGCGCCTGCCCTCAAGTATGGGTACTGATCAAAATCATTTGTGCAAATAATCAATTCCTTAAGTATTCTTTGCCAGAATCAACCGAGAACGAGAATGAATCTCATCGACGATGCAATCGACGATTAAACTCACTGACGCGCAGATCGCCTTCTATCATCGCGAAGGCTATTTGGCGATTGACGCGATAACGACGCCGAAGGAAGTCGCGTGGCTGCGTGAGATTTACGATCGGCTTTTTGCGCAGCGGGCCGGACGCGAGGAGGGGAATCAGTTCGATTTGGCCGGCGCGGACGAGGAAGGCGCCGAGGCGAGCTTGCCGCAAATTTTATTGCCGGTCAAGTATGCCCCCGAGCTGGCGAATACGCTGTGTCGCGCCAACACGCTGGCGATTGCCAAACAGTTGCTCGGGCCGGAAGCCGAATATCACGGCGAGCACGCGATTTTGAAACCGGCCTTTCACGGCGCGGAAACGCCGTGGCATCAGGACGAAGCGTATTGGGATCCCGATCTCGAATACAACGAGCTGAGCGCGTGGATTCCTTTACAGGAAGCCAACCTGGAGAACGGCTGCATGCACTTCATTCCGGGAAGCCACCAGCTCGAGGTCACGCCGCATCACTCCATCAACCACGATCCCCGCATTCACGGTTTGGAGATTGACGAAATCGATGCGGCGAAAGCGGTGGCGTGCCCGTTGCCGCCGGGCGGCGCCACGTTTCACGGCCCGCGCACGCTGCATTACACGCCGCCTAATCGTTCGGCGATTCCACGCCGGGCGTATATTTTAGGTTTCGGCACGCCGGCGAAGAAGCGCACGACGCCGCGGGATTTTTACTGGAACCGGCAAAAGCAAACCGCGCGGGAAGAGCGCGCGCAACGAATACAAGGGAAAATATAAAAGCTCAAAACTCGCAACGAAAAGGGAACCGCAACGAAAAAGCATTTGGCAAAACGATTAGGGGCAAAACGATTTTTTAAAAACAAAAGCTTTTTAATGGTTTTGCCCTAAATGATTTTGCCTTTTTCTGGAGAAATGACAATGAAAAAATTTCGCATGAATCGATTGTTTGGCAAAACCGGCGGATGTTTGGACGTGGCGATCGATCACGGTTTTTTTAACGAAGCCAGTTTTCTGGGGAGCATTGAAAAGATGGAAAAGGCGATCCACGCCATTGTCGCGGCGCAGCCGGATGCGATTCAGTTGACCGTTGGACAAGCCCAAATTCTGCAAAGTCTGCCGGGCAAAGACAAGCCGGCGCTGGTGTTGCGCACGGACGTGGCCAACTGCTATAATCCCAAAGTGCACGAGGTGCTGTTCAGTTACGTGATCGATGAGGCTGTTGAACAAGCGCTGCGACTCGATGCCGCGTGTGTAGTGGTGAACCTGTTGATGTTGCCGAATCAGCCGGATTTGCACCGGCAGTGCGTGGAAAATGTCGGGCGACTCAAGCCCATCTGCGATCGTTACGGCATGCCTCTGATGGTGGAGCCGTTGGTGATGCAGCCCAACGAGCAGAAAGGCGGTTACATGGTCGACGGCGACCTCAACAAAATTCTGCCGTTGGTGCGCCAAGCCTGCGAGCTGGGCGCGGATATTATCAAAGCCGATCCTTGTGATGATGTCCGCGAGTATCATCGCGTCATTGAAATCGCCGGCCGGCCGGTGTTGCCGCGCGGCGGGGGAAAAGCTCCAGAACGCGAGATTTTGCAGCGGACGTATGATCTCATGCAGCAAGGCGCCAGCGGCATTGTTTACGGACGCAACATCATTCAGCATGAAAAACCGGTGCAAATGACGAAAGCGTTGATGGCGATTGTGCATGACGGCGCGAACGTCGAGCAAGCTCTCAAGATCATTCGTGGATGAAAGACCAATTGGATTGATGAGTATTGGATTGTTAGGAACCCATTAATCCAACGATCCATCAATCCACTACTCCAATTTATTGAACAGGCACAACCATGTCGATAAAAAGAAAGATTCGTTTCGGGATTATCGGCTGCGGCTTGATGGGCCGCGAGTTTGCCGTGGCTTCGGCGCGCTGGCCGGCGTTGTTGGAGACGAAGGCACAGCCCGATATCGTCGCGATCTGTGACGTTAATCCGCAGTTGTTCGATTGGTACACCGGCAATTTTGACTCGATCAAAATTGTCACGCCGAATTATCAAGATTTGCTGGCGGCAAAGGAAGTCGAAGCGATCTATTGCGCGGTGCCGCATAATTTGCACGAGAAGCTTTATTGTGACATCATCCGCGCCGGCAAGCATTTGCTGGGCGAAAAGCCTTTCGGCATCGATCTCGCCGCCAACCAGAGAATACTTGCGGTTAGCAAACTGCATCCCAACGTGTTCGTGCGCTGCTCCTCCGAATATCCTTTTTATCCAGGAGGCCACCAAGTTCACCGCTTCATTCTTGACAACCCCTGGGGACGCATCATCGAAGTCAACAGTGGTTACCTGCACTCGTCCGATTTGAATTTCAGCAAGCCGGTCAATTGGAAGCGAATGGTCGACATTAACGGCGAGTATGGGTGTTTGGGCGATCTCGGCATGCACGCGCTGCACCTGCCGCTGCGCTCACGGTGGATTCCCAAGCGCTTGTCGGCATCGCTCTCAAAAGTTGTCACGCAGCGTCCGGACGGTAAGGGCGGGATGGCGCCATGTGAGACATGGGATAATGCGACGCTGCAATGCGAAGTCAATCATCCTATCGAAGGCTATGCCTTTCCGATGACGATCAAAACCTATCGCATTGCGCCGGGGGAAACCGACACGTGGTACATCGAAGTGCTCGGCACCAAATTCAGCGCGCGTTACACGACGAAATTTACCAAGACGCTGCAAACCATGCGTTACGAAGACGGCGGGCCGCAAGTGTGGATGAACGAAGACCTCGGTTACACTTCGGCCTACAAAACCATCACCGGCGGCATTTTTGAATTTGGTTTCACCGATGCGATTCTGCAAATGTGGGCGGCGTTTATCGATGAGTTCAACGAGCCGCGCGACGACATGCCGTTTCGTTGCATTACGCCGGAAGAGACGTTGCTTCAACATAAAATTTTGACGGCAGCGCTGGAGTCGGGCAAGACTGGGAAAACAGTTGCATTGGTATGAGAAAACGTCAGCTACGAATGATTCTGTTTTCAAATTTCTCTTTTTTTTACAATGCTGAAAATTGTCTCTATGTCCGAAAACATTTTCGGAATAAAGAGGCAAATGCCATCATGAGTCATGGAGTTCAATTGCCCGACCTTTTTGAGTGTTTATCGGCAGGGGAAGCGGCGCGTGAGTTTTTTCATGAGCTTGAGGCGATACGTTCTCATTGCATGAACCTGTTGGCGGCAAAGCGGCTTACTGGCGTCGTAAACCGTTTTGTGAATGAAAACGCATAAGAGTTGCCAGCAAAAAAAGAAAATCACGACCTCCTCAAGGCGTCGTTGAACAAGTAAAAATCTGTTTCCAAAATTTCGCATACTCCCGCCATTTCATGAAGTTGATGCCCCAATGCGGACTCGCGCCGGTCATCCAACAGGTCACCATCCCTTTGCCATAATTGCGCGCGGCCAATAAAGGATGCCAGCGATTCATGTTCTCGATCTCCACCAGACATTCGCAGCCCTCACGCAGGCGGACTTCGTTGAAGCCAAGCAAGGGCGGCAGCGTTGACCAGTCGATGCCTTGCACCAGTGGATGATTTTCCAGGCGGCAGCGCACCGCAAATCCGGCCGTGGATTCGATGAGATCATCGTGTTGCAGACATTCGACCGGCAGCACGTCGTGAAAGCGGCTGCGTCCCCAACCACCCTTGCCAAGCTCGCCCGCGAAACTGAGCCAGCCACCATTCATGTGAAAGTGACCCCCGGACTCCACCCACTCGCGCAACAGATCAAATCGGTCAGGAAATGTGATGGGCCGTTCGCCCCATTTTTGCCGGGTAAAAAAATCCGGATGCAGCATCAGGCATTTGGTTTCGACGTCGCCAAACACGATGGTGGTGGCCCATTGGAGCCGTTCGGCAAAGACTTCGGGCGACGTATGATAAAGTTCCCATGAGGGTTGTGAAACCACTCCCGCATTCGGAATCGCATGTAATGCCTCGATGAACGGTTGCGCGTAATTTAAAATCTCCACGTCTTTGCTCGGCGCTTCAAACGGGGACTCGACGTATTTTTGTCCGATATGAATGCACCAATTCCCCACGTGCCAGATGTGAAGCTTGTTGGGGTTTTGTCTCATCAAAATGCTAAATTTTATCCGTTAAATCCGTTCGGCCCCACGGACACAACCCGCTTACGATAACACCATTTTTAGTAAACGCATTGAGCGGATGAAGCGGATTAAAAAACTATTCGATTATGCCCGTTGTGGCCTCTCTGTTTTAGGTCTTGCATGCGGCTGCCATAATGTACATGGCCGGCAAAGCATTGTCAAGAATTTTCTTGGCGCCTTGACAAATTCGCTTGCGTTTTTCTTTTGCATCAGATATATTCAATCCCAATGAAAATTACAATAAAAATGAGTAAACGGATTGAACTGATTGAGCGGATGAGATTAGTGCGTGAAAATTTCGTAGTAAAGAAACGATGACCAAACTTTTCGGAAAATCTTGGACATGCGCCGAATTGCTCAAGCACGTCGGCGACATTCGGCAGATTGCCAACGTGCGTTTGTGCGAGTTGAGTGATGGACCGGGGCGTGGCGTGCGCGTCGCTGAGTTCACGACTGGTTCCGGTTTTGCATTCACCGCGAATTGTTTGGTGCATGGCCGGCAAGCCGAACGCGAACGTGGGACGCTGCAAATGCTGGCGCCGGGAGAGTCGCGCGAAATGATCCTGCGGCTCGGTGCGGTGGAAGGAGAAAAAGCGCTGGCAGCGCTCATTGAGAAAATATGATTTCTTTCAATCAAACGCATGGCGATTAGTTCTACATAATCACATTCGAGCTTCTGCCCACGAAACACACGAAAAGTTTTTTGGTGTATTTCGCGTGTTTAGCGGGCCGCACAAATCTGGCGATGACCGTCTTTCAGGAAAACACTTATGGAACCTGGCTCGCTTCTGCCCAACGAATGGTTGATGATCGTCTTTTTTGCGGTGGGGGTTTTGGCGTGGGGATATTTTCTCAAAGACCGCGCCGGCGCCGATCTTTCTGCCTCATTCCTGGCGGATCGCAAAGTACCCGGATTTATTGCTTCAATCTCGACGGTTGCCACCAACATGAATGCCAACGATTTCATCGGCATGGCCGGCGCGGTGTATGGCTTCGGGATCATTCTGATTCACCAGCCGCTGCTCAACTGCCTGACGATTCTTTTTCTCGGCTTGGTGGTGATGAAAAAGCTGCGCCGCCGCAATGTGTTCACTTTGGGAGAGTGGCTGCGCGAGCGCTATGGCAATACGGTGGGAAACGCTTATAGCCTCATTTGGTGCTTCGTCTGGATGAATTTCAATCTTGGCTTGTATATTTACTCCGGCGCGTTGGTGATGAACACCCTGGTCGGATGGAATTTGTTCGTATCGATCGTCGTGATCACGGCCGTGGCAGCGACTTACACACTGCTCGGCGGATTTCGGGCGGTTGTCGCCACCGACGTGGTGCAATTATTTCTGATGTTCTTCCCGTTTTTGTTTATTGCCGGACTTGTTTGGCACGAGGTGGGCGGGCCGATCAAATTGTTGCAAAGCCTGCCGGCGGAGAAAGCAGCGCTATGGGGCTCGCCGACGCCGTTTGGCTCGCTCGGCGTAACCATTTTGGGCATGCTGCTCATCGCCATGAGTTATTGGAGCAGCGAGGCGCAGATCGTGCAACGGCCGCTTTCTGCCCGTGACCCGGAGGCGGCGGCAATCAGCTATATCGGCGCCGGATTCTGGTACACGATTTTGGTGCCGTTCGTGGTTTTCCTGCCGGCGTTGGCTGCCATCAAGTTCTTTCCGAATCTTCCCAACAATGATTTCGCCACGCCGATGCTGCTGAAAAAATTCGTTCCGCCCGGCCTCTACGGCGTCACCATCGTCGGTTTGCTGGCGGGAATTTTTTCCAGTTGCGATTCGCAAATCAATGCGTTCTGCACCATGTTCACCACGGATATTTACCGGAACATGCTCCGGAAAGAGGCCGGCACCGCTCGTTTGCTCAAAGTCTCACGACTGGCGGGCGTTATTTTTACGCTGGCAGCCATCGGCACCGCGGCTATCTTCACCTTTGCGCGTCACGGCATGTTTCTCTTTGCCGTCGGCATCGTGGCGACGATCATGCCGCCGTTTGGCGCGGTCACCATTCTCGGCGTGACGTGGAAACGTGCCAGTCCACGCGGCGCCCGGATGGGCGTTCTCGCCGGCATGGTTCTGGCCGTCATATTATTCTTCCTTGATCTTGATGGCCGGCTGGCTGCTATTGCCAAAGATACTTTGTACTTCCGCAGCATGGTGGCTTTCCTGGTCACGCTCTTTGTTACAATGGGAATGAGCTTGACGGAGCGCTACGAGGACAAAACGCAACAGCGCGATGAATATGTTGGAGCGGGGAAAGGATTGGGCAATCCCAAAATTTTGGGCATCATCCTCGTAGCTATTATTGCGCTGATGTATTTGGCTCTGACGATGATGAGTTGAAGATTAATGTACAGTTTTAAATCTTAAATGTAAATATTATGTCACCTGATCAAGAACACCAGCTCAATATCTGGCAACCGGGCGGTATCGTCCTTTCCGGAATCGGCTTGCTAACATTGTCCACGCCGCTCTTCACCTCGCTTGCCGCAAATGCCCTGCTGATCGACTTGGTTGCAGGCGGCGCGCTGTTGCTCACCGGAATGCTCGGCATTTTTGTGGGCCGGAGGCGAGCGGCAAAATGATAGCTTGCAGCCGCGACTTTCATGACGCCACTCTCCGGCGCGCTCAATCACTGACCAGCGCCGTTGTCAATTTTCTTTTTCTCGTGGCCGGGTTTCTGTTTTTTGCAGGTTGCGGAATCAAGCTTCCCGC
>JAKEEU010000073.1 GCA_022616415.1 Candidatus Zhuqueibacterota bacterium | reverse complement strand
TTGAGTCTAAAGTGACCCTGAAAACCCCCTTCTCTTTCCAAGAGAAGGGGGTAGGGGGATGAGTTCAAAGGCCACCAACCACAAAGTCGCTTCTTTTTTAACTTAACATTGTCAAGTTAAAAACGATTACGAGTAAGAGTAAGAGTAAGAGTAGGAGTGCAGTAGAAACCCAAGAGGTGTTTTATGAAACGAAAACTGCTACGTCTCATCGTCTCGCTGGTTTTGTTGCTCAGCCTTTGCCAGATCGCCGAAGCCAGCGGCAAGCTCTACGGGCGATTTCCCAATTTGGAGAACAGTCCCGTTTTCGATTTGCAATTGCGCAAATTCACCGCGACCGTGGAAATCCAAGATCAATTCGCCGTCGTGCACGTTGACGAAACTTTTTACAATGACAACACCTCAACGCTCGAGGGCGTCTATTTCTTTGAAATGCCCGAAGGCTCCAAGCTCACGGAGATAGCGTTGTGGATCAACGGCGAGCGCGTGGAACAGGTGATCAAGCGCAGAGAGGAAGCGGTGCAGCAATACGAGCAGATCGTGCGCCGCCAAACCGATCCTCTGCTGGCCGAGCAGGTGGCCGAGAATGTCTTTCGTCTCCGGCTCTTTCCGCTGCCCCCGCGCAGTGAACGGCGTCTCGAGATCAAATACATCCAGCCATTGCCGGCAAAAGGCAATGCCATCGAGTTTTTCTTTCCACTGCGGTTGGAAGACTATGCCGGCAAGCACGTGGATAGCGCGCGAATTCACCTCGATCTCAAAACGCAAACATCGGTTGACTCGGTTTGGGTTGGCGCGCAAGTACCGCCATCAATCACACAAATCACGGCGTTGTCCGGAACGGAATATTTGGTCGATTTTAAAACGACGAATACCGCATTCGAATACGATTTCTCGCTGTATTTCCGCCCAAAGACTTTTCCGGTTTTCAATACGTTAAAGTTTGTGCCGACCAATTCCAACGACGACGGCTTTTATTTGCTCTGGGTTTATCCGCCGGATGATTTTTTCAAAAAGAGTGCCGGGCCGCGGCAGTTCATTTTCTGTGCCGACGTCTCGGCGAGCATGATTGGAACAAGGCTTTCGCAAGTCAAACAAGCCTTGAGCTATTTCGTCGACCAATTGCAGCCGGGCGATCGCTTCAACGTCGTCGCGTTCAACACGGAAATTTCAACTTTTTCTCCGGCGCTCGTGCAAGCTGATGCCGCCAACAAAACCAGGGCGAAAACCTACATTCAAACGCTCTCGGCCACCGGACTTACCAATTTGAATGACGCGCTGCTGACGGCGCTGGCGATGCTCGACAGCGCCGCTGGACAGCCGCAGATTTTAGCTATCAGCGATGGGCAGCCGACTTGGGGCGAAACTCGGACGGAAGTCATTTTAGCCAACGTGAAGCAGGCCAATAAATTGTCCGCCTCCATTTTCCCCATCGGGCTTGGCAGCGATGTGAACAAGGATTTCTTCCGGACGATGGCGCAGGAGAATGGCGCCACGGCCTTTTTCATCGGCGAATCGGAAAATGTCACCGAACGTTTGGTGCAAATTTACGGCACCATCACTTCGCCGCTGCTGACGAATGCGCGGATCGTATATCAAGGCATCACGACTTACGATCTTCTCCCGGCTTCGATACCGAATCTATCGCAAGGCATGCAGATTTTGCAGACCGGACGCTATGCGCCGCCGGGCATCGGCATGCTGCAATTTCAGGCCAATAGCAATCAAACAACCGTTGATACTTCGATGATCGTGGATTGGCGAGAAGCGCCGGACAACGAGCACGTAAGCCGTTATTGGGCGGCGCAAAAGATCCAAGCGCTGCTGCAAGACATCGAACGCTTCGGTGAGAGAGCGGAATTGGTCGATGCGGTCGTCCTGCTCAGCATCACGTACAGCGTGCTTTCGCCGTATACCGCTTTTCTCGTGATCGAGCCGGGCATCGGCGTACCCACTGCAGTTGAAACCGATCCCGCTGCGAACCTTCCGCGTGTCTTTTCGTTGTCGCAAAATTATCCGAATCCATTTTCTCCAAAAAGCGCTTTGGGCCGCAATACAACCACGATTCGCTACACCATTGCCGCCGGACTTCCGGAAGGCAACGTGCGTGTCGAATTGAAGATTTACAACTTGCTCGGCCAAGTGATGAAAACGTTTGTCATCAAAGAGCAAGCTCCGGGAGAGTACACAGTGGTTTGGGATGGTACCGACGAGGCCGGACGTTTGGTCGCCGCCGGCATTTATCTCATGCGCATCGTGGCGGGGAATTTTGTGGCGGAGAGGAAAGTGGTGGTGTTGAGATAACGCAAACGGCCCGTTTGTCAACCGGCACTCTGTCTAATCGTCGTCGCCCATCTTTTAACTTCGACGAAACCATTGCGTCAGAGGCGCAGCGATCCTTGTAAATACGGACCAGGTTGGTATCTGCCCATGGCGCACCCGGAATAACCGTGACGACAAAAGCGCGGAGCATGTTTTCCACAAGCGGCTTTTCCCGATCAAACTTCTCCGGATAGGCGTTAAGGAGAATGCGCAGGGGAGAACAGCCGGTGGCGGCCAATCCCAATAGCGGGCGGTTCGTTTAACAAAAGCGCGCCGAGATATTTCTTAAGAAAAAAACTCTCACCGTTCTCGATGATCGGCGGCAAAACATTTGCGGGACTTTGGCTCATAAACAATCATCTCGTTAAAGAAAGGCTCATAGTCGTGGGAGCGAAGTCGAGCCAAGATGACACGGTTCGACTTCGCTCCTGGTGACTCTGCGACATCAAGGTTACCAGGCACTACATTGCATCGGCTTGCGCCATGACTTCATGCTCGGCTTTCTACAGTTTAAAGCACGCCACCACGCCGGCATGATCCGATGGCCAAAGACCCGAAGGCGTGCGATCACGCAGCTCATCGCCCACCACTCTGGCAACAATGTCTTTCTTCAAAAGCTTATCGCTGGTTTTGGCTAAAATCAAATCGATACGCTGATCGAGATGCACCGTGGTGTTGCGCAAATCCGCATCGTGCGGGCTGGTGTAACCCTCGCCTTCATCGCGATTGCTTTTCAGCGTCCAGAGATCCAAAAAACCTTCTTCCTGCAAGAATTGATATGTCTTGCCGGTTGGCGCCAGCGTGTTGAGGTCGCCGACCAGAACAATCGGCAGGGTTTCATTTTGCAGGAAAGCCGCCAGTTCTTGCGCTTGCCCAAGTTGGATCGGCAGCAATTCCGGAATCGAAGCCGGCTCGAGATGGGTGTTGACAAAGCGGATCGTCTCGTCGTTGATCCTGGCCTTAACGGCCACGAAACCGCGCGGAATTTCTGCGCCGAGCGACGGCACCTCAAGGCGGGCTTCGTAATTGGCCTGCGCCACATGGATAATTTCAACATCTTGCCGCGCCAGCACGACATCGTAGTCGTTCAAGCGCACATCATCGAAAGCCAGCGGATCGGTATTGACCAGCATCGGCACTTCGACGTCGGCATTTGCAATTTGGCCGGCGACTTTGTAACACAGGCCGCGTTGCTTGAGTGCGTCCATCAGGATCGCCAAATAATCGAACAGCACTGTTTCGGCGGGCGTAGTGCCGCCAACAACCGCGTCACCCGGTGACTGCGTGCGAATCAACGACACTTCCTGTAAGCCGATGAGATGCGGGCGATTCCGCTGGATTTCATCCGCCAGCGCTTGGGCCCGTTCATGGAAATTGGTGGCGAGCAAAGTCTGAAAAGCTTGCGCCACCAGCACCGGCACTTGCTCAGGGCTTTGCGCCGCCAGCACCGCGTCCACATCCGCGCCAACGTAGATATTGCGCGTCATCACGGTGAGGTCTTCCGCGTCTTGTTGGGAAGCGCGTGCGAGTTGCTGGTTCTCCGGTTTTTGTAGCGTCTGCAGGGCCTCCGATCCCGAGGAAAAGGGTTGATTCTTGGTGCAACCGATTTGGAACAGAAGCGCTACTGCGACGGCGATGGTGAAAAGTTTGGGCTTCATGGTGAATCTCCTTTAAGGGTTAAAAAGTAACGACGTGGGATAGAACAAAGTGGCCATTCCGCATTGGCAAAACACAAAAATGCCCAGGTTATTTTATCCCACCTCCTAAATGGTTGTGCGATTTCATATATCAACTTGAGTGCCAAGCCGGAGGCGTGATTTGAGTGTTGTAAATACAGAAGTGTGGCCCCAAAACGTGGCTATAGTTTGCAGGGTGGTTCTACAAAAGTAGACAGCGCCTGTATAAAATAGTGCAACCTGCATCGCCATTACAGCGAATTTCAATTTTTTTGATAAATGAGGTGGAACACCCAAGCCGCTAAACAGAGTTTGTCCGTCTCTATACAATTTATTGTTTATAGTAAATTAACCAAAAAATAAATTGACTTTTTAGATACATTTTTGGTAACTATTCAGGTACGTATTGAAAGGCAAATTTTAGGGCAAAACTATTAACCTCGAAAAACAGGGTGGAAGAGATGCCGATTAAGCCGGGTGTTCAGACCAAACCAATTTCCTATGAGGATTTTCACTCGCTTGATTATGAAGTGATGGGGATCGTTTTCTCAATCCATCGAGACTTAGGGAGATTTTGGTATGAGAATCATTTTCGACGATTCATTCGATATACCTCTCTCAAAGCAATTCATTGGATCAATTTCAATCATGATAATGTGATATTTAAAACAATACTCAAATGAAGCTTTAATAGTTTTGCCCCAAATGGTTTTGCCTTGATTTCTTCATTTTCGATAGTACTCTCTGAATAGTTACCATTTTTGTATATTATAAAAAATCGAATTTAATATAAAACAATGCCAAAACGCTTTGGGAATTTTTTACTGGGATTTTGAAACATTGAACCATCTATCGTGATCGTTAAGGATAACCATGCAGCTCACCATCGACCGCGAATATTTGATCAAAACCTTGTCCGATCTTATTCGCATCAATTCAATTAATCCACAGCTTGTGCCTGAAGGCGCTGGCGAAGCTGAAATCGCCGCGTACATTGCGGGCGCATTGCGTCGCCTCAATCTCGAGGTGATGACACACGAGCCGGAGCCGGGACGCGTGAGCGTCGTCGGCAAACTCAAAGGGAAGGGGAGAGGCCGCTCGCTGATGCTTAATGGGCACGTCGATACCGTTGGCGTTGCCGGCATGAGAGAGGCGTTTGCCGCCGCGATTCGTAATGGCAGAATGTATGGTCGCGGCACTTACGACATGAAAGGCAGCATCGCGGCCTGCATGACGGCAGTGAAAGCGCTCGTCGATGCCAACGTGAGCCTCGGCGGCGACTTGTTGTTGGCTGCCGTCGCTGACGAAGAGTATTTTAGTCTCGGCGCCGTGGAGGTAATCAAGCATCATCGTGTCGATGGCGCCATCGTCACCGAAGCGACTGAGATGAATCTTTGCCGCGCGCACAAAGGTTTTATCTGGCTCGGAGTCGAAACGTTGGGCCGTGCCGCGCACGGCAGCCGCTTTGATGAAGGCATCGACGCGAATATGCGCATGGGGCGTTTTCTCGCGGAGCTGGACAAATTGGAGAAAGAACTACGCTCGCGGTCTACGCATCCGCTTGTTGGTCCGCCGTCATTGCACGCCGCACTCATCAATGGCGGTGCGGGCTTGAGCACGTATGCCGCAAGCTGCAAGCTGAAAATCGAGCGACGCACGATTCCCGGCGAGACCGAAGCGCAAGTTGTGAGTGAAATCAAAGCCATTATCGACCGCTTGTCCGCGGCTGATCCGACGTTCAAAGCTACGGTGAGCGCTTTTTGCACGCGCGATCCTTTTGAAGTGGCCGCCGATGCCGCAATCGCGCGCGCTGTCGAGCAGGCGGCGACCAATGTGCGCGGAACGCCTCCACAGCATATCGGCCAAACTTACTGGATGGACTCGGCGTTGCTCGCCAACGCCGGGGTGGAAACGGTGGTGATCGGGCCTATCGGCGCCGGCGCGCATGCGGATGAGGAATGGGTCGATCTGCAATCGCTGGTGGATTTGGCGGAGATTCTGGCGCAAGCAGCTATTGCTTATTGCCGATGATTTCCCGAGTGGAGTGAAGACGGAACATGCATCATCGCTCGTACGGCTATTGGGCGTGCAACTGTTGAAGCTTTGAAGCTCAACCATCCCTGGTGGATTGAGTGTCGAACTGAATGGGGGCTACGTGGAAATTTTCCACCGAAAACGTAAATAAGACGTCAAGTTCGAAGTAAAAAAACCCGCACTCCTCCTGCGTGTGCAAGCGGTTTGCGGGTTTTGACACGATTTATATATTTGAAAAGTTGAGATAAAAACTATCTCGGCGGCTCGGAATTGCCGTTGCCTTGCTCGGCTTTTTGGCGCTCGGCTTCGCCTTCGAGAATGCGGCGCAGGCGCTCCAGCTCTTTCTCGGCTTTGCGGCGCTCGTCTTTGATCCTCTCCAATTCTTCCTCCGCAGATTCCGTCTCGCGCTGCTCTTTGATGATCTGCTCGAAGAGCTCGCGCCGGCTCTCCGCTTTCTTCATCAAAATATCGCGCTCGCTGATGGCATAAAGCGAAGTGGGGAGAATCGTGATCTTGGTGCCGAGCGTGATCCGCCAATTCGCGTAATTGGGCAGGCTCGCAAGTTTGCTGGCGCCGAGATAATTCGTTTTGTCGGCCGCGTTCATTACGCGAATATCGGCGTTCAGTTGCATGGTCATCCAACGATACGGCTTGTATGACACGCCCGGGCTGATATACGCTATGCTCTCCCGGCTGTAAGCAGTAACCGGCGGCGCCTGCAGAAAAGTCCAGCCGTGTACTTCAAAACGAAAATCGAATTTCTCAAACGGAAAGAGCAGCGCCGCGCCATAGCTAAGCTCTTGGGTCATGTTCAGCACGCGCACCGTGTCCTTGTCATTCGGAACGGAACTCGGCGTCAATTTGGCGCCGACGTCGTTGTGGTTCCAATAGCCGAGATTGAAGTGCATGCTGAAAGCGTCTTCCGGATAAAGCGGATCGCGCGCATAAGACACCAGCGCATTGGCGCCGAAACCGGTTTTGTCCGCGGCATAAGGCTCAAAGATCACGTTGTGCTCTTTGGCGGTCGGAAAACGCACGCCGAGGTTGACGCCATAACTCAACGAATTGCCCTTGCTGCCGAACGACCCGATTTTGAGAAAAAGAAACATATCGTCGAGAAAGTTGTACCCTTTGCCGCCGCGGTTGGTGTCCTGGTAGATGATCGGCAGCAATGAGGCCTCGAAATGTTTGCTGATGCCGTAATTCAGCGAGAGGCCGCCTTGCACGTCCCAAACAGTAATAGCGGTGGTGCCGGGTTGGTCGCTTTTGTCGAATTTGTGTACTTTGCCGAAGAAACGGGTGTAGGTGGAAAGGGTCAAGTAACCAGGCTCGAGCGTCCAAGCGGAACGGACGTTCAGTGGTCCGCGCCCGGCATTGATCTGGCTCCAGGCTTGTGTCGTTTGCCCGCAAAGGCCGAGAAACAATGCGAAAGTTAAAATTCGGCCGAAAATTCCCTTCACCGCGCCGCTCCGGAAGCGGAGGAGCGAAGGCGAGTAAATCAAACGTTCCATAAATGCAGCCTCCAAAATAGTAAAACAACTTCCATGTCGTTTAGGTGTTGTCTCATTATTAACGAAGAATCGGGGCACTTTTCTGCAAAGCCCTTGGGCGTAGCCCTGCAAACGAGCCTATACAGGCGATTCGAGCGCCGGGGCGAGAAGAAGCGGGGTGGCGAGAGGACTTTTATTACCCGATTGTAACAACGATTCATCCGGCCACACGACGTCCCGGTCATCTTGTCAATCAATCCCTAATTCACCGAAAAAGATACCGACAGACGACCGAAAATGCAGAAAAATTGTATGCCTTTTCTAAATCGTTTTGCCTCCCTTGTCGCAAAAAATGCGACATGAAAATCACATTTTTAACGACAGATTTTCACCAAAGTATTTTTAAATTAATAATGACGATGAACGCCGAGGGTTGCCGGTAAGGGGTG
Source organism: Candidatus Zhuqueibacterota bacterium (assembly GCA_022616415.1). GTDB lineage: Bacteria > Zhuqueibacterota > Zhuqueibacteria > Zhuqueibacterales > Zhuqueibacteraceae > Zhuqueibacter. Next base: position 7,793 of record JAKEEU010000073.1, on the reverse strand, counting down.
CCTAAAGGCTCTTTTAGTGTTTCGAAAAAATACACTTCACAGGTGATTTGTTACAAAGCCGAGACAGATTTATTTGTTCTGTACCTCGCAAGAATTGGATTGTAAGCACAAGACTGAGCCAAGTACAAAATAACCAATGCCTCGATCCTATGGATGGTCGACGCATTTTTTTGTTATGAAACGTGGAACGTAAATTGCCCATTCTTTTGGCAGGTTTATTTTATTACGGTGTTGTAACATGCGTGCAACAATTTTATAGTTATAGTAATGCCTCAGTCTTGGGTGGAAGAACACCGTCCGGACGCTTTGTCATACGCAATTCTGGTGAGTTATCGAAGCTCAGCGTCCGGACGGTCCACCTGTAACTGAGGTCTTACTAGTTATAAAAATTTTCTCTTGACTTTTTTCTTTTTTTTCTCATTTTAATAAGGTCTGTTGTTCTAGGCCTTGCAAAGTAATACAGATGGGAAAAGGGGGTTCCTTTTTCCCGCTGTTCATTTTCACGTTACAAGAATATTTCTTTTGGGTAGGTTATGTTTGAAGTGATCACCAAACTTTCTCTATTGATTGGCTGAATGGCTGCGCCTATAGGAATGCGCCCGTAGGATGCTGCGACGAGGGGTCCCTGACATCCGGTTGTGTTTACCTCTTGCTCAAGGGGCACGTATTTTCTTCTTCGCATTGCTTCTCCCCCCGCCGAAAGCTGACGCGACAACAGTTTGATTCCGAGTCCGAAATTCTTTACGAAATCCGTGCGTGACTGTTCGTTTTGAGGAATGTGGAGTGTGGATGACATGACAACGAACACAACGGCTTATACCGACCGCAAGCAGACGGAAGATGCGCCTGCTGCCAAAGAAAAAAAATTTCGCGATCTGTTTGAAAATTCTCCTGACGCCATTTTCGTCGAAGATTTAAATGGCGAGGTGCTCGACGTCAATCCTGCAGCCTGTCGACTTCATGGCACGCAACGTGAAACGTTGATTGGCAGGAATGTATTGGAGTTGATTCCACCGGACAAGCGGACCGAGGCGGCTCGCGACTTTGCGATGCTGGCGCGAGGCGACCTGGATCACCTCGAAGGTTTCAGTTGGGTTGAGAATTGCCGCGCCGTGCCCGTCGAAATCAGGGTCAGTCACATCAACTACGACAACAAGTCGGCCATGTTGCTTCATGTGCGCGACATCACCGAGCACAAGCAGGTGGAGGAGGCGCTGCGCGAGGCGCGCGAGCGGTTCCTAAGCGCCTTCGAAAATGCCCCCAACGGCATGGCATTAGTCAGCATAAATGGATCTTACCTGCAAGTGAACCGTGCGCTGTGTGAGTTGCTGGGCCACACTGAGGCAGAACTACTGGGCACTTCTTTTCAAGCCATCACTTACCCCGACGACCTCGACGTCGACTTGGTGCACTTGCACGCCATGTTGAAAGGCGAGCATCACACTTACCAGACCGAGAAACGCTATCTCCACGCCGATGGCCACGTGGTTTGGGCTTTGCTCAGCACCGCCCTGATCACAGACACCCGAGGACAGCCGATGTATTTCGTCTCCCACATTCAAGACATCAGCGAACGCAAGCGCGCCGAAGAGCAGCTCCGCCGCCACAGCGAAGAATTGGAAGAGTTGGTGGCCAAACGGGCGGCGCGCATCCAGGAGCTGGAGCGCCAACGCATGGTCACTGAGAAGCTGGCTGCCACTGGCCGTATGGCCGCCCGCATCGCGCACGAGATCAATAACCCGTTGGCCGGCATTCGAAATGCCTTGCGGCTCGTCGGTCGCGCCGTTCCCAAGGATCATCGTTATTATCACTACGTCGGCAAGATCGAAAAAGAAATCGCTCGCATCGCCCAAATTGTGCATCAAATGCTCAACTTGTACCGGCCGGATCAACTGTCCAAGCAGGAGTTCCGTGTCGATGAATCCATTCGCGACGTTGTTGCTTTAATGCGATCGGGCAGCGACCAGCGCCGGATAAAACTTGAGCTTGATACTGATTCTGCCACTAACATGGTACGTTTGCCTGAGAACCGCTTGCGGCAGATATTGTACAATCTCATCCAAAATGCCCTCGATGCCTCCCCGCAAGGGAGTTCGGTGCGTATTCGGGCTATCATCGACCGGCAGTGCTTGACCATCACCGTGAGCGACCAAGGCGACGGCATTCCGGAGGAGGCGCGCCCACATATTTTTGAGCCATTCTTTACAACCAAGATTGATTTGGCCACAGGCGGACTTGGACTCGGACTTTCGGTTTGCAAAAGCCTGGTTGAGGCCATGAATGGCTCCATTGCTTTCGAGAGCAAACTTGGCAAAGGGAGCGAATTTCGAGTCATTCTTCCCCTCGCTAAAAACGGCCTCGAGGAGGGAAAAAATGTCTAACCTGGGCAGAATTCTTATCGCCGACGACGAAACAACTTTTTTGGAGGCAACTGCCGACTTGTTTCACGATGAAGGCTTTGAGTGCGATGTGACCGCGGATGCGTACATGGCCAGGAAAATGCTGTGCCAAAAGGAGTACGATCTCCTGATCGCTGACATCCGGATGCCGGGAAATTTAGAATTGGAATTGATCCAAGAGATTCAAGAGATCGCTGCAGGACTGCCGGCGATCTTGGTTACAGGTTACGCTTCATTGGATACCGCCATTCTGTCAACGCGATTACCCGTGGCCGGCTACCTGCTGAAACCATTGGACTTCGATGAGCTGCTCAAGTTGGCGCGCGAGGCGATCGCGCGATACCAGGCTTTTCATGAATTTTATAGCGCCGGAAAACGGCGAACTGCAACGCCTCCCGGGCAACAACAGTTGGGGGTTGATGCTGTTGCTGTTCCCACTACTAATTTGGCTGCGAAAGAGTTGACGGTACGGGAAAGCCAAAATACAGGGGATCAAGAATACGGCTATACAGTCGAAAATATTGTGGCCCACAGTGTTGCCATGCAAAATGTGATTGAGATTGTCAAAAAAGCGGCGCCAACGGATAGCAACGTCTTGATTTTTGGAGAAACCGGCGTTGGCAAAGAATTGATTGCCCATGCCATTCATCATCTGAGCCGGCGCAAGGAGGGGAAATTTGTGCCGGTAGATTGCGTTGCTGTTCCCTCCAATTTGCTCGAAAGCGAATTGTTTGGCTACGAAAAAGGCGCCTTTACCGGCGCCTCCAGATGCAAACACGGCCTTTTCGAATTCGCCGACCACGGCACGTTATTCTTCGATGAAATTTCCGAATTGGAAATGAGCTTGCAAGCCAAGCTGCTGCGGGTTTTACAGGAGCGGCAATTTCGCCGCCTTGGGGGAAAGGAGCTTATCGCTGTGGACGTCCGTGTCATCGCCGCCATGAATCGAAATCCCAATAAAGCTTTGGCCGCCCACTGCTTGCGCCGGGACTTATACTATCGCTTGAATGTGATTCCGATTTTTGTCCCGCCGCTTCGGGACCGAATCGACGATATCCCGGATTTGGTCAAGCACTTCATCAGAACCGCTTCTGCAAGAAATCGCTCAGCTCTCAGGGAGATTTCGCCGGAAGCCATGGAACGGCTCGAAACCTATCGCTGGCCGGGAAATGTCCGACATCTCAAAAACATCATCGAGCGCGCGGTTTCACTTTCCAGGCGTCCGGTCATTGAAACCGACGATTTGCCGGCATATATCAAATTTCCCAAAAGTAAAGGCAACACCTCGATTTGGGGTGCGCCTTATAGCGAAGCCAAAAAAAGACATCTTGAACAATTCGAGAAAAAATATTTAAAGGAATTATTGAGAGAAACCAATCATGATATTGCCAAAGCCGCTCAAATAGCCGGCATGAGTGAGCGAACGATTTACAGAATGATTAGTCGCTACGGCAAATCGTGAGACTTGCGTCTGCTGTGCAAAATCCTTCCAGGCGTTACCTTCCAACGCCCCGCCGGTAAACGAATATCACGCCTTGCTCGCGCCACAACTTTGACAGTATTCGTCAAAAAATGACATGGCTGTCGGAATTGTTCCAATTGTTTGTTTTTCATCAACAATAAGCCACCGGGAAGCCGGCCATTGGGGTGACGCGGTTGTCAAAAATTGCTTTGTGTCGCCTGCCATAAATCGCCCACGTCCTTTTTTACGGCATATTTTGGAGGGCATCTTTCTTTTTGAAAATCATGGCTTTCATCTCGCCGGGAAATAAATATTTTTCATGGCAGATTTGGTTTGGCGGATTGGCCGGAAAATTGCAGAATATTTGGATCCGGCTGTGTGATCCCATCTCTTGAATTCCGTATCCCAAGTTTCCATATCCGCACAGCTCAAAATCTATTCTTTTTGATTTGCTTTTGCCATGCTTCACGGGGTCAAACGAGATCAGGTGAAGATGATGTGTGGACGTAATGAAAAGGTGGAGTGGACGATTCTGGTCGCTTCCAAGGACGAATTGATTCACAAGTTCGTGGCCCAAGTGGTGAATAACAAGGAGAGCAGGATTATTGCGGCAATCAGTGTCAAGGCGTTCTTTGAGAAACTTATCGAAGAGGAAGTGGATCTGATCATTTATGATCCTGATCTTGACCCCATTGATACGATGGGCGCTTTTTCAATTGCCAAAACTTATCACCCCGATATCCCGTCCATACTGATTTATGGAAATGAGGATTATGAGGTGACCAAATCCATCCTCGACAAAGGGGTTATCTTTCGCATGTTGAAGCCCATTAATAAAGATGATTTGCAACAGATATATGATGGCTTTCGCCACAGCAAAACAAGACACGATTGTGGGTGAATTGTCAAATCCCCAATTACATAACTCAATCTACCAGCCCGGATGAAGTTTAGTTGGCGATTATGAAGAACTTTTTATCAAATAAGTGCCTGGGAGCCGCGGCGAGGGTGACGACAATTGCTCAATACAGGAGCAATTTTTTTGGCCAACGGACTAAATAATATTTTATTGAATGGAGCCCCAGTGAAGAATCTGCTCAAGCTTAAAAGATGGGAAGCGGGGATGAAGCAGTATGAGTTGGCCAATCGGCTGGGGTGCAGCGCTTCACTTCTTTCCATGGTTGAAAATGGGCGAACAGAACCTACAGTGGAGTTCAAAGAAAAGGCGGCGGCGATTCTAAATCTTGATGCCGATGTTCTTTTCCCTAAAAAAGTACCGGATCACAAAGGCATGCTTGCACATTCTTAATATAAATGGCGAAATGGATAAGCAAAGCATTCAAACCATCTCAGTTTTGGAACTTATCGAAATTATCAGACGCCATAAAATGGTATTATTCTTGAGCGTCATTCTGGTGTTGGTTCCAATTCTCTTGTACAACTATTTTTCGACTCCGGTCTACCAGGCGAGCGCCACCGTTGTTCTTGAGGATTATGGTCAGAACACCATAGTGGATTTTGATCTGACTAAGGCGCTTTCGCGGGGAAGTATAGTCGCCAACCAGGTCCGGGAGATGCAAACCATGGCTTTTGCGCAGAGGCTTTATGAGGAGTTGCCGGAAGTCAAGCGCCGGCTCTTTCGCCTTCCTCATCCTTTGCCTGTCCCGTTTGAGGTCGAAAGCTATATGGTCAACAGCATCGGAAAAAGTCTGGCCGTTCGACCGATCACTGAGACTGATTTCATTGCCATCACCTGCGCCTCACCAAATCCCGAATTAGCCGCAACCATCGCCAATACGGCTGCCAAAGTTTTGCAGACAAACAATCTCAATATCCGCCGCCAGGAATATGCCAGCCTCAAAAATTTCATCGAAGAGCAAATCCGCGTCGTGAGTGAAAAGCTTCACATTGCCGAAGATACGCTGAGCCTTTATAAAACCGGCAAAAATCTCATCTCCATCGATGATGAATCCAAAGAAATTCTCCAGCGCATCACGCAAGCGGAGAATCTCTTGAACCAGGTCCAAGCCGAGAGCGATGCCGCGCAAAAAAAACTGGCGACGATCCGGAAAAAGCTCGATGTGCAAAAGAAAAATTTGGCCGGCGCCGTGGTGCAAATCTCTGATCCGCTAACGGCCAGGTTGAAGGAGCATCTGGTTGAGCTGAATGTCCAATACGCCGGCTTGCAGTCGCAAGGCCGTCTCGACAACCATCCCAAGATGGTGGAGTTGCGCCGGGAAATCGAACAAACCAGGCAGGAGCTTGTCCGCGCCACGACGGAAATTCTGACGGGAGAGGAATTAAAGGGCGTGATCGACCCGATTTCCCAACTGAAAAAAAACTTGGAGGAATCTATTTTGCTGGAAGTCGAGGTGAGATCTTTGGGCGCGCAGAAAGCCGGTTTGCAGGAGACCCTCAACCGTTACCTCGAACGCTTAAAAGAGCTCCCGCAACATGAACGAGAGTTGGTCCGCTTGATGCGGGATCGGGAAGTAAATAACAAAATTTATGTTCGGCTTTTGGAAGAGCGCGAGCAAGCCCGAATTCGCGAGGCGGCGGAAATCGGCAATATCCGGATCATCGAGCTGGCCCCAATACCCGGCGCCCCCTCGCAACCACGCAAAGCGCTCAACCTCATCATTGGCCTGTTTGTTGGCGCCGTCATCGGGCTGGTCTTGATTTTCGCCAAGGAATTCATGCGAAATGCGCCAAGAAATCAGGATGAGGCCGAACAGGTTCTCAGCCTGCCGGTCTTAACCTCGGTGCCACAAGTTAAACGCGGCCTGTCCTTTTCAATGAACGGCCATCGCGACGCTCGCCTGCTGATAAACCCTGGGGCTGTGGGTTCGACGTTGCGCGATGCCTATTTCTATTTATGCGGCGCTATGGAATTGGCGCTGCCGCACAGCTCCTGCGTGGTGATGATCACCAGCGCGTGCGCCGCCGAAGGCAAATCTACTGTTGCTGCCAACCTGGCCATGATGGCCGCACTGCACGGGAAAAAAACCATTCTGTTCGATGGAGATGTGCGTAGCCCGATTTTGCACAAAGTGTTTGGTGTGCTCTCCTCGCCTGGTCTGACGAACGTCGTGAGCGAGACAACCCGGTTATTCACTGAATTTTTTGATGGTCAGGCGCTATTGAGATTGAGCGTGCTCGAGGCGCGATTTGCGGAAGATCCTTTACGAAAATTAAAACTTCAAGACCTGCGCCAAACCATGCACGCTTCCATTGACAAGGCGTTGCAGCAAATCCCGGCGCTGAGAACATTGCGGATTTTCACCGCCGGCGATAAATCGGTTGAGCCACACTTGCTCTGGAGCTCGCCGTTGCTGGAAGAAATCCTTTCCCAATTGAAACAAATTGCCGATCTGATTGTGATCGATTCGCCGCCGGTCATCGGCATTCCGGATGCGAGCTTCATCGCCCACCACGCTGACGGAGTTTTGTTGTGCGTCGAAGCCGCCAAGACGGAAAAGAGCGTTTTGCAGCGTGCGCAGAAATCTTTGGACCGGGTGCACGCCAGGTTCCTGGGTGTGGTGTTGAACAAGGTCGACCCGGCAGCGCTCTATGGTGGCTATAAATATTACCGGCATTATCAAAGGAAATACGACGGCATCAGCGCCACACCCAAACTCTTGCCGGGTTGGAATGAATGATTTTCCAGCCAGGGCCGCTGCGTATGTCGCTCAGATCGTCTATATTTTTGTGTTGATCGATGGAAAGTGAGCATATGGAAATAAATACAGACCTCGTCAAATTGCTTTTGATTTTCAGTTTATTTTGGACAGTCAACCATAAAAAATGCTCAAATGACAGAAAAATGAAGGGCAGAAAAATATTTATAGCCTGCTTGTTGCTCTACTGTGAGCATTGTTTTAATGATACCAAACTCCATTTTTCTGTCATTCATTTTTCTGTCTTTGCTTTTG
>JAKEEU010000072.1 GCA_022616415.1 Candidatus Zhuqueibacterota bacterium | reverse complement strand
CTGCTGTTAGGACGCAAGACCTTTGACATTTGGGAACCGTATTGGCCGACGCATTCGGACTTCTGGCCGAACGTCATGACCGCAACCAAGTACGTCGCCTCGAATACACGTGACTCAAGCGATTGGCAGCCCACCGTATTCTTAAACGGCGACGTCGCGGAAAAAGTCAGGCAGTTAAAACAACAGGACGGATCGAATTTACACGTAATGGGAAGCGCAGATCTGCTCCAAACGCTCTTCAAAAATGATCTTGTCGATGAGCTGCAGCTCATGATATTTCCCATCACGCTCGGCGCTGGAAAACGTCTGTTCACCGACGGCGCCATCCCAGCAGCCTTCAAGGTGACCGAGAGCCAGATCACCCCAAACGGCATCATTATCGCCAACTACGAACGTGACGGCGACGTAAAAACCGGCGCGCCTCAGATAGAAGAGAACGATTAACGACCACGTTCAACACATTTCGCCAGACGCGCGACTTCCGTTAAAGACGTGTTCGCCACATGAGAAAAATTATGAATTGGAAACCAAACATGAAGACAACAGCTTTCGTCATGACGATGCTCCTGACGATGTTCCTTTCGGGTGTCGTATCGGGACAGCAAAAACCAACTACGGGCTATGCGCCGGTTAACGGACTAAAAATGTATTACGAAATCCACGGGAGCGGCGAGCCTGTGGTGTTGCTCCACGGCGCGTTCATGGCAATTACAGACGACTGGCGTGTGTGGATCGGCGAACTTTCCAAAACGCGGAAAGTGATTGCCGTCGAAATGCAAGGACACGGACGAACAGCCGACATCAAACGCGATATTACTTCCGAAAACCTCGCCGACGATGTGGCCGGGCTGCTCGATTATCTCAAGATCCCAAGTGCGGACATCATGGGTTACAGCTTGGGCGGCGGCGTAGCGATGCAGTGTGCGATCCGTCATCCGGAAAAAGTGCGAAAGGTTGTCAGCATTTCAGCCCCGTTTCGCCGCGACGGATGGGTTAAGGAAGCGAACGACGCGTTGCTGAACTTGACTTATGAGATGTTCAAAGGCACGCCTACCGAAGTCGAATGGAAAAAACTAAACCCGAGGCCGGACGGATTCCCGGATTTCTTCAATCACATCAAAGCGACGGTTTTGAAACCATACGATTTTGGCGCCGATAAATTCAAAGCTACGAAAGCGCCGATGTTCTTCATCCACGGCGACGCCGACGGCGTGCGGCTCGATCACATCGCGGAAATGTACCGCCTCAAGGGCGGAGATTTACACGGCGACATGCGGCCGCACCCGGCATCGAGATTAGCCATTTTGCCCGACACAACACACGTTACGTTGATGAACCGCATGACCACAATCGTCCTGCTGGTGAACGACTTTCTCGATGCGAAGCCCCAAAAGCAATAGCTACTAAAGAATGATATTGATCTCGGCTTATTGCCCGGCTTATTGAACTAACGGCCCCTTACAGCGAGGAAAAAAACACCATCTTTCCGCAGATGAAGGAAAACAAGACGCCGGATGAAGCCGCGGCCATATCATCAACGTCGGCGCTTCAGAAAACCTGACGCACAGCGCAGACGTAGATGGCATGAGCGAAATGTTGCAGGAAATCACG
>JAKEEU010000071.1 GCA_022616415.1 Candidatus Zhuqueibacterota bacterium | reverse complement strand
TGACTGTTTCCACAATCTGTTCCGGTTTCAAATGCGCATTTCCCAACTTAAATCTTACCGTAAATGTAGTTCCCTTTCCAACCTCGCTCTCTACGGCAATTTCGCCGTGGTGCAGTTCCACTAATTCCTTTGTCAGCGCCAACCAAATGCCGGTGCCACCCAGGCTTGCGCTATTGTCCACCTGGTGGAAACGGTCGAATACTTTATCGAGTTGATCCGCCGGGATACCAACACCAGTGTCGGAGACGCGAATCTCTACAAAGCCAGGGGCAGTGGCAGAAGCAGTAGCAGTTGGCAGTTTCTTCCTTTCGACTGCTGCTGCCACTGCCACTGCTACTTTTCCTTTTTCTCCCGTAAACTTAAACGCATTCGCAAGCAAATTCGTGACAATCGTCTCCAACTTCTCCCGCTCCACGTAGGCAATAATCTCTTCCTCAGTAGCCCGGAATTGCAGATCGATCTTTTTCTGTTTCGCCAGAGATTCAAAGGTCATGGTGATCATGTGAAGCAAGGCCACCATGTTCTCCGGCCGAGCCTGCAGGCGCATCTTTCCCGCTTCCAATTTTGAGAGGTCGAGGAGTTGGTTGATCAACTGTTCCAACCGGCGGGCATTGCGTTGCACGATGTGAAAATCCGTTTTCATTTCCGCTTGTTGGATGCGGGAAAGCCATTTTTCCACCGGGCCGAGAATGAGCGTCAGCGGCGTGCGAAACTCGTGGGAGATGCTGGCGAAGAAGCGCGATTTCAGATGGTCAACTTCTTTCAGTTTTTCAGCTTCAAATTTTTTTGATTTCAGCTCATTGCGCAATTGTATGCGTCTCAATTCAAACCGCCGCCAGGCATACAAGGCTGCCACGAAGAGCAGCAAGTATGAGCCGTATGCCCAGCCGCTTTGCCACCAGGGCGGACGGATGTTGATCGTCAACGAGACGCCATCTTCGTTCCAGATGCCGTCGTTGTTCGAACCCTTGACGCGAAAAATGTAGTTGCCTGGAGGAACAGCCGTATAATTGGCGAAGCGGCGATTGCCGCTGTCAATCCAGTTCTCATCCAAGCCCTCCAGCTTGTAGGCGTATTGGTTTTTTTTCGAATCGGTATAATCGAGTGCGGCAAATTCGAATGAAAAGAAATTCTGATCGTGCGCCAGATCGATCAGTTTTTTCACGGTAATGCTGCTGTCCAATACGGCCGGCTCATTCAATATTTTGAAATCGGTCAACACCACCGGTGGAACATGCGGATTGCTCAAAATACTGTCCGGATGGAAATGGATCATGCCGCCCATGCCCCCAAAGAATATCTCGCCCTTGCGATTCTTGTGATAGCCGTTGGTGTTCGGCATGTCCGAAGGCAAGCCGCGGGATCCGGCGTAATTGATAAAAATCTCGTGATGCGTATCGAATTTCGATATGCCCTTTTGATTCTGCATCCAAAGATTGTTGCCGGCGTCCCCGGTCAATGAAATAATAAAGTCTGAGCCGCCCGGCTGTTTATTGTAAATGCGCTTGAAAGTTTGGGAACGGCGGTCAAGCCGGTTTAAGCCGTTGCCGGTGCCGACCCATAGGGTGGTGTCGTGCTCCGAACGGGTTTCATACATCCCGTTGATGATATTGCTGCTTAGGCTGTTGGGATCTTTTTGATCATGTTGGTAAGAAGTGAATTTTTCTGTTTCGCGATCGAAGCGATAAAGCCCGGTAAGGTGCGTTCCCATCCAAAAGCCGCCGTAACTATCTTCAAGGAACACGAAACCCATTTGATTTTTGAGACCGGTCTTGTTTTCAGGCTGCGGCTGGAAGTGCGTGAACCGTCCAATGTCCTGATCTTCCGGCAAGAGACGAGAAAGAACGTGTTCCGTCGTCCCCAGCCAAAGCGTGCCAAAGCTGTCAAAATAAACTCTGCCAATCTGGTCACTGGCCAAAGAATTGGAATCTGCTGGCTCGTGCCGGTACTGGCGATATTCGCCTGTTTGGGGATCAAACCTGATCAACCCACCGCCCCGGGTTCCGAGCCACAATCGTCCATTGCTGTCTTCAGCAATACCTGAAACGACATTGGCGCCGACAACGCCTGTGGTGTCGGAATCAAAAGTATATTTGGTAAATATGCCGGTATCGCGATCCAATTTATTCAGGCCATATTCGGTGCCGAGCCACAAAGCGCCGGTCCGATCCTCATGAATCGCCTGCACTAGCCTGCCGCTCAGACTATTGGAATTGCCAGGATCGTGCTCGATCAGACCAAAATTTTTTGTCGGCCGGTTCAACTTGTTAATTCCATCGCTGTGGCTGCCAATCCATAGCCGCTGAAATTGGTCCTCATGCAAAGCCACAACGCTATAGGCATTGAGGCCGTCCCGCTTTGCGGGATCTGGAGTTTGGACGTTTTCAGACAGTCTAATCCCCGCGCGGCTGCCAGCGCAAGGCCGCGACCATGTTGACAAGCACTAAAACCGCGTGTTTTACCGCCT
>JAKEEU010000070.1 GCA_022616415.1 Candidatus Zhuqueibacterota bacterium | reverse complement strand
CTTTTTGTCCGGTCTATCGCCATCAATTCGAGTGGGCATATTTTTGCAGGGACAAATGGGGGAGTATTCCGCTCCACGGATAACGGCGGCAGTTGGGCGCCCGTCAATGTTGGATTGACGAATCTTCAAGTCCGGTCTCTGGCCATCAATTCGAGTCGGCATATTTTTGCAGGGACTTATGGTGGCGGAGTGTTCCGCTCCATGGATAACGGCGGCAGTTGGGCGCCAGTCAATCTTGGATTGACGAATCTTTTTGTCCGGTCTATCGCCATCGATTCGAGTGGGTATATTTTTGCCGGGACTGATGGTGGGGGAGTATTCCGCTCCACGGATAACGGCGGCATTTGGGCGCCAGTCAATGTTGGATTGACGAATCTTGAGGTCCGGTCTCTGGCCATCAATTCGAGTCGGCATATTTTTGCGGGGACTGGTCGCGGAGTGTTTCGCTCCACGGATAACGGCGTCAGTTGGGCGCCAGTCAATGTTGGATTGACGAATCTTATTCGAATTGTATGGTCTCTGGCCATCAATTCGAGTGGGCATATTTTTGCGGGGACTAATGGTGGCGGGATATTTCGGAGTTTGCAGTCAACGCTCGTTCCCACAATCACCACCAATGCGGCGACGAATGTCGGTACAACCTCTGCGACGCTCAACGGCATCGTGAACCCGAATAGCCTTAGCACGACAGTCAAATTCCAATATGGCACAACCACAAATTATGGCAACGAGATCGCAGCGTCGCCAAGTCCTGTGGCGGGCACCACTGCTGTTGCGGTAAGTGCTAACTTGACGAATCTTGCTCCCGACACGCTCTATCACTTTCGCCTCGTTGTAACGAACAACGTGGGAACAACCGAGGGTGAGGATCAGACATTTAACACCCTGGCCTGCGGGTCGCTGGTCATTGTGCATACGCCGCCGGATTCCCAAGAGGCCGGTAAAGAGTTGAAAATAGCCGCTGACATCTCGACGGATTGTGGTGTTGCCAGCGCCATTTTAAAATATCGTCGAGGTGGGGATATCAATTTTACCACCGTTCCGGCGCCGGATCCCGGCAGCTCATATCAATGGACCATTCCAACGATTGCCGTAACCTCCCGGGGGATGGAGTACGTTATGGTTGTGACGAATGTGGGTGGCGGCACCGTACAGATGCCGTCGTCGGGCGTTTTCTCCCTTCCGGTGCATGTTCCCAAAGGATTGGTAAAAGAAGAGGCCCAGCCTACCGGATCCGATCGAACCGCCTATCGTCTGATTTCTGTGCCTTTGAAGTTAAAAGACAAAAGCCCACAACAAGTTTTGGCCGATGATTTGGGTAACTATAAGCGATCAGCCTGGCGCTTTTATGAGCTGCGGGCTGATTATCTCTCCCTACCTTCCAACACTTCGATTTATGCGGAATTCCCTGACATTTCCGAGCTGCAAGCCGGCAGAGCCTATTGGCTGATCGTCAAGGAACCCGGCAAGAGAATAAGCACCGGCACGGGAACATCGATTCGAACGGATTCGGTATTCACTTATCCCTTGCATCCGGGATGGAACTTTGTCGGTAATCCGTTTCATTTCGACATCCCGTTTAGTAAAACCTTTTTACAAAAAGCGAAGAAGATACCCGAGTTTCGTTATCGTGAGGAAATGTGGAAATCAATCGCCAGCGATTCCAGCGGAGCTATGAAGCCCTTTGAAGGTTACGCTGTTTATGTGGACTCTGCCGACATCCTTCAAATTAATCCCGACCTTACCGAAGTGCCAAGCACAGTTTCCAAGTGCTTGTATTCGGAGAATATTCATTGGTCGATTCGCATCCTCGCTCAATGCCAAGAAGCGCGGGATGAGGACAATCTTGCAGCGATTATTTCAGCCGCCTCCGATCATCGCGACGAGTTCGACCAACCCGAGCCGCCCGTCATCGGCGAATACGTCTGCGTCTACTTCCCACATCGTGAGTGGAACACACTCGCGAAAACGTATTGCCTCGACGCGCGGCCCGAACCCACCGAAGGTGAAGTGTGGGAGTTTGAAGTCAAAACCAACATCCACGACAAGGTGAAGTTGACTTTTGAAGGAGTTGGCGAAGTACCAAAAGAGTTGGAAGTTTGGTTAGTCGACGACGCGCTGAAAATCACCCAAAATCTGCGCGAGCAGGGGCAGTATGCAGTGGCAGGAGCAGGCGCAGATCACCCCAAACAACTCAAGCTGGTGGTTGGCAAACGCAGCTTTGTCGATGAAAAACTGGCTAAGGCCCGGGCGATTCCAACGACCTACGAATTATCCCAGAACTTCCCCAATCCCTTCAACCCCGCCACGACCATTCGCTACGGCCTGCCCAAAGCCGAGCGCGTGACACTGAAGATTTACAATTTGCTCGGTGAGGAAGTGGCGCTCATCATAAATGATGAGCTACGAGCTGCCGGTTATCACGCGGCGATTTGGGATGGGCGAGATAAAAATGGCAGTGTGGTGACGAGCGGGGTTTATGTGTACCGGATGCAGGCGGGGAATTTTGCGATGACGAAGAAGCTCGCGTTGGTGAAATAGTACGAAGTCGAAGGTCTGAAGTCCAAAGTCGCTTCTCCTGGGATATTGAAAATCTTTCAATTTAAAATTTATCATGAATATCTATGGCTAAACCGAGCATCTACACCGTTGGCGGCACCGTGCAAGCCGGCAGCGGGTTGTATATTTCCCGCCAAGCAGATGAGGAGATGCTGAAGCTCAGCCGGGCTGGCACGTTTGCCTATGTGCTCACTTCGCGGCAGGTCGGCAAATCGAGTCTCATGGTGCGCACGGCGGAGCAGCTTGTCAAAGACGGCATCCGTCCGGTAATGATCGACCTCACTGGCCTCGGCAACAAACTTACGGAAGAGGCGTGGTATCTCGGCCTGCTCACCGATATGGCGGACAAGCTTTATTTAGATACGGAGGTTGTGACCTGGTGGCGCAGCCGCAGCCAGTTGGGAGCGACGCAGCGACTCACGCAATTCTTTCGCGAGGTCGTCTTGACCAAGATCAGCGAGCCAGTGGTGATTTTCGTGGATGAGATCGACAGCACACTCGGCCTGCCGTTCACCGACGATTTTTATGCGGCGATTCGCTATCTCTACAATGCCCGCGCGAATGAAGCGGAGTTCCGGCGCTTGTCCTTCGTGCTCATCGGCGTGGCGACCCCGAGCGATTTGATCAGCGATTTCAAGCGCACCCCTTTCAATATCGGCCAGCGCGTCGATATTACGGATTTCACTTTTGATGAGGCGCTGCCGCTTGCCGAGGGACTGGAATTGCCGCCGGAGCAAGCGAAAAGCGTTTTGCAATGGGTGATGAAATGGACCGCCGGCCATCCGTATTTGACGCAGCGCTTGTGCCGCGTGATTGCGGAGCAGTATCGCCGCAACTGGACCGAGGCCGAAGTGGATCGCACCCTTGCCAACACCTTCTTTGGCAAAATGAGCGAGCACGACAACAATTTGTTGTTCGTCAGCGACATGCTCACCAAACGCGCGCCGGACAAGCTCGGCGTGCTGTCGATGTATCGCGACATCCGCCTTGAGCGTCAACCGGTTCGCGACGAAGAGCTTTCGACGATCAAAGCGCATCTCAAGCTTTCGGGCGTGGTCAAACGCGAGAACGGCAAGCTCGCGGTGCGCAATCCGATTTACCAGGAAGTTTTCGACAAGCGCTGGATTCAGGAGCATTGGCCAGTGGGTTGGTGGCAGACGGTGCCGTTGTACGCCAAGATCGGCAGCGGCGCGATTGTTATTCTGAGTTTTGTTTTGTTCATCTTGACACTCTACGCGTTTAATTTAGTCAATCAAAAGCAAAGAATCGCGGATGAAAATACAAGGATAGCCCAGAGTGAGCGACAGGCGCGTGATTCGATCCTTGTGGTGCTGAACGAACAGCGCCGATTGAAGCGCCGCGCCGATACTTTGAGCACCGAAGCGTTGGCTTCTGCGAAACGCGCCGATGACGAAGCAAGGCGCGCGACGTTATCGGCGGAAGCAGAAGCGAAAGCCCGCGCCGAAACCGAAGCTCAGGCAAAGCTGACGGCTAGAGAAGCCGAGCGGGCGAAATTGAAAGAGCAAGAAGCCATTACCGAACGCGAAAACGCTGAGAGGCGCCGCAAAGAAGCGGAACGTTTGCGGTTAATTGAAAAAGCGCGGACGCTGGCGGCGATCCAGGTACCGCAACAGCTCCAAGCCGGCAATAACGATTTGGCCGCTTTGCTGGCGCGGCAGGCGTTTTTATTCAACCAAAAAAATGGCGGCGATTTGCAAAACCTGGTTCATGAGGCGCTGATGAAAACGCTGCAAGACGAAGGAGGTCCGCTGACTTTGCGTGGCCATACCGGCGGCGTGCGCGCGCTCACGGTTTCCACTGACGGCGCTTGGTTGATTTCCGGCAGCGATGATAAAACGGTACGGCTGTGGCTGCAACAAAAAAACTATCTCGAGTCGAAGCTGCTGGCCGGACACTCCAGCAGTGTGAGAGCGCTTGCTGCCGGCTCCGACAATGGCACCATCTTCTCCGGCAGTAATGATCGCAGCGTGCGCTGGTGGAATCTTCAACGAGATCATTTCGTTTCCACGGCGTTGAACGGCCCTCAGGACCGTGTTTGGGCGGTTGCCCTCAGCCCGAATGGAAAAATTTTGGCAACGGGCGGCGCCGATCATACCGTGCGGCTTTGGCATTCGGACAAACTTGAGGCCGACGCTTTTGCCGAACTTTCCCATCCGGCTTGGATTCGGGCCGTAGCTTTTAGTGCGGATGGGACGATATTAGCCGTCGGCTGTAATGACGGCACGATCATCTTGTGGAAAATGTCGGCGGAGAAACCCGAAAAATTCGCCGAGCTTAAGCACGAAGGCGGTCTCAAGAGTTTGGCTTTTCATCCCCGGCAATTTATTCTTGTAAGCGGCGGCAGTGACGGCAAAATCATCCAGTGGGGCATCAACAAAGCCGCCGAAAGGCAACAAAGCTGGCTCGCTCACGAGACGGACATCAATGCCATCGTCTTCAGCCGCGACGGCCGCTGGCTCGCGACCGGCAGCTCGGATAAAAATGTGAAGCTGTGGGATTTCAGCCAAAGCAGCCACACGCCGATTTTGGTGTTTACACTCAACAAGTTTGTTTGGTCGGTGGCGTTCAATGCGGACGCCAGTTTGTTAGCCGCCGGTTGCGATGACAACAACGTTTATTTGTGGCAAACGCAAACCGCCGCGTTGGCGAAAAAAGTTTGCCGGAAAGTGAAACGCGATTTGACCCGCGACGAATGGCGCATGTTTATTGGCGCCGACATCGAATATGAGACGACTTGTGGTAGCTTGCCGGGTGGAAAAACCAACACGACGAAAGGAACGAACGATGAAAACAAGTAAAAACGAATTTCTTCTGCACGGCACCATGAGTTGTGGCCGGCGTACAGCTAAAAAACAAAAGTACACGCAAAGACGCCGAGACGCAAAGATTACGCAAAGGCCAAGTCATTGGAGCTTTTCTTTGCGGCACCTTTGCGCCTTAGTCCCGCGTCTGCGGGATGAATGCTTTTGCTTTTCACTCTCTGCCGGAAAGTTAATTTTCATTTTAGCCTTTAACATATTGTTGCTGAGCCAAACTTTCGCGCAGGAGAAATGCGAGACGGCCTTGGCCGAGGCGCAAAGCATGTACGACGCCGGCCGGTTTGCGTCGGCTATTGTCAAGCTCAACTTGTGTCTGCCGGATCAAATTCCGCAGGAGCAGAAGCAGAATGCCTATCGCCTGCTGGCGATTTGTTATCTCAATGAAGACCATCGCGAGGAAGCCCGCACCGCCATTCGCAAAATCTTCGATCTGAATCGCCAATACGAGCCGGATGCAGTTCAAGACCCGCAGCCGTATCGCGATTTGGTAGCCGAAGTGAAGGCGACGCTCCCAGAGCCGATGAGCAAGAAACTGTTCGGCGGCGTTAAAAAATGGTTGTGGATTGGCGGCGGTGCTGCGGGGACGTTCTTTGCGGTGCGGTCTCTTGGCAACAAAGAGCCAGAAAAAGACCTTCCCGAGCCGCCGCCGCTGCCGTGAGGCGTAAAAATAAAACATAAAAACGTGAAACGTCATGGTAAGGCGGCTTGACGTATCGGATGGTCACGGATCATCTGGGTAGTGTGCGTCTTGTTATAAACACATCAAATGGTACGATTACCCAGCAGAAGGATTATGATGAGTTTGGGAGTGTTATTTTTGATTCCAATCCGGGCTTCCAGCCCCTTGGGTTTGCTGGTAGTTTGTATGACGAGCAGACCAAGTTGATTCGTTTCGGCGCGCGTGATTACGATGCTTTTACTGGCCGGTGGACGGCAAAGGATCCGATCTTATTTGAGGGAGAGGACTTGAATATTTATCGATATGTACTTGGCGATCCAATCAATCTATTTGACCCTGATGGTTTAAAATGTTGTAATAGAAGTTTCGCAAAACGTCACGATAGATGTTTCAACAGATTTGCTCCTGGATTCTTGGAATTTTTTATTGGCGCTCAAATTGCTTCAAACGCACCATATCGTTTAGAAATTAAACCAAATTCTCGTGGAACAGGAATAATAGCTCGTGAAACTCTTCATCCACTTGCCAAACTGTATCCAGGAACGTTTCGAGTTGCTGCAACAATATCAAAAATTGTCAGGCCGATACAAGCCGTAGGATTAGGCTATACAGGGGGTGTCGCTTTGGGCTGTGTGATTACTTGCCTTAATAACCCTTGTAGTAATTGAATTAAACCCGGGCCCCTACATCGGGTTCTCATGTACTTCATTTTGGGCTGAAATATTTGGAGTCAAAATGGAAGAAATCGTTCCCTTCAAGTGCGAAAAATGTGGAACTGAATTTGCCCTCTATGATGGTGGGTTGTGTTCTATATGCAAAAAAATTTTCTGTTCATCCCATCTTGACGAAATTAAAGCAGGCAAATCTAGAAAACCCGTTTGTATCGATTGTAAAAAAGCGCAAGCAAAAGTTTGTTGACGGTGGTGAGTGGGCTTACTATCACACGCGATACACAGAATGGACGAATAACCGGCACCGCTTTGGGCAGTGTCACCACCAGCCAAACTTACAACAGCTTCGGCGAGCTTTCGAGCTTTGGCGCCATCTTTGGATCGACGGCTCTTTTCCAATTTATCGGAAAACCAGAAAAAAATCTAGAACTAAGGAGGCAAACAAGGGCGTGATCTATCCGCTCGTTGGTAGGTGTACCACATCCTGCAAGCCAGTAATTTTGATGCTCTACTTGCTCCTGAGGCATCAACGAAGTGATCGGCTTTTGTTAATCTCACCCAACATGCAGCATGACAGCTCTGCTGGCATGAAGGGAATACTTAAAAAAGAAGCTTGCGTTTGGATATTGAATTTTTATATTGTGCCAAACAAGCGATCAAGGAGGAAAAATGAGACAAATCGCGACGTTACTGCCTATTCAAATCCTGGCCGTCATTTTGACCATGACGTCCAATCTTTGGGCGCAGAATTCCGAAACCTCACCCAACAAACTCCACGAGGAGATCAAGTCACGCACGGCTCAGGAATATGCCTCGCTCGGGCAACTTTACAAACGTCTGCACGCCAATCCTGAGTTGTCCTATCACGAAGAGAAAACCGCCGGTCGGGTTGCCGAAGAGTTGGAGAAAGCCGGGTTCTCGGTCACGCGCAACATCGGCGGGCACGGCGTCGTTGGCGTTTTGAAAAACGGCAATGGCCCGGCTGTTCTCGTGCGCACCGATCTCGACGCGCTGCCGATTACGGAAGACACCGGCGTTGAATACGCCAGCCGCGTGCGCGTACACGACGATCAGAACAACGAGGTCGGCGTGATGCACGCGTGCGGCCACGACATTCACATGACCTCTTTTATCGGCACGGCGCGATTGCTGAACCAGCTCAAAGATAAATGGCGCGGCACCCTGGTGTTCATCGGCCAGCCGGCGGAAGAGCGCGGCGGCGGCGCGAGAAAAATGCTCGCCGACGGCTTGTTCACAAAATTTCCACAGCCGGATTACTGTGTGGCTTGGCACGTCGCCTCCGAATTGCCGGCCGGAACAGTTGGCTTTTGTGAAGGCTACGCGCTGGCGAATGTGAATTCGGTTGACATCACAATTCGCGGCGTCGGCGGGCACGGCGCGTATCCGCACACCACCAAAGATCCGATCGTGATGGCGGCGGAGACGATTATGGCGCTGCAAACCATCGTCAGCCGTGAGATCAAGCCCATCGATCCGGCGGTGGTGACCGTCGGCTCGATCCACGGCGGCACCAAGCACAACATCATTCCGGACGAGGTGCAGTTGCAGCTCACCGTGCGCTCGTATTCCGATCACGCCAAAGAGAAGACTTTGCAAGCGATCGAGCGCATCTGCAAAGGCATCGCCATTGCCGGCGGCGTTCCGGAGAGTAGAATGCCGATGGTGAAAGTGCAAGATGAGTTCACGCCCTCGACTTACAATGATCCGGCGCTGGTGAAGCGAATGACTGCTTCGATGCAAGCCATCCTCGGCGCCGACAAAGTTGTGGCGAAAGAGCCGGTGATGGGTGGCGAAGATTTCGGCGAATACGGCCGCACACCGGAGAAAATTCCGCTTGCCATTTTATGGTTGGGCGCGATCGCGCCGGAGCGCGTGCAAGAAAGCCTGCGCACCGGCCAGTCCTTGCCGTCGCTGCATTCGAGCCAATTTGCGCCTTTGCCGGAGCTGACGATCAAGACCGGCGTGACCGCGATGACGGCGGCGGTGTTGGACTTACTCAAGGGGAAATAAGACTTGTGAATCATTAAAATTCTCAGTAAATTTAACCGATGAATGGCAATCGTGATTTTAGAGATATGGTGCAGTGTTTAAATGACGCAGGTGCAAAATTTTTGATTGTTGGCGCGTATGCTGTCATTTATCACTCTGAGCCTCGTTATACCAAAGATTTGGACATCTGGGTTGAGCCTACATCAGAAAATGCCCAAAAAGTATGGGCTGCTTTGGTTAAATTTGGTGCGCCGTTGGATAATTTAACGGTGGCCGATCTGAGCAATCCTGATATTGTATTTCAAATTGGCATAGAGCCCAGCCGCATTGACATCATTATGGATGTTGAAGGACTTCGCTTCGCTGAAGCGTGGGAGAATCGTGTCGCTAGCACTTATGAAGACCAACCAGTTTTTGTGTTGAGCTATGACGATACTGTTTGCGCCAAAAAAACCGCCGGACGCGATGAAGACCTTTTGGATGTAAAAAGGCTGGAGAAAGCAAAGAGGTATAAAAGAAGCATACAAAATGAACGAACAAACAAATAATGCCAAGCAACTACGGGAACGCGTGGTGATGGCGCGTGTGGTTACACGTGAACAGCATGGTAAGCGGTCTTTCGACATGGAATTTTGGCAAAAAGTGGGGGATGTGGGGCGCTTTGCCGCCGCCTGGCAAATGGTAAAAGAAGTGCAGTTAATCCGAGGGCAAAGCGGGGAATTGCCACGACTTCAGAAATCAGTAACGCGAGTCATTCGCCGCTCGCAAGCGAAAAATTCAACTGATTTGTTGGATAATTCGCGTTGAAGTACTAAATGATTTTGGGATACAATGGGTGTCTACTGACGGTGCGCAAGAGAATATGGATCTTGAGCCTTACTTGCAAGGCCCTATTTTCAAGTCGATACGAAATAATCCAAAGTTGTAGTTTAATGACATTTCGCTTTCCCTTATTCTCCTGCCTGTATATTTATTTCAATGAAAACCATGGACGGCAACGCGCTCGTTCTCTGCGAAGGCGCTTTCGGCACGCTCAACGGCAAAACCGCGCACGGCTTGGTGCGTTTCACCCAGCGCTACAAAATTCTCGGCGTCATTGATTCCACCCGCGCTGGGCGCGATGCGGGTGAAGTTTTAGACGGCAAGTCTTGCGGCATTCCAATTTATTCAAACCTTCCCGAAGCGCTTCAAGCCAATTCGAATAAAGTCAACTATTTTGTCATCGGCCTCGCGCCGGAGGGCGGCAAGCTGCCGCAAAGCTATCGGCAAATCGTCGCCGAGGCGATTCGCGCCGGGCTGAATATCGACAGCGGCCTGCACGAATTTCTCTCGAACGATCCACTATTCAGTCCCCTTGCACAAGAACACGGCGTACAGATTCGCGACATTCGCAAGCCGCCGGAGAGAAAAGATTTGCATTTTTTCACCGGCAAAATACAGGAGGTCGAAGCCATTCGCATCGCCGTGCTCGGCACGGATTCGGCAGTTGGTAAGCGCACGACGGCGTGGCAAGTGACGCACGCGCTGAACGCCGCCGGCATCAAAGCCGAGATGATCGGCACCGGCCAAACTGCATGGATGCAGGGCGCGAAATACGGTATACGTTTGGATGCGCTCGTCAACGATTTTGTCAGCGGCGAGATCGAGCACGCAATTTGGCAAAGCTGGCAAGACGAACATCCAAAGGTGATGTTGTTGGAAGGCCAGGGCAGCCTCATGCACCCGGCTTACCCCGGCGGCTTCGAGCTGCTCGCCGCGGGCCGGCCGCACGCGGTGATTCTGCAAACCGCGCCGAAACGCACGACCTACGACGGCTTTCCCGATTTTCCGATGCCGCCGCTCGAGAGAGAAATCCAAGTGATCGAGCTGCTCTCAAATCGTCCCGTCATCGCGCTCACGCTCAATCATGAGAATATGAGTGAGGCGGAAATCGAAGCCACAGTTCACCAATATGAAAGGCAATATGGCATTCCATGTTGCGACGTGCTCAAACATGGTCCGAAAAAAATTTTGGAAAGAATTTTAGAGTTGTTTTCGTCATTGCAAAGGTAATATTTTTTCGTTGCGGTTCCCTTTTCGTTGCAAGCCACTTGAAGGAGCAAATTCTAAAACAATGCGTTTCGAGCTTTTGCTAAAAGGAATACTCCTCGGCTTTAGTTTGGCTGCGCCGGTCGGGCCGATTGGGTTGCTGTGTATTCAGCGCACTTTGAACGAGGGACGACTCGCCGGATTTGTTTCCGGGCTGGGCGCGACAGTGGCGGATATGATTTATGGCTGCATCGCCGGATTCGGCATTACTTTCATTGCAAATTTTTTGACGAGCCAACAGCAATGGCTGCGATTGATTGGTGGCGTTTTTATTTGCTATTTGGGCCTCAAAATTTTCGCTTCCAAGCCAGCCGAGCAAGCGGCATCAGACCAAAGCCGCGGCCTGTTTGGCGCTTTTCTCTCGACGCTTTTTCTGATGATCACCAACCCGATTACCATTGCGGTTTTCATGACCATGTTTGCCGGCATCGGTGCGACGAATACAAATGGGAATTACCTTGCAGTAGCAGCGTTGGTCCTCGGCATCTCCCTCGGCTCGACACTCTGGTGGCTGATTTTGTGCGGTGGTGTCAGCGTGTTTCGCGCCAAGCTCACGCCGCAACGCATGCGATGGATCAACCGCATCGCGGGTATCGTTATTGTGGGATTCGGGGTGACGGCATTGTGGAGTTTGAAAAGATAATTTATTCGATTAGCAAGGTCGTTTTTTATCTTAATTATTCTTACAGTTAATTTGTCCAATTTCTAAAGCCTTGGCAAGATATGACCATCACCCAAATCGACATTCACCCCATCACCTTCAAGCTCAAAAATCCCTACGCCATCGCCTACGAATTTTACGATACGGCAGCGAATGTTCTGGTTCGGATCGAGACGGCGTCCGGCTTGGCGGGTTGGGGAAATGCGGCGCCGGATGCGCACGTGACCGGTGAAAGCATCGAGCGGACAGAAGAAATTTTGGCGACGTCAATTGTACCGGCTCTCATCGGTCGCGACACGCGCAACATCGCCGAGATCGAGACGTTTTTGCAAACAACAGCGCCAAATACTCCAGCCGCTCGTGCTGCCATCGACGTCGCGCTGTACGATCTGCTCGGGCAGCGCGCGCGGCTGCCGCTTTATCAACTGCTCGGTGGCGCGCGCCAACGCATTTTGACTTCCGTTACGGTCGGCATCGCTTCAGTCGAAGACGGCGCACGACGGGCACGAGAGCTGGTGCAAGCCGGATTTCGCGCGTTGAAAATCAAAACCGGCAAAGATTGGAAAGAAGACGTGGAGCGCGTGAAAGCCATCCGCGATGCTATTGGTGCGATGATGGCGCTGCGCGTCGATGCCAATCAAGGCTACAGCGTGCAAGAGGCTTTAAAGTTTATTCGCGGGGTCAAAGATTGCCAAATTGAATTTATCGAGCAACCGACGCCGGCGAATGCGTTGGGGGATTTGAAGATCCTGCGTGACGAATCCGCGATACCGATCATGGCCGATGAATCGGCGCGCGCGGCGAACGACGTTTTGAATCTCGCCTTCAATAAAATCGTGGATATGGTGAATGTGAAGCTAATGAAAAGCGGCGGGATTCTCAGCGCCGGGGAAGCCGTCGCCGTTGCGGCAGCCGGTGGATTGCCGGTCATGTTCGGGTGCATGGATGAATCGCGTGTGTCGATCGCCGCCGCGCTTCACCTCGGGTGCGCCTTGCCCGGCGTGCACTATGCCGATCTCGACGGCGCTTTTGATATCGTGGACGACGTCGCTGCCGGTGGCCTTGAATTTAAAGACGGTTTTCTCATTCCCAGCGACAAACCGGGGCTCGGCATAGAAGTTCAAATCTAAAAACCAGCAACGAGCAACCAGCTCATGATCTCCGTCCGCAATCTCACTCTCGATCTTCAAACGCACGAGGGCTCACGCCGCGTTCTCGATGATATTTCACTTGAATTAGCAGACGGCGAATTTGTCGCGCTGATGGGCGCCAATGGCTCGGGCAAAACTTCGCTCGCGCGCTGTTTGAACGGTATTTATCTGCCTACATCCGGAGAGGTGAACGTGGACGGTCTCGACACTCGCGATGCCAAAGCCCTGCCGGAAATTCGCCGGCGGCTCGGCCTGGTATTTCAAAATCCGGATGATCAAATTGTCGCGCCGGCGGTGGAGCGCGAGATCGCCTTCGGCCCGGAAAATCTCGGCGTGCCCCGGCCGGAGATGCGCCGGCGCGTTGAGGCAATGCTCAAATTATTTCGCCTCGAAGCCTATCGCCAGCAAGCGCCGCATTTGCTCTCCGGCGGCGAGAAGCAACGGCTGGCGCTCGCCGCAGTCATGGCCATGCAACCGCGCCATCTCGTTTTTGACGAACCGACTTCGTTGCTCGATTACGAAAGCCGCTGCCAGCTTCTCGAGCTGATGGCTCAGCTCGTGGCCTCCTCGAATCCTTTTTCCGTGCAGCCGCTGACGCTGTTGATGATCACCCAATTTGCCGAAGAAGCTTTGTTTGCGCAACGGCTGCTCGTTCTCGACCATGGCCGGCTCGTCATGAACAGTTTGCCACGGGAAATCTTCATGCGCGTCGATGCGCTGCAGCAAATCGGCCTGCACCCTCCAATCGAATTTCTTGCGCACCATGAATCGCCCGAACATCCGATTGAAGATTTTCTTTTAACGCCGATCCTGTAAAACAAAAGGCAGCTCATGATGAGTTGCCTTTAAAAAACTTTTTAAAAAAACCTTGAAAACAATGAGCGCCGGTTTACCGAAACATCGCCTTGATGCTTCCCCAGGTTTGGCGCGCGCTCGAGATGGTCGGGGCAACAGTGATGACTTGCGAGTGGGTGGGCGGGGAGCCGTCTTTATCGACGATTTTCAAACGGTAGTAATAAATCCGTCCCGTCGTTTTGAAAACCGTGTTGTCCTCGTAAACATATTCCTTTTTCTCATTCGCACCGCCTTTGGCTTCCACGCTGCCGATCTTCTCAAATTGCTGGTCGGACAAACCGCGTTCGATATCGAAACCCTTGAGGTTATTTTCCACTTCGGTGAACCACTTCAGAGTAACCTTATTGAACCCAGGTTCACCCTTGAATCCGGTTATCACCGCACCGGCGAACACCAGCGATAGGCTGCCGATCAACCCCATGAGCATGAGAATGCCCGCCCTCACGCTTGCCGTGCTGAGAATTTCCCTTTTCATCATGGCTGCATCTCTTCATACTTGAGGCAATATCGAGTAAACAAAATGGCACAACCGCCCAGACGCTCGTTGCGCCATGTCCATCATAACTGCTCCGAGCCATAAAGCACCCCGACAGCTTTAGGGTAGAAGTTAACGTTTTCTCGATCAATGTCAAGTTAATTTTTGGCCTCGTACTTGGCATTTTATAAATAATACGCTGCAGCCGGGCAAAAGGATTCAGCCTCTAATTCGAATGGCCTGAAAAGGTGCTGAGGACAATCTAAAGGAAGGCATCCAAAGAAGCGCGAAGAAAAAGCAGGTCACGCCACGAAATAGAGCCGGCAGAGAAGCAAAAGTTTTTCTCTATTAAAGGCTCTCTTTCGTATCTTCAAACTCACTCTGGCAAGCGAGGCGGGCCAGCCCTGGCCCATGTCTGTCCTATAAAAAACGCTCGGATACCGGAGCCAGTCGATCAAAAAATATACTGCCGAATATCGAAATTCGGGTCGTTCTCGATCAGCTTGCGAATCGCATCGTAAGGCCGGTCAAGAATTTTGAAGCCGTTCAATTCGTAGCCGGAAAACATCAGCTCGCTCCGAATGTAGAGAAAGGCTTCGTACCACGCGACCAACGCGCGCGTTGAAAGCTGGCGCAATTCCGCCGCCAGCTCGTCGTGGCGGAGATCGACGATGCCCTGCCGCCAAGCCGCCCGGTAATCGATCTGGCACAAAATGTCTTTGATCACCTCGTGCTTGAAGGCGTCGTCATCGTTTTTTCGCAGGCCAAGATCGCGATTGAAAACCGGCGCCGTGCGGGAAGGTGATGGCGAAATTGCCGGCGCTTCGTGCGCCGGGTTGAAAGAACGTTTCGACCACATACGGCCCTCCTTAGTCGAAGAAGTCGCTCCGCGAAATCATTTCATCCTTGCAGGCGTAGCCTTTGAAGTTGATCACGCGAAGAAAAAATTACCATACCTGGTTAATTAGACCTCCGATTATGTTTGGCATCCTTGCCGAGGCCCATCGGAACGCCTCTTGGAAAGCCCAAGACTCCATTTGCCAAGACTGCGAAAATCATGCCGTGATCGGACAAATTGAATCGTCTCTCGAAGAAATCCTACGCACAAAATCCCCTTCTTTGTAAAAAATTTTACAGCAAAATGCAGCTCATTTCAAGCATTTTGTGCCAAAGCGCTCAAGGCGTGAGACAAAAAATCATTACTATGACATTCAATCTTTGGAAAGCCATGCAGTAAGCCTGTATTGCTGGACTGTTACATTTGTCACGGTTTGTCGATAGCCGTGCGCAGCGTGATCTGATATTGCTTGAGCATGCGATAAATCGTCATGCGATGAACGCCGGCTTTGCGCGCCACGCGGCTGATGTTGCCGTTGTAACGATTGAGCAGCTCGATCAAATATTTTTTCTCGAACATCTCCATCCAGCGCTGCCGTGCCTCCCGCAAGGTCAAGTCGGTCGAGAGCGAAAAAACGTCACTGGCGACCGGCTCCTGCTCGTTACGCACATGGTCCGGCAGATCTTCCACGCCGATGAGACTGCCGTTGGCAAGCGACACCATGCGTTCGACCACGTTTTGCAGCTCGCGCACGTTGCCCGGCCAGGGATAACGCAGCAAGCGCTTCATGGCCTCGTCGCTGAATCGCATCGCCGGCCGCTCGTTCTCGCGGCAAAATTTGTTAAGGAAATGCTGCGCCAGCAACGGAATGTCGTCGCGGCGCTCGCGTAGCGGCGGCAATTGTATCGGAATCACATTCAACCGGTAATACAAATCGTGCCGCAACTGCTTTTCCTTGACGGCCTCGAGCGGCTCACGGTTGGTGGCGGAGATGACGCGAATGTTGACGTTGATGAGGTCCTTGCCGCCGAGATGGCGAAATTGGCGCTCCTGCAAAACACGCAACAGCTTGGCCTGCAAATCGAGATTGAGTTCGCAAATTTCGTCGAGAAAAAAAGTCCCGTCGTTGGCCAGCTCCAACAAGCCGCGCTTGGCAGAAACCGCGCCGGTAAAAGCGCCCTTTTCGTAGCCAAACAGCTCGCTTTCCAAAAGGCTTCCCGGCAGGGCGACGCAATCGACCGGCACGAACGGGCCTTTGGCGCGCTGGCTGTGCGCATGAATGCTGCGGGCGATCAACTCCTTGCCGGTGCCGCTTTCGCCGTAGATCATGATATTGGCATCGGTGCGCGCCACTTTTATGACTTTCTCGAAAATCTCTTTCATCTGCCGGTTGGTGCCGACGATGTTGTCGAACGTATAAGTGTCGCGCAGCAGCGAGCGCAGCAGCAAATTTTCTTCGTTGGCCTCGTGCAGCCGGTGCCGCTCTTGCTCGAGCCGGCGTTCCTCTGCCTCGCTGGTAACGTGAATATTCTCGATGACTTTGATCAGCTCTTGCCCGCCAAACGGCTTGACGAGATACATCTTCAAGCCCATCGCGATGAGATCATGTTTGCGTCTTTGATCGGCATAAGCGGTGAGCATGACGACCGGCACGTGGCGCACGTGGCGATACTCGTCGTTGGTGGCGAGTTCTTTGAAGATCGCATAGCCATCTTTGTCGGGCATCATGAAATCGAGCAGAACGAGGTCGGCTGCCCCTTGCTGAATCAGTTCCAAGCCTTGCACGCCGCTGGGGGTGGCGAGAAATTCGTAGCCGGCCTTTTCGAGGTAATGCCGGCAAAACTCATGCATGTTGAGGTCGTCGTCGATCAGCAGCACGCGCCGCTTGTGGCGGACTGCGCCTGTCGAGGCTGCATCCGCCGCACTGGCCTCGCCAGCGAGGCTCGCCGCAACGTTTTTCTCGTTGAGCTTCGCCAGTCTGCCGTTAGGTTGGCTTTCTGTAGCGGGGCCATACAAGTCGATCTCGGAAAGGCTGGACTCACCCGTTGGATGTTGGCTCTGTGGGAAGTCCTCGATGAGATGCGTCATTCTTTCCACCTCGGAGATGTTGAATGCGTCCGAAGACGGCGTCCACAGGATGAAAGTTCAATTACGGTGGAAACCATACAGATGTCACAAAGACAAATATAATGCCACTGTCCTGCGACAAAATATGCGCACGTTAAGTTTATTTGTTTCAGTAATCTAACTTGGTCTGCCATGTTTGCTGAAATTTTATTTTTCTGCAAATTTTGTTTCAACTTGGAACATCTGTCCGCACACATGACAAAGCAAGGGACAGTTTATAAAACGCAAATTCTTATAAAATCAAAAGTTGCTGCATCGCTGTGACAGCAGTAACGGCATCGTTTCACTTTCAGGTTTTAAAAAAGTATATGGAGCAAACAGATTGCGGTTAAGGAAAGACAGGCCGAAGGGGTGGGAAATAAGGCGGGAACCAAAAGTAAATGAATGCTCAAAAACAAATTCTCTCTTTAACAAGAAATGAATCAACCCGTGAGCTAATGAATTATTTTTATCTCCGCGATAATATATGCGACAGCGCTCAAGCCGAGAAAAAACCCCAGGGGAATTTTGCTCGCGCGCGTGAAACGGCCGGCGCTCATACCGGCAATTCCATACACGGCGCCGGTTAGACAGGCGAGCCAAATGATCAAGACGACTTGTTGCCATCCCCAAAACACTCCAAGCATTGCTGCTAATTTTATATCGCCGGCTCCTATACCCGGGCGATTAAAAAACATTTTGCTCATTTGGCCGGGAAGCCATAGCATCATCGCGCCGGCGCTCAACCCGATGAAAGGAGCGAGCACCGGTGTGTCATCTAAAATGAAATGTCGAATCAAAGCCAAAAACAATCCAATCAATATCAGCGAATTGGGGATGCAAAACCAGCGCAAATCAACGAAGGCGACGACGATCAGCAAGCTGCAAAGGGTTGCCATCGTTAAAAAGAACCAGGATCGTCCGTAAATTTGGAACAGCAGCGCCCAAACCAATGTTGTCAGCACTTCAACGATCGGATGGTAAACCGGAATCGCAGTGCCACAAAATCGGCAGCGGCCGCGCTGCCAAAGAAAGCTCAGCACGGGAATCAGATCCTGCCAGCGCAAAATTTGGCGGCAATGTGCGCAGTGCGATCCTGGCCGCAGCAGAGAT
This sequence comes from Candidatus Zhuqueibacterota bacterium, assembly GCA_022616415.1. Lineage (GTDB taxonomy): Bacteria > Zhuqueibacterota > Zhuqueibacteria > Zhuqueibacterales > Zhuqueibacteraceae > Zhuqueibacter. The sequence goes on along the minus strand of JAKEEU010000070.1, from coordinate 1,466 downwards.
TCACCGCGTGGCAGGCGGTGAATACAAACGTTGAGAAAGCTGCCGATGATGGCGCCGGCGATACTTACCAGAATTATCATTTGTCCGCGGTTCGTTGTTAGTTGCTGACCACTTGTTGCTGGTTGCAAAGCGCAGAGCGCCAGGCGCAGAGAGCTAAGCGCTTTACACCTACGCCTTTCGCTCCACGTTTTTACGCCTTACGTTTTACGCCTTACGCTTCACGTTCACTACTTCATTTTCACCGATCCGGCCATCTCACCCAGCCTGTCGCTGACAAATTTTTTAGTGTCGCCTTGGCTCGTGCCGCGGCGGGATAAAACGCCGATCACGGCGCCATCGCGAATAGAAATCAGACGAAAGGTAATTTGCATAAGCAAATGGTTTCGCCTGTCCGGATTAAAATCGTTGTCATTCAAACGGGTGATTTTCCCCAGGACAAGATAATCCGCCCCCAACGTTTGTCCCAATTTCTTGATGGCGTCCGCCGGCATGATGCCATTCGAAAGATTCAGCTCGAGCACGCCGGCTTTGACCTGGGCCCGATCCACGACTTCAAATTTATTTTTCAAAAACAGGGCAGCCGCCAGCTCGCCGGCCGCGAAACTGCCCAATTTTTCGCCACCGAGAAAGCCGTCCTGCTCGAAATCCAGCACCGCCGCTGTTCTGGGATGCTCCTTGAGCAATAATCCCGACGTCGTGCCTCCACTACAACCGGCCGACAAGAAATAGAGAATGGCCGGAATGATGATCGATTTGGTTTGTTTGAGCTTCATCGTTCTTCTCTCGGTTGCTTGATGTGACTACGCCCCAAGGGTTACTTGCCACTTGCAAACTTGCAAACTTGCAAACTTGCTCAGTCCGGCACTTCCTGCTTGAGCACGCCTTCGTGATTGATCGACCAGACATTGTACGTACCGTCTTTATCAAAATCGACAACGGCAGTTGCCGTGGCGATGAATTCGGTTTCCGTGGCTTTCGTGATGGCAATTTTGTAGCGCGCATTCCCGCCATCGGTTTTGAGCTTTTCCGGCTCAAAATTAATCGCCTGCAAATCGGAGCTATAAGTATCATTTTCCAAATAATATCCTCGCTCCAAATTGTAAACCTGCTTGAGCATCAGCTTGGCTTCGGTCATCTTGGCGCTGGTGGTGACATTCAAAAATCGAGGAATCGTCAATGCAGCCAAGATGCCGATAATGACAATCACCACCAACAACTCGGTCAGCGTGAAGCCGCTGGCGTCACGCCAAAATTGTTTGAGATTCATGATTCACCTCCTTAAATAAAATAGATTGCCGGATTAATGAATTTACAGGATTGTTGAACTTCACCCACTCACCCTTTCCCCCACTCTCACTTTCTCATACTTGCCACTTGCACACTTGCCACTTGCACACTTGCCACTTGCACACTTGCCACTTGCACACTTGCCACTTGCACACTTGCCACTTGCACACTTGCCACTT
>JAKEEU010000069.1 GCA_022616415.1 Candidatus Zhuqueibacterota bacterium | reverse complement strand
TTGAGTCTAAAGTGACCCTGAAAACCCCCTTCTCTTTCCAAGAGAAGGGGGTAGGGGGATGAGTTCAAAGGCCACCAACCACAAAGTCGCTTCTTTTTTAATTTAACATTGTCAAGTTAAAAACTGGCTAACGGGCGAACTGGTAAACTGGCTAACTGTGCGATTTTTTAAACAATCCGACCTTCAGATAATCATCTCCCACAAAATCCTCGCTAATGGGAACTTCCTGCACCAGCTTGAACCGGCGCGCAAAGAGATTGAAAAATTTTTTTCTCGGCAGGCCGCGATAATTGGTGCAGGCGAGCAGGCGCCCGTTTGGCCGCAGAACGCGGTGGAGGTCATCCCTCATCTGCTGATAACTCTTTTCAACCGTAAAACGCGCGTCGGACTTTTGCGTGGAGTACGTGGGTGGGTCGCAAATAATCAGATCGAACGTCGCATCCTTTTGCTTGTGCAGAAAATGCACCGCCTCTTCCCGGCGCTGGCGCACGACCGTCACCTGGTTGAGGGCTTGGTTCTCCCTCGCCCAACGCAGCCACTTGGCGCCGGTATCGACTTCGATCACCCGGCCGGCGCCGGCTTTTCCCGCGGCGATGGAAAAGCCGCCGGTGTAGGAAAAGAGGTTCAGCACTTTATCACCCGGTTTGGTGATTTGTTGGACGAGCTGCCGGGCATGCTTAATGTCTAAAAACAAGCCGGTGCCATGTCCTTCGCTGAATGAAACGGCGAACTGCAAATCTCCTTCATTAATGATAAAACGAGACGGCGGCAACTCTCCAAAGAGCAGAGCCGGTTGGCAATTTTCCGAATTTTTCCCGGCGGTCACGTGCGAGAGGTTCTCAGGCCTGAACTTTTTCACCGCACCGTAAACGGGCAAGCCCTCATGCGTCAAGGCTTCGGCAAGCGTGGCCGCAAATTCGATTAATCTTGCGGCGGGAAAACCTTGATAATAGGTGCAGAGCAGATAGCCGGCGTAATAATCCACGGTGAGATGCGCGTGGAATTCGTGATGGCACAAACGAAAGGCAGAACATTGCTTGAAGCAGCGGCGCCGTTTTTCAACCATCGCTTCGACGGATAAAAGCGCAACCGTATTTTTCGCTGCCAAGGCATTACGAAAATTTCCCATCTTTGCGTTTTTTTCTTCGTTTGGCCAACTCGTTATCTTTTCACAATCTATTTGACGTGTTTGGCAATGTCAAGGCTTTTCTCTAACAAATTTGAATGAGAGAACGTTCTCAAATGAGACATAACCCCGGCTTTGCTCGAATTTGATTGGTTTTCGACCACCTGGCCGATTTTTGTACGTCGAAAAACCTGTTTTGGGCAAAAATAGAATTAAAATGATATTGAAATAGTATTTGCCCTCGTTTGCCTTAAAACTTGATGGAAGACTATAAATTAAATAAAATAAATAAGATTTGTTATCTTTTAGTTACCTAAAAAAATTGTGTCAAATTCATTGCAAACTTTTATTGAATGGCATGTGAGTTGCAAAATAACAACGTTGTTGTATTCAAAAGGACTTTGTTTAGCGCCTCAGAACGAGGCGCTTTTTCACCCTCACCTTCAACTAGCGAGCAACTGTGGATTACAGGACGTCAACCTTCCGGGAGGAGTCAATGGAAAAAGGGATAGTACAAATCATTGGCAACGGCAACAGCGCATCTATCCAGTTTGAGCACCTTCTGGAGTCCGAAGGTTATGTGATGCAGCAAACCCTCCATCTTGATGGAGTTCAAGATGTGGTGCTACGCGACAAACCCTCTGCGGTCATTATCGACCTGGATGAATTTGGCGATCGTGCGTGGTCAGCTTGCGTCGAGCTAAAGGACGATTTGGTCACGCGCAAATCAGCGCTGATTCTGCTGTCCTCTGTCGATGACGAGAACTTGCGCATCAAAGGTCTCGAAAGCGGAGCGGATGATTTCGTCGCCAAGCCGTATAGCCCGCGCGAGATGATCGCCCGCATCAAGGCGATTGCCCGGCGCATCAGCTCCGGCGACGCCAAAAAAATTCGCGTCAAGGATATCGAAATCGATTTGGACGAGCACCGCGTTCGCAAAGCGGGCAAGCCCATCGATTTGACATATATCCAGTTCAAGCTTCTCTACTTATTAGCCTCTCGAAGGAACAATGTGTTCAGTCGTAAGGAGATCCTCGAAAAGGTTTGGGGCAAAAAAGTTTATGTCACCAACCGGACCGTGGATGTACACATCAAGAGGCTAAGAGAGAAGCTTGGCGAATATAAGTATCCGTCACAATATATCGAAACGATTCACGGCACAGGTTATCGTTTCCTCTAATACCTCATTTTTTCCTCCCTCCGGGCCCCTGGCGTAAGCTGGGGGCTTTTTTATTTTCGTACTGTCAACCCCGCGGTTGCCATCCTCTCCTGCATGCGGAAACAAACCGGCAAATGATGCGTACAAATAAATAAATCGAATTGTTACTAAAATGCAAATTTTTGCACGCGTTGTGCAAAAGTGAGACGTTATTCCTAAATTTGAGACAATTTGCAGACCGAAAAACGCCTTAACTTAAATATTTTTAAAGCATTATTTTTTGGCATTCTAATTGCAATAGTCTAAATTGAAAATATTGCTCTTTTGATTTTTATCGCTTTTGACGTTCTCTCAGCGTGTAAGTCGGCAGGTCATGAATAAGATTGGCCGGCGGATCGTCCCCGCCCGCTGGGACTAAACAAAGCGCCTACGGAAATTGCGCTTTTTCAAACCTCTTGTGTGGAACACCAGAGGTTTTTTTGCTTTTACTCCTCTCATCTTTTTTCTTACCCCTTTTCCATAATTGTGAGGAAGCTTTATGATCGCCACGCCGGCCAAGCCCGCCGCTTACAACGTGGTTCTCCTATTCGGCCCGCCGGGGTCGGGGAAAGGCACGTGGGGGAAAATTCTCGGCATGATGCCGGGGTTTTATCATTTTTCCACCGGCGAGATGTTTCGTCATCTCAACGTCGAGAGCGATCTCGGCAAACGCATCATGGAGACGATGCGCCGGGGCGAGCTGGCGCCGGATGAGATTGCCTTTGATTTATGGCAGCAGCACCTCAACAATGCCACGCTTATCGGCAGCTTTCACCCGCCCAAAGATATTCTGGTTTTGGACGGCTTTCCACGCACACCGCCGCAAGCCGAGATGCTAAAAGCGGTTGCCGTGGTGAAGGTTATTTTGCAATTGGATTGCGCGGATCGGGAAATTCTCGTCGAGCGTTTGCACAAGCGGGCGGTCTTGGAGGGCCGCCACGATGACGCCAATGAAGCCGTCATTCGGCGCCGCTTTGCAGTGTATGATCGCGACACGGCCAAAACCCTCGCGCATTTTCCAGACGATCTCATCGCATTCATTGACGTCTCTTTGGTGCCGGTGCAAATTTTGGCGGCGATCAGCCAAACACTCGCCCGGCGTTTGGCGTGAAGTAACCCTCGGGCGTAGCCCAGTCGGCCCGACTGGAGCACAGTGGATGACGAATTATCATTCCTATTCCACTACATAAGCCTTCCAACCGGATTTTGTCTTACGAGGGTGGCCGCAAAATCATCTCAAAAATCCCTTGCATATTTATGAGAATTCTTCTAATTTGGTTAAATCAGTAATGCCCTCATTCAACTCATTCTACTTGGCCAGATTTCCGATATAGCCCGCTAAACACGCGAAATAAGCTCAAAAATTTTTAGTGTGTTTCGTGGGCAATAAATTCGAATGTGGTTATGTAGAGCTCTTATGAAGGATTCACAGAGGCAAAATTATGACACGCACTTTTTTTCTGTTCGGTATCGTCCTCGTTTTACTGGCCCCCTTTATGGTGGCCGCACAAGAGGCGGATGAAATCACCGTTGACCGTATTGCCATTTGCACCGCGGTCGCCGACCGCGAGCCGCAAGGCGAAGGCACGGAATTCGATACCACGGTCGAAAGGTTGTATTGCTTCACCGCGCTGAACGGCGCGGCCGGACAAGTCGTCCACGCCTGGTATCAAGGCGATTCGCTGCGCGCCAAAGTCACGCTCGACAAAGGCCAGGCCGGGCGCTGGCGCACGTACTCGAACAAACAGATGGCGCCGGAATGGCAGGGGAAATGGCGCGTCGACGTTCTCGACGAAAACGGCAACGTGCTGAAGAGCGCTGAGTTTACGTATGGGAAGGCGGAGGGGCAGGAGTAGTGGCCCCTCAAGAAATAATCTCGCATTCAATTCACGATTTCGGGAAATACCATGCCTCGTCAACAAAAGGGAGTGGCAAAAGTTAGAAACCTTCACAAATATCTTTCCAGGCTCTGTGCGGTTGTGTGTTTCTCTGCAATGATCTTTTTCACTTTCCCTTTGCATGCGCAATTTCCCAATCCAATCACCGAAGCCGACTCGATCCAACAAGTGGTGCGAACGGCGGAAGATTCGCTGGCGCGGTTGGTTGCGGAAATTAATGCATGGAAGGCGCGAGGCACGGGGCGTTTGACCGGCGCGCAGCAAGTGCAATGGGCCTTGCGCATGGCTGCGCTCAATCGCAGTTACCAGACGCTTCTCACCGACTCGGATCGCCGCGAGGCCGAGCGCAAACGCCCTCCGGATGAATCGGGCGGAGGCTCCCGCGGCCCAGGTGACGACCGCGCCGCGGCGATTCGCCAACTGCAATTGCTGGTCTCCTTGCTCGCAACCGACCGCGCGCTATACGCGATGGCGGAATCGCTGCGCGCGGCGATTGGAAATTCGATCACAATCAGAGACCGGTTGAACGAAGGCAATCGCTCGTTTGGCATTCAATACGGCATTTTTGAGGAAATCAACGCCGCGTTTTTCGATCCGGCGCGCAACCGTCGCACGCGCAGCCGGTATTTGCAATTGCAAAGCGGGCAAAATTTTCTCGAAACGATCAAAGCGGAAGAGCCGGAGCTTTATCAGTCTGCCAAAACCTTGCTGGGCGATCCGTCGTTGCAAAAAATTGCTGATCAAAGCGACGCCTCTGTGTTGTGGGCCAATTCCGTCGCGGCGCTTGGCGCGGTGCTCGATCCCGCGGTGGCTTTGACGGTGCGCACGTTTTATAATTTTTCGAAATTTTTCGGCAATCTGGTTGGCTCCAACCTTTTTTATCTGGCGGACTTTTTGGGCATCGCCGAATCGCGCGGCCACGCGCTGCCGGCGTTTCATCGTTATTATCCGCATCCCGCCGGCAAAGAGAACGGCGTCCATCCCGAAAAAGTCGCGGCGATGGCAAGCCTGCTGCGGAGTGGCGACGTTTTGTTTGACAAAACACGTTTTGCCATCACCGACAAATTGATTCCCGGCTATTTTGGCCACGTTGCCATTTATCTCGAAAGTTACGACGCACTAAGGGAGCTCGGTGTTTTCAACACCGAGACTGGAGTTTGGACGTTTTCAGACAGTCTAATCCCCGCGCGGCTGCCAGCGCAAGGCCGCGACCATGTTGACAAGCACTAAAACCGCGTGTTTTACCGCCT
>JAKEEU010000068.1 GCA_022616415.1 Candidatus Zhuqueibacterota bacterium | reverse complement strand
TGCGGACTAGAAAGTCCGCGCTCCTTTTTTAAAGGGGAGGGTGGACTTTCTAGTCCACCTGCACGTTGCGGACTAGAAAGTCCGCGCTCCTTTTTTAAAGGCCAGCATCTCTTCGACGGTGAATCGTTGCTCGAATATAAATGCAAAGGGTGTCGGGCCGTATTTCGCCAGATAGTCGATCCGTTGCTTCACCTCCGCTTCCGTTGGGATATGCCCGGCCGGCGCCCAATAGAGGACGTAATTCGGCCCATCATACTGCTCGAACCACTCTGCCCGCCGCTCCAAGGCAAGCGCATGCCGGCCCTGATGGGTGAAGCGATCCAGGCTTTCAACGGACTCCCAGATCGAGAGGTTCATCAACGCTCTGCCGCTGAAGACTTGTCCTTCATCCGCCGGTGTTGGTTGGGCCACGAAGCCGGGCGACTCCCGTGCCAGGGCATTGATCTCGTCCACTTGATTGACAAAGCCGGCCATGATCGGGCCGTCCAACGGCGCCCGCGTGATCGCAACATTGGCGTGGATGAGGTGATAGATTTGCTGAATCATAAAGGCTGCGAATTTATCATAAACCGGCTCAATGCAAAAAAAGCCGCCGCCTGGATTCAAGGCGTTGTAGGCGTTTTGAACAAATTCTTGCGGCTTGTCGGTATGTTGCAGCGTGAAGCGTATCGAGGTAACCGTATGCCCCGGCTTGGATTTCGAGGGCGCGAGCGACCATCTCGGCGCGGTTGAGCCCAAAAGTCTGTTCAAAGAATGTTCCCATTTTTTAACGGCAATTCCCAAATTTGCGCCACCAGATCATGGCCAAAACTCTGGTGCGGTTTCTCTTCAACGAGCTTGAAGCCGGCTTTTTCATACAAGTGTCGCGCTTCGAGCAAAATGCTTTGCGTCCAGAGCTTGATTTTCCTGTAACCGGCGCGTTTCGAAAAATCGATGCATTCATCGATGAGCCTTTTGCCGATGCCCTTGCCCCTGGCTTTCGGCTCGACCAAAAGAATACGCAATTGCGCCACCTCTTCGCCGGCATCGACAATCATCACCGACCCCATTCTTTCTCCGTCTCGCTCGGCGATCCAGAGGCGTTCGCATTTGGGGTCATGGTGTTGGATGAAACGCGCCAGAATGTCCGCGACCAAGGCGTCGAAGGTTTCATCAAACCCGTACTCTTCGGCGTAGAGCACGCCATGGCGGTGGATGATCCAGCCGATGTCGCCCGGCTTGTGGGTACGCAGGAGATAGGGCCTCGCCGGCTTTGCTTCAGCGCCCAATAAGCTCTCCAGCGTGTGCATCGCGTGAAGGAGCCGATGCTGATCTTCCTTGGAGAGACTTTGCAGCAAGGCTTCATTTTCTCGCTTTGATCTTTCGTTCAGCACGGAAAAAGCCTTTCGGCCTTTGGCGGTGAGCTTTAAAAGGCGATGGCGATTATCGAATTTTGACGGAGATTTTCTGATCAAACCGTTTTTCTCGAATGTGCCGAGAATGCGGCTGAGATAGCCGGCGTCGATATTCAGCTCGCTGGTGAGCGCGCTGGTGGTCAAATGCTCGTGTTGGGCTAATTCGAAGATAATGCGCGCCTGGGTAAGTGGGAATCGGGTTTTCAACAAACCCTGCTGCAGAAGGCCGATCCGCTTGGTATAAAAGCGATTGAACGTTCGCACGGCCTCGACTTTTTGAGCTTCGATCACGAGACTTCTCCTTAAAGAACATGAGCGCCACGTTATTTAAAGAGGAGGTACAAAAATTATTTGACTTTGTCAAGTTTTTATTTGACAAAGGCAACTATATCGGTTTTTTAAAAATCGTCGCTGTTTGCTGAGCATTTTCATAATGACTCGCCTTCGGCTCGTAAACGAGCAACATATATTTCATCCGGTTGTCTCCATCTTAATGCACGGTCACCATGAATTCTGTAGCCCCCGCCCCCCTACGGGCGCAGCCTGGTTGGCGGTTTTCCAGAGCAGCGACCCACAGAGGGGCGGGACTACAAAAATTAACGTAATAACGTACAGTGCACTAGCCGCCGGCAATGGCCCCGATGATGAAAAATGGCTCCTTCCCCGATGCGACCGCGTCGGGCAGCGAGGCGTCCGGCGGCTCGAGGGACCAATCCTCCTCGCAGACGAAAAAACGCAAGAACGGCCGGCGCTGTTGCGTGACGTGGTCGCGGACCGTCCCACGCAACATCGGATAGCGGGCCTCGAGCGCGTCGAGAATCGAGCGCTGCGTGACCGGCCCCTCGATCTCAAGCTGCACTTCGGCGCCGACTTTCGCCAGCGTTCGCAGATGAAATGGGAGTATAACTCGGATCATCTTAGCTTCTAAAGAGTGAAATTTGTGCAAAAAAATTTTACACCACAAAGACACAAAGAACACAAAGGCTACGCCCGTAGGGTTTTTCTTTGTGAACTTTGTGCCTTTGTGGTGAAGTTTGTTTCCGGTTTTTGTTACGGCAGTGTCTGTACCTCCACAGAGAGCACAGCCGGCAGATCGCGGACAATGGGCGCCCAATTATCTCCGCCATCGGCCGAGCAGTACACCTGCCCGCCGGTGGTGCCGAAATAGATGCCGCATTTATCGAGCGAGTCAACGGCCATTGCATCGCGCAACACGTTGACGTAGCAGTTGCTCTGCGGCAGTCCTTTTGTGAGCGCTTCCCACTCGTTTCCGCCCGTGCGACTGCGATACACACGTAGCTTGCCATCAGGCGGATAATGCTCGGAGTCGCTCTTGATGGGCACAACGTAAATGGTATTCGGCTCGTGCGCGTGAACGTCGATTGGGAACCCGAAGTCAGTCGGCAAGTTCCCGCTGACCTCATGCCACGACTCGCCGGCGTCGTCGCTGCGCATCACGTCCCAGTGCTTCTGCATGAACAGCACATCCGGACGCGACCGGTGCATCGCGATGCGGTGAACGCAGTGGCCAACCTCGGCAGTCGGGTCCGGGATGTATTCAGACTTCAGTCCGCGGTTGGTCGGTCGCCACGTCTTGCCGGCATCGTCGGTACGGAACACGCCCGCAGACGAGATGGCGATGAAGATTCGGTTGGGATTTTTCGGATCGAGAAGGATCGTGTGCAGGCCCATCCCACCAGCACCGGGCGCCCATTTCGGCCCGGAGCCGTGGCCGCGCAATCCTGAGAGTTCGTGCCAGGTTTGTCCCCCGTCGGTCGTGCGGAAAAGCGCGGCGTCTTCAACTCCGGCATAAACGGTATCCGGGTCGGTCAGCGAGGGTTCGAGATGCCAGACGCGCTTGAACTCCCACGGGTGCTGCGTGCCGTCGTACCACTGATGCGTGGTGAGCGGCGCCGATGAAGCATCATAAACGAACTTGTTGCTTTCACCCATGGGCATGCCCTCGGGCGTCGTGGTCGGCTCGCCTGGTTTTATGCCGGGCTGCTCCCACGTCTTGCCGCCGTCGTTGGAGCGCTGGATGATCTGCCCGAACCAGCCGCTGGTCTGCGACGCAAAGATGCGATTCGGATCGACCGGCGAGCCTTTTAGGTGATAAATCTCCCAGCCTGCAAAGTGAGGACCGCTAACCTCCCATTTTTCACGCTTGCCGTCCGCCGTAATGACGAACGCGCCTTTTTTTGTACCCACTAAAACTCGTACTCCACTCATCGCTTTCTCCTTTCTGATTATTTGAAATGACATGAGATCAACGCATTTCAGGTTGTGGAATTGCCGTTGACACTACATAATCGTTTGGCGAATCGCAAAATCGACATTCGTTGCCGTCTTTTTTATCCTCAAAAACCTCCGGAAGGTAGAAAGATGGATGGCAAAAAATGTTTGCCAATTTCTCCGTCCCGTCGTGATCAACTGCCATGGCATAATGCTCAACTTCATTTTTGCGCCCTACATTTTCCCGTCATGGCGTTTAGCCGCCAATTTAATCGCCTCGCGATCATTTTGCTTCACGCGGTTTCGCAAGGCTGAAATGTGGGCAGAATAGTTACCCGTGATCAATGAATACTTTGCTCATCATCTAATTTGACTCGCTTGCTTTTAAAACTTTCTCAAAAAAGCACATTGCCACTCGCCAGCAGCGTTTTGACATTCGCGAATCCCATCTGCTCAAATGTCTCTTTCAGCTTATCCATTTTGATGATAACTCCGCCCACGTTGATTCCGCGCAGAAAAGCGGCATATTTAATCATGGCATTTCTCTCCTCTTTTGACATCTCAAGGAATATCCTTGTTGATGTCCTTTTTATTCTTTCAGCGCATAGCTCGCGGCTTGTTCAGCCGTCATTTTCTTCCCCGCGTTCCATGCCGTCGCGAAGGTTTCTTCTGTAAGAAGCGAGGCCACGCGTGCGACTTCGCGATCGAATCGT
>JAKEEU010000067.1 GCA_022616415.1 Candidatus Zhuqueibacterota bacterium | reverse complement strand
TTCAAAGAAAGATACTCATGTCCAGAAAAATTTCAAAGAACATAAAACTTGTCAACGATGTCGTGGCACTTATTTTGTCAACGATGTCATGGCACTTGTCATCTAAAATCTCAAATTGGTTGGAAGGAGAAATAAATCATGCGAACAAACAAAGGATACCGAACGACAGCCATTGTGTTTTTGAATGCCATCTTTTCTTTCCTCGGTTGTGAAAAACTGGCAAAGAAGTAAAGTTTGGTGCCGAGCACAAAGTATTAAAGAGCCAAACGCGGGTTGAGCGGTAGCAGTCAGGTTATTTTTCTAACATGGTGGATCACGAACGTAAAGAGTCCCCGGACTTTCTTCTTGCAGAGTATTCGGCGCTTCGCGATGAAATACTGAAACGCATAGAAATAGGGCATCAACTAGGCGCTCTAGTATTAGTTGCGGTAGGAACGTTTCTACCCATTGGTATTCAGGGTTCAGTAACCATCTTATTAGCATATCCGCTTTTAGCGATGTTCATTGCCACCGCGTGGTCTCACAACGACATACGAATTCAACAGATAGCCACATACATTAAAGATATCGAAAAGAAACTATTGCCTGACAAAGGAGGATGGGAGCACTTTTTTCGCGAAAAAATCAAATTAGAGAAAGAGGCACTTGCACTGCTTGCATCTCGTGGCATCTTTATTGGCACACAGGCTCTAGCTGTAATTGTATCTTTGCTCAAGAAAAATCTTCAAACAGAAGATTTTGTATTTCTAGCTTTGGATGGTCTGGCGATGATCTTTACTTTGTATCTCTTACGGCGATACGAAGGATACGAAGTCAAGTAAAATAAACTTCCAAGTAATAAAGATCGGTGTAGAACATGAAGTCGTAATTTAATACAGAAAGAAAATCGTGGAGAAAGGCAAACTATGCGGCTAACTCGGATTTTTCACAAACTCATCGACAGAAATCTTGAATTCAGCAAAAGGACGGGATTATGAAACAAGCAAAATTTTTAAAATGCGAATACCTGACGGTGCGAGAAGAGGTCAAAGAAACCAAAGCGCGCATTTTTAAGCTGGCGGTGCTGGGAATCATTGGCGTGCCCTCAGCGAGCACGATTGCACGCGACTACAAACTGGATGAAATCATTCTCTCACTCCCTTTGCTGGTTTGCGCGTTCTTGATCTATTATCTTTCCGAGAACCTCGCATTGATGCGGTGTGGCCGATACATCAAACAAGTCATCGAGCCAAAGATGAGAGATGAACAAAATAGGATAGGTTGGGAGCATTGGCTTGAGGAGGAAGCAAAAGGGGAGATGGAACCCAGGCGTGTTGATAAGCTGGTGGTTTATTTTTTTAATTTTTTGTTTGGCATCTATTACATCCTGACCGCTCTTTTAGCTGTGCATATAGTCAAATCGAAATGGGGACAAACTGAGTTCGAGATGACGTGTATCGTATACGGTGTGACCTTTGTCGTGTTTGCGGCCATTCTCATACAACATATTAAATTTTCAGTAAGTACTGAACCCCAAAAAAGTAAAGCAAACGGCAAGACGTTTAAGGCGTTAGGTCATGAGGTGGCGACGGTTCAAGCGAAATAAGCCGAACACCACACTGGTGATGCTAGATGATGCTGCCAAAAACTTTACCGACTCCGTTCTATGGCCACTCTTCCCTTCGACAAAGCCGGCTATTTATTCATCGAAAGCCTGCTGCATCCGGCCACCGGGCTGGCGGCAAGCCGCGAGGGAGAGTGCTACACGACCATCTACAAAAATGCGTTGGCGGCGATGGCGTTGCTGCACGAAGGAAATCGCCTCGCCGCCGAAAGAATTTTTGAAGTCTTCCGAAAATATTATCAAATCAATCGCGACAACTTTGAAGGCCTGCCGCGCGTTTGGGATGTCTGCGCCGGCTTGCCCGACATCAAATCCATTCATTGGGAAGGGGAAACCGCTTTTCTTTTGCTGGCGCTCAATTACTACAAGCAAGTCGCCGGCAGTTATGGAAAGTATCATGATTTCGTGCAAGGACTAAAGACATGGCTGGTACAAAGGGCAAACACCTGTGAGCAGTTGCTGGCGGATGGCATCGCCAATATGTATGCAGCGCTGCAGCCATTTGCCGGTGATCCCGCCATTCAAAAATGTTTGAACCGGCTCCGCACTTGCTTTTTTGCGGAAGGGCAAATCTCGTCACTCGACTACGAGCACGTTTTGGAGCATATCATTCGCGGCGCCCTGGTTTTTGGTGATACGAGTGGTTTCAAATATCTACCCAAGTTCGCACGTTCTGAAATCTGGGATCTCGATAAAACCGTCGAAATTACCGCTTACAACGCCTTCGTCGCCGATCCGTTCATCAATGTCGAAATGAGCGCACAGTTGTTGCTCGCCGCAAACATTTGGCAGCCTGCCCTGCCAAAGGCTCCAGGCAGGCCAGGGCCGGAATGCCAAATCGATCTATCTCATCTTCAGGCGGAATTGGAAAAGCTGCAGGTGCCGGGAAGAATCAACTCACAATCTGCCGGGTTGCCCTATTTCGTCACCGAACGCGGCTTCCCGCAGGCTTCGACTTTGCCCATCATTCAACCGACTTGTTATTTCTTATTCTATTTTTGGGGATTCAATCCCTTTGCGCCAGGGTGGAAGTTTGCGCTGTTGCCCGGCACTTGAAAATATTTCTTGCTTTTTTGTCAAAACTTTTTAACTTTATTGCACCGTTCCGGCAGACCATAGCCATTTGATTTCCCCTCTGGATGGAAGGGCGATCAGAACCGGGATGGCGGCTTCGGCGCATTTTCCTCCGCACCATTTCATCTTTCATCTGCCGAAGCCCAATCAACACCAACATTCTCGCCGGTTTTTGTCTATCCTGTTTTATTTAGGAGGTGGGATAGAACAATTTGGCCATTCTATTCCCTAAAATTGTTGTTTTTCAGTATCGACAGGAATAAAAATGTCCAAGTTATTTTATACCCCCTCCTTAATCCTCTGACGTACTGCTTCGACGCGCATCCAGGAAATTCACCAAATTTCAGGCTCGCAAGAGACGCTTTATTGAAAATTTTAAATTGAAAATTTACAATTTTGAATTTTCAATTCAAGCTTTCTTCCACAGAGCCTGCTCAAGGAGGGTGTCTCATGACCGACGTGTTAACCGCTTTCGAGTCTGCACCCGAGACCATTCCACAAGACTCGCTCGCCGCGAAACCGCTCATTCATTGGCAGCCGGTCTCGCGCCTGCGGATGGATGGCTACGATCTCGCCGCCACCGCGTGGGGCGCGCCGCACATTCGCCACCTGATGTCGCGTGCGGCGTTCGGGCTGACGGTGACGGAACTGAACGCGCTGCTGCCTTTCAGCAAAATTCAGCTTGTCACCCGGCTTTTGGCCGACGATCCGCTGCCTTCGCCGCCGGGCGATTGGGTCAATGAGCCTTTTGATCCCGCCGTTTATCGCAGTCTCCCCCAAGACCAACAGATGCAGTGGCAACGAGCCAACCGCCTCCGTTTCGAGGAGCTGCGCGGTTGGTGGCTTGGGCGCATGGCCACGGCGTCATTCAATTTGCGCGAGAAGATGGTTTTCTTCTGGCACGGCCACTTCACCACGGAGCTCGACACCATAAACCTGGCGCAATGGATGTACCTCCAAAACGACACGTTGCGCCGGCATGCGCTCGGCAACTTCCGCGATTTTCTCAAAGCCATCTACAAAGATCCCGCGATGCTCATCTATCTCGACGGCGTGCGCAACGTGGCGCGACAGCCCAATGAGAATTTCGCGCGCGAGCTGCTCGAGCTTTTCACGATGGGCGTCGGCCATTACACGGAAACCGACGTCAAAGAGGCGGCGCGCGCTTTCACCGGCTGGCAAATCGACAGCAGAAATATCGGCAAGAATGATCCCAATCAACCGGTGGCGTTTCTGAATACGCGGGTACACGACAGCGGCATGAAAACCTTCTTCGGCAAAAGCGGCAATTTCGGCGGCGGCGAGATCATCGACATCATTCTCGAACAGCCGGCAGTCGCCGAATTTATCTGCACCAAGCTCTACAAATTCTTCGTCAGCCGCGAAGTAGATACGGGGTTCGTCAGCGAATTGGCTAACACGTTTCGCCAAAACAATTACGAAATCAAACCCGTGCTTCAGGCGATTTTTGAGAGCGAGCATTTTTACAGCGATCACGCCGTGGCCGCTTTGATCAAAAGCCCGGCCGAGTTGGCGGTCAGCAGCTTGCGTCTGCTACAAGCGACGCGCGCCACGCCGGCTTACGTTCTTCGCGCCGTGGCCGCGCTGGATCAGGACTTGATGAATCCGCCGAACGTGGCCGGTTGGCCGGGACAACGCGATTGGATCAACGCCACAACGTTCGTCACGCGTAATGCGTTCTCCGAAACCTACATCATGGGCGGCAGTTTCGATGGCGGTCGCGGCGGTGATCGCGCCCAGATCGAAGTCGACGCCATGGCGTTTGCGCGCAGCTTCGGCGTGATCAAAGCCGCCGAGCTGGTGGACAGCTTCACTACACATCTGCTGCGCTACCCGCTTGACGAGGCGACGCGTGATTATTTGATCACCGTGCTCATCGGGACCGCTGATCCTGACGACTGGTCGCTGGATTATCCCGGCGCTGAAACGCAGGTCAAACAATGCCTGGTCGAGCTGATGCGCTTGCCGGAGTTTCAACTGGTGTGATTCTTCAATGTGCGTTCAACATGGCACGAATGTAACTTTCATAGCACGTTACACGTCCCACGTTACACGTGTAATGTGAAACGTGTAATGCGCTCATGAAAAACGCAAGTAAAGATGATGAACAAAATTCTCATTCAAGGAAATAACCATGAATCGACGTGATTTCATACAAGTGATGCTGCCGCTTGCCGGCGTGCCGGTGGTGTGGCCGATGTGGTCGTTTGCCAAGCCGCTGCCCGGCTCCAGCCGCTCGAAGTATCCGGTCAATTTTCCCGACGATGGCCGCGTGTTGGTGCTGGTGCAATTGGCCGGCGGCAACGACGGCTTGAATTCGATTGTGCCGTACGTGCAAGAGGCGTATTACACCGCGCGCCCGCAATTGGCGATCCGGCAAACCGAGGTGATCAAGCTGAACCACGAGGCCGGCTTCCATCCGGCGCTGCAACCATTGCAGCCGATGTTTAACAACGGCACTTTTTCCGTGGTGCATGGCGTGGGCTACCCGAATCCCGACCGCTCGCATTTTCGCTCCACCGATATTTGGCTGACCGGCTCCGGCTCCGATAACGTCGGCAACACCGGCTGGCTGGGGCGTTACTTCGATCTGCTTTGCCCGCCGGGAGAAGAATGCGGCACGTTCGGTCCGCCGGCGATTCAAATCGGCTTGTCCTCTTCGCTGGCGCTGTTGGGGAGGGATCAAAAAGGCATTGCCTTGCAAAATCCGTTGCAATTTTACCAGCTCGTGCAGCGCCAAACCAGCGGCCACAATCCGAACCCGCAGCCTGAACCCCTCACGCCGGCCGGAAAAGAGCTGGAGTTCTTGCGCGACACGGCAGCCTCGGCGTTTCAGTTTGCCGGCGATATCGTGAAGGCTTATGAAGCCGAACAAAACCTCGTGCAATATCCCAACGAGTCGCTTGCCGCGCAACTGGCGATCGTGGCGCGCATGATTGCCGGCGGCTTGAGCACGCGCGTTTATATCGTCTCCATTCGCGGCTTTGATACGCACGCGGCTCAGCTCGGCACGCATCAACAATTGTTGGATGAGCTGGCGACTTCGATCACGGCGTTTTATCAGGATTTGATCGCGCTCGGCGTTGCCGATCGTGTGGCCGGCCTCTGCTTCTCGGAATTTGGCCGGCGGGTAAAAGAGAACGCCAGCCTCGGCACCGATCACGGCACCGCGGCGCCGCTTTTTCTGTTTGGCAATCCCATCAACGGCGGCTTCTTCGGCGCGCACCCGAGCTTGACCGATCTGGAAAACGGCGATCTAAAGCACGTGTTTGATTATCGCCAAATTTATGCCTCACTGCTGGAGCAATGGCTCATCGGCGATTCCGCGCAAATTCTCGGCGGAACTTTCGCGACGCTGCCATTGATTAAAACCGCAACGAAAGTCGAAGATCGCCCCACGCAAATTCCGGAGAGTTATTTCTTGTCTCAGAATTATCCGAACCCCTTCAACCCGCAGACGACGATTTCTTATGGCCTGCCGCGAACCGCCAATGTGCAGTTGTTGATTTTGAACAATCTCGGCCAGGAAGTGGCGCGACTCGTCGATGGCGAGCAACCCGCCGGACGGCACACGGTGATTTGGCAAACCAACGGCCATGCGAGCGGGACGTACTTCTATCGCCTGCGGGCGGGAAGCTTTGAGGAGACGAGGAGGATGTCGCTGGTCAGATGAAAAAACATTTTTGCAAATAAAAAGCCCAGGCGAAAATCTGGGCTTTTTATTTTGTGCCGGTGAATTCATATATTCAGCATCACTCGCCACCATTCAAACAAAGGGTGTTTTTTGCTTGGAAAATAGTTGGCGCGCTTGATAATGTTTTCGAGAGCCGATTTGACGACGCCAGGATCTGTTTTCTCTTTTTCACTCCAAGTTTTTATAACTTCCAAAGTCGAGAGATGGACAAGCGTTGGCGCCTCTTGTTTCAAAACGCGAATTGCTTTTTTGTCGTCCGTCACGACTTGCATTTTATGCGTGATGGCAACTGCAACGCTCGCAGCTTCGCCATCGTCAATCTGGGCAGCGAGATTGACGAACAGATTTTGTTCGGCCTCATTTTCAAGTTTGACCAATTTCAGCAAGCCGCTTTGGAAGAGTGGCTCAAGCATAACCGGCTCGCGATCGTAACTCGCAGCAGAATCGCTGGGCTTCCGAATGAACAGGCTTTCTCGTTTTACCTGTTCAACGACGCAGCACGGCATTGGCCGGCTCTTTAAAATTGGCTCGAGAAAACCCGACGCGTAGAGATTGAGCAAAGCGCAGGCATCAATGATTTCCAAATGTTCAGGCATAGTCCCTCCAGGTTTAGGCTTCGGCGGTTTCCGTTAAAGGGAGGGACAAATCGAAGGTGATGGGACGCCGTTCGCCTTCATCATCGATTACATCTCGATCAATAAACTCTTCGACGATTTCACGAGCGCGGACACGGTCGGTTCGGAGCAGCCGTACGAGCTGGCCTTCGCTGATGTCCTCATTATTCAAGGCTTCGGCTGCAAGCGCGCGATAACGATAAGGAAGCTCAAATTCGCCGCTGCCGGCTTTGGAAGACATTCCCATTATGTTTTGGGCTTTGCGCACTTGAAACCCGCGCTGGTTCAAACCGTCCCAAGTCCCGGTTGGCAAGAGCCGAAGTTCTTCCAAACGCAGAACCAAAGCTTGAAAGGAGACCGAATACAGGTCGGCGAGCGCCAAAAGATCGGCCGGCGTGATATTGCCTTTTTTCGCTTGCTTGAGGTCGTGAAATCGGCGCTGCAGGCCGCTCGCCGGCATAAGAAAAAATCTGGCAAAAGCTTCCGCAAAGCGCTCTGAAGCAGGCATGCGGCCATAAGCTTGAAGAATAAAAATATCCGCTTTTGTACGGTTGGTCGAAACATGTCCGTACTCATGAATAATGCTCAAGAGTTGTCGATCACGAGGATGATTGGTGTTTGTTGCTATGCACGCGCCAAGCCGTCCGGTATAGGCGAATAGACCCGCAATTTTGGAAGGCAAGGGCATTCCAAAAACTCGAATACCAACTTCATTCTCCAGTATCTTTCTTAAGTTGGCAATGGTTCCATCGCCCAGTCCCAATCGGTTGCGCTCCGCAGACGCAACATCTTCCGCGCGCTTGACTGGATCAAAACCTTCAATGTCATAAATCGGGGGAAGTTTTTGATGAAGCGGCGACGCCGTGATCGTTTCAAGATGCAGGTAATCTTCGCAGAGCTTTTGAAACTCGTGAATGGCTTGCTCAGTTTCAGTTCCGCCCGCAAGGGCATTTGAGCCGGACTGCGAGAGCGCCGCCCTGAATTGGACAACAAAAGGCTCGGGGTTAACTTCCTGGCGCAAAAGGCGGTTGACGGATTCAGTATAAAGCTGCGCCAGTAACATAAGTTCGTCGGGGCGAATCAAGCGTTCGCCTTTTTCGATTGCCGTCAAGGTCGTACGCGCAATCTGCAAGCGGTCAGCAACTTCTTGCTGCGTCAACCCGCGCGCTTTGCGAGCCGCTTGCAACCGTTCGCCGAGTGCTTGACGATCAATGGATTTTAAGATTTCTTTCATGGTTCCTCCTTGTTTCAACCCCACGATGGTTCGATTCAGACTTCAAATTTGTTCCTTTTCCCCAAGCGATATCAAGGCAAAAGCTTATACAAGCTTAATTGATTCGGCTTTCAAATATACTCCATTCTCGCACGTAGTTTGAGTAAAGATAAAAAATCTTGTTTTGAATTAATTCCGTGTTATCTTTCGTCAAATTGCCCAAATTAAGTTTTATTTCTTCAAGTATTGGATAAGAATGGCTAAGTTCAAACCATGGGTTTTGCGCTTCGAGGCAAGTTCTAAGTTTTTGTATTTGATTACGCATAGCTTTGAATTGAAAAAGCCGATTTGCATTTTCGATCGAACTTGCTTTTAAAATATCAAATTGATAGTCATCGGGTAAATCCGCATCAACTAAGTCGGCTGCTATCAAGGACAACCTACGAAGCAAACAAGACGTACACAAACCACATTGCCGTTTTCGGCGTATCCGTCGTGAAAAACTTCCATCACATGAAACCGTTTGGCTTATCGTCTGTCGAAGCGGGGAATCAATTAACGCACGGCACAGCTCGGTTTTAGTTGACCACAGGGCTAGATTTTCGATTACAAAAGGCTCATTAAAGATCATACTTAAAAGCTTAGACATTTCGAGAAGTGCCAAGGGGTTCGTAGCACGAGTATTATCGGTTCCAATTTGAAACTCCGTCATGTGTAGATTAATAGCTCCCACACCGTTCTCAAATAAACTCAAATTTCTCCTGTCTGCATGGAAAGCGAAAACACTTCCGAGTACACCAAAAAGAAACCCACGTGAACGTTGGCTTTTTTCTTCAAGACGATCCGGCAGAGCACGTTCCAGTAGTTGCAACTTAATCGGAATATGAATAATATCGTGGTTGAACGTCCGCCTAAGAGATCGTACCAATCTTTTTTGTGTACCTTTCATACGTTGGTTCGTAACTGCAGAAATGAAATAGGTACAATCAAAATTATGATTGCTTAAATAAGTGGTAGCACCAGCAAACGAATCTAATCCTCCACTAAACAATGCTATGAAAGCATTATCAGGTACTTTAAAGTCCACACTAAAATCCATATTAGTTTGTGATGAAGCGTTAATATTGGATGATAGAGTAAATGGCCTGAATGCAAAGCACCAGCGATCTTCCGTAATATAATCGAGGACGGATGCCAATTGTTCAGAGACCTTCGCGTCCTGCCAAAAATCCAAATCACGCATTGGTAAAGACAGTTGAAGTCGGCGCTTCCAAGGCCGCCATGGAGAATCGGCAATACCATGTGATCTTCGCAGCGCTAACCGATCAGCAAGGTAAATCGAATTCACAAGTTCAAGCAGATCGGTTAAGCGCCGTGGCAGTCGGCGAAACAATGCCTTCTCGCAACTTTTATAATCAAAAGAATATCGTTGGGAAAATACTTTTGTATTGTTACAAGTGCAAGATTTAAGGCTTACCTTTTGCGCTTCCGGTGAAAAAGTAATTTCGTAGGTTGGCACTAAAAAATCATGCGCAGAAGATGGTCGTATCATGGAATTATTCCTCCATGAGTCGGATTCGTGAATACATGATATCTTCCGTTGATTGCTTCATCTGTTAGACTCGTGGATATTTCGGTGGATGCCTGAAAGTTGGGTCTTTATCCAGAGCTTGCGCATTTAGTTCAAGGTAGAAGTCCAAATGTTGATCATAAATACTTTTAAAACTTGGTTCATGCCAGTAGTCGCCTCTTTCCTCAGATCGTTCAATCAAATCAACCTTGTCATGAAAACGGTAATCAATAAGTTTTAAGCACACACGTTTTATACACTCTTTTTGAGAAGGAAAATTTGATTCGGTACTCTTGTTATGGCTAGCTTGGCGCTGCTTTTCAGCAGTTTCAATATAGATTTGTCGATAGGCTTTTCATAGAAATCCGGCGAGGTCACGATTATCCGATGAACGTTCAAAATCTCGTATTTGTTTAAACACCTTATCAGAAGTGGCAAGACTGTTTCCATTTTGCGAAGCAAGCAAAAGGGCATAGAGCTTTTTCGAATCACGTAATCCACCCATAGCGCGCAAGTCTTTTCGCAGAGCACGAGCCGTCGCGTGAGCCGCAATTTTTGGATCACCGATTTTATTAATTTTGCGCGCAGGATTTGCCCACCCTGGAGCAAACGTTTTGTCGAAAATGTCTTTATCCGGCATATTTTTGTCCTTACAGCAAACGAAAGTTTTTACAGATGTTTTTTTACGAAAATAATCCACTTCAACAACAAACGTAATATAAAGCAAGTATCTGACAAAGTCAATAAAATTGTTATAGATTT
Organism: Candidatus Zhuqueibacterota bacterium; assembly: GCA_022616415.1. Lineage (GTDB taxonomy): Bacteria > Zhuqueibacterota > Zhuqueibacteria > Zhuqueibacterales > Zhuqueibacteraceae > Zhuqueibacter. Next base: position 20,533 of record JAKEEU010000067.1, on the reverse strand, counting down.
TATCTATAATGTCAGATTTATGACTTTTGTTTTAAGATATTGTATTTAAATGAATAAACAACAGAGGTGATGAGATTTTGAACATGGCTCGAATCAATATTTTGCCACGATGCTACCAGATGATGACTATGGCTCGCGGTTATAATACAACAACGTATCCGGCGGCATTTCCACCGGCACAGTTTCGGTCATTTTCCAATGAATCATGATAAGCTTCATACCGTTTAATGCCGGCCGTTCCGGATGGCGGCGGTTGTAATCTTCAACGAGTCGCGCCGCGGTTTCACGATTGATCGTGGGGTCTTTTAATTTGGGCATGACGCTGTTATCCCAAGGCGTGCTGTACATGCCGAAATCCTCTGGGATCACCTCCACATCTTTTCCTTCCACCGTAACGCCGCGCAGCACAATCTTCTGCACTTCATTGTCAAACGTCACGCCGCGTTTGTGGGCATACATCGGAAAGCCGATGAATGGCCAAGTGTGATCCCTGAACGTGGTGCCGGTCCAAAGCTGCAAAGCGAGCCAGAGAATGATCACGAGGGAGATGATAAGTTTCCAGTTTTTCATTACAGATTCAATGATAAAATCGATTAAAAAAATTTTCCCAACGGATTGAAACAACGCAACGGATAAAAGCTTTAATCAGTTGGGTTGTTTCAATCCGTTGGAGCATTGTTTTTTGCTTTATAAATTTTTTACCGGTATCGGTACCTCACACGTATGAAAACTGCACCGCGCGCCGCCGGTGACGCGTTTTCGGCGCGAGGCGATGAAACGATAAATGCGCGTGCCCAAAAACGGAACGCCGGGAATGAATAGAAACGGCCATACCAACATGCCGAGCGGCAGATGCTGCGCGATTTTGCGAAAGGCGTAAAATCCCGCCAACGCTTCATAGCCGCCTGGGCGCGGAATGGTCACCTGCATTTCTTCCAAGCTTTTTTGCTGATCGAGGCCGGGGTAATCGCGTGAGATTTGCTCCCAATCATTCACATCGCGGAAAACAAACTTGCCGCGCCAATCGAGAAAATCCACTGTCGTCACGCTGCGGATGCACAGCGGACATTGCCCGTCAAACAACACGGCGAATTTCGTGATGCCGCGCGGCGCCGTGATATGCCGGCGAATCCACGCGCCAATTTTCTCGAAATTAAAGAACACCGGATACGTCAGCCAGAGAAACTCGAAGAACGTGCGCATGGTGATGAACGTTACCAAATGAAAAAAATAAACCAAAATGATTATTGCCTGCACGAATTTCAACGACCAGGTGGCATACGGGCTGGTATCGGCGGCTTTGTTTTTGGAAATGAATCGTTGCGCCGCGTGGTTCTCGCGTAGTCGTTTCAGCAGATGATCCGCCGAGAGCCGCGCCCCGCTCGGCGACAGCGCCAACACCGTCATGGAAAACACCAGCGGATGATGCACCCAGCCGGAAGAGAACCACTGCGTCACCCAATAGACATACAAACCGCTCGCCATCACCGCCGAGAAGTTGGTTTTGAAGCCGATCAGCGCGAGAAAAACAAAAATCGCCAACGCGCCATAAACGATATCGAGCCACGGATGAGCCGACGCCGGAATGTTAAAAAGGCGCAAGAGGTAAATCGGCTGATAAAACTGCGGATCGACATCGGCGTAGCGCAAATGCCCGCGCGTCCACACCAACACGTCGATGAGAATAATGGAAAACACCCAAATGCGATAAATCGCCAATCGCGTCAGCGAGCCGGGCATAAACCAATATTTGTCCCATGCCTGAATCAGTCGAGTGAAAAGCTTGGTCATCAAAAAATCGATTTTGTATTGTTTATCCCAACCCGAATGATCCAGAACCCAAAAAGAATTAGTCGCTCACGGAATTGGAACGGCTCACGGAAATGAAATTCACAAAAATGTTTGCTTCCGTGAGAGGTCCATTCCGTGAGCTAAATTTTTTGCTTTTTCTGCAAAGGTTGCTTGCAGTTTAATCGTTGATGCTTTCCAATGTGAAATAGGCAGCAAGAGAATATAGCAACATTTGCCGGAAGGCGCAAATTAAAAAACTTTTTCGCTTGCAATTTCTGTAAAGAACTTCTATATTTCATCGTGATACTAAATCAAGCAGGCACCTGAAAACTCCATTTACGGGGAGGTGAACAATGGAATTAGGCGAAATTCGCAGGCATTTATCGGTTCGACCATTTAAGCCTTTTATCATTCACATGGATAATGGCAAAACCCACATCATCACACATCCGGAAATCATCATTACAGAAACTATTGTGGTTGCGGTTGATGAAGACGGTGACGCCGTGTATCTCGCGCCGGAAGCGATCAGCGCTATCTCGCGTTACAAAAATCCAACTAAGCCCGGGCGATTACCGGCAAGGCGAACACGAACAAAAAAAGCCTCTTAGCAGAAAACACGAGCATTCCTGCATACCCTCATTTGATACTGCTGTTCAAGGAAGGAGTGATTCAAGGATGGACAACTCTCTCATCTCGAAGCTGTCAGGGCGATATCATCAAGCGCTTGCCGGGTTGTTGGATGGATTCATTTTGCGGAGCCACGACCGCATCGTCAGCCGGCAACAAAACACCATACCGCCGCACCTGCCGGATTTGGCTTCTTTCGATCATCAGCCCATCGAACAACTTTTTCCTGCGCCGCCGGTTCCGCTTGATGGCATTCGCGGGGCGGCGTGGGAGCAACGCGGAAAAATTTGGCGGCGCGATTTCGTCTTCCCCTCTTCCGTATTCACCGAGCACGAGCATAATCGTCGCGTCATCGCGCAAACTTACGCGAATGATCGCGCTTTGCATTTTCCCGCGGTTATCGTGCTGCACGGCTGGATGACGCCGGCGCTGATTGCCTACCGGCCGTTTTGCCGTGCCATCGTCGAGGCCGGTGCTTCAGCCTACCTGTTGGAGTTGCCCTATCATCTCCGCCGCACACCGCCGGGTTTTGTCTCCGGAGAATTGTTCTTTACTGCGGATTTTGAGAAGAGCTGGACGACGATGCAGCAGGCGGTGGCTGATACGCGCCAATTGATTCATTATCTGCGCGAAGCGGGCGCCCCGGTGATCGGTGTGCTGGGCTTCAGTCTCGGCGCCTGGATCAGCGCGATCGTCGCAAGCTGCGAGCCGGAGCTGGACTTTGCGCTGCTCGCCATGCTGCCGGCGTGCATCAACGATTTGGTCTGGCAAACGCGGCTCGGCGAGCCGTGGCGCCGGCAGTTTGAAGCTGCGGGTTTGAACGCTGCCGCCACAGCGCCGCTATATCAATTCATCGACCCCGCCAATCTCAAGCCTTTGCTGCCGCCGGAACGCCGTGAATTATTTGCCGCCGCCTTCGATCATTTTATGCCGGCTCGGCACACACAAATGTTGCGTGACGCCTGGCAGCAACCAAATTTGCACGTTTATTCCAGCGGCCACATCGGCTTGTTGTGGTCGCGAAAATTCTTGCGCGACATCCGGCAGAGTCTGGCACGACAACTAGCGCTCGGAAAGCGACAGAAAACATCGGTCACTGTTGTAACAGACGAGACGCTGCATAATTTGCCTAAATTCGCCGCGCCAGTACCTCCGGTTGCGCGCGAGCCGCAATTCGCGGTAAAAAAATAACTCGTTTGCGCGCCTGGCTTATCGGCGCTATTTCCTCTCTCCAAGCAACCATCTCCCCAACTTTGCGTATCTTAATTTTACCTGAATATGCCCGCGGCTTGCTATAATAAAAAGGCCGCCAAAGGCAAAAGCGGTTGCCGCCTTTCTTGATCTCTCACGGAGAAAAACGCGATGGATACCAAAATCTTGCAACGCTTTCGGGAGAATCTTTTACAGCAACGGCAGAATTTGCTCGACTGGCTGGGCAACACGCCAACGGAAAAAAAGCAAATTCATCTCGGCCCGGCCGGCGAGCAGGAAGCCAAAACGCATCTCGAAGTGTTGGAAAGCGCCTTGGCCAAAGCAGACGACAAAACGCTGGGCTTGTGCGAGGTCTGCCACGGTTATGTTGAGACCGACCGGCTGGAAATGGATTTCACCGTGCGCGTTTGCATCGACCACTATTCGGCTGAGCAAAAACGCCGGCTGGAATCGGAGCTCGAGCTTTCGCACAAATTGCAGAAAGCGCTGCTGCCGCAACAATTGCCGGATGTTCCCAGCCTGCAAATCGCGGCGTTCAGCCAGCCGGCTGAAATCGTCGGCGGCGATTACTTCGACTTTTTTCGCTTTCACGATAACACCCACGGCTTGGCAATTGCCGACGTGATGGGCAAGGGGGTGCCGGCGAGCATGCTCATGGCGAGCCTGCAAGCCTCGTTGCGCATTATCGGGCCGGAGAATGACTCGCCGGCAACGGTGGCGCAGCGCTTGAACGGGCTGTTTTGCCATAACATCCATTTGATCAAATTCATCTCGCTTTTTATCGGCAGTTTCGATCCGGCGACGCGCGCGCTGAAATATTGCAATGCCGGCCACAATCCGCCACTGCTCGTCCGCAGCAATGGGGAAGTTCATTGGCTGCAGCCAACCGGCGCCGCGATCGGCTTGGCAGAAAGTTTTAATTTCAGAGCCGAGACTTTGATTCTCTCTCCCGGAGATATTTTGGTGCTCTATACTGACGGTGTAACCGAGGCGATGAATTCAGCGAGAGAAGAGTTTGGCGAGCGTCGTCTGGCGGAGTTGGTGCGGCAAAAAGCCGCCTTAAGCCCGCAGGATTTAATCAAGGAACTGCGGCTCTCATTGCGTGAATTTATCGGGGGACGGAATTTTGGTGATGACATGACGATCGTGGTGGGTAAAGTCGTGGAGTAGATGCCGCCGAATTGGACTTGGGTTGTGGTGGTATATACAAAACAGTGAACTCATTTAAATTCCAGGTGGATGCAGAGTTTTCCGTCAGCTTGATCTCCCGCATCAAGCCACCAATTCTCGTCGAGCTGATCCAGTTTCTCCAATGCCTCCTGCGGCGGAAGGCTTGTACGAATAAAAGTAAACAACTCACGGTCATCGTCGGCTTCGGGATCGGCGACTACTTCGAGCACAACCTCCGGCTGCGGCCCAAAGTAATTGCCGATCTTGTCGTATGTTTCCACCAATAGCGGTTCAAGAAAGGGATGCGCTGCAAGGAACTTTTTCACTTCCAATCAAGGCAACGAGTCCGAGTTCTTGTGCCATTTGAAGTGTCTGTTCAAACCACTTTCGTGCTTCAGTCCATTGTTTGCGGTTCAGAGCGAGTTCGCCCAAATTACCACTAAGAATTGCGTGTTCCATTTTGTATTCGGTTTTCAACGCAAATTCCAAAGCTTGGTAATAATATCGTTCCGCAGTTTCATACTCTTTGCGTTCCCGAGCAAGATCGCCCAAATCCATAAGCGCAATTGCAACATCTTCATTCATACCGAACTCTCGGTCAATAGCAAGTGTTTCCTGAAAAAGCCGTTCAGCTTCATCATAATTTTTGCGCTGCCATGATATTAAACCACGCATTCGAGTTGCAAACGCTTGTCCACGCCTATTCCCTCCGTTAATTGACGTCTCCGCGCATTGTTTCATCCAAAGTTCTGCATCCTCAGTGCGAGCCCGGTTGTAGTGAATGAAAGCAACATCGTATGCACGCCAGCTCGCGTTTTTCATAAAATTTGCCACATTCATCAGGGCTTCAAACGAGGCCGAAGGGACGAAGAACGAGAGAGCATTGAGCGCAGCCATTTCCTGTGCGCCTAATTCTTTGCGCGCTTCTTGATAAATAAATTCTTGCAGTGGTGATTCGCGGGTCGCACCTTGCCGCAACATCTCCAACGCGCGGTCGAAGCTCAAAGCTTTCGCGCGCATCAATCCGAGCGTCCAAATCAGCGCCAACGGTGAGCCTCCGGTTTCGTTATACAGCTCGTGCCATCGGCCTTCGCCGGCGCGGCGCAGAGTCTCAACCAAACGCGCTTCGCGCCCCGCTTCGTTTTGGATAATTTGGCGCGCGGTTTCCCAATCCAACTGTTCGAGTCGCCGCCAGAGCGCACCTTCACCGCCGCGTCGCCGGCTGGTCAAAATGGCTTTGCACCCCTGTGGCAAAAATCGCAGGAAAACCGCCAGCGCTTCCTGCTCTTCTTCGGTCAACGTTTCGAGATTGTCGTAAATGAGCAGGCTGCGCTTCGAACGCAGTGCTTCCAACAGGGCCCGGCGCTTGTCTTCGCCGGTTAATTTCGCGATGATACGCGGCTTTTGGAATTGTTCCCACAGGCGAAAGGCGGTTCGGAATTCTTCTTCCGTGCCCGAGAGATATTCCTTCTGGGTTTGAGGATCTTTACCGCCCGGCGGCGTACCGAAACGATGCCAAAGAATGCCGATGAACACGTCCCAAGTTGTCGGTTGTAGTTGGTCGAAAATCACCTGCTGTGGCCGGCCCATATCGGGCACGACTTTGCGCCAGTCTACCACTTCAACCGACAGCCCAATGTGATCGGCCAATGGTTTTAACAGGCCCACAACGGTTTCCAGCTTGGCGCGTTCGGTTGCCACGTCGGAAGGCGACGCGGCGAAGATGCGCAATTTTTTGAGAGGTTGACTGGGGTTCATTGATCCCACCTAAACTAAACGTTTCCGTTGTTTTCTGATAAAAAGCTTGACAATATTGTTATTAAGTTTTATCTTTAAGTAAGTCTTTTATGAGTGAAAGCCGGGTACATATCCGTGCTCCTGTGAGAACGGGACTAGCTCATAAAGGGCTTATTTTTTTGGTATCAAGGGGATTGCCTGAATGATAGTAGTTGTTCGGATATTTCGCCAAATCATAAACGTCCCATACCAACTTTACTTTCTCCTTAACAAAGTCGAAATAGCGCATTTCCCCTATCGTGAAGACTCGCTGCAAAGCCCAATTCATATAATCAGTAATTTGCAAACAAGGCTCAGCACTTGGAATCTGCGATTGTACGAAAATGTTCGAGATGATCTTGGTGTCCCAGCGCTCCTCAAATCGTTCCAAGCCGGAATGAATTGCAGCTTCAAGAAGTTTCTGTCGTTTTCGCGATCCCCTTTGGTCAAAATAGATATGGTTAAACTTGTGTTCATACAACACATTTTCAAACAGTCTTGATGCCAAGTTGTCGTAAAATTTGTTCTCATTACGATTGAAGCTTGTCGTAAAGACTTTTTCAATCTTGCGGGCAACGATAAATTGGCTCTCAAAGGGAAGATTCACAATGAGCTTAAAAACGGCTTGTCGAATCTCCGGACAATCATCTTTGGCATGAAAGGCGCGCAAACTTTTTTTCAGCGAAGGAACTGCCGCCAAATATTTATCCGTCGCCAGTTCTTGTTGCAAGCGGCTCAATTCACGCCGTAGAATTTGCGGCTGAGCGGTTGAAATAAAGCCAAGAATCAAAATCGGCGAACACCCTTTTTCGCCGACGATCAGATGCCCTTTCGCATCATAAAAAGTCGGATCGCCGGATTCATCCACAAAGAAGTAATGATCATCCTGCTGTTGTGATTCCATTACGCCTCCCTTACTTATCCGCTTAATCAGTTAAATCCGCTTACTGCCTTTTAAAAGCTTTTATAAACGGGTTCAGCCGATTCAGCGGATAGTTCTCTTTTTCGGTTTACCGCTTTTTTTGCGGCGACCGCCATCTTCCTCATCCTCCTCCATCGCCACCTTCACGGCTTTACGCGTGCGCTTCTTCCATTCCACTTCGGATTCTAATTTGCGCAAGGGGCGATCGGGCACTTCGACGATGAGCTTGCCATTGCCGCTGCTAATATCTTCGCGCCGCGCGGTTTTCAAAACGTCGGCTAAAAATTTTCCGGTGTACGACTCCGGCACTTTCGCCACTTCTTCCGGCGCGCCGGTGGCGATAATGCGTCCGCCCGCATCTCCACCCTCCGGGCCGAGGTCGATGATGTAATCCGCGGTTTTGATGACGTCGAGGTTGTGCTCGATGACGATCACGGTGTTGCCCATATCCACCAAACGATTGAGCACGCCGAGCAGCATTTTCACGTCTTCAAAGTGCAAGCCGGTCGTCGGCTCATCGAGAATGTATACGGTGCGACCAGTGGCAACTCGTGAAAGCTCGGTCGCCAGTTTCACGCGCTGGGCCTCGCCGCCCGAAAGAGTTGTAGCTTGTTGGCCGAGATGAATATAGCTGAGTCCGACGTCGTAAAGCGTTTGCAGTTTTCTTTTTAATGGGGGAACATGTTGGAAAAATTCAAACGCCTGACTCACGGTCATATCCAAAATTTCGGCAATCGACATTCCTTTGTATTTCACTTCCAACGTTTCGCGATTATAGCGCTTGCCTTTGCACACTTCACAGGTCACATACACGTCCGGCAGAAAGTGCATTTCGATTTTGATGATGCCGTCGCCCTGGCAAGCTTCGCAGCGCCCGCCTTTGACATTGAAGCTGAAACGTCCCGGTTTGTAGCCGCGAATTTTGGCTTCCTGCGTTTGCGTGAACAAATCGCGAATGAGCGTGAACAAGCCGGTGTAAGTCGCCGGATTGCTGCGCGGCGTGCGGCCAATCGGCGACTGGTCGATGTCGATGACCTTGTCGAGATGCTGCAAGCCGAGCAATTTCTTGAAGGCCAGCGGCTGCGCTTTGGCGCTGTTGATTTCGCGCGCCAGCACGCGATACAACGTCTCGTTGATCAAGGTCGATTTTCCCGAGCCGGAAACGCCGGTGATAACGTTGAACACGCCGAGCGGAATTTTGACGCTGACTTCTTTGAGATTATTGCCTTTGGCGCCAATCAATTCGAGATACGCGCCGTTGCCGGTGCGCCGCTGCAATGGCGCCGGAATATATTTTCGGCCCGCTAAATAAGCGCCGGTGAGTGATTTTTCATTTTGCGCGACTTCCTGCGGCGTGCCGGCAGCAACGATATGACCGCCGTCAACGCCGGCAGCCGGGCCGAGATCGATCACCCAATCCGCCGATTCAATCGTCTCGTGATCGTGCTCGACGACAACGACGGTGTTGCCGAGATTGCGCAGGCGACATAGCGTGTCGATCAAGCGGCGGTTGTCGCGCTGGTGCAAGCCAATCGACGGCTCGTCGAGAATATAAAGCACGCCGACGAGCTGCGAGCCGATTTGCGTGGCCAAACGAATACGCTGCGCCTCACCGCCGGAGAGCGTGCCCGCATTGCGGTCGAGCGTGAGGTAATCCAACCCAACATTCACCAGAAAGCCGAGCCGCTCACGCACTTCTTTCATAATCTGGTGCGCGATGGTTTTCTCCCGCGCGTTCAAATCAAGCCGGTTGAAAAAATCGAGCGCGGTTTTGACCGACATCCGCGTCGCGTCGAAAATATTTTTATCGCGGATTTTTACCGCCAATATTTCCGGTTTGAGCCGCGCGCCCTGGCAAGTCGGGCACGGCTTGATGTTCATAAAACTCTCGATCCACGTGCGAATGTACGACGAGTCGGTTTGCTTGTAGCGGCGCATGAGATTGGGAACGACCCCTTCGTACTTGCTCATGAACTGCGCCTGCATTTTGCCGTCGCCGCGCTGGTAGGCAAATTTAAACTCGCGGTCGCCGGAGCCGTAGAGTACGACCTTCTTTTGCTCTTTCGTCAGCCTCTCCCACGGCGTATCCATCGAAAAACCGTACTCTTTCGCAATGGTTTTGAGCTGGCCGTAATACCAGCCATCGACGTTATTCTCGCCCCAGGTTTCAATCGCGCCTTCGGAAATCGAGAGCTTCGAATCTGGCACAACGAGATCGGGATCGACTTCCAAAGTGGTGCCGAGGCCGTTGCACGCCTGGCAAGCTCCGTAAGGAGAGTTGAACGAGAACATACGCGGCGCGAGCTCTTCGACGGAGATGCCGCAATCGACACAGGCAAAATGCTCCGAGAAAAGAATTTCTTTTTGGCCGATGACGTCGATCACCACCAGACCGTTGGCGAGGTGCAGCGCGGTTTCAAGCGAGTCGGTCAATCGGGTTTTGATGCCGTCTTCGCGGACGAGCCGGTCAACGACGATTTCGATATTGTGCTTTTTATTTTTATCCAGCTTGATTTCACTGGCAACTTCTTTGACTTCGCCATCGACGCGCACACGCACGTAGCCTTCGCGGCGGGCGTTGTCGAAAATTTCACGATACTCGCCTTTGCGGCCGCGCACGACGGGAGCCAAAACTTGAAACTTGGTTCCTTGCGACAGCTCCAAAACCGCATCGACCATTTGCTGCACGGTTTGGCGCTCAATTTTCTTGCCGCAATTATAGCAATGCGGCACGCCGATACGCGCAAACAACAAACGTAGATAGTCGTAAATTTCCGTGACGGTGCCGACGGTCGAGCGCGGGTTGCGGCTGCTGGTTTTCTGCTCGATCGAAATCGCCGGTGAGAGGCCTTCGATGTAATCGACGTCCGGCTTCTCCATCAGTCCGAGAAACTGCCGGGCGTACGCGGAGAGTGACTCGACGTAGCGGCGCTGTCCTTCGGCATAAATCGTGTCGAATGCCAACGATGATTTGCCGGAGCCGGAAAGCCCGGTGATGACGACGAGTTTATTTCGGGGGATTTCGACGTCGATGTTTTTGAGATTGTGCTCGCGGGCACCTTTGATGAGGATATGTTCTTTTTCAGCCATGGTATTTGTAGTTAAGGAAAATTTCTTCATGGGTGGATGCTCATCCACCCTTCAATGAAAGCCAACTTTCATTGACTTCGATCTAATAAAAGTTTTTTTCTTAAAGCTTTCATTGCGGCAAAATAATAAAAGCTCACTTTTATTCCACAATCTGCATTATAGCGCTTGCTATGTAAATCCGATTGCGCGGCTTTCCAGTGGCTTCTTGCAAGATTCCCATCTTCTCCAACCGTTGCATGGCCTGAACTGCGGCAGGATGGGAAACTTTGAACCGATCCTGTACTTCACGAGCAGAAAGAATGGGTACTTGAAACAGAAAATCTGCTATACCGAATGCCAATCCGGACACACGCGCTCGCTGCAGTTGTTCCCGCCATTTGAGCTGCAAATCTTGCAGTTGCCTGGCTTTCGATGAAGCGCTTTGCGCTTGCTCTTCCACGCCACGCAAAAAATACAGCGCCCATTCGCGCCACGCCCCACGTTCACTTACGGCAAGAAGCAGATCATAGTAATCCTCACGATGGCGTTCGAAAAAAGCACTGAGATAAAGCAAAGGCAATGGCAGCAAGTTCCAGTGCATCAACAAAAGAGAGATCAAAAGCCGGCCGATTCGTCCATTGCCATCCAAGAATGGATGAATGGCTTCAAATTGATAATGGATGAAGGCCAACCGCACCAGCGGCGGGTATTCATTTCCGGCGTGCAGATATTTCTCAAAAGCATCAAGCGCCTCGTGCATTTTGTTGACTGGCGGTGGAACATAAGTCGCGTTATTTAAAGTGCATCCTGGCCGACCAATCCAATTTTGCGAGCGGCGAAACTCTCCCGGAGTAGCTCTTTCGCCGCGCACGCCTTCCATCAACCATTGATGGAGCTCACGAAGGAGCCGCAAGCTTATCGGTAAAGCTTTAACTCGTTCCAACCCGTACTCCATCGCACGTACATAATTGTGCACCTCTCGTACATCCGACTCCGGTGGAGCCGCTTTTAAACCGGAAAGCTGCCCGGCCTCATAGGCATACAAATCTGCAAGGCTCGCCTGTGTGCCCTCGATGCGGGAAGAGAGAACAGCTTCACGGCGAATAAACGGCCCGACCAGCAACTGCGGGTTAGGCGTGGCGCGTCCCAATCCCGCCAGTTCGCCGAGTGCGCGGTCAGCATCGGAAAGCACGCGCACCAGTTCTGCATCCAGTTGCAAAGGCGGTGGCAAAGAATTGGGAATAAAAGCCCAATAAGCTGCCTCGCCTATCCCGAATTGCAAAAGTTGCCCCGATGAGCTATTTTGAAAATGTGTCAAATTCATGCTACGTTATAATAATGAAAATTAGACCGACAGGCAATATACGAAAATTTTACAGAAAAGAAAAGAGGCAGTCCCGGCCTTTTACGAGGTTTTTTTTCAAGGGAAAAATGGGCGGAAAAAACGGTAAACAACCGCTGTGCATTATCATCTTGCTTTTTGGCAAAATTTGGCTATATTGCAATATTCGTTCAAAAGCGCGAAACTCACAAAATGAGCCATTGTTCGGGGTGGATGGATGCGATTGGTTTTGGACAAAATCACGCCGCTGGTTGTTTTGGCCTTTGCCGGCGTCCTCACCGGCCAGACGCGGCAAGCGTGTGTGGTGGCGCGTGTATTGGATAGCTGCCGGGTTGAGCTGGACTCCGGTGAGATCGTCCGCCTGATCGGCGTGCAAGCCTTTCCCAATTCCTCGTCCAATCTCATTCAATCCAATTCGTTTCCGGCTTCGCTCGTCATCGGCAAATCACTTTGGCTCGAATCTGACGATCATTGGCCGGCGGACTTCGGGTATTTATGGTTTGACAGCCTGTTGATCAACGCCGAGTTGTTGCGACGAGGATTGGTGCGTGTTTGGGATGATACGACTGGCTTCAAATATCAGGAAATTTTTCTGGTTGCCGAGCATAAAGCCAGGATGGCCAGACGCGGCCATTGGAAATTCGTCGCGTTTCTCTCGGCGGAAAACGACAATGCTGCGGCGGTCGCCAGTGACACTGTTTATGTGACCCCATCCGGCAAGAAATATCATCGCGCCGGCTGCCGTTTGCTTTCCGCAAACAAAACGGCGCTGCCGTTGTCGCAAGCGCGCCTCGAGCACGAGCCTTGCCGGCTTTGCACAGATGCTCCGATTGCGCCGAAAAAAATTTTGCCGCTCGAATCGAGTGGCAAAAAAGTTACGGCGCAATGCCTTGGCCAGACCCGAAGCGGCAATCGCTGCAAGCGCAAGGCAGAAACGGGATCGAAATATTGTTGGCAGCATCGCAGGAAGTGACAGGCTTGGTCCAACACAACGCGGATCCCGTAAACGGGACAACTAAACAGGTTTAAAAAAATTACCCCAACGGATGAAAAAGCGACCAACGGATAAAAGCAATTGGCCGTAAAATAATTAAGGCAAAATTATAGGTTCGTGAAACCAGCGCAATTTATCTTGCCACAATTATTTTGCTTAAAAATTTCTTTGTCAAACAATCAGATTGGCAGTGGGAGAATAAAAGCTGGCAAGCTCAGAAAGGTTTTGGTGATTCAATGAATTTTTGGCCAGGTCATGGCTTATTCCTGCCTGCGAAAACAAAACTTGCCGGCGTCGTGGTGGAAATTTACAGCAAGCCGGATTGCCACTTGTGCGACGAAGCCAAAGTCGCGCTGGTGAAAATGCAGCGGCACTATGGCTTCCAACTGCGTGAGGTCAACATCGCCGGCGATCCGGCGCTACTGGCCGAATACGGCACGCGCATTCCGCTGATTTGGGTTGACGGCCATCTGGTGTGCAAATACTTTGTGGATGAGGCAGCGATGGTGAAACGACTAAAGCTCTCAGCAGCAGAAAAACAAATCTGATAAAAGAACAATAACTTTTACATAAAAAATTCTCCGCACAAACCCCGCCTTTTTAAACGGGATTTTCATGTTCATCAAAACGAGTGTTTCTCTTACGCGCCTGCTACGCCTGTAAGGTTCCCACATTCGTTGGTTCTTCGAGATGGGCATAATATTTCTCCCACACCCATTGGACAATTTCCGCGAACGTGGCGTTTTTCACGCGGGGGTCACAGATCGAAATGACTTTGTCGCCTTCGTCAACGGATTCTACAGAAAATCTACCCGAAATTGGTTTTTCTTTGAGGCCTTTGAGAATGCGCTTGTAGAGGTGAGGAAAACTATAACACATATAGGCTACGACTCTGCCATTTTTTCGATTGCGACCAACCTCAAGACCTGGCTGTCCCTCATCGCCGAACATGAGGCGGGGAATAGGACCGAATATGAACTCAACTACTTCACCTGCGAGTCTTATTTCCATTTTTTCCATTTGAATCCACCTCGTACGTAGAGAAAATCCGTTCGAAAAATTTTCTTCTCCTTCAAGCCTTTAATTGTAGGGGCCTTGTGCATCGTTGCAACATATCGATTGCCTTCTTTTTCGTGAACGGCGGCGACTAAACCTGTTTTCTGAACTGCTTTGTAGTAGAGATGTGCTGTTGGAATCTCAAAATTCGGTACGATTAAATCCGGATTATTTAACAGATGAGGTAATTCATTTTGATACTGTGCAGCAATCCAATGCTTTTCTATATGTCGAATCGTTTGAACCGACACATGGGCTTGATAACCCAAGGGCGTTAAGAGCGAGTACAGGATCTCATGTAACCGGCCCTTATGATCAATAAACGTTTGCCCCGCTCTTGAGAAATCCCTCGCCGCCAAAGCCTGTTCGCGAGTAAGCGGTTGCCATTTTTCCGTTCCGGATGATCCGATAAACTTACCCTCCTGTGGCTTGCTTTTGGTTCGTTTCTAACTACGCCAATATGTTAGCACGAATTGCCGTGAAAATCAAGCAAAAATTAATCTAATGAGAGAATTTCGCAGTAGAGAAGACTTTCAACAAAAAAGCCCCGCTTGCTAAACGGGGCTTTGCATTCAGCTTTTACCGTACCTAATTTCCACACACCAGTTTGACTTTATAGGCAAAACAGGCCACGCCCATCGGGCACACGCCTGGAGAAGACAGAAGCTCTGCTAATTTTATCAGCTTGCTTCCGTCTCGCTGATTCACGAACCCGGCCAACGGTTGGAAAAATTGGCAAGACCATACAAGCTCCTGCCCGTCGTTTTCCTTCCCATCAGCTTCCGCTGTGCGTCAAAGATGCAGTGCTGTTGTAGTATCGAAGATGTCTATCGGGTTCGTGAGTATCTGCTTCCAAGCGCTACCCGAGGGGCGCGGCCTGCTTTTCAGTGATCAGTAATCAGTGATCAGTAATCAGTAATCAGTGATCAGTAATCAGTAAACTGATAACTGATCACTGAACACTGGTCACTGGTTTTATTTCACCAACAAAAGCTTCTTCGTCGAGCTAAACCGCTCGCCATTGGACTCGGCCAGCAGGCGATAGACGTAAACGCCGCTCGAGACTTCTTTGCCGGCTTCGTCGCGGCCGTCCCACGTCGCCAGGTAGTAATCCGCGGCTTGCGCTTGGCCGGCTACGAGCGTCCGCACTTTTTGGCCGAGCATATTGTACACTTCAACCGTCACGTTTGCGGATTTCGGCAGTGTGTAACGAATCGCCGTGAAGCTCTGCTGAAATTTCGCCGCAAAGGGGTTCGGAAAATTCTGCGACAGCTCGAACGCCTGCGGCACCAGCGCGATGCCGTTGCTGTACTTTTGCAGCGCTTCCGGCTTGCCGACGAGCAGCTTCAGCGCTTTCTCGACGCCGTTGGCGCCGGCAACGAAGCGATACTCCGGGTTGCGGCGCAAGTTGCGCGCGACACCATACGCCTCGTCGACGAGATAGGCCTCGAACCCGGCGGGCAGATTCGCCATGCCGCTGAATTGCAAAACCACTTCGCCTGACGCGGTATTGGAATTCACGCGCAACGGCCACTCGTAAGTTTCCTGGCTGGTTGGCCGGAAGTCCGCCGTGTACTTCATCGGATTTTTCGTCCACTTTTCGTTGTCAACATAAACCGAGACGTAATCGCCGATCACCGGCGGCTCAATCCGGTCGAAATCGTCGTACTCTTCCGCCGCCGCGCTGCGCGCGCCAACGTAGTTGATGCTATCCAACGCCGCGCCGGCTTTCGCTGAGATTTGGAAAGTCCAATCTTCGGCTGAAGTCTCGGCCGGCGCCAGCGTTTTGCCAATGCGCGGCGGTGTTGCAATCGGGCAAATCACCAACAAGATCGGCGCCGTCGATATCCGCTTTTTGACGTAAATCGCATATCCCTTCCACGGCTCGATGATGTCATCGTAGTTCCACTGCCGTTCGTAAGTAAGGATTGAGGGCGGCGTGCCTGGACTTTCTGGAATGCTCGAATTGACCAAGCGCAGATGATTGCCCTCCCGTTGAATCGGGAAGTTGAACGGATTGCCGAACAAATTCCAACCGTCTTGCAAAATCAGCGTATCCGGCTGTCCGGTGGTCACGGTTTTTCCGGCGCCGCTGTCGATGACTTTGTCCGGATCGCTGACGATCATGAAGAACGCACGGCCGGGAATGAACGGCGAAATGGTTGGCGCGGCGCTGTTGTATTCTACCCAGGCGTTGGCGCCGAGCGCCGGACGGTATTCAAAGAAGCGCCACATCTTTCTGTCATAAGCGCCGAGATCGTCTTCCAAAACCGCTTTGGGCGCGCTCTTGTCCAGCTCGAACGGCACTGAAAAAAGCGTGTAGTTGGTCGCGTCGCGGCCGTTGGGTTGCGGCACCGGGTTGCCGTCTTTGTCGATGCGGAACTCGCCGTCGCCGATGGTGCGCACCCGCACCGGCGTCCATTTCACCTCAGATTCAGCTTCGCAATAGATGCCAAGACCTTCTGTCCTCGGTCCCATGCCAAGGTTTCTAAGCGCGTCTCTCGCAAAAGCGGTGAATTCGATACCGCGTGTCGTCACGC
This sequence comes from Candidatus Zhuqueibacterota bacterium, assembly GCA_022616415.1. Taxonomy (GTDB): domain Bacteria; phylum Zhuqueibacterota; class Zhuqueibacteria; order Zhuqueibacterales; family Zhuqueibacteraceae; genus Zhuqueibacter. Next base: position 4,031 of record JAKEEU010000067.1, on the reverse strand, counting down.
CGTCCGCCGGAATGCGCAGGATGAATTTTTGTGTGAACAGATCGCCGTTTTTCACCGCGTTGCCGAATTTTTCCAAACGACGCGGCGGCTGATTGGCGCGCGCGCCGCCGAAGCGGTATAGCACCGAATCCCAATTGACCGGATTATGATCGGTAATTTTAAGCGTATCGATGAACGCGGTGTGTTTCGTGCCCACCGCCGGGCTGGTGAGAACACGGGCGATAACCGGCCCGCACATGTCGAACTTGTAGCCAGTGGAATCATAATTTAGTGAGTTCCAATTGCCGGCGGAATCCACGAGCCAGTAATACAACATGTCGTCGCCGCACCAGTTTGGCGAATTAAATATGACGGAAAATTTCACGCTGTCCTTATTGGCGCTGAGTGTCAGAGGCCCGCTATCGTGGTGCACCGTGGTCGTGGGAGTCGGCGCTGTCTTGAATCTCCAGCGCACGCTCGCAGCGTCACGAATGCCGTTGACGAGTTTCAGCGTAAGCCTCAACGGACTCTGTCTGGTGTTGAACCACGTGTCAAGTGGAATGTTGCGATCACTTGGCGCTGGTGGCACTGCGGGCGCGGTCACATCATAATTGACCTCTTGTTTGGTGGCTTTTGCCGCGAGATGACTCGAGTTGCCGCTGCCATCGATGAGCCACAAGTAGCAGTACCAGCGTCCCTCGGCTATCTTTCCATTCAAAGGGATGGCTACACAACTGTTGCCGAGCTTGTGCACGCCGCCGAATTTTGTCGTGTCTATGGAACTGCGAGGTGCTGTGTCGGCGGTTGCGGGCGTGAGCTTCCAGCGCACTTCGGTAATGCCGCTCGAATCGGAAGCATCCCAGCACACTGTGATAGTGTCAGCGTTGGTATGAGGCGCGAAGCCACCAGTCCAGCCTTGTGGTCCCACATTTATATAAGGCAGCCGACTGAAAGTCGGCACAGCAGTATCATAGTTGAGCTCCAAGTAATTCGGCGTGCGGTATCCGGAAGCTCCGTTGGTTCCTTCCAACCAGATATAACCAATCCACCTGCCGGCCGTGATTTTAAGCGGAATCTCGAAACGCGAGCTGTCCTTCTTGACGGAGATGAACTTTCCCGCGCCGCCATTCAGGGTGTCGCCGGCGGAAGCCGGCGGGTCATTGTCTTTTTGCGTAAATTTCCAACGCGCTTCTTTAATGCCACTGGTATCAATGGGAGTGGAGATCAGCAGCCGGCTGGCGTTGGTATATCCGGCGATGCCGCCCGGCCAATCCACGATCAACGTCGTCACTTGCGGCGGCGGCGTTTTTTCCCGGCCGGTTCCGCTGACAGGAAAGGAAATTTTTCCCGCCGGCTTGTTGATGAAGTCGTTGCTGGTAAACTCGAGTGTGTTCGCATAGTTCTTGCCTTCCGCCGGCTTGAAATTGACCGTGACGGTTTTGGTGTCGCCGGGCGCCATCGTGAGCTTGGTCGGGCTAACAGAAAAAATCGTATCCGGTTTCAGCGCGATGCTCGTTATTCTCAGCGTATCGCTCAGACTCGCGTTGTTGGCTTTACGGTTGGTCAAGCGAACCGTCTTCGACGCCGTGCTGTCGACGTAAACCGTGTCGAACTTCAAGGAGGGCGCCGGAAGAAAAACCATCTCCGGGCCGCGGCTGACGCCGGTGAGCTGAACGATGAGGGAATCTGCTTTTTGGTTGCTGTTGTAATAGACCTTCAGTGTCCGGGCAAAAGCCGCGCGGCTGGAGGGCTTGAAGCGAACGAGCAACGAATAGCTGGAATCCGGCGCGACGTCGACGCTGTCGGGCGAAGTTGGGATAAAAAACGGCGCGCTCACGCCCGGCTCCGAGAGCGTAATCTCAGCACACGTGACATTTTTGAGAATGAGCTTTCGATCTTTTTGAGTACCGGCTTGGGTCGTGTCAAAATCGACTTTGCTGGTGCCCGCCACCAGTTGAGTCTGGCGAGAAATGGAAAGCGTCGCCGGTTGATCCGCGCTGTTTTTGATCGTATCGCTCAACGCCGGCGCCATGGTATCGCCACCGGCGGCGTAGGCTTTTCGGATTAGGAATTTATACAAACCATCGGCGGTGGGAGGGAAGTCCTTGTTAATGTCGAAGCTCGCGACGAACGTGTTGTTGTCCAGCCACGCTTTGGTGCCGAAAGGCACGGGTGATGAGTAGGGCGCGTTCAGGCCAAATGTTACGAGCGGGGTGCTATCGCGCATCGCTGTATTAAAAACCAGCGTCACAAATAATTTGGCATTACCGGTACAAGTAGTGGTCTTAACTGACGCATAATCAAAACTGAACGTCATTTCATCCAGCTTGGGCTTTTGCGCCCATGCGGTTGCGCTCCAGAAGCCGAGTATGGCCAGGGTAATCAGAAATACCGATCGCTTCATAAGTGTACCTCAGTTAGAAAATTCAATCGCTGTACATAGGCGTGTTGGCCATCTATGTTCAACGTAAGGTTGTCGAAAAATCGAATACGACCGCACCAGCACCGGTCAGAACAGCGGCTCCCGATCACAAGGCAGGATAACTCATGGAAATTTCGGCGGATTGGGCAAATCGGTCGAGGCGCCGGTATTGCCGCCATCGTTGCTGTCGCCGGAATCTTTGGTGAGCTGTATAATGCCAAAGACGGCGCCGGCTGCGCCCACGGCCGCCAGGCCGATGTAAAGAAATTTATTGCTGCCGTTGCGCACTTCGCTCGTTTGTGCCGGCCAATTTCTGGAGGAATTGCCGCCATACGTGTCACGGTTCGAGGTCATGCCGCGGCGTTCCGGCGCCGAGGCTGACTGCATTTCCGACATATTGGAAGCCGTTCTCGACGTCGCCGATTTTCCCACCAGCTTGCGTGCGACGGTCGTCATGAAATTCAGCAGCCGCTCGAAATCGCCGTCAAAATCTTCGCTGACCTTTTGCACCACCTGGCCGCTGTTGCTGTGAATCATCTGCGCCTCGATGAAATACAACTGCCCGACGTTGCGTATGCTGCCATTGATCACGAGCTGGGTGGAGAGCAGCTTGCCGGCTTGCATGCCGCAATCCACCGAGCTGCAGCCGGTTCCCGACAGGCCGGCGGTTTGCATGGTGGACTCGACGATGCTTTGGTCGGTGATGATAAAAATTCCGCTGGCCGCCAACTCCGCCGACAAGCGGCTGGTCAATGCGGCGCCTTCTTCCATGGAAATGCGGCCACCGATTTCCAAGGGCAAAACTGCCAGCGTATATTGGGCGGCCGGCCCGGCCGCGGTTTTTGCCAATATCCCGGTGCTCGCCAAGACGAGCGAGAGCATGAGCGTCATCCCTCGGCAAAATTTCTTTGACATAAATTTAGGCTCCGTTGGTGAGAGAGTTACGAAATAATGTCCAGTTTTTTTAACAATTCGGGCGTTCTTTAAATTTGTATTATAACGCTGCGAGGTCATATCATCGCTCGTCGATTCGCTTTTAGCAATTCGCATACCAATTTTCGGCGCAACGCGTTTCTCGCCGCTCCAAGCCGGTGTCGCAGCGAGGCGACATTGCCGAAAGAAGCGTAACTTGGTTTTTACTTAACACCTTACTTATCACACAGGCCTTTTGCCGGTTGGACGCTGCTCCACCTCGAACAGCGCCGCCACTACATTCAAATTTAGCCCGAGCGTTTTAGCTTGGCACATCCGCTTGCGCCTGAAACATCGCCGGGATCGCTCCGGCTTGAGGAGGTGGGATAAAACAACGTGAGTCGTTGTGCCTGGGCAAGGTGGTAAAACCACGATTGCGAGAATAACATGAGCAGCTTGTTCCATCCCATCTGCCGGTTTAGCGCTTCAATTTTCAGAGGATAACATACAAACATGGCGCAGCGATTGCGGGAAGGGGAATGTGAGGGGCCTTGAACCGAATATCATCATCAGGTCTTCGATTGCAACGGGGTGGACATGATGGACGGAATGGACAAGTGGTGATTAAGCCGCCATGCCTTCATCATCAGGTCTTCGATTGCAACGGGGTGGACGGGGTGGACATGATGGACGGAATGGACAGGTGGTGATTAAGTCG
>JAKEEU010000066.1 GCA_022616415.1 Candidatus Zhuqueibacterota bacterium | reverse complement strand
TGTGAATCGTGAATTGATAATTGCGAATTGTTTCAGGCGGTTTCATGGTAGCCCCTCGCGGTTTGTGGTTTCTTATGATCCGTGACGATGCGCTCGACCAATCCCAGTCGCAGCACCTGCTGATAAGGCAGTTCCCAAGCCGGCTTTTCGCGGTTCCATTTGCCGCCGGCGGCCTTGACCAGATTTCTCAGGGCGACTTCGTCATACTTGATCCGCAGGTGCATGATTTCGTTCGGAGGGATTTTCGCCGGACGCGGTTGCCAGGGGCTCTCCTCGATGACGAGCTCGACCGTTTTCATCCGGCGCTTGTTGGCGGCGTCATAGCGATAGCGCACGCAAACCAGCTTTTCGCCGTATGCCGCCAATAATTTTCTGGTGCCGGCTTGTCCGGGTTTGAGCTTTCGTCGTGTAATGGTTAAGGCGTGAGGCGCGCGCCAGAGCGGTCTGGGCGTATTTTGGCTCACTGCTGGCGCGGGATTTGAATGGTTCATAAAGCCCCTCCTGAAAAATGCGCTTTCGACCGCTCGGTGGGCGTTGTGGCCCGGGTTTCGACCATTCTCGAAAAATCGAAAATGTGTCGGAATGTAACCAAATTTTTTGCCAAAGTCAAGTTCGAATTTGTCGATTAACGGGCTTGCTTTTTTGCAAACTAATTTCTATATTCAAGACAAAACCAGTGGCTTCTTGCTTTTGAAAAGATATACCTACGGGCTTGCCAATGAACCTTGCCGAGCTTCTCACGCATGCGAAGTGGGAAATCGTTCATACCGAGCACCTTCCTGCGAAGCCGGCCCGCTGCGTTTCTTTTGATGATCTCCCTCTCGGCGCCGCGGCGCAAGCTTTTCTCCACAGAAGATTTCCGGCCGGCATTTACGCGCATCAAAAGCTCGCCATCCAACTGGCGCTGCAATCAAAAAATGTCTGCCTCACGACCGGAACGGCCTCCGGCAAAAGCCTGGCGTTTTTCCTGGCCGGCATCGAGGCGCTCACCCAATCGCCCGACGCAAAAATTATCGCCCTCTATCCAATGCGCGCGCTGGGAAAGGAGCAGGAGGAGCGCTGGGCCGCGGCTTTGCAAGAGTCCGGGCTTGACGCCACGGTTGGCCGCATCGACGGACGAGTTCTCATGCCGGAGCGATTGGAGATTCTGCAGCACAGCCGGGTTCTCATTTTGACTCCGGATGTGATGCACGCGTGGATGCTTACGCAGCTCAGCGCCCAACCGGTGCGGGATTTTCTCCGGCAGCTCGAGCTGATTGTGGTTGACGAAGTTCATTCTTATACGGGAATCTTTGGCTCAAACAGCGCTTTCCTGTTTCGGCGGCTGCGGCACATTCTGCAATTGCTCGCCGCCGCGCCGCAATTCGTTTGCGCCTCCGCCACGCTCGCGGAATCCAAGAGCCATTTGGCCAAACTGTTTGGGGTTGATTTCGAGATCATCGATTCGTCCCACGACTCCTCGCCGCGACAGCCGATTCAAATTGATCTGATTCGGCCGCCGGCAGGCCGCGACTTGCTCAATGAGTTTTCTGCCCTGCTGTCCGCATTGGCGGAGGAAAAAAGCCAACGCTTCATTGCTTTCGTTGACAATCGCAAACAGACCGAGCTGATCGCGTCGATTGCCGGCCGTGAAAAAAAGAGCGTACGCTCCGAAGCGGCCGCGCCGGAGCAGGAAGAGCCGGTTTTGAAGTGGGATCATTTGAAGCGATCGCATATTTTGCCCTATCGCGCCGGCTACGAAGAGCAGGACCGCGCGACGATTCAAGCGCGGCTGACCGACGGCTCGTTGACCGGCGTGGTCAGCACCAGCGCGCTCGAGCTTGGCCTCGATATTCCGTATCTGGCTGCCGGCATTCTCTTCGGCGTGCCGTATTCCGCCACCAGCTTTTATCAACGCATTGGCCGAATCGGCCGGCATGCGCCGGGCCACGTCGCGATCGTGAGCCGGGAAACCGTTTACGATCAACAACTTTTTGCCAATCCGTCGGCTCTGCTATCGCGCCCGCTGGCCGAAGATGCCTTGTATCTGGAAAATGAGCGGCTGCAATACATTCACGCGCTTTGCCTCGCCCGTCGTGGCGGCGAGCACGATCAAATAGTGGCGGCAGAAAATTTGGCAGGCCGGGAAGATTTTGCTTCGACAATCGATTGGCCGGAAGGGTTTTTGGCGCTTTGCGAGAAGGAGCGAAAGGGGGAAATTCCCACGGTGCTGCAAGTGATGAAAGGTGAAGCCGGTGATGACCCCAATCATGTTTTTCCGTTGCGCGACGTGGAGGCGCAGTTCAAAGTGCAGGAACGCTTGATGGGGCGAGGCCGGAATCTCGGCGAGATTTCCCACGCCCAACTGATGCGCGAAGCTTACCCCGGCGCAATTTATTATTACACCGCCAGGCCGTATCGCGTCATCCGTGTCAACACGCGCCGCCGGGAAGTTCACCTCCGCCATCACCAGAAGAAGTACACGACCTCCCCAGTGCGGTTGCCGGTGTTGATCTTTCCCGATTTGGCGCCAGGCCGGATTTACCAGGCCAAATCGTATGGCGAGCTGACGTGCGTGGAGTGCCATTTGCAAGTACGCGAAGCCTTGTCGGGCTATGCCGAGCAAAGAGGGCCGAACCGGATAAACGTGGCGTATCCGGCGGACGCCGAAGCCACCGGGGTTCATTTCGATCAATCACGCTTCTCGAGAAATTATTTGACGACCGGCGCTATTCTCGCGCATCCGGCGTTGAATGAAAACCGGTTTGAAGCCGAGCTGATCGCTGCGGCGTTATTCGAGGCGTTTTTAATGATCGTTCCATACGAGCGCCGCGATGCCGGCTTTGCCGCGGACAAATTTCGCCTGGCGCAGGCGCAGCTCAATGCCCAAAACGGCGCCAGGTTCATCGCGATCTACGATCAAACTTACGGCAGCTTGCGGCTCACGAGCCGCCTGATGTCGGATGCCATCCTGCGCGCGACGATTTCAACGGCGATTGAGATCTGCAGCCTGGGTGAAGCGACGGAAGCGAAAGAAAAAACCATCTCCGTGCTCAAACAACTTTTGGCAGAAATCGCGCACGATCCGATCACTCACTTTATTCAACCCGAAGAGGAAAAACGGCCCGACAAAAATCTCATTCCAATTCTCCTGCCCGGCTCGAAGGGGCTGGCGATGCACAACGGCAACACGGAATTTGAGGTTGAAGAGATTATCTTTGACGCCATAAGCCGGCGGCTTTCGTATCGCGGCAGGTATGTCGACGAACGGTATGCCAACGAGACCACCAAGATTATTCTGCCGGTCGAGGGTCTCATCGAAGTGCCGGGCGATTCGACCCCCGGCTATTATGATTTGGAGACGGGTGGGATAATAAAACGCGAGTAACGGCATCACCCTGTTTCAATTCTTTCACAGGCGCGTACAGTGAATTTGTATTTCCACTTGATCTTGTGCAAAACCCTCCCACGTTTTTGTCCCTGCCTTTGAAACACTAGCGTTATTCAAGTAACCATTTTGTAAGCGAAAATCGTGACACGCACGTGGCGTGGCAGCTTTGCCATTATGCCATCGCGATGAATTGCGAATTGCCCGGTTCTTTTTGAAGCACGAACCTGCCTGAATTTAATAATAATAAATCAGAGTCAGCATGCAAAGGGGCGCGCCCAAAATTCCTGGCATGCAGTTTGAAGATAGGAGCAAAACAAAACTTTGTTTGCGTTCGGAATCATGCATGAGCCGGCGCTTTAAAAATTCACGAAAGAAGTTTTATAACGGAGAAAATTGTATGCGAAAAGCCAGTCTCGCTATTCTGCTCGCGGCTGTGATGGTGTCAGGAAGCATCGAGGTCGCCGCGCAAAGCCTGGCGAAACGGTTTATGCTCGGCATGTCGGCGGGAGCGCAAAGGCTGTACAGCAATGGTCCGACGGGTAAATTCGGCTTCGGTGGTGAGGGCCACTTGGGCTATCGTTTGACCGGCCGTTTGGGCGCCACATTGGTGGGCGGTTATGCCAATCTGCCCTACACCATTGCCGGAGTATCCACCAAGACAAACATTTTTTATGGCAATCTTTTGTTGGATTTCGAGCTGCTGAACAAAGGCAAGTTTCATCCCTATTTATTGGTCGGCGCCGGCACTTACAACTATCAGCAAGTGAACGGCTTTCGGAAGATCGAACCCAGCGGCATCGGCGGTTTGGGCGTGCGTTGGCTGCTCGGGCACAAATTCGCCCTGGATATCAACAGCACCTATCATTACGGCAGCAGCGACCGGCTGGATGCGATTCTTGGCAGCGGCAATGACCGTTACGCCAGCGGACGTCTCGGGTTCAGCTTCTTCCCTGGCTCCTCTAAAGCTGCGCCCCCAAAAGAAGAGCTTTTTTCAGAACAGGAGATGGAAAACACCGGGATGGAAAGCGCGGTAGTGGAAGTGGAACCGCAGCCTGATAGCGCCGCGATCAAACAACAAGAGGAGTACACTCGTCTCAAAGCGAAAGTCGACGAGCTTAAACAAACCCTCAACAGCAAGGAAAGCGAAATCGTCACGTTGTCCACGGCGTTGGCGGAGAGCAAAGAACGAGTCGTGCAGATACAAAACACGGTGGAAACCCAGCCGCCTCCGGCTTCCAACAACGGCGACGTTCGCGGCCTGTACGAACAGGCGCTCAACAAATTTTATGCGAAGCGTTACATGGAGGCCATGCAAACGTTCGCCGATTTGGCCAACCAGTTTCCCAATCATCCGCTCGTCAGCAATTGCCATTATTGGATCGGCGAATCGCATTTCCAGCTTCGCAACTATCAGGAGGCCGTCGAAGCGTTGAATCGGGTGCTCCAGTTTTCGCAGTCACCCAAGAAGGATGACGCCCTGCTCATGCTGGGCAAATCTTATGCGCAGATCAAGCGCACGGAAGAGGCGCGCCAGGCGTTCACGCGGCTGATTCAGGAATATCCCGACAGCGAATATGTGAGCAAAGCTTCGGCGTTGCTCAACCGCATGTAGCTTGACGAGGGCAAGTTGAAAATGTTTGAACTCCTGCCGCCAGGCAGGAGCTTCCCTTCTCTTTATCCAACCTTTGATTTCGTTTGTCAACGCCCATTCCTGCAAAAATAAAATAATTATTCTTGCCCCGCAACAAAATTTTTATTAAAATAGTAATGTTGTAAAAGGCTGATCTTTCAGGCTTCGACGGCATGGCGGTGGGAGACGAGTTAAGATCGGATTCTTGCGATCCGCCCAGAGAAAATGAACCCCCACCCAGGATGGGACCGGCTTAGGAACCGTCATGGGCGAATATGGGAGACAGCAACAATATGGCTGATAAACCAGCACCGGCAAAGCCGGACTTGACACCTTTTTTTATTTTATTTTTGATTGTGATCATTGCCGGACTCGGCAGCGTCCGTTCGTGCCAATACACCACTGAACCACCGTCAAACTTGCCTGGCGATGGCGGCGGAGGGCGTCCGGGACCGCCGGTCACGACGGATCTCAAGCAATATACCGTCCAAGTCGGCAGCTTTGCCACGCAAGCACAGGCCAATGCGATGGCCGCGACGCTGCGAAGCAAAAATATCAACAATTTTATCTTAAAAGCAAATGGCAGATGGCTCGTCTGCGTCGGCACTTATGTGTCGGAAGAACGGGCTAACCGCATTGCCGGGCGGCTCCAAAACGAGGGGATAAGCAATCCCGTGGTTTTGCCGCCGAAGAGAAATTAAGAATATTATTCTTGCGACAATGAAAAATTTTTATTAATATTAGGCGCTGAATTGATGTCCTTGCTGTGTTATACTCGTTACGGGTTATTTTGTAACGTCATTGCGAGCGTTTTTCAGCGAAGCAATCCTTTGAAAATCAAGAGATTGCTTCGGCAAAAAGCGCCTC
>JAKEEU010000065.1 GCA_022616415.1 Candidatus Zhuqueibacterota bacterium | reverse complement strand
TTGGTGATTATCTACGTCATGCTCAAGAACCAACAGCCGTTCGATCCCAAGCGTATTTAAATTTTTTTATTTTTCTCTTGACTTTTTATATAGTATCTGGAGGCGGTGTCATGAATTTTAAAGTGGACGAGAACATGCCAGAAGAGGCAGCCGATCTCTTAGTCGCGGCAGGTTATGAAGCAGACACCGTGAGACAGGAAGGACTTGCCGGCGTGGATGATCCGGCATTGGCGGTGCTAATTCAACAAGAAGGACGACCGCTTGTAACGTTCGATTTGGAGTTTGGTGATATCCGCAAGTATCCACCGCAGGATTATCACGGTCTCATTGTCCTCCGTTCGAAACAGCAAGACAAGTGGACGCTACTAACTCTTGTCCGAAAATTTATCCCAAAGTTAACAACCGAGCCGCTCGCAGGAAATCTTTGGATTGTTGAAGCCGACCGTATCCGAATTTGGGAAAGTACGAAAACATATCCGAGCAATTAACATTTGACGGAATATCATCATCCCGACGACATTTTGCGCTGCACCAGTGTGGACTTTCAAATTCCCCTGCGTGAAATTTATGCGAAGGTTGAATTTGAAAAAAGAATGAACATAATTTCCCGAAACCAAAACGATGCCAACTTTATAAGCCGTTGCACGTTAAACGTTACACGTGGTACAACCAACCATGTCCAAAACACCCGAACATATTGCCGAAATAATCCGCTCCGCGCGCGCCGAGGGGAAAACCGAGCTTTATCTTAAGAACGAAAACCTAACTGAGATTCCAGAAGAAGTTTTTGAGCAAGATAGCTTTGAAGAAATTTGGCTGAATAACACTGGACTTCTTTGGGATGGAAATCAAATTCGCTACGTCCCAACTCGCATCGCCCAACTCAAAAAGCTACGTTGGCTCGTGCTCTTTGGTAATCCTTTAGAAGAGATTGCGGATGTGCCAGGCTTGATGTTAGATTTTTCCATTTATCAAAAATTCAAAAAACTTCTGTCACCCGCACATCTCACTGGGGTTAAATTAACCAAAGATGAAATAACCTCCTTAGAAGAATTAGAAGTTTTCCCCTACTTAACTCTGCTTGATTTTAGCGATAACGAACTCACTCAACTGCCCGAGGCTATCACCAAGCTCCAAAATTTAACTTCGCTCAATTTATATGGTAACCAACTTTCCCAACTGCCCGAGGCCATCACCAAGCTCCAAAACTTAACCTCGCTCAATTTATACGGTAACCAACTTTCCCAACTGCCTGAGGCCATCGCCAAGCTCCAAAACTTAACAGAGCTCTATTTGAGTCATAACCAACTCATCCAATTTCCAGAAATTATTGCCAAACTCCAAAACTTAACTGCACTCGATTTGAGTTTTAATAAACTCGCACAACTGCCGGAGAGTGTCGCGAAACTGCAAAACTTGACTTCGCTGAGTTTGAGAAATAACCAGCTAACGCAACTGCCGGAAAGTGTCGCCAAGCTGCAAAACTTGATCTCGCTGGATTTGTGTTATAACCAGCTAACGCAACTGCCGGAGAATGTTGCCAAGCTGCAAAACTTGACTTCACTGGATTTGAGTGGTAACCAATTCACGCAACTGCCGGAGAGTGTCGCGAAGCTGCAAAACTTGACCTTGCTGGATTTGCGTGAAAACGATATTCAAACGCTTCCGGCTTTTATCACGCAATTTAAAAATATTCAGACAATCAACTTTAAAGAAAAAGATGATGATAATGTCGCAGAAATAGGCGAAGTTGTATTACATGAAAACCCGATTCTGTATCCTCCCCAAGAAGTGGTCGCGGCGGGAATGGAGGCCGTCCGCAGTTTCTTTAGACAACAAGCCGTGCAAGGCAAAGAAAAACTCTTCGAGGCCAAGCTCATTTTGGTCGGCGAGCCGGGCGCGGGCAAAACTTCGCTGATGCAAAAGCTTTTGGACGAAAACTATCTGATTCCCAATCCCGCGGATAAATCCACGGTCGGTATCACCGTTAAAACCGGCTGGCAATTTCCGTATGTCAAGGACAACGCCCAAAGCTTTACGACCAACCTGTGGGATTTTGGCGGGCAAGATATTCAATACATGACCCACCAGTTTTTTCTCACCTCGCGGGCGCTCTACGTGCTGCTGGTGGACGACCGCAAGCAGCACACGCAGTTTGATTATTGGTTCAATATCATCAAGCTGCTCGGCGCCGGCAGTCCGGTGCTGGTGGCGCTCAACGAGCGCGACTGCCGCTCCATCACCAATTTCGATTACGACAGCTTTCGCAAGTATTATGCAAATGATTTTGTCATCGAGAAGCGCGAAGTCGATCTGGCGGAAAAAGACCTCGACCGTTTTCGCAGCCTACGGCGACAAATTCAAAAGATGCTGTGCGAGCTGCCGCACGTCGGCGCGGAGCTGCCAGCGCAGTGGATTCCCATTCGGCAGGTGCTGGAGAAACGCCGGTTGGAAAATCATATCACGCTCGCAGAATACAGCCGGATTTGCGCTGAGCATCAAATCAGCCGACTCGAAGATCAACTGGTGTTGAGTCAATATTTGCACTATCTCGGCATCATTCTGCATTTTCAGGAGGATCCGCAGCTCGCGGAGACGGTATTTCTCAATCCACAATGGGTGGCGCATGCGGTGTACACCATTCTCGAATCCGATCACGCCCAAAAGCACAAAGGCCGGTTCAGCAAAAAATGGATGTTTGGCTTGTGGCAGGAGAAAGGCTACAGCTTTGCGGAATGCAACAAGCTGCTCAATCTCATGCTGAAAAACAATTTCGAGCTGTGTTATCCCATTGACAACGGCGGCGTGGAAGAGTATATCGCGCCGCAGCTTTTGCCGAGCACCCAGCCGGAATATTCGTGGTCGGAAAAAGACAATTTGCATTTTCGCTATCAATATCAATTCATGCCGAAGGGCATCATCACGCGGCTGATCGTGCGGTTGAATCATCTTATCGAGCGGCACGATGGCGAAGATTTGGTGTGGGAAAAAGGCGTGGTGCTGAACAAAAACGGCGTGCGCGCACAGGTGACGGAGGAGATCACGAAAAATGAAGGGTTGAAAGTTATTAACCTGGTATTGGATGGCGCGCCGCACGGCCAAAAAGAATTTCTGGCCGATCTCCGCGCCGAAGTTCGCGGCATTCACGAGAAATCGTTCAAGGGCATCAATGTCCAGGAAATGGTGCCGATTCCGTCACAGCCGGAGGTGGCGGTATCGTTTGAACATTTGAAAACATTAGAAAGGCTCGGCGAGCAAACGTTCATTCCGCAGGGCTTGCAGGAAAAAGTTTCCGTGCAAAAACTGCTGAATGGCGTTGAATTGCCCAGCGAACGTCACAAACTTTTTGAAGAATTTCGAGAGGGTATTCACGTGCATAACAAGATCGAGGTTGTACAAAGCAATCCGCAAACCGTGACGCAAAGCAACGTCACGCAAACGCAGGCCACAAGCCACAGTGAAGCGCACAGCGAGTTCAATTTCACCATGCATCTTTCCGCCCTGCAAAGCGGTTTGGGAGAGTTGCGTGAAGAAGTTGAAGAGATTGAGCCGGAAGCAGCAAAAGAGATCGAAGCGATTCAACAGCGGCTCGAAAAACTCGAACAAACGCCGAAGCCGGAAGAAGTGAAGAAAGCCGGCGTCATGAACAAGATGAAACGCTTTTTCGACGAGGCGAACGACACCGGCACGACGCTCGGCAAAACCGTCGGCAAAATCAAAAGCGGCTACAAGATTTTGCAAGACCTCGCTGGGCAATACAACAAAATCGCCCAATGGTGCGGCCTGCCGCAAGTGCCGAGCGTGTTTGTGAAAAAGCAGAGCGCAGAGGGCTGAGGGCATAGCGCCAAGTCTTTGCCCTCCGCTCTATGCCCTCGGCTAATTCCTCTGCTTGAACATAATCGGAATCGTCGCCTCAGTCGGCGCGCCGATTTGCACCATTTGCCAATTCTTATCGTAACCTTCGATCATCTTTTTCAAACACAGCGCCCGCGCTTCATTGGGGTCGTGACATTGTTCCCACGCAAAAATCTCCACGCGGTAATGATAGGTCTTTTTCTTGCCGTTGATTTTCACTTCGACTTCGACCTGCTGATCGGCTTCGACGGCGGGCAATTGGATGGAAATTGAAGGCATGGTGGTTTCTCCTTTCGAAAATGATGGTCTGTTTAGTAAAACGTAATGCGTGATCAGTAACCAGTGATCAGTAACCAGTGATCAGTGACCAGTAACCAGTGATCAGTGACCAGTAATCAGTGAACAGTGAACAGTAATCAGTTGTTCTCTTTACTAATACTAATACTAATAACTGGTAACTGGTAACTGATAACTGGTAACTGTTTACTCATAGCGAAGCGATTCAACCGGATTCGCCAGCGCCGCTTTAATGGATTGGTAACTCACCGTCAGCCAGGCAATCATCAACGCCAGCAAACCCGCCAGCACGAACACGCCGATACCAATTTCGACGCGATAAGCAAAATCCGCGAGCCAGCGATTCATCGCGTAGTAAGCCAGCGGCGCGGCCACGATGAACCCGAGCAGCACGAGCTTGGTGAAATCTTTCGAGAGCAACAGGACGAGGCCGCCCACCGAAGCGCCAAGCACTTTGCGCACGCCGATTTCTTTGGTGCGCTGCTGCGCGGTGAACGCGGCCAGGCCGAACAACCCGAGTCCGGCAATGAAAATCGCCAACACCGCGACGTATCCCAGCAACTGCCCGATCCGTTGCTCGGCGAGATGAAGCTGGCCGAATTGCTCGTCGAAAAACGTGTAATCGAAAGGACGGCTGGGATCCAGCGCCGTCCACTTGCGCTCCAAAAATGCCAGCGTTCCCGCAACATTCTCCGGCCGAATGCGCACCGAGAAAACCGTGAACCAGTCCGGCGGCGGAATGAAAAACATGATCGGCCCGATCTTTTCGTGCATCGAGCGAAAATGAAAATCCTTGAGCACGCCGATCACCGGCGCCGCCGGCCGCTGAATTCTCGACATCGCAATCGTCTTGCCGAGCGGATCGCTCCAGCCGAGTTGTTTCGCCGCTTCTTCATTGATCATAAACGCCGCCGTCATGTCAGACGGATGATCTTTGGAAAAACTCCGGCCCGTGGCCAGCTCAATCTGAAACGTGGAAACAAAATCTTGATCGACGGCCAATATGCGCATCGGCGGAATTTGATCCGGCGGAATGCCTTCCGGCTCGTAAGGAATGCCCCAATCACCGCCGCCCGGCAGATTGCCGGAGGCCGCCACGCTCACGATATTCGGATGCTGCAGCAGCTCGTGCTTGACGGTTTCGTATTTCAGCCGCATCCCCTCGTCGCGAATCGGGACGATCACCAACTGCTCGGCATTGAATCCGAGCCTTTTGTTTTGAATGTAATCAAGCTGGTTGTAAACGATGCCGGTGGCGATCATCAAAAAGGCCGAGATGGCAAATTGGAAAACGACCAAGCCCTGGCGCAGCCAAGTCCGGCTCGACTGCGGCAGCTTTCCTTTCAGCACGTTGACCGGCTTGAAGCCCGAAAGCACGAAAGCGGGATAGCTGCCGGAGACGGCGCCGACTAAAAGGGCAATGCCAACCAGAGAAAGCGAGAAAATTTTGTCATCAAAGTAATCGACGGCCAATTCCCTGCCGGTGAGAAAATTAAAAGCGGGAAGCAAGAGATCGATCACGACCATCGCGAGCAGCAGGGCGAAGCCGCTCACGAGAATGGATTCCCCGAGAAACTGTTTGACAAGCTGCGTGCGGTCGGCGCCGGTGACTTTTCTGACGCCCACCTCTCTCGCACGTGTGGCCGCGCGCGCCGTCGTCAGGTTCATGAAATTAATGCAAGCGATCAGCAGAATGAAAAATCCCACTGCTGAAAAAATGTAGACATACGCGATATCCGAGTTCGCCTGCATTTCCCGAAACAGTTGTGAGCGCAAGTGAATATCGGTCAGCGGCTGTAAATAAGGTGTGTAATTGGAGGCGACGGCTGCTTCCACGTGTTGTTGCAACAATGTTGGAAATTTTTCGGCAACTCTTGCGGGTGACGCGCCCGGCGCGAGCAGCAGGTAGGTGTAGAATTGCAGCCACTCCCAGTTGTCCCGCCGCGGGTTCGCGTAGGTCGCCATCGACACGAGAAAATCAAACGTGAAGTGCGAATGGGTTGGGACATTTCGCATGACACCGGTGACGAGATACTCGCTTTGATTGTCGAATTGCAGCGTTTGGCCGAGCGGGCCTTCGTCGCCGAAATATTTCTGCGCAAAAGCTTCGGTGATGACGACGGCATTCGGCGGCACGAGCGCGGTTTGCGGATTGCCTTTGAGCAGAGCAAAGCTGAAAATTTCGAACACCGTCGAATCGGCAAAGAAACCGCCGCTTTCGTAAAAACGTTTCTCGCCGCGGCTCACCAAAATCTCATTGAAAAAGACGAAGCGCGCCACGTGTTGTATTTCCGGAAAACTTTTCTTCGCCTCGATGCTCCAAGGACCCGGCACTTTGGCCACAGCCTCATACGACGCGCCTTGCACTTTCGATACGAGCCGATAGATACGATCTTTGTTTTGATGATATCGATCATAGCTCAGCTCGTGGCGAACGTAGAGCAAAATCAGGGCCGCGCAGGCAATGCCAATGGCGAGGCCGACAACATTGATGAAAGAGGTAATTTTGTGGCGGCGAAAATTGCGCAACGCGATTTTGAGATAGTTTTTAAGCATGCTTTCTCCGATTAAGTTTTTGGCCCATTGCCTTGATTTTGCCGTGAAATATCCGTATATTTTCAAATACAAAACTCAATAGCGCAATCATAGATAGAATCAATTTCAAACCCCATTCTTGCAGGAGAAAAAATGGCCGCAACCACTGACATCATCGAAGTTGGGGCGTCGCCCAGCAAGACCCTTTCTGCCGCTGCCAAGCCTGCTCTTCCCATCGAGCAACGCACCGATGTCACCGTCGATGAATTGGAAAGAACCTCGCTTCCATACCCCGCCGAACTTTATAATGGAAAGGTGGTTTATAAAATGGCAGCCTTTGCACATGGCAAAATCCAAATACGAATCGGGGCAAAGCTCGATCAATATTTGGAACAGAATCCTGTTGGCGAAGCCGTGACCGAAACCAATTTTCAGCTTTGGCCGGAACGCCGGAATCAATCGCGCATTCCCGATATTGCGTTTGTAAAAAAAGAGCGCGTGCCGAAAGAGCAATGGCGTTTTGCAGATTTCGCGCCGGATTTGGCGGTTGAAATCATTTCGCCCGAGGATAATTTCCTGAAGGTCATGAACAAAGTTGACGCGTATCTCGAGCAAGGCACGCAAATCGTGTGGGTGGTCATTGCCGACACGCGCGAAGTGTTGGTTTGCACGGCTGCGAGCAAGCACAGCGTTCGAGACGTTTTGACCGCGCCGGAGCTTTTGCCTGGCTTCGAGCTGCCGGTTAGCAAAATTTTTGAAGGATTGCCATTGCCCGAAAAATCCTTTTTGGAATAGATTCACCTCGCTTCCAAAGACGTTTTTTGATAAGCTCTCATCCATCACTATAATCATTTATAAGCCTGAGACAAAATATGCAACAACCAGCTCTAAAATATATCACGCCAGAAGAATACTTGGCAATGGAAGAAGCCGCCGAGCAAAAGCATGAATACTATCAAGGCGAAATCTTTGACATGGCCGGCGCTTCAAAAAATCACGATCGCATTGGTGTAGATTTGGGAACGAGCGTCAATATTGCTTTGAAAGACGCCCAATGCGAAGTCTTCTCGGACGACATGAAGGTTTGGATTAAAGCCAAAAATTTTTTCACCTATCCCGACCTTATAATTGTTTGCGGCAAAGCCGAGTTTTATGAAAACCGCGATGATATTATCCTTAATCCTTTGGTCATTTTTGAAATCTTATCAAACTCAACGAAAAGCTATGATCGCGCCGAGAAATTTGAGCTTTATCGTTCCGTTCCAACCTTTCAAGAATATATTCTGATCGACCAATACAGAATTCACGTTGAGCAAATGTACCTCGAAGCGCGCAACAAATGGGTTTTGTCGGAATACAACGAAATCACCGATATCTTGAAATTGGCCAAAGTCAATGTTCAAATTCCGCTTCAAGAGATTTATCGACGTGTCGAGTTTAAGCAGAGCACAGCCGTTTGATTACGTTTTACGCATTACGTTTCACGTTTTATCACTCATACCGCAACGCCTCAACCGGATTCGCCAGGGCGGCTTTGACGGCTTGCCAGCTCACCGTCAGCCAGGCGATGAGCAGGGCGATGGCGCCGGCGAGCAGAAAAATCCAAAAGCTGAGATCGATCCGATAAGCGAAGTCTTGCAGCCAGCGGCTCATGGCAAAATAGGCGAGCGGCCACGCCACGAGGGTGGCGACGAACACCAGCTTGGTGAATTCTTTTGAGAGCAGCAACACGATGCTGGCGACGGAAGCGCCGAGAACTTTGCGGATGCCGATCTCTTTGGTCTTTTGCTCGGCGACGAACGACGCCAATCCAAACAAGCCGAGGCAGCCGACCAAAATCGCCATGGCCGAAAAATAGTTGAAGATTTGCGCCAGCTTTTGCTCTTTGCGGTAAAGCCGGTCGAATTGCTCGTCGAGAAAGAAATATTCAAAGGGCCGGTGCGGCGCGATTTCACGCCACGTTCTTCCTAAAGACGCCAAAGTCTGTGAAATGTTCTCGGTACCAAGGCGGATTACAATGTTATCGAGATAATAAGGCTCCGGCGAAATAAGCAGCACGAGCGGCTCGATTTCATAATGCAGCGACCGCAAGTGAAAATCTTTCACCACGCCGATGACTCTGCCCTCGCGCGGCTTGCCGGCGGCAACGCTTTCCATCTTGATCTTTTTGTCGAGGGCGGATTCCCAGCCCAGCTTTTTAACCGCGGCCTCGTTGAGAATAAAAGCCTCCTGCGCGTCGGTCGAGTGCTCCTTCGCAAAATCCCGGCCTGCCACGATCTGCATATCCAACACGCGAATGAAATCTTGTTCGACGAGCAGAGTCGGCATGTTCAGCTTCGTCTCCGGACTCATCCCTTCGGCGTGGATGAAGAAATCGTAATAGCCCTGCTCCCACGGAAAATTCGAGATCGCTGACACTTGCGCCACGCCGGTTTGTGCGAGCAGGCTGTTCTTGACGGCCGAAAAATTTTGCTGCACCACCTCATCACGAATCGGAATGACGACAAGACGCTCTTTGTCAAAGCCGAGGCGCTTCTCCTGGATGAAGCGCAACTGCGCGTGGACGATCATCGTCACGGCGATCAAGCCGATGGAAATGATGAATTGCGCCACAACGAGAACCGCGCGAATTCGCAACGGCGAGCGGCCGCCGCTGCCGGTCAAAATTTTTCCTTGCAAAACTTGCAGCGGGCGAAAACTCGCGAGAAAAAAAGCCGGATAGCTTCCGGCCATCATTCCCACGATCAGCGTCAAAGCGAGCAAGCCAACCGCCACGACCCAATTGCCGGCGTAGCGCATCTCGACTTGCTTGCCAACCAGCGTGTTAAAAACCGGCAGAAACAGCTCGACGAGAGTGAGCGCCAACAACAAGGCGAGCACGGCGTAAAAAAACGATTCGCCCAAAAACTGTTTCATCAATTGCGGCTTTTGCGCGCCCACGACTTTGCGCAAGCCCACTTCTCTGGCGCGATTGGCCGAGCGGGCCGTGGCCAGGTTCATGAAATTGATGCAGGCGATGAGCAGGATGAACGCCGCTATCGCCGAGAAAATGTAAACGTAAGCGATATTGCCCGTCGGCGCGATTTCGCCCTCCAAATCGGAATGGAGATGGATGTCCATCAGCGGCTGAAGATGCAAAGTTTGACGTAAGGCCAAATTTGCATGCAAATGCTTGCGCGAGAACTCCGGCAGCCGGCTCTCGATTGCCGGCGCCGCAGCCGCCGAGGGAAGCATGACATACGTATACATCGGCGGCCAATACCAGCCGCGCTGCAAAACCCACGTTCCCATGATCGCGTTGACGCTGTTGAAGCTGGCGAGAAAATCGAAATCGAAGTGAGAGTTGTGTGGCACATCTTTCAGAACGCCGGTGATTTTGAAATCACGCTGCTCGACGGCCAGGATTTTTCCCAAGGGATTTTCGTCGCCGAAATATTTCTGCGCCGTCGCCGCGGTGACAACCAATGCGTTCGGCTCACGCAACGCCGTGCGGGGATCGCCTTGCAAAAAGGCAAACGAAAAAACTTCGAAGACCGTGGAATCCGCGAATAAAAACCGGTTTTCTTGAAATCGTTTTTCCGCTCCCAGCGCTACGGTGGCATTATAAGGAAAGAGCCGCACCACCCGTTCGATCTCGGGAAACTCGGCCAGCAGCGGCGGTGTCAGCGGCGCAAAGGTGCTGGCCAAGCGCCGGATTTGGCCTTCATTTTTTTCATCGCAGACGACGCGAAAAATGCGCTCGGCATTATTATGAAATTCGTCGTAACTCAACTCGTCCTGCACATACAGCAGCATCAAAATGCAGCAAGCCATGCCGAGCGCCAGTCCGAAAACGTTGATGAACGAATAAGCTTTGTGCTTGCGAAAATGGCGGTAAGCGAGTTTGAGGTAGTTTTTAAACATGATGGTTTCCTTCAATGAAACGTAAATCTTAAAACGTAAAGCATAAAACGTAAGGCGTAAAACGTAAGATTACGCATTACGAATTACGTTTTATTATTCGTACCGCAGCGCCTCAATTGGATTCGTCATGGCGGCTTTGATGGCTTGCAGACTGACCGTCACAAAAGCAATCAGCAGAGCGGTTGCCGCGGCCAGCAAAAACGTGGTGAGGCCGAGTTCGACACGATAGGCAAAATCTTCGAGCCATTTTTTTGCGGCAAAATAGGCAACCGGCCACGCGATCAGATTGGCGAGCAACACGAGCTGCAAAAACTCTTTTGACAGCAGCGCGACAACGCCGGACACCGACGCGCCCAAAACTTTCCGGATGCCGATTTCTTTGGTGCGGCGCTCGGCGGTAAACGCCGCCAAGCCCAGCAGGCCGAGACAGGCAATCGAAACGGCTATCGCGGCAAAGCTGCCGAAAATTTGTCCAACTTTTACGTCGGCGCGATACAGCGCGTCGAGGCTTTCATCGAGAAAGGAATATTCAAACGGCCAAGCCGGTGAAAGGCGATTCCACGTTTGCTCCAGAGAAGCTAACGTGCCGGCGACCTCCTCCGGACTAATGCCGACCGTGATGGACAAAATTTCCTTCGGATCATAAATCATCACCAGCGGCTCGATCTCGCGGTGCAGCGAGGTGAAATTGAAATCTTTCACCACGCCGAGAATCGGGCCTTTGCGGCTCTCGCCACGCTCCAGCCGCGTGCTTAGCGCTTCCTCCGATGTTTTCAATCCCATGGTTTTGACGGCGGCTTCGTTGACAATAAACCCCTCCGTCGAATCACTCGTGATGGCACGCGAGAAATCGCGGCCGGCGACTATTTGCATCTCCATGGTTTTGATGAAATCTGCATCAACATATAGCTCGGACATCAGCCATTCGTTTTGGTCGTCGCCTTCCGGCTGAAACGTGGTTTGCCCGAAAAATCGCCCGATAAAATTTGAGGTGGCCGTCGCGCTCACAACTTGAGGAATTTTCAGCAGCTCAGATTTGACCATCTCGGTTTTGTTTGCCAGCGAACGATCCCGCACATTGATCGCAACCAAATGCTCTTTATTGAAGCCGAGATGCTGAGATTTGACAAAACTTAGTTGTTGAAAAACCACCATCGTGCCGACCAACAAGATAATCGCAATGCCGAATTGAGAGACCACCAGCACTTGGCGAAACAGTGCCGCGCGAGGGCCGGATTTTAAAACCCCTTTCAAAACGGTGACCGATTGAAAGGCGGAGAGAAAGAACGCGGGGTACGATCCGGCCATCACACCAACCAGCACGCAAACGCCGAGCAAAGCCGTTAAAATGAGAGCATCGGTGCGGTAACTCAACGCCAGATTTTTTTCAGCAAATTCGTTGAAAGCCGGCAGCAGAATTTCGACTACGACGACGGCGCACAGCAACGCCAGAAAAGACAAGAGCAGCGATTCGCCAAGAAATTGCCTGATCAATTGCAGGCGATACGCGCCGAGCACTTTGCGCAGGCCGACTTCTTTCATGCGCTGCGTCGCGCGGGCGGTGGCGAGATTCATGTAATTGATGGCGGCAATCAAAAGAATGAAAACGCCCACTGCCGAAAAGATATAAATGTAAGCGGCATCGCCGTTGGCGCCCATTTCAGCGACCATGCGCGAGCGTAAATGGATGTCGTGCAGCGGCTGAAGATAATATGAAATGTTGGCCAGCGTTTCTTCGCCGCGATATTTTTTGGTGAACTCCGGCAACTTTTGATCGAGCGCCTGCGGTGCCGCGCCGCTTTTCAAGCGAACATAGGTCCAGAGCAGATTGACGCCCCAGTTGTCGATCCATGGCTCGTCGTTAAATACCGAAAAGGTGGCGATGGCCTCGGCGCGGAGGTGCGAGTTGAATGGAATATCCTTCATCACGCCGGTAACCGCATATTCGAAACGATTATCGAATTTCAAAATTTTGCCCATCGGATCTTCGCCACCGAAATATTTTTTCGCCATGCTCGCGGTGAGCACGACGGAGCGAGGTGTCGCCAGCGCCGTCTCCGGATCGCCGAACAACAACGGGAAAGCGAAAAGCTTGAAAACGTTCGAATCGGCATAGGCGATCCGTTCGCCGAAAAACTTCTTCTCGCCGAAGCTCACCAGTTGAGTGCGCGGCCGAACGCGTACGGCAATTTCGACTTCCGGAAAGTCATTCGCCAAAGCCGGCGCAACCGGCGCCGCCACGACCGCCACCTGCTGCACCGAGCCGCTAAAGCGCTGCTCCTGCACGACGCGATAAATGCGCCCGGCTGCGGGATGAAACATGTCGTAACTCAGCTCATCGCGCACCCAAAGCAGAATGAGTATGCAACACGCCATGCCGATAGCCAAGCCGGCAACGTTGATGAAAGAATATCCCTTGTGCTTCAACAGATTTCTCAGCGCGATTTTAAGATAGTTTTTGAGCATGTAAATTCTCCATGCAAAACACAACCTGGACGAGCCGGAACCAAACAGGAAAAAGCTTTTTGTATCCGGATTTTACGAATCGCCCGGATCAAAAACCTAATGGCTTAAATCCGGACGATTCGGCAAATCCGTTGGCTGCATTTTATCCGTTGGTTTTAAAAAATTCTTCACACGCCATGCCCTCAGCCCTCTGCTCTATGCCCTCCGCCCTCTCGCCCTCCGCTCAAAGGCCGCTAGCCTGGCGCTGCGCGTGCAAAACCGCCACGTCGATTTGGTAAATGTTTCCCATGCCATTGCGAGGACTGCGCAAATTGCGCATGAGCTGCTCGTAGCTCAGAGGCTTTTCCAGAGGCTTATCCGCGAAGCCGCGAAAGCTGGTAAAGAAAAAATACTTGCCGTCCGGCGAGAGAATGGGACAATACTCTCGCGCGTTGGAATTGATCTTCTCGCCGAGGTTTTTAGCCGGCGTCCACACGCCGTTTTGATTGAAGCTGATATAAAGATCGCCGCGGCCGTATTCTTCCGGACGATTGTAACTGGCGAAAACGATGAAGCTCTCGTCCGGCGCGATGCAGGCGTCGATTTCCGCGAACTGTGAGTTGACGGCGTCGCTCAATTTCTCCGGCTCGGCGTATTTTCCATCCACCCATTGTGAACGATAAAGATCAAATCCGCTTTTTTCTTCCCGCTTGATGGTGCTGAAATACAGCGTGCCATTCGCGGCGACGGAAGGATAAAATTGATCGGCGTCGTTGTTGATGGGGGCGCCAAGATTTTTCGGCGCGCTCCAGCCACCATTCGCCTTTTCAACAACCCAAACGTCGTAATCCTTTTTGGGCTTGTCATCTATCGGTCGATTGGAAATAAAAAAAAGTTTGTTGCCATCCGGCGAAATGAACGGATCGTAATCGCTATACTGGCCGGAGAACGGCGCGACTTGCGGCGTGCGCCACTTGCCATTTTCGTAACGCGAGAACACGATCACGCCCAAACGGTTCACCGGCGCGTTGAGAGAAAAATAAAGCGTCTTGCCGTCCGGCGCGAAGCAGGCGTTCAGCTCATCGTCCGCCGTGGAAATAACGCCCTCGCCGAACATGACCGGCTCGGTGAGCGGCTGGTCGGAAGCATAGGGTGGCTTGGATTGCGCCAAGCATGGGACGGTCATATTAAATTCCACTGCGGCAATCGAGAGAATTGATATGGCGATGGTGGCATTACGATTATGTTTCATTGGAAACCTCCTTCGAGAGAGAAGTGTGGATTTTCTAGTCCACAAGCACATCGCGGACAAGAAAGTCCGCTCTCCTCTTTTTCATGAAATTTTTGACACTACCTTAATTTGAACCTATGTAATTTTGGAATATACAATTCCAAAATGAGCAGCAAAATGGAATCGCATTTTCCAAAATTTTCATAGCAATTTTTGTTTTGTGCCATGCACATCCGCTCATTCATATCGCAACGAATCAACCGGATTTGCCAGCGCGGCTTTGATCGCTTGCGTGCTCACGGTCAGCATCGCGATGAGCAACGCCAACCCGCCGGCTAGCACAAACACCCGCCAGCCGAGGTCGATGCGATATGCGAAATTTTGCAGCCATTTGTTCATGGCAAAATAAGCGACTGGCCAAGCGATGATGTTAGCGACCAGGACGAGTTTGACAAAATCCCGCGACAGCATTGAAACAATATTCGCAACGGTCGCGCCGAGCACCTTGCGCACGCCGATTTCCTTGGTGCGCCGTTCCGCCGCAAAGGCGGCGAGGCCGAATAAGCCGAGACAGGAAATGGTGACGGCCAGAACCGTAAAATAATTGGCCATGGCGCTGATCTTCTTTTCCGCCGCGTACTGCCGGTCGATGGTCTCGTCGAGAAAATGATATTCAAAAGGCTTGTTCGGATTGACGCGCTTCCAAACATTTTCAATTGCAGCAATGGTTTTGGGAACATCATTACCGTTGATCTTGATCAGCACGATGCCGTAAAGGTTCATCACCTCGGAAGTGAAATCAGTCAAAACGTAAAAAATTTGCGGGTGAATTTTATGGTGCAGCGATTTGAAATGCGCGTCTTGCACGACCCCGACAATGGTTCCTTCGCGGCCTGCAGTCGCAATGCGTTTGCCCACCGCCGAGACCATGCCCATGACTCTTGCCGCTTCTTTATTAATGATAAAAGACACTTTGGCGTCAGTCGGATGCGCGGTTGAAAAATTTCTTCCCTCCACGATGTTCAAATTCAGCAACTCGACAAAATTATAATCGACTGCCTTGTTTTCCATCACCTGCTCGATACTCGTATCCTTGCCTTCCCAGGAGACGGTGCTGCTGTTCAACGAGAACATGGGCAAAGAGCCTTGGGCGGTGACGCCAATAATATTTGGCTCTTGCAGCAATTCATTTTTAAAGGCTTCGTACTTGGCGCCGACATTGTCTTTCGCCGGAATATAAACCAAATTCTCTTTTTCGAATCCCAGTTTTTTATTTCGCATGTAATCGAGTTGTTGGTAGACAACTGCCGCGCCAATCATTAAAATAACTGAGAGAGAAAATTGCGTCACGACAAGCGCCCTACGGAATCGAGAGCCTTGTGTGCCGGATTCCATCATCCCCTTGAGCACTTTCACCGGTTTAAAGGATGACAAATAAAGCGCCGGATATGAGCCGGCGGCCAAGCCGGTCACCAAGATGATCGCGGTGAATCCCAAAACCAATCGCGGATCGTGATAATCCATCGCCAAATTTTTGCCGGCGAGCTGGTTGAAAGCGGGCAGAAAAAGCTCGATCAAGAGCAGCGCGAGGAAAAGCGCGGTGCAGGCCAGCAAAATGGATTCGCCGTAAAATTGCCCGACGAGCTGCAAGCGGCTTGCTCCCGCCACTCGGCGCATGCCGACCTCTTTGGCGCGTTGCAGCGAGCGCGCGGTGGAGAGGTTCATGAAATTGATGCAGGCGATGAGCAAAACGAAGCCGGCGACAAGCGAAAAGAGATACACATATTTGATGTCGCCGAGAACGGCGTTGCCGTCTGCCACCTCCGCATCCAGGTGAATATCGGCCAAGGGCTGCAGGTACAATCGCTTCAAGTAGGGAGAAATTCGGGGAAAATTTTTGAGCAAAACCGCCGTGATCTTTTCGCCGACTTGTTGAGGATCGGCGCGGTCTTGAAGCTGTACGTAAGTTTCGTGGATGAAATTGCTCCAATTGTAGCCGCCAGGCCAAAACTGCTCGCCCAGTTGGTGCGAATCGAGAAAATCGAATTGCAAGTGCGAATTTTCCGGAACGTCGCGCAAAACGCCGGTCACTTGATAGTTTTGCCAACTGTTCCAGTTCAAGGATTTTCCCGTCCCGATGGGATCTTCTTCGCCAAAATATTTTTTGGCCATCGCTTCCGTAATAACGAGCGCGCGCCTATCTTTTAACGCAGTCGCGGGGTCGCCTTTGATAAAATTAAAAGAGAACATCTCGAAAAATGCCGGATCAACCGAGAAGAACGCCTCTTCGTAGAAGGCTTTGTCGTCATATTGAAAAGCGCTTCTGGAGCCTTTCATCACTCTGGCGGTATTGACGATCTCGGGGATTTCCGCTTTGATCGTTGGCGCGAGGCGTCCTGGCGTCTTCGCAGATTTGGTCGAGTTTTCACGCCACTCCGAGACAACGCGATAAATATTCTTTGCATTGCCATGAAAGCGGTCAAAGCTCAGCTCATCCTGAACCCACAACAGGATCAAAATCGCGCAGCCCATGCCGATGGCAAGACCAACGAGGTTGATGAATGAATAAACCTTTTGCCGCCGCAGGTGGCGCAGGGCGATTTTGAGGTAATTCTTGAACATGATGGCTTCCTTCGATAAAACGTAAAGCGTAATAATAAGAGATAACGAATTACGCATTACGAATCACGCATTAAGAATCACGTCTTACTATTCATACCGCAACGCCTCCACCGGATTCGCCAGCGCGGCTTTGAGAGCTTGGTAACTTACCGTGAGCCAGGCGATGATCAAACCCAGCGCGCCGGCCAGCAAAAAGATGTTGAGGCTGATCTCGGTGCGGTAAGCAAAATTTTGCAGCCAGCCATTCATCACGAGGTAGGCCAGTGGGCAAGCCACGACGAAAGCGATGAACACGAGCCGCGTAAATTCCTTGGATAGAATCATCACGATTTGGGAAACGGAAGCCCCTAAAACTTTTCGCACGCCGATTTCCTTGGTGCGCTGCTGAATCGTGAAAGAGGCCAGCCCGAACAAGCCGAGGCAGGCGATCAAAATGGCGAGGAAAGAAAAATTTCCGACGACGGCTTGCATTCTTTCTTCCGAATTGTACAGCGCCGCGAAATCGGCATCGAGAAAAGAATATTCAAACGCGCGATCCGGATCGAAAGCTTTCCATTTTTTCTCCAAATCAGCCAGCGTGCCCGCCATGTTATTGCCGCGCATCTTGACCAAAAAATAATTGAACCCCGCCGGCAGGACGTGGAAAATCAGCGGCTCGATGCTGCGATGCAATGATTGAAAATGAAAATCCTTCGCCACGCCGATGACCGTGCCCCTGCGTGTATCGTCATCATCCAACCAGGTAATCTCCTTGCCGACCGGCGTATCCCAATCATACAAGCGCGCCGCGGTTTCATTGAGAATGAAAGCGGAGGCCAAATCGGTAGACATCGCCTTCGAGAAGCTTCTGCCGGCCGTTATCTCGATGTCCAGAGTTTTAAAGAAATCATAATCCACGCGCATCTGCGACACACTTTGCTCGCCTTCCGTGTCTTGCCAGTAAATTTCATTTTGATTGAATCTGCCGCCAGGCACATTGGAAACGGCTGTAATGCTCACAAGGCTCGGGTTTCGCAGCAGTTCGGCTTTGACCGCTTCATAGTTTCGCCGCATTTCATTAGTTTTGAGGGGAACCACCACGATCTGTTCGTTGTCGAAGCCCAGGTTTTTGTTTTTGAGAAATTCCAATTGCGCGGCGACAATGCCCGTGCCCGCAATCAACGCGATGGAGATGGCGAATTGCGCCACGACCAGAATTTGCCGCAAGCGGCCACTTTTGGTTCCGACTCTCATCGTATCTTTGAGCGTCTTCACCGGCTGCAAAGCGGAGAGAAAGAAAGCCGGATAACTGCCGGAGATAATTCCCACCAACAACGCCATGCCGCCAATGCTCAAAATGAGCCACGGGTTGTCGCGATAATCGATCGCCAAATTTCTGCCGCTCAAAGAATTGAAAAACGGCAGGAGCAGCTCCACCGCCGCGATGGACAACAACAGAGCCATCAAGCTGAGCAGGATGGATTCGCCGAGAAATTGGCCGATCAACTGCGTGCGAAACGCGCCGAGTACTTTGCGCATGCCGACTTCCCGAGCGCGGGTAGCCGAGCGCGCGGTGGAAAGATTCATGAAATTGATGCAGGCAATGAGCAGAACGAAAACGGCGATCGCAGAAAACAAATAAACATAAGCGATGTCGCTGTTCGGCTCCAGCTCCCATTTGAGATGCGAGCGCAAGTGAATATCGCTAATCGGCTGCAAGCGAAAAGCGACTTGTCCGCTTTTGAGTTCTTCAATATCATCCGCCGGCCACTCGTTGTATTTGAGAAACCAATCCGGAATTTTGGCTGCCAAAATTTTCGGATCGGCATGCGGCGCCAGCTTGATATAATTGTAATGGCCAAAATCTTCCCATTCGTAATAACTACCGGTTTCGCGCATTTTCAAAAGCACGTAAGAGATCAGGAAATCAAAATGCAAATGGGAATTGGCGGGAATATTTTGCATCACACCGGTGACTTTCAAATCGACGCTGTTGTTGACGGTGAGCACCTCTCCCATCGGCTCTTCGTCGCCGAAATATTTTTTGGCGATCCGTTCGGTAATCACCAGCGAAGCCGGAGAACGCAATGCGATTTTCGGATCACCTTTAAGCAAAGGAAAAGAGAAAACTTCAAAAAAAGTGGAATCGGCGGAAAAAACTTCTCTCTCCTCGAAGCGCTGCTCGCCGTATCTGACCGCGAATTTTGGCCGCGTCAAGCCTGGCCCCCAGACCGGCGAGAGGCTCACCGCGCCCTCCACCTCGGCAAAATCCTTGACCATCGCCTGCGCCATCGGATGCGGCGTGCGCGTTTGCGGATTGCCGCTTTGCCAGAAAATGCGATAAATCTGCTTCGCGTTTTGGTGAAAACGATCGTAGCTCAGCTCGTGCTGGACATACAGCAGAATCAAAATACAGCACGTCATGCCCATCGCCAGGCCGGCAATGTTGATGAAGGAGTAAGCCTTGTGCTTGAGCAAATTTCTGGCGGCGATTTTTAAGTAGTTTTTTAACATGATGATCTCCTTTCGCAGAGGGCGGAGGGCTTAGAGCCTAGAGCAAAGAGCTTAGAGCGCACTATGCTCTCCGCACTAGGCCCTCTGCCCTAAGCCCTCCGCCCTCTGCTCATTCATATCTCAACGAGTCCACCGGATTCGCCGTGGCGACTTTGAGCACTTGCGAGCCGACGGTGAGCACGGCGATCAAAAAAACGGCGAAAGCCGCCAGCACGAACGGCGCCACGCTGAAGCCGACGTGGTAGGCGTAAATGCTCGCGATCAGCGCTTTCACGGCATAGTAACCGCACACGGAGGCGATCAATCCGGCGGCGATCAGCAAGCGCGCGAACTCCTTGTTCACGAGATTGATGATGTGGATCACCGTCGCGCCGAGCACCTTGCGGATGCCGATCTCTTTGGTGCGGCGGGCGATGTTCAACGACACCAGCGCGAACAGTCCCATCATCGAAATCACGATCGCCAGCACGGAAATGTAGATGAACATGGTTTTGATGTTCTCGGTGACGGTGATCGCTTCGGCCATCACTTCGTCCTGATAGTAGCCCTCGTAAGGCACATCGGGCGCGACGTTCTGCCATTCGCGGCGCAGAAATTCATTCGTCGCCGCCAAATTTTCGGCGCGCACACGCACGGTGAGAAAACGAAATTCTTCCGGTTTGACCAATCGAAAGAGGCTGGGCGATATCGGGCGCCAGACGCCGTCATTATAAAAATCTTCCACCACGCCGATCACGGTGTAGCGCACGCTGTCAAGCGTCACGGTTTGTCCCGAAACTTCGGGATCCATCCACCCAAATTCCTGCGCCAATTTCTGATTGACGATAATAGACTGCTCCACATCCGTCGAGAGATTCTGGTCAAAATCGCGGCCGGCCGTGAGCCGCAGTTTCATTGTCGCCAGATAATCGGCGCCAATAGCCATGACATTCGCCTGCGCTTTTTGCGCGGCGCTTTCTATCTCTCTCGTATACCAAGAGCGGCCAACGTGATTCCGGTTGCCGGCGACGCTGACGATGCCCGGATTCTTTTCAATCGCGTCGCGGTAAGGTTGGTAATATTTTGAATCTGGCAGCGGTATAACCAGCACGAGATTTTTTTCATACCCGAGATCGAGTTTTTTCAAAAAATCGGCATTTTGAACGAAGACGAGACTGCCAATCACCGCCAGCATTGAGACGGTAAATTGAAAGGCGGTGAGAATGCGAGAGAGCCAAGAGGTGCCGCTGAATTTTTGTTTGCCGCGCAGAATCGTGACGGGGTGATAGGCGCTGATATAAAAAGCGGGATAAGCGCCGGCAATGATTCCCACTAACAGGAGCAAACCGGCTAGAAACGCGACCAAGCCGAAGTTTTTGGAATAATCCAGCGTCAGCTCGAAATACGTCCACAGATTGTCATAAGCCGGCACGAAAATCTCTGCGAGCGCCAGAGCGAGAATTAATGCCAAGACGCAGAGCAAAAGGTTTTCGCTCATGAATTGCAGGATCAACTGGCGGCGCCCGCCGCCGATCACTTTGCGCACGCCGATCTCTTTCAAACGTTTGGACGAGAAGGCAATCGCGGTGTTGATGTAATTGAAGCAAGCCATCAGCAGCAAAAGCGCGGCGATGATGCTGGGCGAAATCATGCCGGCCGGATGCATGGCTTTCTTCAGAATGTCGCTCCTCAAATTCTCGCTCCAGGCGTGCAAAGCGAGCTTGCGCAGAGGGTCAAAATAAAAACGCGCGATCGGAAAGTCGGGAGCGGCGGCGTTGTGCGCGGCAACATAACGATCTAATTGCTTTGGGATTGTCGCGGCCTGCGCCGGATCGGAAAGCTGCACAAAAGTCACGTGAGCCCAATCCGACCAATCATTCGGTTTATCGCTGCCCACCTCCAAAAGAATGTCCAGCGCCGCCAACGCATCAAATTGGATGCTCGAATTGTCCGGAACTTTTTCCGTCACTGCGCAGACGAAAAATTCGCGCGGCTTGCCGTCGCCGTAGCGCAGAGTGATTTGTTTTCCAACCGGATTCTCCTCGCCAAAATACTTGCGCGCCAGCTCATCGCTGAGCACCAGCTTGTTTTTGTCTTGAAACGTCTCCGTGCTGCCGTATTTCAGCGGGAAATCGAACATCGTAAAAAACGCGGGATCGGCGTGCAAAACCGTCTCGTTTAAAACTTTCTCTCCGACCCTGAACGTGGCGTTAGCGGTGGTCAACCGCACGGCGTTTTCCACCACCGGAAAATCTGCCGCGAGCGCCGGAGCCAACGGCCGCGGCACGATGCCCAAACGCTGTTCCCGCTCATTGACGAGCCTCGCGGTCTTGACGCGAAAAATTTTGTCGGCGTTTTTGTGGAAGGCATCGAACGTGTAATTGTAAGTGTGATTCAAATAGGCGACGATGCAAAAAGCTATCGCCACGCCCAATCCAAAGACATTGAGCACGGCGTACAGCTTGTTGTTCCACAGATTTCTGTAGGCGACTTTGAAGTAGTTTTTGAACATGGCCTTGCTCCAGTATTCAGTGATCAGTTATCAGTGATCAGTTTTCAGTAAATTTTGTACTCCGATCACTGATATCTGGTTACTGATCACTGGTTACTGATTACTTGTTTATTCATAGCGAAGCGCTTCGACCGGATTCGCCTGCGCGGCTTTGAGCGTTTGCGAGCCGATGGTCATGAATGCCAACAGCGCCACGAGCGCGAGGCCCGGAATGAAAATCTCGGGGCCGAGCGCGATGCGATAGGCGACGTTTTCGAGGAACATAAAGTTGATGAATGCGAACAACAGCGGCGTCACCAACAGAACGGCGAACGCAAGCAGCTTCACCAAATCCTGCGACAACATGACGGCGATCTTCGTCGCGCTGGCGCCGAAGACTTTGCGAATGCCGATTTCTTTGACGCGGCTTTCCGCGCTGAAAATGGCCATCCCCAACAGTCCCAGGCAGGCGATGAAAATCGCCAAGCCGGCAATGATGCCTAGAAACAAAATGATATCCCGCATGTCGTTATAAGCGCCGAGAATGAACTCGTCCAAAAATTGGTAATGCAGCGGCTGCAGGTTGATGCTGAGCTTCTGCCAGGAGGCCTCGATAACGCTCATCGTTTTCGTCATGTCACCCGGCGCCACCCGCACCATCGCAAAAGTGAATCGGGCCGGAGCATAACGCAAAACCACCGGATCGATGCTGTTCTGCAATCGCGCGTAATGAAAATCCTGCACCACGCCGATGACCTGCATGCCCGCGTTTTCGCCAACGGTGATAATTTGGCCGACGGCCGCTCGTGCATCGTCGAAGCCCAATCTGCCCGCCGCAGTCTCGTTCAAGACAACCGCTTGCGTGCTATCGGTAGCGAATCGGCTGGAAAAGCAGCGCCCCGCCAGCAAAACGAAATCGAGATTTTCGAGATGATTTTCGCTGATATAAAAATTGACGGCCTTGATCGGCTCGCTGAGGTGGCCGGACTGAATGGGAAGATGGGGCAAAACGTTGGCCCGGCCGATGAGATGAGAGGCGGCGGAAACGCCGGCAATATCGGCATGGCGCAACAACTCGTTACGGAAAAGATCATAAGGAACATCCTGCAAGTACACGCTGACGACGCGCTCTTTGTCAAAGCCGTAATCGGCATTGAGCATGAATTTGAATTGTCGGTAAAAGAGCGTGGTATTGATGATGAAAAAGAGCGAGAGCGCAAATTGAATGACCAGAAAAATTTTGCGCACGGTCAGTCCGGAGAACCCTCGAATGCGCGAGAGTCCCTTCAGCACTTGCGCCGGCTTCATCGTCGAGAGAAATATCGCCGGGAACAGGCCGGCAAGCAGCCCGGCGCCGAGACTGAACATGAGGAAAAAGGCGTAGACGCGCCAATCCGTTTTCCAATTTACCGCAAGGTATTCTACAAAATCGAAACCGTTGAACAAGGGCAGCAACAAATCCAACAGGGCGATGGACGGCACCAGCGCCAACATGGCAACGACGATCGACTCGCACAAGATCTGCCCGATGATTTGCAACCGCTGCGCGCCCACCACTTTGCGAACGCCGATCTCTTTGGCCCGCTTGAGAGAGCGCGCGACGGTGAGGCTCATGTAGTTGAAGATCGCCGGCACCATGATGACGAAGGCGACGATTAAAAAAATATAGAGCACAGTGCCTTCCATGACTTTGCCGATCTGATTCACCAGCTCCGGGCCGAGCGCGATGCCGGTGAGGGGCTGCAAGCTAAAAGCGTATTCATACGGCGAGTCGTCGCGATAGAAGCGCTTGATGATTTGCGGAAACGCTGCTTCAACGGCAGGCGCTTTATCGCCGCCCGTGAGCAGGAGATAATGATAAAAAACCGTATGCTGATTCCAGTTTTCCGGATCAGCCACTGCGATGTTTTGCTCTTGCAGCGCGCGGATGGTGGAGAATGAAACCAGAATGTCAGCTTCCAGATGGCTTCTTTGGCCCGGCGCGAGTTCTTTGAGCACGCCGGTGATGCGCACATCGCCAAAAGAAAAGGCGAGAACTCGCCCCAAAGGATTCTCATCGCCAAAAAACTTTTTTCCCGCCTCCGGCGAAATGACGGCGGAAAACGGCGCCTGCAAAGCGGTTTCGCTATTGCCCGTCATCAAATCAAAGCTAAAAATGCGAAAATACGAAGCCTCGGCATAAAAGCCGTCGATCTCCAAAAGCTTGTCTTTATATTTGGCGGCGCCGCTGAAACCGAGCAGCCGGACGGCGTCTTCCACTTCGGCGTAATCATTTTTCAACGCCGCGCTGAGCGGGGCCGGCGCGCTGGCAAAATCGTAAACCCGTCCGGTGGCTTTTTCGTTTGCGCGCGTGGTGATCCGGAAAATCCGGTTCTGGTTTTCGTGAAACTGATCAGTGCGGCGCTGCTCGTCGATGATCAAAATAATCAGCAGGCACACCGGCATGCCCACCGCCAGCCCGAGAATATTGATCAACGAAAAGCTTTTGTGCTTCAGCAGTGTGCGGAGCGCGACTTTCAAATAGTTTTTGAGCATGAGATGGTCCGAAGTCTTTTGTCCGAGGTCCAAAGTTTATTAACAGAGACATTACACGCAGCTTTGAATATGGCTTGACTTTCTCATTTCCACACAGTAAATTGATTCATCACTCATTCAAACCTATTTTGAATTTGGGCTTGGAGCAAAAACGATGACAACACTCCAAAAAATTGAAGAGCTTATTTACAAAGGCTTCAGAGAAACCGATGAGCGGCTTGCCAAGCACCGGCAAGAAACCGATGAGCTCTTTGCCAAACAGCGGCAGGAAACCGACGCGCTCCTTGTCAAGCATCGGCAAGAAACTGACGCGCTTTGGAAAAAAAACTGGGAAGAAACCAAAGAGCGTTGGCAAGAAACCGATAAGCGTATGGAACGGTCGTTTCAAGTAACCAAACAAGAAATAGACAGACTTGCCAAACAATTCGACGGCGTTGCTGATTCGCTGGGCCGGTTCGCCGAGCAAACGGTGTTTCCTGCAATCAAACGCCTTTTTAGGGAGCGCGGCATTCGGCTGAACCTGTTTTATTCCAACCTGGAGGCGCACGATCTCGATGGTGATAACATGGAAACCGACGTCGCCGGCATAGGGCCTAAATGCGCCGTCGTGATTGAAGTCAAATTGCGTTTGCGCCAAACCGACGTCAAAGAGTTTTTGGAGAAAAAGCTGCCGCGTTTTTTTGATTTCTTTCCGGACTTTCGCCGGCCCATTTTGTATGGCGGCGTCGCCGGCATGAGCATCGACAAAGATGTGGATCGTTTTGCCTACAAAAAAGGCCTGTTCGTTATCAGCCAAACCGGCGATAACGTGCAAATCCTGAACGACAAAAAATTCCGGCCACGCTCTTTTGCTGTGACACAAGACAATCGCTTTCCCAAACGCAAAACCAAGCGGCAGAGGGCTTAGAGCGGAGGGCCGAGGGCATAGAACCGTGTCTCTGCGACCTCGGCCCTCTGCTCATTCATATCTCAACGCCTCCACCGGATTCGCTATTGCTGCTCTAATCGCCTGCGTGCTTACCGTCAGCAACGCTATTGCCAGCGCCAATCCACCTGCCAGCGCAAATACCCACCAGCCGATCTCGGTACGATACGCAAAATTTTGTAGCCATTGGTTAATGGCGAAATAGGCCACCGGCCAGCCGATGAGATTGGCGATCAACACGAGTTTGACAAAATCTTTCGAGAGCAGCGCGACGATGCCGCTGACCGAGGCGCCGAGCACTTTGCGAATGCCGATCTCTTTGGTCTTTTGCTCGGCGGCGAAAGACGCCAATCCATAAAGCCCGAGACAGGAGATCAAAATCGCCACCACCGTGAAATAACCGACGATGGCTGCCACGCGTTGATCGGCGCGATAAAGCTGATCGAGCTGCTCTTCCAGAAACGTGAATTCAAATGGCACGTTGGGAATGGATTCGCGCCATTGCTGCTCGAGTCCGGCAATGAATTGTTTGAAGTCCGCTGCTTTGGCATGCACGACTAAATAAGGCAAATCCCGATCCCCGCCGAGCAGGAAAACAAAGGGGCGCACGGCTTCGTGCAAAGACTGGAAATGAAAATCCCGCATCACTCCGATGATCTCGAACACGCTCGTATTATTTTCCCACGTCGAATAAAGCCGGCTGCCAACGGCCTCGTCGGGCGTCAAACCCAAACCGTGCAGCGTGGCTTCGTTGACCAGAATAGCCGCTTCACGATCGGCCGTGCGCTCTTTGGAAAAAGTGCGCCCGCGAATAATCTCAAAACCCAGGCTTTCCACGATGGCCTCATCCGAATAGCTGATCTTGCAATTGATCGCATCGTTCATGGTTTTGCCTTCGGTGAAAAATTGATTGTCGTTGACCACGAAGATGCCGGGATATGCCGAGGCCGCCGAGGCGGACACCACGTTATGATCGCGCAGCAATTTTTGCTTGAACGCCTCCTGATGCTTGACGGCTTCTCGCGTCCGAAAAGGAATGACGAGGCGATGCTCTTTCGCAAAACCGAGGTGCTTGTTTTGAATGTACTCCAGTTGCTGTAAAATAACCGTCACACCGGTGATGAGTATGATCGCAATGACGAATTGCGCCATCACCAGAATCTTTCTCAATGCGGCTGCGGAGAATCTCTCGCTGAGTTTTCCTTGCAATGCCATGACCGGCGCGAACGAGGAGAGATAAAAAGCCGGATAGCATCCGGCGCCGAGGCCGGTAGCGACGGCAATGGCGAGCAAAGCCGAAATCATCGCCGGCGTGAGAGGCAGGGTGAGCGTGCGGCCGGCCATTTGATTAAACGTGGGCAAAAACAATTCAACCGCAACCAGAGCCAGAAGCAGCGCCATCACCGTCATCACCCAAGATTCACCGAGGAATTGCAGCGCGAGCGCGGAGCGCGAGCTGCCCACGGCTTTTCGCACGCCGACTTCTCTGGCGCGCTTGGAAGACTTGGCGGTGGAAAGATTCATGAAGTTGATGCAGGCAATCAGGAGAATGGAAAACGCGATCGCCGACAAAACATACACGTAGGTGATACTGCTGTTGCCCGATTCTCCGGACAAATTCGAATGCAGGTGAATATCCCTTACCGGCTGGAGAAAATGCGTCTTTTTGAACCCCGCGGCCGCCAGATCGTTGGCCGCATATTGGTTCAGCAGCGCCGGGAATTTCGCTTCGACTGCCTTGGGATCGGTTCCCGTCCGGGTTCGAATGTAAGTGCGCAGAAAATTGTTGCCGGCCCAATTGGTGAGATTGTAGGCATACTCACCGATGCCTTTGCTGTTCAAAGAAACAAAAAAATTCGCTTGCAAATGGCTGTTACGGTTCGGCTCGGCGACGACGCCGGCAATTGTGTAATCAAAAGAGCCGTAGTTATCCTCGATCTGAATGGTTTTGCCCATCGGGTTTTTACCGGCGAAAAGCTTGAGCGCCAGGGGTTCAGAGAGCACGGCGTGGTTTGGCTCGCGCAACGCCGAGGTTGGGTCGCCCTGCAAAAAATCATAAGCGAAGATGTCGAAAAAGGCCGCATCCACCCACAGGCCTTGGGTTTCGAAAAACTGTTGGTCACCGTATCGCAAGATATGTTGCGATACGCCGGGCGGTCGCATCACTCTGATCACAGTCACAATCTCCGGAAAATCTCGCGCCAACGCCGGCGCGAGGGGAGCAGGTGAGGTGGCGATTTTCACGTTCCTTTCCGGCGAGATAATCTCGGTCGCGACGCGGTAGAGATTTTCCGGTTCGCGATGATGCCGGTCGTAACTCAGCTCGTCGATCACGTAAAGCAGAATCAAAAGGCAGCAAGCCAAACCGAGGGACAGTCCCGCGATATTGATGAACGAGAACAGCTTGTGCTTGCGCAAATTTCTGAGCGCGATGGTGAGGTAGTTTTTGAACATAGCTGAGTCCGAGGTCGTTTGTCCAAAGTCCGAAGTCAATTTTTTGCATAGAGCAAAACGCATGGCGCATAGCGCATGCCATGCCCTTTGCACTATGCTCTATGCCCTCTGCTCATTCGTACCGCAGCGCCTCGACCGGATTCGACAGCGCGGCTTTAATCGCCTGCGTGCTCACCGTCAGGAGCGCAATGAGCAGCGCCATGCCGCCGGCGAGCGCGAACACCCACGAGCCGATGGCGACGCGATAAGCAAAATTTTGCAGCCACTGGTTCATCGCCCACCACGCGAGCGGCGTGGCGACGACAAAGGCGATCAGCACCAATTTCGTGAAGCTGTTCGAGAGCATGAAAATGATATTGGCGACGGAAGCGCCCAACACTTTCCTGATGCCGATTTCTTTGGTGCGCTGCTCGGTTGTAAAAGAGACGAGGCCGAATAAACCCAAACACGAAATGAAAACGGCAAAGCTTGAAAAGATGCCAAAAATTTTCAGTAAGCGCGTCTCGGCGCCGTACTGCAATTCCACCTTCTCGTCCATGAAGGAAAATTCCAAAGGATGCACGGGATCGAAGGTTTGCCATTTTTCTTTCAGCACGGCCAGCGCTTGTTCCATGCTGTGAGGACGCACGCGCATGACGACATAGTTATGCCCGCCGGGCATGAGATGAAACACCGCCGCGGCGATTTCCTCATACAGCGGCCGGAAATGAAAATCCTTCACCACGCCAACCACCGTTCCTTTTTTCGGATTATCTTGACCGTGGCCGAGCCACACGAAGGATTGCCCAATGGCCGCTTCCGCAGATTGCCAGCCGAATTCCTTCACCGCGGTTTCATTCAGCACGAATGCTTGTGTGCTGTCGCCGGGAAATTCCGGCGACAACAATCTGCCGGCGGCCAGCTCGATGCCGAGTGTTGCAAAGAAATCGTAGTCGATCTGATAGGTGTAGACGTGTTTTTCAGCGTCATTATCGCCGCGCTTGGAGCCCGTAGTCCATCTAATCTGGTCAGCCGGCACACCGAAGGAAGCGGTTGCTTGCAAAATTTCCGGATGGCGCAAAAGCTCGGTTTTCAATCTCGCCCAATTGTTTTTTGCCTGCTCGCCTCGCAATGGCACGACCACCACCTGCTCTTTGTCGAAGCCCAAATGCTTGTTGTGGATAAATTCGATTTGATCGTTGACCACGAGCGTGCCGGCAATTAACGCGATCGAAATCACGAACTGCCCCACAACCAACAATTGCCGCAGGCGCGCGCCGGAAACGCCTGGGCGCGAGCCGCCCTTCAAAACCTCTACCGGTTGGAAGCGCGAGAGAAAAAATGCCGGATAGCTCCCGGCGGCGATGCCGACGAACAGCGCGAGCAGAAAAAATCCGGCGAGCAGCAGGCCATCCGAGCCGTAATCGATGCTCAGCTCTTTTTGCGCCAATGCGTTGAAAGCGGGCAGAAAGAACTCGATGAGCACGGCCGCGCCCACCGTGGCGATGAGCGCAAGAATCACCGCTTCGGAAATGAATTGCAGAACGAGCTGGCTGCGCCGGCCGCCGATCACTTTTCTCACGCCGACTTCGCGGGCGCGATGCTGCGAACGCGCCGTGGCCAGATTCATAAAGTTGATGCACGCCACGGCGATAATGAAAAACGCCAGCGTCGCAAAAAGGTACAGGTAGGTCATCGCGCTCAATTTACCGGCTTCGTTGTCGAAATCGGAGCGCAGATGAATATCAGCTAATGGCTGCAAGCCCAACGTCGGCGCCGGAAATCCTGGCGGTGCATTTTCATAATGTTTTTTGACAAATGCCGGCAGCTTGCTTTCGAGTGCTGTCGCGACCTGCTCCGCCAACAACACAAAGGTGGGATAACCGAATCCCCACCAATTTCCCAACCGCCGTTCGCCGATGTTGCTGAATGGAATGAGAAAATCGGGTCGCACGGTTGAAGCTTGCGGTATCTCTTGCAAGATGCCGGTCACCTGAAAGTCGCCCTCGCCGTGCTCGATTTGCAAAGTTTTGCCCAGCGCCTCTTCTTCGCCAAAATATTTTTGCGCCGCCTTACGGCTCAAGACGACGGACTGGGGATTTTGCAGCGCGGTCGCCGGATTGCCCCGCACGAGC
Organism: Candidatus Zhuqueibacterota bacterium; assembly: GCA_022616415.1. Lineage (GTDB taxonomy): Bacteria > Zhuqueibacterota > Zhuqueibacteria > Zhuqueibacterales > Zhuqueibacteraceae > Zhuqueibacter. The sequence continues at coordinate 106,260 of JAKEEU010000065.1, read as the reverse complement.
GGGAAGTCAAAAACCTCGAAAAGATTCGAATCAGCATAATAGACCGCGTCTTCATAGAATTGGCGGCTCGCATATTTCACCAGGGTTTTGTAAGTATCTTGCAGCCGCACGGCTTGGAGAACTTCGGGATATTCTTCGGCCAGCGCCGGGCCGATGGGGGCTGCCATCTCCGAAATTTTGTGGGCCTGGCCTTCTTGCTCGAATACCATCGTGAGCCGGTAAATTTGACCGGCCTTTTGATGAAAGCGATCATAACTCAGCTCGTGCCGAATGAGCAGCAGGATGAGGGCGCAACACGCAATGCCGACGGTCAAGCCGGCGACGTTGATCAACGTGTAGCCTTTGTGCTTGCGCAGATTGCGCAGGGCGATTTTGAGGTAGTTTTTGATCATAGCAAAGTCCGAAGTCTTTTTGTCCGATGTCCGAAGTCTTAGAGCAGAGGGCCGAGGGCTAAGAGCGGAGAGCACGTTTTGCCCTACGCTCTCAGCCCTCCGCTCATTCCGTATTCTTCAACATCTCCGCCGGATTCACTTTCGTCACGTTCCAAGATTGCCGTCCGACGGCGATAGCCGCAGTGAGAAAGACGATTAGATTTGCCAAAAAGAATGGCCCGAGGCCGGGCGCGTAATTCCCGACATATCGTTCCGCTTCTTGCAGCAACAGGCGAACGCTGATCACACTCAGCGCGGTCGCAAACGTGCCGGCGGCCAAAAGCAGAAACATAAACTCGCGATTGACCAACAAAAGAATTTGCGCGACGGAAGCGCCGAGCATTTTGCGCACGCCGACTTCCTTCAAACGCCGGGCAAAATGTTGTGCGGCCAAGCCGTACAAACCCATGCAGGCAATAATCAGCGCCAGTCCGGCGATGTAGCCGAAACTTTTTGCCAACTTGCGAGAAGTCTGATAAAAGCCGTCGAAAACTTCGGTTTGAAAAAAACGATTGACCGGCATGCCGGGAAAAAGCCGCTGCCAGTCCTGTTCGATTTGCGCGGCGACTTGCTTGCCGCTGCCGGGGGCGAACCGCACCACGAGGAAGTTGAAGCTGTTTTCTTCGGCGCGAAAGAACAGCGCCGGACGCGTTGCGCCGGTGGCGAAAAGCTTGAAATCGCCGGCCACACCCACGATGGTGTAGTCTTTCGTTTCAATGCGCACCCGCTTGCCAATGGCCTCGTTCCAACCTTGTTTTCGCACAAAAGTCTCGTTGACCACCACCGCGTTTTCATCTTCGACGCGGCGATTCGAGTCAAAAAAACGTCCGGCATTTAAATCCAGTCCGAGGGCCTCCTGATAATCGGCGCCGACATCATAGCGTGACGCCTTTTGTTTGGCCTCGCCAATTTGAAAGATCTCCGGACGCCAAGCTTGCCCAACATGATTGGTTGAGCCAGCAACGCGCAGCACATTGGGGCTTTTCAATATTTCATTGCGCAACAAATGGAATTGCTGGCTGTCGTTGAGTTGCACGACCAGAGTTTGGCTGGGATCATAGCCCCACGTGAGTTTTTCCCACACGCGCACTGTCGTCAACAGCACTACGGTGATGATCACCGCAAGGAACGCCAGCACAAACTGCGCGGTCAACAAACCTCGCCGTAAAACGTTTTTGCCGGAAAATTTTTGCCTGCCGGTGAAAATGGCCACGGGCTTGAAAGACGAAACATACAACGAGGGATACGCACCCGAAGCGAGCGCCGTGAGCGCCAGCAAACCCGCCAGCATCAGCCACAGGGTCACGTTATCGGTAAACGAAAACTTGGTTTTCAGCACCATATTCGCGTTTAAAAGCGGAATGAGAAACGCTTCCGTGAGCATGAGTCCAAACAGCAACGCGATGAAACAGAGCAGCAAATTCTCCGACATGAACTGCGCAATGAGCTGCTCGCGCTGGCCGCCCATGACTTTGCGAATGCCGATTTCTTTCAAGCGCCGCGACACGCCGCCGAGCGAAATGTTCACGTAATTGAAACAGGACAACGCCATCATCGTCAGCGCAATGAGCGAAAACATAATCGTCAGCGCGGGATGAGGCGCTTCTGCCGGCCGTCGCATAACGTCGTACGCGCCGGGCATTGGATTGCGCAGATTGTCGAGAGCAAAAGAGATAATATTGGCTTCCGGATTGCCGGCATTGAACGGCGCCAGGTAACGCGCCATTTGCTGCGCGAGCTGGGCGGCGTCTTCAGGTTGCCGCAGTTGCACAAAAACGTAGTTGCTCGTGCCGGTTTTCCAATCCTGCGCCTTCAGCGTTTTGTGAACGGAGTGGTAGCCGGTCAGAAGATTGAAAGCAAAGCCGTGGTTATTCGGAAAAGGTTGGGCAACGCCCTGCACGATAAATTGTTTGCGCTCTTGATCGTCGGTTACCAACATGAGCGTGCGACCGAGGGGCATCTCCTTGCCGAAATATTTTTGCGCCATGTCCGCGCTCAGGATGATGGCATTCGGATCGGCCAGCGCCGCGGGATTGCCGTATTGCAACGGAAAAGTGAACATCGCGAAAAAGCCGGTGTCCGCATACACGAGCACTTCTTCGAAAACATTTTCTTGATTGAAGAGCTTCACACCTTCGCGCTTCATGCGCACCACGCGTTCGACTTGCGGGAAATCCGCGGCCAGCGCCGAGGCAATAGGCGCCGGCGCATCGCCCCAAGTTTGTTTTTCGCCGTCGGTTTCGGTGACGTATTCAACCATGAAAATGCGCTCGCCGTGCACATGAAAACTGTCGAGCGTCCAATAGTTTTGCAAAAAGAGAAACACGGCGATACAACAAGCCACGGCAATGGACAGGCCGAAAATATTGATGAGCGAGACGGTTTTGTTCGCCAAAAGATTTCGCCACGCGAGACGGAGATATGTGGAAATCATGTTGTTAGTTCTCAATCCTTAATAAAACGTCATGCGTAAAAACGTAACGCTTTTTACGCACGACGTTTCACGTTTTATTACTCGTACCGCAACGCCTCCACCGGATTCGCCAGCGCGGCTTTGAGGGCTTGCGCGCTGACGGTGAGTAAGGCAATGAGCAAAGCCGAACCGCCGGCCAAAGCGAACAACCACCAATTGAGGTTGATGCGATACGCAAAGCCTTGCAGCCAGCGATTCATCGCAAATCCGGCCAGCGGCCAGGCGATGAGATTGGCAACGATGACCAGCAGTGCAAATTCTTTGGAGAGCAGCAACACCAAATTTGGAACCGAAGCGCCCAACACTTTGCGGATGCCGATCTCTTTGGTTTTTTGCTCGGCGGTAAAAGAGATCAAGCCCAACAATCCCAAGCAGGCGATGACGATGGCCAAAACCGTAAAGCTATTGATGATCGCCGAAAGATTTTGCTCGGAGCGATAATATTCGGCGAGAACTTCATCCATAAAGCGAAATTCATACGGCGCGTTGGGATTCACTTCCCGAAATTTTTGCTCAATAAAATTCAGCGTGGCCGAGAGGTTCGCGGCGCTCACTCGTGCAATCAGATTGTTCGTGCCGCCAGTGGTATAGCGCGGATAAAGAATCAGCGGCTTGATGGTTTCGCGCAGCGACCAGGCATTATAGTCTTGAAATACGCCGACGATAACGCGCCCGGTGCGGCTGGTATCGGAAGGGCCGGAGGTGTACATTTTTTTGCCGATCGGGCTGCCTACGAAGCCAAGCATTTTCGCCGCGGTGGCATTGATCATCACCGCATTTTCCAAATCTGTCGAAAAGTCCGGGGAAAACGCGCGGCCTTCAATAATGGGGATTTGCAGCGTTTCAAAGTAATCGAAGTTGATGTAGCCCGCGTCGATGGAAATACCTTCGCCATCACCATAGCCTTCGGCCCAATGATCCCAAGTCATGTGGCTGCTGCCGGGGTAATTATTCCCTCCTGTGACGCTGACAATGTTGGGATGGCTGCGCAGCGCATTCTTGAAGGCTTCAAAATTATCCGTGACCTGCTGAGTTTTCAATGGTACGATCACGACTTGATCTTGCGTAAACCCGAGATCTTTCGTGCGCAGAAAATGCAATTGATCGACGATGATCAACGCGCCGATGATCAAGCTGATCGAGATGGCAAATTGTGTAACCACCAGTCCTTTGCGAATCAATGCTGCCGTTCCTCGTGGGTTCGTTTCTCCTTTCAACACCTCGGTCGGCGTGAAGCGCGTGAGATAAAAAGCGGGATAGAGTCCCGCGCCCAGTCCGGCAATCAACGCCACAGTAAGAAACGCGAGTGCGATAAGGGGATTGTCTGTAAAGTTAAGCGTGATCGTTCTGCTTGCCAGTTGATTGAAATAAGGCAGAATCAATTCCAAAGCGCCGAACGCCAATAGAAAAGCAATCGTTGCGATCAGCAAAGACTCGCCGAGAAATTGGGAACCGAGACGTTTTTTGTAGGCGCCCAAAACTTTCCGCAAGCCGACCTCGCGAGCGCGCCGGCCGGCGCGGGCCGTGGACAAATTCATGAAGTTGATGCAGGCAATGAAAAGAATGAACGCCGCGATAATCCCCATGATGTAAACATAAACGATATTGCCGTTCGGTTCTATTTCACCGCGAACGTTGGAGTGGAGATGAATGCCGAGCAGCGGCTGCGGAATGTATTCATATTGATAGCCAAACTCGCGGGCGCGCGCGCCGAAGTGTCTTTCGATGAAGCCGGGCAATTTTGCGGCGAAGGCTTCCCCGCTGACGCCTTCTTGCAAGCGAAAATAAGTTCTGGTGCCGAAGCTGAACCATTCCGGCTGCGGGTTTTCCGGAAAGGTGTTGTAGGAAGCGATGAAGTTCGCATGAAAGTGGGAAGTGGCCGGCTGCGCCTTCATCACGCCGGTGACGTGATAGGCGGTGGTGTCCATGTAAAAAATCTGGCCAACCGGATTGACGTCGCGAAAATATTTTTGCGCGATCTCGTCCGTAATGATCACCGAGTTAGGATTCTTCAACAACTCTGCTTTATTTCCACGCAGAATCTCGAACGTGAAAATATCCAGAATATCCTGATCTGCCCAAAAAAAGTTGGTTTCTTTAATGGTCTCTGCGTTGATTCGCAAATTCACGTTTTGCGAACGATCAAAATGGGAGGCATAAAGAACCTCCGGATAATCTTGCTTCAATACTCTCGCAAAGGCTTCCTGGGTGTAAGTCCACAGAATCTCTCTCCCAAAAATAACCGAGCGCGTGTGCATGCGGTAAATCTGCTTCGCGTGCTCGTGATGGCGGTCGTAGCTGAACTCGTGTTGAATGAACAGAATCAGCGCCATGCAGCAAGCCATGCCGAGTGCCAAGCCAGCAACGTTGATGAAAGAATAGGCTTTGTGCTTGAGCAGATTGCGAACGGCGATCTTGAGGTAGTTTTTAAACATAGTTTACTCCAAACCTAAAGAGTAGCAGTAGCACCGGCAGTGGCAGTAAAATCTCTTGCTGCTACTGCTGCTGCCTCTGCCATCTTTGTTCACTCATAACGAAGCGCCTCGACCGGATTCGCCAGCGCGGCTTTGATGGCTTGGTAGCTCACCGTCAGCAGGGCGATGGCGAGTGTCAAAATGCCGGTCAGCCCGAACGTGCTCCAGCCGACGTCGATTCTGTAGGCAAAATCTTGCAGCCATTTGTTCATCGCAAAATACGCCAGCGGGCTGGCGACGAGGAACGCGACGAGCATGAGCTTGGCGATGTCTTTGGACAGCAGCAGCACAATGTGCGGCGCCGAAGCGCCCAACACTTTGCGCACGCCGATTTCTTTGGTGCGCTGCTCGGTGGTGTACGAAGCCAGGCCGAACAGACCGAGGCAAGCGATCAAAATCGCCAGCGCCGCGGCGATGCCGAAGAGCCGGCCCACTTTCTGGTCGGCCAAATAAAAGTCGTTCCAGCGCTCGTCGAGAAAATTGTATTCGAACGGATGCGAGGGATCGAAGCGCTCGTTAATGCGCTGCGCCGCCGCCAGCGTCGCCGGAATATCGCGACCGTCGATTCGCAGCGTGAAGTAGTCGATGAGCTGAAAGGGATTGTTGCGATGCCCCAAAACCAGCGGGCCGATCTTCTCATAAAGCGAGCGGAAATGAAAATCTTTGACGATGCCGACAATCAGTCCTTGAAACGGCGGGGCCAGCGCGTCTCCTGGAGATTGTGATAGGGGAATTTGCAGGCGTTTGCCAACCGCCGCTTCCCCGCCGAACATCTGCGCGGCGGTTTCGTTCAGCAAAATCGCGGCAGAATCCGTCGCCATCTCCGTCGAAAAATTTCTTCCGGCCGCCAGATCGATTCCATACGTAGCAAGAAAATCTTCGTCGATGCCGATTAAGGACATGGTGCGAATTTCGCTCTCCGCCGCGCCCTCGGGCAACGCCTCGATCTCGCGAATGTTCTTCCACTCGCCGGGAACGCGCGATGACACCGAAACGCTGCGCACCGCCGGAATTTGCGCGAACTCCGCTTTCATGGTTTGAAAATTGCGCCGCGCGTTGCCGCTGTTGATGTCGATCACCAGCATCTGCTCTTTCTCGAAGCCCAGGCGTTTTTCGCGCACATAACTCATTTGCCGCGAAACCACCATTGTCGCCACGATCATGATGATCGACAGAACGAATTGCGCCACCACCAAGCCGCGCCGCAAAAAAATATGGCCAGCGCCGGTTTTGAAACTGCCTTTGAGCACAAATGCCGGCTGAAAACGCGAGAGATAAAAACTGGGATAGCTGCCGGAAACGACGCCGACGAGCAACGTCATCAAGCCGAGGCCCAACAGCAAAAGGCTGCTCGCGGAAAATCCGAGCTGCAATTTTTTTCCGGTGAAGGCGTTGAACGTGGGTAAAATCAATTCGACTGTAGCGTATGCAATCAGAAAAGCGGCGAAGGCAAATAGAATCGATTCGCTCAAAAATTGCCCGATCAACTGGCTGCGATGCGCGCCAACCACTTTGCGAATGCCGACGTCTTTGGCGAAGTGCATCGAACGGGCGGTCGCCAGGTTCATGTAGTTGATGCAGGCGATGAGCACGATGAAAATGGCGATGGCCGAGAAAATGTAAACGTAGGCGATCTCGCCCTTGTTCTCGTTGCGGTCGATTTGAATGTTCGACGAGTGGAAATGAATTTGGCGCAGCGGCTGCAGATACAGCGAGCGGGTCACGCCAAATTCCTTCGCTTTATGTTGATCGACGAATGCCGCCAGCTTGGCTTCCGAAACTGCTGCTTGGCCGTCTTTGAGCAGTACGTAAGTGATAAAGCCTTCGGAGTCCCACATATTGATGAAGCGTTTCCAGCCGTCAATTGCTTCCAAAGTCGAGAAGGAAATCAGCATGCTGAAACCCAAATGCGAATTGCGGGGCATCTCGCGCAGCACGCCGGTGACTTTGCAATCGCCGTACTGCTCGACCATCAACGTTTTGCCATAAGGCTCTTCGTCGCCAAAATATTTTTTCGCCGCTTCGACGGTGAGCACGACAGACTGGGGATCGCGCAAGGCAGTCTTGGGATCGCCCTGTGCCAACGGAAAATCGAACAGCTCGAAAAAGCTGGGTTCGGTGAAAAGATAATCGCCTTCATAAAAACGCGCCTCGCCGTATTGCACCGTGCGGCGGCCGGTGATGGAGCGGCTGACGAGCCGCACCGAGTTGGTGATCTCCGGCAAGTCGCTCACCAGCGCCGGCCCCACAGTTGCGGCGGTTTGCGCGATGTGCTGCTCGCCCTGATCCGGCGATTGTTTGATTTCAACGACGCGATAGATTCGATCCGACTTTTTATGAAACGCGTCGAAATTCAGCTCGTCGAGAACGTACAACAGAATCAAAATGCAGCAAGCGAGGCCGGCTGCCAAGCCGATGATGTTGATCAACGAATATTCCTTGTGCTTGCGCAAATTGCGCAGGGCGACTTTGAGATGGTTTTTGAGCATGGCAAGTCCGAAGTCTTCGGTCCGATGTCCGAAGTCAAGTATAGGAGTCCAAAGTTTTCTGTTCGAGGTCCAAAGTCAAACAGTTTTTCCCTCTTGCGTTCTGCGCTTCGCTCTAAGCCCTCCGCTCTACGCGCTCTGCCCTCCGCGCTCCTCCCTCGCAACCCTCCCATCCAACAAATGAATAACCCTCTTGCTGTAGGACGCGTTCTTCTCCGAGTGCGTCACCTGAATGATCGTCGTGCCTTCGTTGTTCAGCTTTTTGAACAGCTCCATGATCTCCTCGCCTTGCGCGGAGTTGAGATTGCCGGTCGGTTCATCGGCGAGAATGAGCTTGGGGTTGACGATGACGGCGCGGGCGATGCCGACGAGCTGCTGGTGCCCGCCGGAAAGCTGGTTGGGGAAAAGGTCCTTTTTCGCCACGACCTGAAAGCGGTCGAGAATGTCGGCGATCATGCTCTTGCGCTCGGTGGTCTTGACTTTCTGATACAACAACGGCGTTTCCAAATTCTCATACACCGTCAGCTCATCGATCAAATGATAGCTTTGAAACACAAAGCCAATGTAATGTTTGTGCAGCTCCGAGCGCTGCTTCTCGTTGAATTTGTGTACCGGCTCGTCGAGGAAATAATATTCACCGTCGTTCGGCTCGTCCAACATGCCGAGAATGTGCAGCAGCGTCGACTTCCCCGAGCCGGAAGGCCCCATGATGGTCACGAATTCACCTTGCTTGATTTCGAGATTGATATCCTGCAACACGTAGGTCTTGACGAATTTGTTCGAGTAATATTTGAAGAGGCTTTTGATCTGGATCATTGAGATCTCCTTGCAAGTTTTATTTGTTTTCGATGCTGAGACGTAAACCGGAATGTGTAAAACGTAATTTCTTACGCCTCACGTTTTACGGCTTACGTTTTACGTTTCACAATTCTCCCCCGGCCTTCCGCAAGTGCACATCCCCATTTACCGCCCGCACGTACACTTTGTTTTTGCCGCCCTGCACGCTGCCTTTGCCTCTCACCTCGTAATCATCGCGCCCCAATTCGACGGTATCAACTGAAATATTGAAATCACTGGCGATGGTGTATCTGCGGCTGCGTTTTCTGCTATTCCGCTCGGTCACGACGATGTCGACGTTCATGGAAAAATCGTTCGGCAGCAAAAGCTCGACGTCGCCGTTGAGCGTTTCGAGATCGACGTCGTGGCCGCCGCTCGCGCCGTTGCCGGTCATTTCAGCTTCGACGCTGCCGTTGACGGTCTCGACCTCGAGGCGGCCATCCAATTCGCCGATGCGAACGCTGCCGTTGGTCGTGCGGGCGCGCACAAACTCTTTCGCCGTGCCGATTCTTATGGTGCCGTTGGTCGAGCCCAGCGCGATGCCATAAGGCGCGTCGCTCAATTCCATGCTGCTGTTCGTCGTCCGCACCTCGCCCTGCACGCTGGATTTTTCTATCGCCAGTCGCCCATTGGTGTTACTGAGGTTGCCCTCGAGCTTGCAATCGGTGATGTAAATTCTGCCGTTGGCGGTGTGAATATCGGCGCGCCCGTAAATCCAGGACAGTTCGAGATCAGCATTGCCGATGGCGATGTCCATCCGGCCTTCCACGTGAGAGATCGTCGTTTCCGCGTCCGCTTCCAGTTTGATGTCAAATTTTTTCGGGACTTTTATTTTTAAGCTGACTTTTGTGCGGCGATATTCGTCCCGCTTTGCGGGATAGCCGCAATCCGGCGCAACGGTCACCTCAGTGTCGTTACCGCGCATGCTGAGCCCACAATCTTTATCCCAACCCTGGCCGTAAGTCTCGCCTTTGATGTCCACGCGCGATTGCTCCCAGCCTTCGATTATGATACTGCCGCCGATTTTGTTCAACTTCAATATTAAACGGCCGCCTTCGCCGCCATCGAAACGGCCGTCTACCGTGCCTTGTGAAAAAACCGTGGATACAAGCCCAAAAAGCAAAAGTGCGGTTTTACATACGATTTTCAGCATGACTCCTCCTTTGCCTGCTCGATTGAAACGGCAATGAAGTTTATTGTTTTCTCCCGAGCAACACCGTCACGTTATTGCTGCCGTTATTGGCAGTCAGAATGTCAAGCTTGCCATCGGCGTTCACATCGGCGGCAGCAACATGCAATGGACCAACTCCGACTGCGAACGGCGAGCCTGGTGCCGGCTTGAAAACGCCGTTTCCATCGCCGAGCAATACCACGACTCGACTGTCGGGGCCGCGGAGCACGAGATCCGTTTTCGTATCGTTATTCATATCGGCAATGATCACGTTCCACGCGCGATGTCCAAGATCGAACGGCGAGGCTGGTGCAGCTTTGAAGTCGCCTTTGCCATTGCCCAATAAAATCGTCAGCAGGTTGCTGTCATCGTGGGTGATAACGAGATCGACGTTGTCGTCCTGGTTGATGTCACCGATTGCCGCATAGTTTCCATAAGCACGAAGCTCGAAAGGAGAGCCGGCAGTCGCTTTGAAACCTCCGCTGCCGTCGCCAAAAAACACCGAGAGGTCTTTGCTGCCTTCGTTGGTTGCAACCAGGTCTGGCGTCCCATCCTTGTTCACATCCCCGCTGACAATTCCTGCCGGCAACTTTCCCAGCGAAAACGGCGAGCCTGTCGCGGCTTTGAAGCCGCCCTTGCCATTGCCCAATAAAACTGATACGCTGTTATCCGCTTGACCAGCATTGAAACCCGCATTCGCAGTCACGATGTCGAGATGGCCATCTCCGTTTACGTCATTTAAAATCAGGCCGTGCGTGTGTGGGGCAGTCGACTTGAGCGGCGTGAGGGGTGAATGAGGAGCAGGCTGAAATTTGCCATTCCCATCACCGAACAAAATCGTCACGTCGTAACTGCCGTCGTGTTGGGTAAACGCCAAATCAAGGTTGCCGTCGCCATTGAGATCGCCCATGGCAACAAATTCCGGCTTTGCTCCGGCCGCGAATGGCGATCCTGGCGCATTTTTAAAACCGCTTCGCCCATTGCCCAACAAAACCGTTGCATCATTGTCATCTTTATTGGCGGTGACAATGTCGAGCTTTCCATCTTTATTCACATCGCCAACAGCGATGCCCCAAGGACGATTCCCCACGGCGAACGGGGAATCGGGCGCCGGGATGAAAATGGGTTGCTGATGGCGTATGCTAACACTCAAAGCCATCGATGCGAGAGCCAATAAAGAAAAAATGAACTTGCTCATGCCGCAATGCCTCTGCGGGATTCGCCGGCGCGGCTTTGATTGAAAACTTGGTTCATCACAATAATTCCGGCATAAGTCGTAAAGCAGCGTTGGTTTTATCACTTCTTAATTGCCTCGATAGCGCGCAAACCATGCTCACAAAGAGTAGATTTTAAGATTTGCCATTTTGCCAACTTTTCCTCCAGTTCAACATCCGAATAGATCTCGATCATGCACTCTTTCGTTGGGTTATCGCTGTTGGCGATCTCTTCCAGTTGCGCCGCGCTCAATACGGGATTGAACAAGAAAAAGCCGGCCGCCCCTGGCCGTGTCACGCGTTCGATTTCGCTCAACGCCATATCCATCATCCACGCTTTTTGTCTGCTCGTTCGTACCGCAACGCTTCCAATACGATTCTCGGGTTCTCGCGTTCTTATTCATATCGCAAGGAGTCCACCGGATTCGACAGCGCGGCCGCAAGCGTGCGGAAACTGATCGTCAACAACGCAATCACCAGGCTCAAGGCGCCGGCTGCCAAAAACACCCACACGGTCAAGTCGATGCGATAAGCAAAATTCTCCAGCCATTTTCCGGCGGCCAAATAAGCCAGGGGCCAACCCAGCAGATTGGCAAGCAGCATGAGTTTGACAAAATCTTTGGACAGGTTTGCGACGAGGCTCGCCGCCGAGGCGCCGAGCACTTTGCGAATGCCGATCTCTTTCATGCGCCGATTCACCGCATGCAGCGCCAAACCCAGCAGGCCCATGCTCGCAATGACGATTGTGAGGACGGACGACCAGGCCAGTATTTTCCGCCAAACCCGCTCCTTTTCATACTGCCGGTTCAAATTGTCATCAAGAAATGAGTAATTGAATGGATACTCGGGCGTGTTTTCCCGCCAAGCCGCTTCCATGCGGCGCAGCGTCTCCGGAATTTCGCCGGGCTGGAGACGAACGAAAAGCGAATAGATGCCGTGCCGATCCGGATTCATGTGCAAAACCAGCGGCTGCAATTCCCGATGCAACCGGTCGATGTGAAAATCCTTCACCACGCCGATGATGGCCGGAGCAGCTTTGGAGGTATCGGTTTGCAGATCGGGCAACTGCTTGCCAATGGGGTCCTCCCAGCCAAACGCCTTGACCAACGTTTCGTTGACGATCACGGATTCTTTCACGTCAACCGGACGGTCGTAAGAGAAGTTGCGGCCGGCAATGAGATCGAGGTGAAGCGTAGCAAGATAATCCGGATCGATGCGAATGAATCTAACCGTTATCCATTCGCCTTTTTTATCTTTCACTCCCGCAGTTTGCCAGCCGCTGGTGAAAGAACGATCGCTGGCGCCGGCGCTGATGACTCCTGCAAGCTGCGTCAGCTTTTGTTTGTAACGCTCGCTATTGGTTTCACCAAAGGCGCTGACGACCAACACTTGTTCTTTATCGAAACCGAGATCTTTGTTTTGAAAATAGGTCAATTGTTGGCTCATCACTCCGGTTACGATGAGCAAAACCACGCACAAACCGTTCTGCAATACGACCAGCCAGCGCGTCAAGCGGCCGCGGCCCGCCAATCCCAGCCGGCCTTTGAGCACGTTCACCGGTTGAAAACGCGAGAGCACGACCGAAGGGTACGCGCCGGCAATCACGCCGGTCACCACGACGATGAGAAAAATACTCAGCGGCATGCCCCAGCTTTGAGTGTAAGAGACGGCATAATCATCCATGCCCAGCATCATTCTGAAAGCCGGCAGAATCATCTCCGCCAATGCCATTCCCAGCACAAGCGCGAACAGGCTCAGCAGAATGGTTTCGCCCCAAAACTGCACGGCCACCTGCGAACGCTGCGCGCCCAGCACTTTGCGAATGCCGACTTCCGTGGCGCGGCCCGAGGAGCGGCCAACGGACAACGTCACGAAATTAAAACAGGCAATGGCGAGAATGAGAACGGCGATGGCGCTCATGCTGTACAACGTGACAGCGCTGCCGGTTTGGTTGTAATTGCTTCTGATCTCGTCATTCAGATAGATGTCGCGTAGTGGTTGCAGTTGCGGCGTAATGACTTCGTTGAAGCTTCCGAGCGAAGTCAATTCCTCATCGTTGCGGAACTTCTCGCCGAGTTGCCGTTCAACAAACGGCGGCAGCAGCTTCACCAATTCTGCGGCGGCCTCGGCCTCGTGCAATTGCAGATACACGGTAGTAAAACCCGCCCAATTGCTGTTGCCGCCGAATTTGGGCCCGTCACCGAGCGGAATGAGAAAATCAAAATTCAAGCTCAAGTTGCGCGGGACGTCCTCGAGCACGCCGGTGATCTTGAAATCTTCCTGGCCGGCGAGACTCACGATCTTGCCCACCACCTCGGAGTAGCTGCCCTCGCGAACGCCGAAAATTTTTTGGGCAAAGGTTTTGGTGAGCACCATATCGTTCGGCTCATTCAGCGCGGTCGCCACATCGCCGGCCGCCAGCGGGAAAGTGAACATGCTCAAAAAAGCGGGATTGACCTCTGCCTGACGGCCGCTGAACGATTCACCTTCATGAACGATCCTTGACTGTACGCCGATGTAACCGGAAGCATGTTTCACGCCGGCAAATTCCTTTGCAATCGCCGGCGGCAGCGTCGCCGGAAATAGCGTGTTGCGCGACGTCTCGCCGCTGGCTTGCTTTTCGGCAAGCACCAATCTGAAGATGGTGTCGCCATTGGCATGGAAATCATCATAACTCAGCTCGCGCAGCACGCCGGCAGCAATCAGAATACAACACGCGATCCCGATGGCAAGCCCGATGATATTGATGGAAGCATACAACTTTTCCTTCCACAAATTGCGCAGGGCGATTTTGAAGTAGTTTTTAAGCACGTCTCACTCCGAACTTAAAGTAGCAGTGGCACGGGCATAGCAGTCCTGTCAGTGCAACCGCTTCTGCCACTGCAACTGCTTCTGCCAACTGAATTCATTCATACCGCAGCGCCTCAACCGGATTCGTCAGCGCGACTTTGATCGCCTGCGTGCTCACGGTGAGCAAAGCGATAAGCAGCGCCAGCCCACCGGCGAGTGCAAACATCCACCAGCCGATGCCGATACGGTAAGCGAAGTTTTGCAGCCACGCGTTAATGGCAAAATAGGCAATCGGCCAGGCGATGACATTGGCCATGAGCACCAGCTTGGTGAATTGTTTTGAGAGCAGGCCGACGACACTGGCCACCGAGGCGCCCAGCACTTTACGAATGCCGATTTCTTTGGTGCGCCGCTCGGCGGCATAAGCCGCAAGCCCCAAAAGTCCCAGACAGGCAATGAGGATCGCCAGCGCCGCAAACAGCATGAACACCTGCCCGAAACGCTGCTCCGCCTTGTACTGCGCAGCGAAAGAATCGTCGAGAAAGGAAAAATCAAATGGATTGCCGGGGAAACTCTTCTCCCATTGTTCTTGAATCTGCGCAATCGCGGCGCCCAGGTTGGCGGCGCTCACCTTCACCGAAAAGATTTCCGGGTCCTCGTCGAGGTGAAGGGTGAGCATCATCGGATTAATGGAATGCTGCAAACCCAGGTGATGATAATCCCGGATCACGCCGATGACCTTCATTGGCTGCCCGCCAAGATAAACCTCCTGCCCGACGGCGCTCGCCGCATTTTCAAAGCCCAGTTGTTTTGCCGCCGATTCGTTGAGGATGATCGCGGCGCTATCACTGCTCATGCCTTTTTCTTCCGGCCAGAAATTCCTGCCGGCCTGCAGTTCCATTTCATAAACCGGCAAAAAGTCGCGGTCAACCATGAGATAATGAAAAGACCTGAATTCATCCGGATTCTCAGTTCTTTTCCTGCTAATCATCATCCCGCCCATAAACTGCTGGCCCGGGATCATATTTGATCTTGTCATGCTTTTGATCGACGGGTATTGCAAGAGGGCGGATTTAAACATTCTAAACTGATCCGGCCTGGTTTCGTGGCCATGTATGATTCTGGCCGGATTTTCGATCACGAGGATTTGGTCGGGATTGAATCCCAAATCATGGTTTCGCATGAACTCGAGCTGGCGGTAGATGGTCATCGTTCCTGTAATCAACGCGACTGAGGCGGCGAACTGAAAAACCACCAGCAGCTTGTTTAATGACCTGCCGCCGGATGCGGCGCTTGCCCTGCCCTTCAAAATCGAGCTTGGTTGGAAGGATGACACGACGAAGGCCGGGTATAAACCGGAAAGCAGCGCGCCGATAGCAAATAATCCCAACAGACCGGGCCAAAGCCCAAATTCGCTCCACAACATATTGGTGAGCGGCTTCTCCACAATCCCCCGGAAAACCGGCAGCAGGAGCTCGATGAAAGCCAGCGCCGCCAAAACCGCGATGCAGTTGATGAGAAAAGATTCGAGCAGGAACTGGCTGAGCAACTGCTTCGGTGTTGCGCCGGTGACCTTGCGCACCCCAATCTCTTTCGTCCGCTCGGTGGCTTTCGCCGTTGCCAGATTGAGATAATTGATCCAGGCGATGACGAGAACGAACGCCGCGATCATCATGAGAAAATAAACGGTTTTGCTGTCGCCGTTGATCTCGGCCTCATTGCTGAAATGAGAATGCAGGTGAATATCGGCAAGCGGTTGCAGGACAAAGGTATGACGGCGGAGGCGCTCACCTCGCTCATTCACGGCAGTAATATCCGGCTTGTATTTATCGATCAGCGCCGGCAGTTTTGCTTCAACGGATTTGGGATCCGTCCCCGGTGTCAGAAGAATATAGGTCAGAAAGTTGTCACGACCTTGCCAGTAATTTTCGTATCGCTTAACGCCGTCGTCCCGGCCGTGCAAGGTTTTATAAGAAATAACGACGTCGAATTTGAGGTGCGAATTGGCCGGCACCTCTTTGAAAACACCACTGACCACGCATGCTTCTTCATGTCCGGCTTCATCATTCAGTTGCAGTCTCTTGCCAATAGGCTCTTCCATGCCGAAATATCGCTTTGCGGCCGATTCGGAGAGCACGATGCGATTAGGCTCGGCAAGCGCTGATTTTGGATCACCTTTCAGCAAGCGAAACGAAAACAAAGTGAACAGCGAGGCGTCGGCAAAGAAAAGCTTTTTTTCACGAAATTTCATCAGTCCGGCCGGGGCGTCTTGATATGTTACCACGCAGTTGAATTTGGCGCCGGCATTGTACAAGCGCGTGTAATCGACCACCTCACTCAGCTCTCGCTTCAACGCCGGGCCCACGCCGGGGAAATTATCTGCCGCATCGAAAATCAGCTCACCAGCGCGCACGTAATCGGTCTTCACACGATAGATGTTTTGGTGATTAGCATGAAAGCGATCGTAACTCAGCTCGAACCAGACGTAGTGCAAAATCAGCAAAAAGGCTGTCATGCCGATGGCCAGGCCGAAGACGTTGATAAAAGAATACGCTTTGTGCTTGAGCAAATTTCTAATGGCGATTTTGAGGTAGTTTTTGAGCATGATCTGGTTCCTTGTTACTGGTTGCTGGTCGCTGGTTATCGGTTGCTCGTTTTTACCAGCCACGAGCAACAAGCCACCAGCAACTGTCAATACTGCCCAAACATATCCAAGCACACCAGCTCTTTCGTATTGCGCACGTACAACTTGCCGGCGGCCAGCGCCGGAACGGTGATGCATCTGCCGTCCAATATTTCGGCGGCGGCTTTTTCTTTGTATTGGCGAACGCCGTTTACGGTGATAGCAATCGGCGAGGCAAAAGCCGCTCCGTCTGATTTTACTTTCCAGACCACGGCGCCGCTTTGTTTGTTGAAAGCGATGAAGGAATTGCCCTCGCGGCCGCCCGCCTCGACGAGAAGCAGACCGCCTTCAATGAGCGGCGAGGTTGAGAATCCGCCATCCCGGCTGGGGCCGGAGGATTTAAATTCATTCTTTAAGTCGTGGCTCCAAAGTTTTTTGCCGCTGGCGGTTTGCAACGCGAATAAGTTGCCGTGTGCTCCGAGTGCATAAACCACCTCGTTGTGAACTGTCGGCGTCGAGCGTGGTCCATTGCCATTGGCATCCTTAAAGGTTGAGTCCGAACGCGTGCGCCAGAGTTCTTTTCCGCTGGCGGCATCGAGGCAAACGACAAACTCGTCGTTGCCTTGAGCAAACAAAGTGTAAGCGCGTCCCTGCGAAATGGAAATGCCGGAGAAGCCTGCGCCGAGCGGAATTCGCCACAGAATTTTGGGGCCAGTTGCCGGCCAGCTTTTGAGCAGACCGATTTCCGCAGAAATGCCGTTGCGATTTGGCCCCAGCCACTGCGGCCAGTCCGACGTACTGCTCGCTGCTTGTTTGGATTTCGAATCGGCTGATTTTTGATTGAAGCTCCAGCCAAAGGATAGCAAAGCTATGCACGGCAAGCTGCAAGCAAATAAAAGTCGGCACTTCATTTTCGACGCTCCTATTGCGTATTTCGTAATGCGTAAAACTTAATGCTTCTTACGCATCACTCATCTATTTTGATGTCTGAGTTCTGTTTTTGACGTCGAGACAGAGGATTACTTTTTCGTCTCTGACATAAAGATAGCCATTTGATAAGGTTGGAACGGTCCAGCATTTTTCGCCAAGAATCTCAACAAGGCCTTTCTCCACATAATCAGCCGGCGTTGCTGCAATTAGTGCTAATTGCCCTTTTTCGCCAAGCAGAAAAAAGTGACCGTCGGCATACTTCAATGTTCCGTGTCCAAAACCGCGTTTCACCCATTTTTCTTCATGAGTTTTTGCATCAAGGCATTTCAATATTTCTCTATGGAAACCATAAATATACCCACCAATGAGAATTGAGGTAGAATGATGGTTCCACATCTTGTTGTATTGCCAAAGAGTATTCACCTTGAATTGATTGCCATCAGAAACGATTTGAATAAACGCACTCATTGAGTCGCTATAGGAAGAGATGAATATCTTGTCCGGTGCCTGAAAAATGGGCGTGGCGTTGCTCTGTCCCATTTTGGATGGCCAGGGATAATCCCACAATCTTGTACCATCTTTGGTAGAAACAGAGATCACGGCATCTGCCTTGAAAACGACCGCTTGTTCAACGTTCCCTATTTCAACGATAAGTGGCGTCGAATAACTATCGGTTTCGGTTTCGGATTTCCAGATAAGCTCAGCGGTTGATTTGTTGAGGGCGATCACGCCATTTCCATTCGTACCACAATTATTGATGATCAGCATTTCCCGATTGACAACTGGCGAAGTACTGACTCCCCAGTCAGGTACTTTTGCGTGGTATTTTTCTACCAGATCAATAGTCCAGCTCGTGGTGCCGGTAACCGCATCGACTGCAAATAGTTTTCCGTAGGGACTCAGGGCATAAACCACTCCATTATCGATTGTTGGCGTTGACCGGGATCCATTTCCATACTTGTTCTTGAATAAAGAATCAATCTGAACACGCCAGTACTCCGCCCCGTTCTCCGCATTTAAACAAACAAGGAACTCAACCGTGCTATCTGCATATTGCGTATAAAGCCGGCCGTCGAGAACGGATATGCCGGAATATCCTTGTCCTGCTGGGACTCGCCAAATTTCTTTTGGGCCACTTTCCGGCCACGACGTTAAGATGCCGGTTTCTAACGAAATTCCATCTTGGTTTGGCCCGCGCCATTGCGACCAGGAAAAAGAACCGGTTTTGATTGAACTCGAGCATGAAATTAAGAACGGCAGCGCGATTTTGAGGTAGTTTCCGAGCATGATAAAGTCCGAAGTCTTTTGTCCGATGTCCGAAGTCTTTGGGCTGAGGGCGTAGAGCGGAGGGCTTTGCGCTTTGCTCTCTGCCCTAAGCCCTCCGCTCTCTGCTCATTCATACCGCAGCGCTTCTACTGGATTCGCCAGCGCGGCTTTGATCGCTTGCGTACTTACGGTGAGCAACGCAATCAGCAACGCCAATCCGCCGGCGAGCGCGAACACCCACCAACTAAGGTCGATGCGATACGCGAAATTTTGCAGCCAGCGATTCATCGCGAAGTAGCCAATCGGCCAGGCGATGATGTTCGCTAACAACACGAGCTTGACGAAATCTTTCGATAACAGACCGATCACGTTCGTCACCGTTGCACCAAGCACCTTGCGCACGCCGACTTCTTTGGTGCGCTGTTCGGCGGCAAAGGCCGCCAAGCCGAACAGGCCGAGGCCGGCAATGCAAATGGCGAGCGCAGAGAAAGTCTCCACGGCCTTGGCCGATTTTTCTTCGGCGAGATAAAGGCTGGCGACGTAATCATCCAAAAACTGATATTGAAACGGAAATTCCGGCACAAGCTGCTGCCAGGTCTTTTCCAGAGAGGCAAGCGTGCCCGAAATATCTTGCGGTGCGATCTTCAACGAAATCTCGTAAAACCAGCGCGGCCAGTACATGATCACCTCGGGGGAAATCGCTTCGTGCATGGATTGATGATGAAAATCTTTTATCACGCCGATGATCGTGCCTTCGATATCATTCACCCCGATCGTCACTTTTTTGCCGATGGCCTCTTCCGGATCGCGCAGGCCCAGTTGTTTCAGCGCCGCTTCATTGATGATGAAAGCCTGCATCGCATCGGTGGAAATCTGCGGCGAAAAATTTCTTCCCGCCAACAGCTTCAAGCCAAAACCTTCGAGAAAATTATGATCGACAAAATTCAGGCGAATATCGAAGCGCTGCTCGTCTGCCCTGCCGCGCGGAAAAAGCATCGAGCCAAATTCATTTCTCCCCACCGGAGCAGCGAAGCAGGCAATGGCGGCGCGCACCTTTGGATTTTTTAGAAACTCATTTTTGATCACCTGATAATTTTTCCGGACGGATGCGTCGCGCAGTGGAATGACGAGGGCAAGCTCGCGGTCAAAGCCGAGATCAGCCTGCTTGACGAAGCGCAATTGCTCGCGGATGATCAAGGTCGAGGCGATCAAAACGACGGAGATAGCGAATTGCGCCACGACCAGAATCCGGCGTAACGCGAACGCGCCTTTACCGGCGCGACGACCCGTCTTGATTCCTTTCAAACTTTCTGCCGGTTGAAAGGCTGAGAGCACAAAGGCCGGATAAATGCCCGCGGCCACGCCGACGAGCAAAGCAAGGCCGCCAATGCTCAAAATCGCCAACGCATTTTTCTCAAAAGAGAAGTCGATGCTTTTGCCAATCAAGTCAGAAAACTTCGGCAACAGCAATTCGACCAAGCCGAAACTCAAAGCCAGCGCCACAGCACAGTGCAGAAGTGATTCTCCCAAAAACTGTTTGACAAGCTGATGACGCTCCGCGCCGAGCACTTTGCGCAGGCCGACTTCCTTCGCGCGCCGCGTCGCCCGCGCCGTGGAAAGATTGATGAAGTTGATGCAGGCGATCAACAGCACCAGCAAAGCGAGCGTGCCGAGCACGACGAGATTGGTGATCGAATTATTCGGCTCGATTTCAACTTCATATTGCGAATGCAGATGAATCTTGCGCAGCGGCTGCAGAAAGAGACGCCGCGATTTATTCGATTGATCCTTCGCATGCTTATCATAAAAAGGCGCGAGTCTTTCCTCCAATCGCGCCACGTTTTCTTGCGGCGATAGCAGGGCATACGTGTAAATGCCGAAGAAAGCGCCCCACTGCTCGGGGTTGAATCCGACGACCTCGGTATTGACATTCGCAAACGAAGCTAAAAAGTCGAAATCAAAATGAGAGGTCGCCGGCGGGTCGGCAACGATTCCGGTTACCGCAAAGTCGAAACGAGCGTCCAACCGCACCGCTTTTCCCATCGGATCCTCATCACCAAAATACTTGCGCGCGGTTGACGCGGTCAACACAATGCTATGCGGCTGCGCAAGCGCCGTTAGGGCATTTCCTCTGAGCAATGGAAATGAGAAGATTTCAAAAAATTCCGGCTCGGCAAAAACAAACCTGTTCTCATAAATTTTTTTGCCGTTGGCTTCGATCAATGATTCGCCGTAAAAAAAGATTCGCGCCAATTTCACGAACTCGGGATATTCCAAGCGCAGCGCCGGCGCGGCGGGATAGGGCGTTGAAGCGTTAAAACGATTTCCCGCGGGGTTTTTGCTTTCAACCGCGATACGATAGATGCGATCGGCGCGCTCGTGAAAGGCATCGTACTTCAGCTCCTGCTGAATATGCCGCATGATCAGAAGAAAGCAAGTCATCCCGAGCGCCAGTCCCACAATATTGATCGCCGTGAAACCTTTGTGACGAAGGGAATTTCTAAGGGCGATTTTGAGATAGTTCTTTAGCATGGGAGCTCCTTTGATAAAGCTGGAGACGTAATTCGTAAGTAAGGCGTAAAGCGTGATGCGTAATGTATGCTTTTTACGCATCACGTTTTACGTTTTATTACTCGTACCGCAGCGCCTCCACCGGATTCGCCAGCGCCGCTTTAATGGCACGATAGCTCACGGTGAGGCCAGCTATGATGAACGTGACAACAAGCGTTGCCAGAAACACGCCGAAGCCGACGTTGATGCGATACACGAAATTCTCCAGCCAATTGTTCATGGCAAAATAAGCAATCGGCGCGGCAAGGAGAAAGGCGACGAGAATCAATACGGCGAACTCTTTTGAGAAAAGAGCCAGGATATCGCCGACGGTCGCGCCCAAAACTTTGCGCACGCCGATCTCTTTTGTGCGCTGCGCTGCCATGAAAGAAACCAAACCGAATAGTCCCAGACAGCCGATGAGTATGGCGATGCCCGCAAATATTCGCAAAAGCTGCGACATTTTTTCCTCGCCCTCATAAAACTCGGCGATGGTATCATCCAAGAATTTGTATTCAAAAAGGTTTTCGGGAAAAGTCGCATTCCAAACCTTTTCGATATGCTGCAAAATCGCCGGCGCATTTTGAAGATTTATTTTGATGCCGGCCTGAAAATAAGAGCGCGCATTCGTCGCCATTAAACAGGGCTTGATTTCGTCGTGCAAAGACAATAGATGAAAATTCTTGACCACGCCCACTATCGGCTTCGCCGGAGCATCCCAAAAGGTGAGGTATTCGCCAATCGCCTCTTGCGGGCTTGCAAATCCCAGTTGCCTGACCAGCACTTCATTAACGACGAATTCTTTGATCGTATCACTCTCGGCGTAAGCTCGACCAGCGAGCAGTTGCAAATCGTACGTTTCGAAGTATCGCGCGTCGGCAAACCTGAGAGAGGCGACGTGTTCTTCAAGGTGATCACCGAGCTTGTGATAATAAGTAGTGCTCCAATTTCTTCCCGAAGAGGCGCTGGTAAAGGCGAGGCTGACATTTTTGACGCCGGCCTTTTGCAACAATTGCGTGCGTAGACTTTCGAGCTTATGTTGATCGCGATTCGGCAGCGCCACCGTGACGATTGCATCTTGGTTGAACCCCAAATCTTTATTGCGGAAATAATCCATCTGCGCCGCGATGATGAGCATGCCGATGACGAGCGCCTGAGAAATCGCAAACTGGACGATGACCAATCCACGTCGCAGCGTAAGCCCGCTACCCTGTTTTGTCGTGTTTTTGCTTTTTAAGGCAAGCGCCGGTTGAAAACCGGAAAGAACGAGAGCGGGATAAAATCCTGACAAGAGACTTACGATCACGATGATGACGAATAAAAATCCCCAAACCGCCAGATCGCCAAAGAGATCGAAGCTGATTCTTAACTTCATGATCTCGGCGAAACGCTGCAGCAGGAGTTCATTCAAGGCCACAGCGAGGAAGACAGCAAGCACCGTGATGGCGAATGTCTCACCCATGAAGTGCCGGATCAATTGCATGCGATTTGCGCCCAACACTTTGCGAACGCCGACTTCCTTGGAGCGGTCAATGGCCTGCGCCGTAGCCAAATTCACAAAGTTGATGCATGCGGTCACGATGAGAAAGAATCCGATCACAGCAAAAGCTAAAATCGTCGCTTTGCTGGTCACTTTGCCGGAGAACGTGCCGTAACGCGTATCGAAATGGATATCTCGCAAAGGCTGAACGGTATGCACTCGTTTATTCACGCCATCTTTGGGGGTCCAATATTCTTCAAGAAAAGCAGGAAGCCGGTTTTCGAAATTTTTGAATAGGCGGTTTTCCAGAAGCAAAGCATAGGTTTGCAAATCGCTCTTCGTGTTTTGCCACGATTCTAAATCGTAGCCCAGATCTTTCACGGTGATGAAAGAGACCAACAGCTTGAAGGGAAAATCCGTATTGGCAGGAAAGTTTTTGAGGACGCCAGTGACGATCAGATCGATTTTGTTATCAAGCCGGATACGCTTGCCGACGGGATTTTCATTTGGAAAATATTTTTGCGCAAGCTCTTCGGTGAGCGCGACATTGTTCGGCGCGGCGAGCGTTTTGGGATGGCCGGCAATCCACGGGAAGTCGAACATATCAAAAAAATCCGGCTCGATGAAGACGACACCGCTTTTTTCCTGATAGCGCACGGGCGCTTTGTCGCCGTCAACGATCGTGATCAAGCCGTCAGACTCATAATCGACCATCGCCACTTTTTCCAGCTCAGGAAAATCCTTGCGCAGCGCCGGCCCGAATGGAAGGGGCGTGCCGGTATCGTGCACTTCTCCTTCGGCGCGCACATAGATCGTGTTGACGCGGCAGATCCGATCCACTTTGGCGTGGAAATTGTCGAAGCTCAGCTCGTATTTGATCAACAAAAAAAGCATGAGGCTGCACGTGATGCCAAGCGCCAAACCGAGCACGTTGATCGTGGTGTAGCTTCTTTCTCGGCTCAGCTTTCTGAGGGTCGTGATGAGATAGTTTTTGAACATGGCAAAGTCCAAAGTCGTTTGTCCAATGTCCGAAGTCAATTAGCCTTTTTTCTTTTTATCTATTAATCTTCGTTGCCTCACTCGTATCTCAGCGCCTCAACCGGATTCGCCAGCGCCGCTTTGATCGCCTGCGCGCTCACCGTCAGCAGCGCGATGAGCAGGGCTATTCCGCCCGCAAACACGAACACCCACCAGCCGATGTCGATGCGATAGGCGAAGCCTTCCAGCCATTGGCTCATTGTGAAGTACGCCGCCGGAACTGCCAGCACGATGCCGATGAACACAAGCCAGGCGAAGTTCTTCGAGATCAGCGTTGTCACACTGGTGATGGAAGCGCCTAAAACTTTGCGAATGCCAATCTCCTTGGTTCGGCCGGCCACCGTCAGCGCGGCCAGACCAAATAGACCCAGGCAGGCTACCATAATCGCGAAAAGCGAGGCATAGCCCACGATCCGGCCCCAGCGCTGTTCGGATTGATACTGCCGATCCAAATCGTCATCCAGAAAATTATATGTGAACGGTACCTCAGGCGCAACTTTCTCCCAAGCGATGCGCAATGCCGCCAGCGCACCAGCCATGTCACCCGGACGGATACGGACGAGCATGAAATAAATAGTGTTGTTCATGCCGAGCGATATAAACATCGGTTCCACGGGATTGTGCAATGAGCGGAAGTTGAAATCCTTCACCACGCCGATGACTGTGGGATTGCGCCATGGTTTGTCTTCAAACAATCCCGAGACGACTTGTCCAACCGGATCGCTCCAACCGAAGTCACGCGCCATGGCCTCGTTGATGATCACGGCATGCGTCGAGTCGGTCACCCGCTTGGGGTCGAAGTTGCGCCCGGCGACGAGATCCATGCCGAGCACATCGAGGAAGTTTGATTCAACGCCATAGATGTAAACAGCCTTCTCCTCGCCCTTATGCTTGAAGCCCTGTCTGTATGTGCCCCAAGCAAACGCGTTACTGATGCCGGTCACGCCCGCGATGTCGCGGCGATTGCCAAGCTCGTTTTGGAAGAGCCTAAGCACGCGCTGCCCGTCCAAACCTTGCAGTGGAATGACCACCACTTGCTCTTTGTCGAAGCCCAGATCTTTCGATTGAATGTAACGCAGTTGGCGCAACATGACAAATGTGCTGACGATCAGAAACACCGACAACGTGAATTGCAATACCACGAGCAAGCGCGTCACAACATTGGAGCCGCCAAGCTTGAGCCGATTTTTGAGCGTTTCCACCGGTTGGATACGCGACAGCAAGAGAGCCGGATAGCTGCCGGCCACCAGACCTGTTCCCAACACCAAAAACAACAGCGCGAGCAGAGTGTCCGCGTTGCTGACGTAATCGAAACGCAGCGTCTTGCCGGCCAGGTCGTTGAAAACGGGCAGGAGCAATTCTGCCAGTCCTATGCCGATGGCCAGCGCCAAACAGCTCAGGAGAATAGCCTCGCCCCAAAACTGGCGCATGAGTTGTGTGCGCGGTGCTCCGACCACTTTGCGCAGGCCAATCTCGCGGGCGCGACTGGCCGAGCGACCGATGGCGAGCGTCATGAAGTTGATGCAGGCGATGAGCAGGACGCCAAGAGCGATGCTGCCCAGAATGTACGAGTACGAGGGATTGCTTGGTGGCGTGAGTCCGCCGTCTATTTGCGTATTGAGATGGATGTCGGTGAGCGGTTGGAGATGGTATCTCACCGGAATACCGTCACCGGACCAGCGCCCTTCATTGCGCAGCTTCTGGACTTCGTTTGGAAAATACTTCGCCCTGAACGCTATCAACTTCTCCTCCAGGTCGGCCATGACGGTGTTCTCTTTGACCTGGACGAAGGT
The DNA here is from genome assembly GCA_022616415.1 of Candidatus Zhuqueibacterota bacterium. Lineage (GTDB taxonomy): Bacteria > Zhuqueibacterota > Zhuqueibacteria > Zhuqueibacterales > Zhuqueibacteraceae > Zhuqueibacter. Next base: position 80,704 of record JAKEEU010000065.1, on the reverse strand, counting down.
GAAGTAACTGTTCCAACCCCATTGATCGGCTGCGCCGGCGTCAAGCAACATTACTCTGGAGAAAGGTACAAGGATGTCGAAGCGGATGCTGGAGTTGCCCGGCGCCTCTTTCGCAATGCCCGTCACGATGAAATCCTCGAAGCGGTCACTAAGGCGGATGCCAAGTCGCTGGCCTGTCGGATCTGTATCGCCGAAATATTTGCGCGCCATTTTTTCGCTAAGGACAACGTTGTTGAGGTCAGCCAGTGCCGTTTTCGGCTCACCGCGCAGAAGCGGAAAGGTAAACACCTCGAAGATCGAGGCGTCGGCGAAGACGATTTCATCTTTAACGGCCTCTGTGCCTGCCTTTACAAAGTACTGTCTCTGCTGAAAGCGGACATACTGCTCGACCTCAGGCAGGTCGGCCCTCATCGCCGGGCCGAGCGGCATGGGCAGCCATACGTCGTTGCGGTCGTTGCTGCCATCTGGATTGTAGTAGGCCTTGTACACGCGATAGATCTGATCCCGTTGCTCGTGGAAACGGTCGAAGGTGAGCTCGTCACGCACGTAGAGGAAAATGAGCGCGCAAAAGGCCAGCCCGATAGCCAAGCCGAAAATATTAATGAAAGCGTAGAGTTTCTGCCGCAACAGATTACGCCAGGCAATTTTGAGGTAGTTTTTGAGCATGTAAGTCCGAAGTCGTTTTGTCCGAAGTCCGAAGTCAACACCTAAATTCCTTTTGAGTGATTACTGAAAAAATTTTTGGAAACCATCAAAGCTGCCCAAACAGATCCAAGCACACCAGCTCTTTCATATTGCGCACGTACAGCTTGCCGGCGGCCAGCGCCGGAACGGTGATGCATCTGCCGTCCAATATTTCGGCGGCGGCTTTTTCTTTGTATCCGGCTGGCGTGGCTTCGACGAGCGCCAGCTTGCCCTTGTCGCCGAGCACGATCAAATGGCCGTCGGCATAAATGAGCGTGCCGGCGCCGAAGCCGCGCTGTTTCCATTTTTCCGCGCCGGTATTCCATTCAAAGCATTTCAGCATGCCTCCATCAAAGCCATACAAGTAGTCGCCTTGCAAAATCGAAGAAGTGTAAAGGTTACATATTACTTTGCTTTTCCAAATCTCTTCGATGCGTGCGGTCGCGTTGCCGGCTATTATTCTCTGCAAAGTGGCGCCGACGTCGTATCCGGAAGAAATAAAAACTTTGTCGGGAGGGATGAACAGCGGCGTCGCGGCATTCACGTCGGAGTCGGTTTTCCACGGCAGCCGCCAAAATACTTTGCCGTTGGCAGGAGACATCGCAATCGCACCGGCGGCGGAAAAAAAGACGATTTGGCGAACGCCGTTTACGGTGATGGCAATCGGCGAGGCAAACGCCGGTCGGTCGGATTCTACTTTCCAGACCACGGCGCCGTTTTGTTTGTCGAAAGCAATGAAGGAATTGCCCGCGCGGCCGCCGGCCTCGACGAGAAGCAGATCGCCTTCAATGAGCGGCGAAGTTGAGAATCCCCCATCTCGACTGGGGCCGGCGGTATTAAATTCTTTCTTCAAGTCGTGGCTCCAAAGTTTTTTGCCGCTGGCGGTTTGCAACGCGTATAAGTTGCCGTGTGCGCCCAGCGCATAAACCACCTCGTTGTGAACGGTCGGCGTCGAGCGTGGCCCGTTGCCGTTCATATCTTTGAAAGTCGAGCCGGAACGCGTGCGCCAGAGTTCTTTTCCGCTGGCGGCATCGAGGCAAACGACAAACTCGTCGCTGCCTTGAGCAAACAAAGTGTAAGCGCGCCCCTGCGAAATGGAAACACCGGAGAAGCCTTCGCCGAGCGGAATTCGCCACAGAATTTTGGGGCCGGTTGCCGGCCAGCTTTTGAGCAAACCGATTTCCGCAGAAATGCCGTTGCGATTTGGCCCCAGCCACTGCGGCCAGTCCGACGTGTTGTTCGCCGCCGGTTTGGATGTCGAATCGGCTGATTTTTGGTTGAAACCCCAGCCAAAGGACAGCAGGGCAATGCACGGCAGGCTGCAAGCAAATAATAATCGGCTCTTCATCTTTGTCGTTCTTTAAGTATTTCGTTGTCGGTGATCAGCCTTCCTGAATACTGATCACTATTTACCAATGGCTTTTTATTCATAGCGGAGCGCCTCCACCGGATTCGCCAGCGCGGCTTTGATGGCCTGCGTGCCCACCGTTAGCAGTGCGATGAGCAACGCCGTTCCGCCTGCCAGCGCAAACACCGGCCAGCCGAGATCAGCGCGATAAGCAAAGTTTTGCAGCCATTTGTTCATCGCCCACCACGCCAGTGGAGTAGCAACGGCAAATGCTATCGCCACCAATTTGGTGAAGCTGCTCGATAACATAAAAATGATGCCGGAGACGCTCGCGCCCAAAACTTTGCGAATGCCGATTTCTTTCGTGCGTTGCTCGGTTGCGAAAGAGACGAGGCCGAACAAACCCAAACAGGAAATGAAGATGGCAAAGACGGAAAAAATGCTGAACACTTTGAGCAAGCGCGTCTCAGCGCCGTATTGCGCTTCGACTTTTTCATCCATGAAGGAGAATTCCAATGGATGGCCGGGATCGAAGGCCTGCCATTTTTCTTTCAGCACGGCCAGCGCTTCTTTCATGCTATTGGGGCGGACGCGTACGATGATAAAGTACATCCGGTCCGGCATGAGATGAAACACCGCCGGCGCGATTTCTTCGTAAAGCGGCCGGAAATGAAAATCTTTCACCACACCGACCACGGTTCCGCGTTTCGGATTGTCGGGACCGTGTCCAAGCCAAACAAATGCTTGCCCGATGGCGGCCTCTGCAGATTCATAGCCGAAATCTTTGACAGCAGCTTCATTCAACACGAATGCCTGTGCGCTGTCGCCGGGAAACTCGGGTGACAAGAACCTGCCCGCCGCCAAATCGATACCGAGCGTTTTGAAAAAATCATAATCGATTTGATAACTGAAGACGGCCATTGCATCGTCGTCATCACCACGCTTGGCGTCCGTTCTCCAATATTCCGGGTCTGCAGGTATGCTGGATGACGCAGCTAGGGACAAAATTTCGGGATAACGTAAAAGCTCGGTTTTCACATTCGGCCACTTGGTTTGCGCTTGCTCACCGCGCAAAGGCACAATCACTACCTGCTCCTTATCAAAACCCAGGCGCTTGTCACGAATGAATTCGATTTGATTATTCACGACAATCGTGCAGGCAATCAAGGCAATCGAAATCACGAACTGGCCGACCACCAGCAATTGCCGGAGGCGCGCGCCCGAGGTGCCTTTGTGTGAGCTGCCCTTCAAAACCTCAACCGGCTGGAAGCGTGAGAGAAAAAATGCCGGATAGCTTCCCGCTGCGACGCCGACGAACAGCGCGAGCAGAAAAAATCCGCCGACCAGCAGCCCATCCGAGCCATAATCGAGGTGCAGCTCTTTTTGCGCCAGCGCGTTGAAAGCGGGCAAGAAGAACTCGACAAGCACGATCGCGCTCAACGTGGCGATGAGCGCGAGAATCACTGACTCGGAAATGAATTGCAGAACGAGCTGGCTGCGCATGCCGCCGATCACTTTTCTCACGCCGACTTCGCGGGCGCGATGTTGCGAGCGCGCCGTGGCCAAATTCATGAAGTTGATGCATGCCACAGCGATAATAAAGAGCGCCAGCGCCACAAAGAGGTACAGGTAGGTCATCGCGCTCAATTTACCCGCTTCGTTGTCGAAATCGGAGCGCAGATGAATATCAGTCAGCGGCTGCAAGCCCAATGATACCTTGGGAAACCCCGCTTTGCGGGACGCATCGCTATAATGCTTCATGACAAAATCATGTAACTTTTCTTCCAGGGCAGCCGCCGCATTCTTTTCTGCCAGCAAGACATAGCCGGCAAAGCTGAACCAGAACCAGTTGTCCAGCCGCGAGGCGATGTTCACAAAGGGTATGATAAAGTCCGGGCGTAAATGTGAGGCTTGCGGAATCTCCTGCAAAATACCGGTCACCTGAAAGTCGCGCCCGCCGCGCTCGATTTGGATGACTTTGCCGAGCGGATTTTCATTGCCAAAGTACTTTTGCGCCATCGCTTGGCTCAATACAACTGATTTGGGATCTTGCAGCGCAGTTTCAGGATTGCCGCGCAAAAGCGGAAAGTCAAAAATTTCGAAGAGACTCGGATCAGCGCCATAAACGCCCTCCTCATAAAACTGTTTGCCTTCATAGCTCACGAGCGGCTTGCCAAAAGTTTCCACGCGGACGGCTTTGAGAACTTCCGGATATTCTTCCGCGAGGGTTGGCGCCATTGGCGCTGGCGTCCAAGAGTGGCGGTTGCTTTTGCCATTTTCATGGAGAGTCACGAGCACGCGATAAATGCGCCCGGCTTTTTGGTGAAAGCGATCATAACTCAGCTCGTGCCGGACGAACAGCAGGATGAGGGCGCAACAGGCAATGCCGACGGTCAAGCCGGCGATGTTGATCAACGTGTAACCTTTGTGCTTGCGCAGATTGCGCAGCGCGATTTTGAGATAGTTTTTGAGCATGATAAAGTCCGAAGTCGTTTGTCCGAGGTCCGAAGTCAATTAGCCTTTTTTCTTTTTATCTATTTATCTTCGTTGCCTCACTCGTATCTCAGCGCCTCAACCGGATTCGCCAGCGCGGCTTTGAGGGACTGAAAGCCGATCGTCAGAAACGCAATCACGAGCGCGAGCACACCTGCCAGCGCAAAAATTTCCCAGCCTACGTCAACACGATAAGCAAAATTCTGCAACCATCGACTCGTTGCGAAATAGGCCAGCGGGCAAGCCAGCACAAAAGCAACGAGCACCAGCTTGTTGAAAATCTTCGTGACCAGGAACACGATATTGGTTGTGGAAGCGCCCAATGTCTTCCGAATGCCGATCTCTTTCGTGCGCTGCGCCACCATCAGCGAGGACAAGCCGAACAATCCGAGACACGCGATCAAAATCGCCAAGCCGGTGAACGCGCCGGTGACGGCGCTCAGGCGGGTTTCGCTTTGATATAATTGATTGAAATTGTCATCGACGAAAAAAAAATCAAACGCGCGGTCAGGGTCGAGGGCGTGCCATTGTGCGCGAATGTGTTCCAAAGCCGCTGCCACATTTCCTGCTGCCAGCTTCACCGAGACCACGCGATGCGCGTCACTATTCGATGGGCGATAGAAGTGCAAGACTGGCGCAACGGCGTTGGCCAATGAAGCGAAATGGTAGTCTTTCACCACGCCGATGACGCTGTAAACCGTCTCGCCGATGCGAATCTGCCGGCCAACACCGTTGGGCCAACCGAGATCGCGCAGCGCCGCTTCATTCAAAATCAGCGATTGTTGCGCATCGGTGGCGGATTCATCCGAGAAATTTCGGCCTTCGCTGAATTGCATGCCGTAGGTCGCAAAGAAATGTGCATCCACTAAAGCCCGCCGCACGCGCAAACGCTGGGAATCGTCGCGATCGGTGGGATAAGCAAACGTAAACGAGCTCGGCCATCTTCCCGGCACTTGGATGGAGGAAGCCACCGAGAGAATACCGCTGTGCCGGCGCAGCTCGTTCCTGAAGGTTTCAAGCCGCACTCGCGCTTCTTCGGGATTTCTGAAATCGGCAACCTGCACCGGAATCGCGGCGATACTCTCTTTATCGAAGTGCAGGTTGGCATTTTTCATGAATTGAATCTGCCGCCCCATCACGCCGGCGCCGATCATCAACACGATGGCCAAACAGAATTGCGCGATGACCAGGCCATAACGCAAGCGCAATCCGGCCGGCTTGGATTTGAGCCGGCCCTTCAGCGCCTCGCCCGGTTGGTGGCGCGAGAGCACGAACGCGGGATAGAATCCGGAAAGCACTCCCACCGTTAGAGCCAGCGCGAGCAATCCAAGAATGTTTTGCGGATTTTGCCAATAATCCGTGCGGAGGTCGAGTTCATAAAGCGCATTGAACCAAGGCAAAACCATCTCCAAAAGGCACAGGCCGAAAAGCAACGCGAGCAGCACCATTAAAAGAGATTCTTGGAGAAATTGTTTGATCAGCGCGAGCCGCTGCGCGCCCAGGACTTTGCGCATGCCGATTTCACGCGCGCGCTCCAGCGAACGCGCCGTGGTCAGGTTCATGAAATTGATCGCCGCGATGAGCAAGATGATCAGCGCCACGCCCAACAATATGTAAGCATACGTGTGCGCGCCGGTCAGCTCGTTGTAGAGATCCAAGAGCGGCGTCAATTTCAGCGTCATGCTTTTGTTGAGCTCTTCATTCCAGATTTTCGCGACGAAATGAGGAAACTGCGCTTCCAGTGCGGCGGGAGTGGCTTGCGGTGAGAGCTGGATGAAGGTCGATAACCACGAGCTGCCCCAGTCATTCTTGTTCTCTTCATAGCCTGGAGCGCTTTCCACCGGCACGAGAATGTCGATTTGAATCTGCGAATTGCGGGGAATCTCCTCCAATACGCCACGAATCACGTAATCGGTGTTGTATCCGATGGTGATGCGCCTGCCGATGGCCTCTCCGTCTCCGAAATATTTCCGCGCAATGGCTTTGGAAATGACCGCGGTGTGGAGATCGGAAAAAATCGTCGCCTGCTCTCCTTGCGCCAGCGGAAAGGTAAACATTTTGAAGAGTGACGGATCGGCGTAGATGATGTTTTCCAGAAAGCGTTGCTCGCCGGCTTCGACCCAGTTGTTCTCGTCCCACAATCGCGCGGCGTTGGCGATGGCGGGATAGTCGGCCATGAGCGCCGAGGCCATCGGCAGCCAAGTATCGCGCGTAATCTGCGTGCCGGTCGGCGTGATGCGCTCTTTGTATACCAAGTAGATCGACTTGGCGTTCTTATGAAAGGCATCGTAAGTCAACACGTTGTGCGCGAACATATAAATGAGAATGCCGGCCGCCAAGCCGACACCCAAGCCGAAAATGTTGATGAAGGAATTGAGCTTGTACTTCATCAAATTGCGCAGCGCGATTTTGAGGTGGTTTTTGAACATGACAAAGTCCGAAGTCGTTTGTCCGATGTCCGAAGTCTTAGAGCAGAGGGCTGAGGGCGTAGGGCTAAGGGCGTAGAGCGGAGGGCTATTCTTTGTTCTTTGCCCTCTGCTCTAAGCCCTCTGCCCTCTGCTCATTCATAGCGAAGCGCTTCGACCGGATTCGCCAGCGCCGCTTTGATCGCCTGCGTGCTCACCGTCATAAACGCGATGAGCAGCGCCAGTCCACCTGCCAGCGCGAACATCCACCAGCCGATGTCGATGCGGTAAGCAAAGTTTTGCAGCCAACGATTCATCGCGTACCACGCTATCGGCCAAGCGATGAGATTGGCGAGCGCGACGAGCTTGAGAAAATCGCCGGCGAGCAGGGAAACGATGCCGGCCACCGAAGCGCCGAGCACTTTGCGGATGCCGATTTCTTTGGTGCGTTTGGTGACGGCCAAAGCCGACAAGCCGAACAGGCCGACGCAGGCGATGACGATCGCAAACAGTGTCGCATACGAAACGATTTGCGCCCAGCGCTCTTCGGCGCGATATTGCCGGTCGAAATCTTCATCGAGGAAATAATAATCGAACGGTTTTCCTGGTGCGGCTTCACGCCAGGCCTCTCGCAGCAACGCCAACGAGCTCGCAAAATCGCCGGGTGTGATGCGAACAAAAATGTACTTGATGGCCTTTTCGGGCGCGAGATAGAGAACCATCGGCTTGATTTTTTCGTGCAACGTCGCATAATTGAAATCCCGCACGACGCCGATTACCGCCGGATCTTTCATGATCGGATTTTGCCAATTCCCCAGACTAAAATCGCTGAATTTTTGGCCGCTGCGCGCCGGGTCCTTCCAGCCGAACGCCGCTACCAGTGCTTCGTTGACGATCACGGCCTGTGTGACATCCGAAGTCATCTCCGGCGAAAAGTCCCGGCCCTGCACGATTTCCATGCCCATGGTTTTGATGAAATCTTTATCAACGCACATGATATTCACCTGCCAATTCGCGCCGTCTTTCGTGCCGAATGACTGCCACGACGGTTCTTTGTTGAAACCGTCGGAATTGCCGGTGAGGCCGGCGATGCTGCCATAACCGCGCAGCCTTTGCCGATAGCGCTCCAGCATTTGTTCGCCTTCCTCGCCGCGGGCGTTGGTGGGGATCACGACAATTTGCTCTTCATTGAAACCAGGATTTTGAGTTTTGAGATGGCGAAGCTGGCCGGACATGATCATGGCGCAGATAATCAGCAGTACGGAGAGCGAAAACTGCACGACGACGAGAGCCTGGCTCAAGCGATGCTTGCTGCCAAGCGCGAGACGATTTTTCAGAATCGATATGGGTTGAAAACCGGACAGAAAAACCGCCGGATAACCACCGGCGACAAAAGCGACAAAAAATACCAGGCTCGCCATGACACCGTAAATCGGCCAATTGCCAGGATAATGAATCGCCAAAGTTTTGTTCGCGAGCGAATTAAAGGTTGGCAGAAAAAATTCGGCCAGCGCAATGCCCATGAGCAGCGCCAGCACGCTGAAGAGCAATCCTTCGCCCCAGAATTGCCGCAGCAGCCGGCCACGCGTAGCGCCCATCGTTTTGCGCATCCCGACTTCCATGGTGCGACTGGCGGCACGGCCAATGGCGAGCGTCGTGAAATTTATGCAAGCAATCAGCAACACGACCAGCCCAACGCCGGAAAGAATGTATGAATATGCCGGATTGCTCGTCGGAAACAAGCCATTTTCCACTTCCGTCGCGAGATGGATGTCCATCAGTGGTTGCAACGACAATTGCAAAGCGCCTTCTTCTTTCGAAATCCAGCCGAGAATTTGCCAGGTGTTAATCATCGCCTGGTAATAATTTTTCTCGAAAGCGCGGAACTTGGCTTGCAGCTCGGCAGGCTGCACATTCTCGGCAAGCTGGATAAACGTGACAGCGCCCCAAGAAGTCCAACTGGTTTCCAAATCTCTATAATTCGGCGCATTCTCATAACGCAAAAGAAAATCGAATGCGATGCTGGAATTGTCGGGGACTTTTCGAGCGACGCCGGCAACGGTGAAATCATCGTCACCGTCGCCAAAGTTCAGCGTCAGCGTTTGGCCAAACGGCGCTTCATTGCTGAAATATTTTTGCGCCATCGCTTCGCTCAAGACAATGGACTTTTTATCTTCGAGAACCGTTTCTGCAGAGCCGCTCAGCAAAGGGAAGCTGAACATTTTAAAAAAATCGCTATCGACAAAAAGCACCTGCTCCTTTGTCGCGTTTTCCGGCGAGGTGCGGACGACGGCATTGGTTTGTGCGAAGCGGGTGGCAAACCGGATTTCGGGAAAAGTCGCCTTCAAAGTCGGCGCCAAAGGCAGCGGCTGGCCGCCGCCGGTATTCACGCTGCCCGCCGGCGTTTTGGTGCGCAGATTCACGCGATAAAGGCTCTTGGCGTGCTCGTGAAATTTATCATAGCTCATTTCATGTTGCACGAAAAGGAAAACCAGAATGCAACACGCCACGCCGACGGCAAGGCCGAAAACATTAATGAAAGAATATGTTTTGTATTTGAGTACGTGCCGGAGGGCGATTTTGAGATAGCTTTTGAACATGATCTGGTTCCTCGTTGCTGGTTGCTGGTCGCTGGTTGCTCGTAATCTCTGCAAGACTGCGGCATCCGCGTTCGTCTAAGCCGTCCGCGTTAGACTTTTTGTTTCACCTTGAACATCACCCGCCCGAGATAACCGGCGTCGCTGATCTCGGCAATATACAGCCCGCTTTGAAGATGGGCGCGGGTCTTCAACGTGCGCTCGGAAAGTCCGCTCAAAAGCTCGTTCGCTTCCCAGTCTCTTTCGCTATCAGTCAAAAGAATCGACTCGCCGTTTTCAACGATTTTTTGCAGAATCTCTTTTAAGCTCATGGTTTTCTCCTTGAATTAGGGGAGCGCGGACATTCTTGTCCGCGATGCGCATGGTGGACAAGAATGTCGCACTCCCTTTTCATAAAATTTTTGACACTGCCATAGGGGAGATGGGCTTTTTGTCCACACACATCGCGGACTGGAAAGTCCGCGCTCCAGTTTTGTGGTTAGACAGATTCATTCTGGCAATGGTTACATAAAGCCCATTGTCCCAATATAGATTTATTCAACAATCATGCCTCTTATGTTTTTCAAGGAATTATGGCGGCTCGGGAAGTGGATCGGGCAGGAAAGCTGTCCGCTGGCATAGCAGTAGGTGTTCGCCAGCGGACAGTAAATTTAAAAAAGATAAACAACAAAAAAGATGAAATGATACGGATAAGCGGGAATTCATCCTGTTTCACTATTCGTGTCGAATGGAATAAATCCCGCTAGTCAGGATCTGACTTTTTATTCATACCGCAAGGAGTCAACCGGATTGGCCAGCGCGGCTTTGATCGATTGATAGCTCACCGTCAGCAAGGCGATCACCAACGCCACCACGCCGGCCAGCAAAAATGTTTCAATGCCGATCTGAATGCGATAAGCAAAATTCGGCAAGCAACGCGGCTCTCCAGGCCGCCGGTGTTGCTGCGGTGACAAATTCACTTCCTCCCTCTTGCACCGGGACAAACCGTTCACACAGCCGATAAATTTGCCCGACTTTCCCGTTGTAACGATCGTAGCTCAGCTCGTATTGCACATAGGCAGAATGAGCAGGCAGCACGCCATGCCTATGGCGAGGCCGGCGACGTTAATGAAAGTGTATCCTTTGTGCTTGCGCAAATTGCGCAGCGCGATTTTGAGGTAGTTTTTGAGCATGATCATTCTTCCTGTTTATTTCTCCAAATGCCGCAAAATTTCCATGGCGTTGGCATTGAGCGGATCTTTTTCCAGCGCCAGCTTGTAATTTTTGACGGCGTTTGGCTTATCGCCCTTCAACCCATAAGCTTCGCCGAGCGAATCATAAATATTCGGATCATCGGCGAATACTCCGGCATTATGCTGGAATATTTGCAGGGCTTCGTCGGCCTTGCCTTCTTTCAAGAGCATGTAACCCACAACATTCAGCACACCGGATGAAATTTGATCGCCGCCGGCAGATTTCAATTGTTGGAACTCCTTTATCCCACCGGCCACGCCGCTCTCGGTGACGGTTTTATAAATCTTGCCCTGTGGACTTTCGAGGTTGCTGACCCAATTCCTGAAATTGGGTGCGTTGATTTGTTTTCCCAAAATGTTCAGCTCAATTTCGACTTCAGAAGCCACTGCGGTAATCCCTTCTTTGACTGCGCTCCATCTTTCACCCTTGACGCCGAATTCCTTGCGATCGATCATCGTGCTGCCGGTAAAAATAACTTGCGTATCGCCGCGAATATCTTTTTGCACACCCGAATGATATTCCATTTTGAGCGCGACTTCTTTGGTGACATCTCTGATCGTCAGATCGCCGATCACTTCAACACCGGTTTGGTCTTTTATCACGCGCTTGCTTTGAAACTTCATGAGCGGGTATTTTTCCGCTTCAAACCAGTTGGCCGATTTCAAATCCCTGTCCCGGAAATCATGATCCGTATCGATGCTCTCGACTTTGATGATGACCGTAGCGGAAGTTTTGGTGACGTCATTGGGATCATAACGAAACGCGCCGGAGAAATCCGCAAACCGGCCCCGCACTTTGGCAAACCCCATGTACTTGACCGTGAATCCGACGTAGGAATGCCCTCGATCGATGGGATAGACTTGCGAGAGGTTGAAGTCATCACCGGGCGGATGCCCATAAAACATATCGGGAACGGCACAGAACAAAAAAGCAATAGCGGCAGCCAGGAAAAATTTACCTTTGAGCATGTTCACCTCTGAAATTAGTCGAGTTGACTGAACTTCAAAAACTCCGCAACAGTTCAGACGGAGTGCTTTGCGCTCAGAAATATTTGCAAAATCATTGCTCATAGCAAGTCGAACAGGCGACCCATTGGGGAAATGGATCGCCCGTTCTTGGGTCACGCGAGAGGTTCTTGTTTATCACCGAAAGGCGAAAATAAAACGAATTACGTTTTACGCATCACGCCTCACGTTTTATTACTCATACCGCAGCGCCTCCACCGGGTTCGCCAGCGCGGCCCGCAAGGACTTATAGCCCACCGTGATCAAGGCAATCGCAAACGCTGCCAGCAGAGCCAAAAGAAAAATGCCGCCGCCCAACTCGATGCGGTAAGCGAAATCAGCCAGCCAGGTTTGCATAAAGTAATAAGCCACCGGCGCCGCCACGACGAAAGCGAGCAAAATTAAAAACGCAAATTCTTTCAGAAACATCGCCAGGATATTGGCCAAATTGGCGCCCAACACTTTGCGGATGCCGATTTCTTTCGTGCGTTGTGCCGTCATATAAGAAACCAGACCAAACAGCCCCAGGCAACCGATGAAGATGGCCACGACGGTAAAAATATTCATCAGCCGCGCGGTTTTCTGCTCGTCTTCATAAAACTTGGCAATGGTCTCATCGAGAAACGTGTAGCCAAAAACGTATTCTGGATAAACGGACGACCAAGCCTGTTCGATGGCCGCCAGCGCGCTTTTCGTATTTTGCAAATCGATTTTGATGCCGGCCTGCCAATAGTTGTGCCGCATCGACAAAACGACGGGTTCCAGCTTTTGGTGCAACGAGCTGGTGTTGAAATCACTGACCACGCCGGCAATCGGCGCCTCCCGCCCCCAAATCTGAACGTATTTGCCCAAGAGACCATCGAGATTGTCGCCGTATCCCGTCTCTTCGGCAAACGTTCGATTGACAATATACTTTTTCAGCGTATCGGTTGCAGCCAAGCCCTCGCCGGCCAACAGCTTCAGCTCGTAGGTCGCGATGAAATTCTCGTCGATGAACTTGACATGGGTACGGCCTTCTTTGACTTCGCTGGAATCGCGCAAGGAATAATTGCTCGTCCACACATTGCCCGAGGCGGCACCGCTATTGGAAAAGCTGGCGTATTTGATCGCGGTGTGCTGCACAAGCTGATTTTTGAGCCGCACCAATTTCTCCCGTTCGTTGGCCGGCAATTCCACCTCGACGATGGCTTCGCGGTTGAACCCCATATCGGCCTTTTGAAAGTAGGCGATTTGGCTGCTGATCACGATCGTGCAAATAATCAGCGCCTGCGAAATCGCAAACTGAACCAGCACCAGGCCTTTCCGCAGCGGCAGGCCTTCACTATAACGGGAGCTCAATTTGTTCCGCAACGCCGCGCTCGCGTTGAAACCCGACAGGTGCAAAGCCGGATAGAATCCGGCACTGATGGTGACCAAAACCAAAAGCGCGAGCAGAAATATCGGAATGGCGGCGTCGCCGAAAAGATGCAATTCCAAACGATATCCCAGCAGGGGTTGCAACTGCACCAGCACGATTTCCGCCAGCGCCAAGGAGATCACGATCGCCAACAGCATCACCGTCGCCGTTTCGGCAAGAAAGTGCAGCACGAGCTGAGGCCTGGTGCTGCCGAGCACCTTGCGCACGCCCACTTCTTTGGAACGCCTCACCGCCAGGGCGGTGTTGAGATTGACGAAGTTGATGCACGCGGTGATGAGTAGGAGCACGCCGATCATACCCAACGCCAGAAGCGTAGATTTGGCAACCGTTCTACCGCCGAATGTGCCGAAATGCGTATCGAAATGGAGGTCGCGCAGGGGTTGCAAGCTCATCGTGACTGTTTTTGCTTCGTCTTCTTTTTGATATTTGACCAAGAATGCTCCGAGCCGGCTTTCAATCTGTTTGGGATCGAGGCGCGCGGGCAATTTGAGATAGCATTGCGTCGCGCTGGAAACACTACCCCAGTTGTCGTTGCCTCTCTCTTTATGATCGTAGGCGATAAGCAGATTGAACGGGAGATCGCTGTTGGGAGGAACATCGGCCACGACGCCGGTGACTTGCACTTCATGGTTTCTATCGTAAGTAATGCGCTTGCCGATGGGATCTTCCTGGCCGAAAAATTTTTCTGCTATTCCCTTCGAAATAACTATCGAATGGGGAGCTGATAAAGCGCGTTCCGGATCGCCCGCCAGCCACTGCTGGCTGAAAATTTTGAAGTAGGCCGGATCGATGAAAGCCACGCCCTTTTCTTCTTTGAATTTCGCGATAGTACCGTCGCTGCGCGTGACAGCAAACACGGACGGCGTGAAGTTGGCATCGACAATGGCGACGTGTTCGATTTCCGGGAAATCGTTTCGCAAGGCGTGCGGCAGAGGATACGGCACACCGGGCGTGTGCATGGTTTTGCCAAATTCATTGGAGGTGCGCACGAGGCGATAGATGCGATCCGCCTCGCGATGATACACGTCAAAGCCCAGCTCGAAGCGGATGATCAAAAAAATAACGAGCGCGCCGACAATGCCCAGCGACAAGCCGGCGACGTTGATCAGCGCATGTATCTTGTTTCTTGCCATGCTGCGCAAGGAAAGCTTGAAGAAGTTTTTGAACATGGTGTCTCCATTTCGGATTTGGGGTTGCGGATTGCGGAAGCTTGATTGTCTGTAGAGCCGCAATCCGAAATCCACATTCCGCAATCATTCGTATCTTAGCGCCTCCACCGGATTTGCCAGCGCTGCTTTGATGGCCTGCGTGCTCACTGTCAGCAGTGCAATCATTAAGGAAAACGTAAAAACGTCGAACACTTCGGGATCCGTAAAAACGAACGCTCTTCGTAAAAGCGCATTTCCCGGTAAATGATCAACGCCTTGCACCATTGCCAGCATTGTACCGCTGCCACGATCTCCGGATACTCTTCTTGCAATGCCGGCGCAGATTTCTTAGCGCGACTTTTCAGGTAGTTTTTGAGCATAATGGGCTTGTTACAACTCAGTCTTCAATCACGGCTGGAATAATGTAGCTCTGCATCATCTCATCCACCTGCGGATGTGCATATCTTCGGTTGTAAGCGCTTGCCGTTACGACAACGACTATGGGATGTTCCGTGAACACAAAAATTTTGTTGCCGCCATTGCCACTGCAATAATAAACCTCGCAGGGTTTTCCATTTGCCTGATAGGTCTTGTTCCACCATAAATATCCGTAGGACTCCCCTTCGTTCGTGGTCGCATAATGTTTTGTAAAAGATTGAGCCACCCACTCTTCCGGTAGAATTTGCCGGCCGTTCCATTTTCCGTTGTTCTTATACAGTTGCCCGAACTTGGCGAAATCCAATGGGGTGAGCCTGATCCCACCTGCGGTATTTGGAACGTGCTGCGGCGTGTATTGCCACTGATAATTCTCGATGCCCAGCGGCTTGAATAATTTGGCGTCGGCATATTTTTCCAATCCCCCTGGCACGGTTTCGTTGAGGATATCGCCAAGCAAGACGACGCCTGCCGTGAAATAATACCATTTTTGCCCCGGTTCCCTGTCGGTTGCCATCGGCAGGTTGAGCGTCCAGGCAACCCAATCGGGTTGAGGGTACATATTTTCCTCGTTGCCGATGGACTTTTCGTCGAAATCGAATCCGTCGAAACCCGAGCTCATGGTCAGAAGATTCTTCAAGGTTACCTTCGCTTTCCCCTCGTTGAAATTTCTGTACTTTTTCAAATCATAAAATTCAGAAAGCGTCTGATCGATATTCTTTAAATACCCTTCTTGCAAAGCGATGCCTGTCACAGCCGAAGCAAAAGTTTTGCCTACCGAGCGCGCGTCGTGAGTCGTGTTTCTGCCAGCGCCGTTAAAATATTCCTCAATCAGCAATTTG
Source organism: Candidatus Zhuqueibacterota bacterium (assembly GCA_022616415.1). Classification (GTDB taxonomy): domain Bacteria; phylum Zhuqueibacterota; class Zhuqueibacteria; order Zhuqueibacterales; family Zhuqueibacteraceae; genus Zhuqueibacter. Next base: position 65,098 of record JAKEEU010000065.1, on the reverse strand, counting down.
TTATTCTTGACCACGATGACACTGTTTATTTCCTTGTATGTGCCATCGAGGATGTTATTTTTTAACTGAGATATTTTCTCTCTGTTGTAAGATTCCTTGCTGATTTCCCATCCATTAATTCGTTCTTCTTGTGCTCCGGCAGCAGAAGACAAGAATAGAAATGCAAGGGCAAGAAAAGAAAAATTATTCATGATCAAAACGCCTTCCATCATCACATTTGCAGCTAATGACTTTTTGACGTATTTAGAACAGCTTTCAGCACCGGATCGCGGTTGGCAAAGTAATCATGCGAAGAGAGCTCGACCCCGAGTGCCGGCTCGATCCAAATTCGCTGATCGCCGGGAATGGATTCGTGATAACGATTGGAGATGCTGCAGATGGCGCCGCTCCACGGCAGAATCACTTCGTTTTCTTCGCCGACGAAATTGGGTTTCGAGCTGCTCGGTTCACCGGCGAAAATCGCGTTGGTCAAGCGATCGACACGGTTGATGAAAATCTGCGCCGCCGAAAACGTGTTGCGCCCGGTCAGGATGAACAGCTTGTTACGCTGCTGGCGGCGCTCAAATTTTACAAGCACATCGATGAACGGCGACAACAAATCCGCATTGCCGCCGTTGTTGTGCCGCACGTCGACAATCAAAGTCGCCGGCAGACTTTTATCTAAAACTTGTTGCAAGCGCGCGGCAAAGGCGGCGAGCGTTTCATCGGCGCCATCGACGACTTGATTGAATTGCACATACACCGCGTTAGCCTCCGGCAGCTCCTTGAGCCAATAAAGCGTGGCCACATTTTGCAAGTAAAGCGGAGCAGATTGCGCTTGAGACAGCTTCGATGCATTCAACTTAGGCACGCCTCGCATGCGCGGCGCGGGGATCAATTCGAGCTCAGCCTCGGTCGCATTGCCATCGCCATCAGCGAGTGTCAAAGGGATTTTCGTTCCTCGCGGATTCACGCCGGTTGAAACGATTTCTAGCGCGCCGCGAAAGCGCAGGAGCAACGGCCCAATCCATTTGATGCCCATCACATTGTCGCGACTCACCAATTCGTCCATTTGGGCCATCGCTTCTTCCGCGATTTATAAATGTAATGCTGCCGCTGCGTTTCTTTCAGCAGGAAATCAATATCCGCGCGCCAGCCTCTTTCGCGGTCTTGGACGGATGAAGCCACACATGCCAGCATCGTGAGCAAGATGAAAAGTCCGGCCAATAGCCAAGCGGCTTGAGCCAGGCAATCGATCTTGCTGCGAAAATATTTCATTCGGACGATATTCAACGTTTCATGCTCCTTGTTGCCCTCCGCCCTTTGCCCTCTGCTCTAAGCCCTCCGCCCTCTGCTTATTCATACCGCAAGGATTCAACCGGATTTGCCAGCGCGGCTTTGATGGATTGCACGCTCACCGTGAGCAAGGCGATGACCAACGCCAGCGTGCCCGCGAGCGCGAATACCCGCCAGCCGATCTCTATGCGATAAGCAAAATCCTGCAGCCAGCGGCTCATGATATAATAAGCCATCGGCGTGGCGATGAACATGGCGATCATCACCAGCTTGACAAATTCCTTGGAGAGCAATCCCACGATGCTCGTTGCCGAGGCGCCGAGCACTTTGCGCACGCCGATTTCTTTGGTGCGTTTTTGAATCGTGTAAGAGGCAAGCCCGAATTGCCCCAGACAGGCGATGAAAATCGCCAGCGCCGTGAAAAGACCGAAGATTTTTCCGGTGCGCTCCTCGGCCCGATACAGCGCGTCGAAATCCTGGTCGAGAAATGAAAACTCGAACGGCTGCTGCGGCACAAATTCTTTCCAAAGCAACTCCACCGCCTGCACCGTCGCGGCGAGATTCTCCGGCCGAAGACGAATCGACAGATACTGGTAGAAAGGTTGGTGCAAAATGACCAGCGGCTGAATCGGCTTGTGCAGCGACTCAAAATGAAAATCTTTCACGACGCCGATGACGGTGGCGCGCCACAACGAGTCGCCGGGTTGCGCCAGGGTCTGGCCGAGCGGATCCGCCCAACCGAACAGCTTGGCTGCGGCTTCATTCAATAACACCGCCGAAGTGTCGGTCGCAAAATCGCGCGAAAAATTTCTGCCGGCGGCCAATGTGATGGCCAGCGCCGGAAGGAAATCTTCGTCGACATACATTTCGTGCATCCCATACGAGTTTTCTACGGGCGCGCCCGGCGCGCGATACGTGCTGCGGCCGTAAAGCTTGCCGGGCAGCGTCGTGGAGGTCGCGGCGTTGATGACGCCGGGGTTCTGCAACAATCGTTGCTTGAACGTCTCGGGCTGCCGGCCCAAAGCTGAGGCGCGCTTGACCACCAGCACTTGTTCTTTGTCAAACCCGAGCCGGCGGCTCGAAATGAAATCGAGCTGGTGGTGGACGATCAAAGTTCCGGCAATCAATGCAACGGAAATGGCGAATTGGAAAACCACCAGGCCTCGGCGTATCCAGGCGCCGCTGGTGCCCGCGGGCGAGGCGCTTTTTAACACGAGCACCGGACGCAACGCCGAGAGCACGAAAGCCGGATAACTGCCGGCCAAAAGCCCCACAAAAATTCCGATGCCCAACAATGCGACGATGGATCCGGGCCGTTCAAAGAAGGCGGTTTGAATTTGTTTGCCGGCGAGGTTGTTGAAAACCGGTAGAAACAATTCGGCCAGCACGATGGCCGCGAGCAGGCCGATTAGGCTCAACAAGATCGCTTCTGCCAAAAATTGCCGCAGCAATTGCGCGCGGTTCGAGCCGACGACTTTGCGAATGCCGATCTCTTTGGCGCGGCCGGCGGCGCGGGCGGTGGCGAGGTTCGTGAAATTAACACACGCGATCAACAACACGATCACGGCAATGGCCGAAAAAAGATAGACGGTCATGATATTCCCGTTCGGCTCGATTTCATACTCGCGCTGGGAATGGAGATGAATGTCAGTGACCGGCAGCAGCGACCAATTGGTTTCATATCCTGCGGCCAGGCGCTCTTCAAACGTTTGGCCGAAGCGCGCGGCAATTTGCGCCGAGGCATATTTCTTGATGGCCGCCGGAAATTTTGCCTCCAGCGTTTGCGGCGAAGCGCCGTCGCGGAGCACGAGATAAGTGTGGAAATTATTGTTGGAAATAAAGCTCGGGTTTCGGCTCATGCCGGCCGACGCCAATGAAATGAGAAAATCGCAATGAAAGTGTGAATTGGCCGGAACGTCAGCCATCACGCCGGTGATTTGCAGATCGAAATCATTGTTCACCCTGATCGTTTTTCCCAGCGGGTTTTCGCTGCCAAAATATTTGCGCGCCGCCGTCTCGCTGAGCACGACCATGGCAGGCCGGGCGAGCGCCGTTTTGACATCACCCGAGAGCAGCGGAATGCTGAAAACCTCAAAAAACGTCGAATCGCCAAAATAGAGGCGCGGCTCATTAAAACGCTTTTCGCCATATTGGACGAGACCCTCACCGAACAAAGTAAACAGCCGGGTGACGGTTTCAACTTCGGGAAAATCCCGCACCAACGCTTCCGCCAACGGCGCCGGCGTGAGCGCGAATTTTGCTTCTCTTTCCGGGCTGCGCCCATCCGTCACCACTTTGAAAAGGCGATCCGCTTTCTCGTGATAGCGATCGTAGCTCAGCTCGTCTTTGACGTACAAGCTGATCAGCAGACAACACGCCAACCCGACCGCCAATCCGGCGATATTGATGAACGAATAAGCCTTGTGCTTGAACAGATTGCGCAGAGCGATTTTGAGGTAGTTGTTGAGCATGTTGACTCCAGTATTCATGTCAGTTCTCAGTGACCAGTTTACTGAATACTGATCACTGGTTACTGGTTACTTTTTTTACTCGTAGCGAAGCGCCTCCACCGGATTCGCCAGCGCCGCCTTGAGAGCTTGCGCGCCGGCGGTCAGCAAGGCGACCACGAGCACCAAGCCACCGGCAAGCGCGAAGAGCCACCAATCAATGTCCACGCGGTAGGCGAAATCTTGCAGCCAGCGGCGCATTGCCAGCCATGCCACCGGCCAGGCGAGAGCATTGGCCAGCAAAACGATCTTCACAAAATCTTTTGACAGCAGCGCGACGACGTTGGCCGAGGTGGCGCCCAACACTTTGCGAATGCCGATTTCCTTGATTCTTTGCTCCGCCGCATAGAGCGCCATGCCGAACAGGCCCAAGCCGGTGACGAAAATAGCCAGGCCGGCAAAGATGCCGGCAATCTTGCCCAAACGATTCTCGAAACGGTAAACCGCCTCAAGCTCGTCGTCGAGAAATGAAAATTCCATCGCGCGGTCAGGCTCAAATTCCCGCCAAATTTTCTGAATTTCAGCCACCGCCGCCGCCAAGCGATCCGTTTGCAATCTGACCGAAATGTTGGTCAAGGGAACATTGAATAATCCGATCACCAACGGCCCGATCGGCTCGTGCAGCGGCGCGTAGTGAAAATCCTTCACCACGCCGACGATCGGCCCCGGAGCCTCTCCGGCATCTCCGGTGGCGATCTGCCGGCCGACTGTCGGATTGAGATTGAATTGTTTGGCCGCGGTCTCGTTGACGAGATAAACGGAATTGGTGTCGCTTGCAAACGCGCTCGAAATGTCGCGGCCGGCGACGATTTCAAGGCCGTAGGTGGCGGCGAAATCGTGCCCCACCGACAGATACGGCAGTGCTAATTTCTCGCCGGCGGCAACGCTGTTGAAATAAACCGAGCGTATCGCCGCGCCCTCTCCCGGAATCTGTATGTTCTTGGTTACGCCGGCCATTTGGGGAAGCTGCAAAAGCCGTTGCTTGAACGTCTCGTAGGCCTGATTGTTGAAGAGTTTCGTTCCCGGGGTTTTGATGAGCAGCATTTGATTCTTCGCGAAGCCGAGCTTTTTGTTTTGAATGAAATCCAATTGCCGCCAAATAGTCAAGATGCCGACGAGCAGAACGACGGCAATCCCCATCTGCACGACGGCCAATCCCATGCGTACGCTCCGGCCTTGCGCCGATCGCCCAAAAACTCCTTTCAAAGTTTTGACCGGCTGAAAGGAAGAAAGAAAAAATGCCGGATAAAGTCCGGCGGCAACGCCGACGATCAAAGTCAGCGCGAGCACGGCTGGAATGAATCGAATATCCATATAGTTTGCCGGCAATGCGGCCCCGGTTAAAGCGTTCAAGCGGCCGAGCGCCAGCTCGATCAAGCCGAGCGCGATTAAAACCGCCGCGGCTGTAGCCAAAATCGATTCGAACAAAAACTGTTTGACGAGCTGCGGCCGCACGGCGCCGAGAACTTTGCGCAGCCCGACTTCTTTGGCGCGGTGCAGCGATTTGGCCGTAGTCAAATTCATGAAGTTGATGCACGCGACCGCCAACACCAGCAGCGCAATGGCGGAAAAAATGTAAACGTAACGAATATCACTATTCGGCTCCAATTCGTTGTCGAGGCTGGAGCGCAAATGAATATCTTTGACCGGCTGCAAAAAGAGCCGCGAATCCTGCCGGGTGGGTGGGAAATATTGCGTGATCACTTGCGCCAGCTTGGTTTCAACTTCCGTTGCCTCAGCGCCCGGCGTGAGCTTCACATAAGTCCAAAACGCCAGCATAAACCAGCTTTTCAAGCGTTCGCGAAAAAGCGGATTGGTCGCCGTCCAATAATTTTCCAAAGAAGCCAACAAATCGTATTTGAAATGCGTGTTGGCCGGACAATCCTGCAAAACGCCGGTAATTTTGTAGTCGGTATTGCTTTGCGAGAGATTGATCGTTAAAGTCCGGCCCAGCGCTTCCGTTGTGCCGAAATATTTTTGCGCGATGGATTCGGTGATCACGATGGAGTTGGGTTGGCTGAGCGCGGTTTTGGCATCGCCTTTCACGAACGGAATCGTCAGCACGTCGAACAAGCTTGGCTCGGCAAAATAAAAACGTGTCTCGATGAAAAGCTCCTCCCCCACTTTCACGACCGGGTCCTGCTGAAACAGCTCCACCACCCGTCCGGCTTGCGCGATCTCCGGAAAATCTTTCAGCAGCACGTCCGCAGTGGGGAACGGCACGCTGGCCTGCCCGCGATTCAGCCCCTTCACGTCTTTCATGATCGCCACGCGATAAAGCCGGTCGAGATCCTGGTGATGGCGATCGTAGCTCAGTTCTTGCGCCACATAGAGCAGAATGGCCATGCAACAAGCAAAGCCGATGGCCAAACCGGCAATATTGATGAAGGTGTGGGCTTTGTTTTTGAGCAGATTGTTGACGGCGACTTTGAAGTAATTTTTGAGCATGACAGCTCCTGTGGTAAACTAAAACGTAATTCGTGAAACGCAAGGCGTAAAACGTGACGCGTAAAACGTAATACTTTTTACGCACACATTTTATTGCTCATCGCAAGGCGAACAGGCGACCCGAGGAGTGGGCCGCCTGTTCTTAGGTCACGCGGGAGGTTCTTAGGCAGAGGGCTGAGGGCTTAGAGCGGAGGGCATAGAGCCGAGAGTCTCTTCACCCTCGGCCCTCCGCCCTCTGCTCCATGCCCTCTGCTCTCCGCTCATTCATACCTCAACGAATCGACCGGATTCGCCAGCGCCGCTTTGATCGCCTGCGTGCTCACGGTGAACAGCGCGATGGCGAGCGCCAGCCCGCCGGCGAGCGCAAAAACCCACCAGCCCATGTCGATGCGATAAGCAAAACCTTGCAGCCATTTTTGCATGGCATACCAGGCAATCGGGCAGGCAATCACGTAGGCGATCATCACCAGCTTGGCAAAATCTTTGGAGAGCAGCACAGTGACGCCCGACACGGTGGCGCCCAACACTTTGCGAATACCGATTTCCTTCGTGCGCTGTTCTGCCGTAAAAGCGGCCAGGCCGAACAAGCCCAAACACGCAATGATCACGCTCAACAGCGTCATCGCGGAAAAGACCGTGCGGAAATTTTGCTCGGAACGATAGAGCTTGTCGAGGCTTTCATCCAAAAAGTAATAATCGAACGGGCGGCCCGGAACCAGGCTCGACCAGGTCGACTCGATTTGCGCGAGCGTTTGCCGAAGATTCTGGCCCGACATTTTGAGAGCAAACAGCCAGGTGCGCGACGGCGTAATCACGAATGCGAAAGGCTTGATTTCCAGGCGCAGCGAGGTGAAGTGAAAATCCTTCACCACACCGATGACCTTGGCGTAGTAGGTGGTGTCTTGGTCTTCTGCCCAAACGATCTGTTGTCCCAGCACCGGCTCCGGCACGCCGAGTTGTTTTACTGCGGTTTCATTCAATATAATCGCGTCATTCGTATCCGCTGGAAATTCCGGCGAGAAATCGCGGCCTTCTTTCAGCTCGATGCCCAACGTTTCGAGAAAATCATAGCCTACGCTCAGAAAATTCACCAACTGCGAATTGTTGGAGCCTTTCATGCGCAAGCTGTTCGTCCAATTTTGGCCGCCGATCATGCCATCGCAAGAGGCGACGTTTTTCACGCCGGTAATTTGGGCCAGCGCCGCGCGTACAGCCTCGCCGCGATTGGGCAAAGCGCCGACGTTACGAATGACGGCGACTTGATCTTTGTCAAAACCCAATTTGACCGCCTGGATGAAGCCCATCTGTTTTTGAATCACGATGATTCCGACGATCAAAATCACGGACAGCGTGAATTGGAACACCACCAAGGCTTTGCGCAGATCAAACCATGATTTTCCGGTGGTGCGCAATTTTTTGAGAACCGAAATCGGTTGAAATGATGAAAGATAAAATGCCGGATACAAGCCGGCGGTTACTCCCAACACAAGCGTGGTGGCGGCAACCAGCAACCAGATGGCCCGGCTATCGGAGGAAAAAAGAGAAAGTTCTTTCTGAGTGATCGTATTGAAAAATGGCAAGCCAACTTCTGACAGTGCAATCGCTGCCAAAGCGGCCAGAATCGCCATCAGCACGGATTCCGATAAAAATTGCAAAACCAGGCTGTTCCGGAAAGCACCGACGACTTTGCGCAAGCCGACTTCTCTCGCCCGCAGGGCAGATTTGGCTGTGGTCAAGTTGACGTAATTGATGCCAGCGATGAAAATAACGAAGAGCGCAATGGTCAGAAAGACGTAGATGTAAAGGTTGTCGCTATTGGGTTCAAGCTCCCATTTGAGGTGTGAAGTCAGGTGGATGCCATCGAGGCCTGCCAACGGCTGGGTGTAAAACACGTTGTCGTTTTGTGGTTGGTTGGCTTTGAACACTTTCTGGATTTTTGGCTCGACGGATGCGATGGCGGTATTAGGCTTGATTTTGATATAGGTGTAGAAATTGTACCAACCCCAAATCGTATCCATCTGGTAACCGCTTTGAAAATCCTGGCTCAATGAGCGAATGGAGATCAGAAAATCAAACTTGAAATGCGATTGCGCCGGAACATCTTCGAGAATGCCGCTGACCTGCAACGGATGTCTTCGCTCGAAGACCAGGGTTTTACCCATCGGGTCCTCGTCGCCAAAATATTTTTTTGCCAAACTCTGCGTGAGCACGATGGACAAGGGTTGGGCAAAAGCCGATTTCGCCTCGCCGCGCACGAAGGGAAAAGAAAAAATCTCAAAGAAGGTGCTGTCCACCCGCAAAAAGCGCTCTTCGTAGAAGGTTTTTTCTCCATACGTCAGCAACGGCTTGTATCCCCACGAAGGAAAGATGCGCACCGCTTGTTCGATTTCGGGAATCTCCCGCGCCATCGCCGGCATGAGGCCGGGTGGAGTGGTCGCATCCGGTACTTTCGATCCGTCATCGTTCACGAAATCCTTGACGACGCGATAAATCCTGTCCGCGTCCGCATGGAAGCTGTCATACGCCAGCTCGTCCTGTACATAAAGCATGATGACGACGAAGCACGCGATCCCAACGGCCAACCCAAAGAGGTTGATCGCCGAAAACGCTTTGTGCTTCAAAATCGTTCGAAGAGCGATGAGAAGGTAGTTTTTGAGCATGGTTGACTCCAGTATTCAGTCATCGGTATTCAGTTATCAGTATTCAGTTATCAGTAACCAGTTGACTGAACACTGATCACTGGTTACTGATTACTTCTTCACTCATAGCGCAGCGTTTCTACCGGATTCGCCAGCGCAGCTCGAATCGCTTGCGTGCTCACCGTCAGCAGCGCAATTACCAACGCCAGCCCGCCGGCTAATGCAAACAGCCACCAGTCGAGGCTGACGCGATAGGCAAAATTTTCGAGCCATTTGTTCATGGCAAAGTAAGCCACCGGCCAGGCAATGACGTTGGCCAGCAGCACCAGCTTGACAAATTCCCGCGACAGCAGGCCGGTGACGCTGGCAATGCTGGCGCCCAAAACTTTGCGGATGCCGATTTCTCTGCCGCGTTGCTCCGCCGCGAAAGCCGCCAGACCGAACAATCCCAAACAGGCAATGAAAATCGCCAGAAAGCCGAAGAGTCGGAAAAGCGTCGACTCTCTTTGTTCATGGCGATAAAGCTGATCCAGCGACTCGTCCAAAAAGGAAAACTCAAACGGAAAAGCCGGCGAGAAATCTTTCCACTGCTGTTCGAGCGCTGCCAGCGTTTTCTGCAAATCGCGAGATTCGATTTTGAAGGCGAACGTGGCCCGCCACGGCCGAATGGCAACGGCCAGCGGCTCGATCGCATCTTTCAATGAAGAAAAATGATAATCGCCGATGACGCCGACAACCTGGCTGCGCGTGGTGTCGAGCATGATGTTGCGGATGGTTTTGCCAAGCGCTTGCTCGTTGCTCCAGCCCAGCATTTTCACCGCGGTTTCATTGAGCAAAATCGCCTGTTCCGCGTCCGTACCGAACGCGCGCGAAAAGTCGCGGCCCGCAATGATTTTCATCCCCAGCGTCCTGACATAATCGTGATCGGTAAACACGGTGCGCATGCGCCAGTTCCGCTCGCTGCCTTCGATGCCGAAGGACATGGTGTCGTGAAAACCGCCAGGCTCGCCGGACATCGCCGAAGCGCTGATCACGCCGGGGGTCGCGCGCACGCGCGCCACAAAATCTTCCTGCCGGTTCCGCATTTCGCGATTGTTCATCGGCGCCAAAACCACGTGCACTTCATCAAAACCCAATTGTTTGTTGCGCATGTAATCAAGCTGGCGGCCGATCACCAGCGTGCCGATGATCAAGGCGATGGCGACGCAGAATTGAAAAACCACCAGCGCTTTTCGAACCGAAATGCCCTGTACTCTCACGCCGGTCTGGCTCTTGAGCACGGTCACCGGCTTGAAGGATGACAGGAGCAACGCCGGATAGCTGCTGGCGAGAGCCGAAACCACCAGCAGCAAAGTCAGCAGCAACGCCAAAACCGCCGGATGCGTGAGCGCGATCGACAATTCGAGCCCGAAGGTGGAATTTAAATACGGCAGCAGCAGCTCGATTCCCGCCAAAGCCAACAGGATGGCGCTCGCGGTCAGCAGCAAAGATTCCGCAAAGAATTGCAGGACGAGCTTCGCGCGGTGCGCGCCGAGCGCTTTGCGGACGCCGATTTCTCGGGCGCGGCGGCCGGCGCGCGCCGTTGTCAGATTCATATAATTGATGCAGGCGAGCATCAAAATGAACGCGGCGATGGCGCAGAACAGGTAAACAGCATTCTTGTCGCCGTGCAAAGCCGGATCATACCGAATGTCCTTTTGAAAATAAATTTCCGCCAGCGGTTGCAATTTGGGATCGACGCGCGCGCCGTTGCGTTTGAAATCTTCGCCAAGATATTTGTCGATAAATGCAGCAAGCCCGGCTTCCACTTGGCGGGCGTCCTCGCGGCTGGAGATGCGGACGTACGTAAACAACGTGTTTCCCCACCAATCGTTGTACCAATCGCGATCGCGGTAAACTTCGAGGCCGGCGACAAAGTCAAAATCGAGATGAGAGCGGAGCTGGTTTTCGGCGAGCACGCCGGTGACCATGAACTCGTCGCGGTTATCCAGCGTGAGTGTTTTGCCGAGGGGATCGGTTTCGCCGAAATATTTTTTTGCCATCTCCGCCGTGAGCACGACGGAATTGGGATTGGCGAGCACGGTGGCCGGATCGCCTTTGGCCAGCGGAAAAGAAAATATTTCAAAAAAGTTTTTGTCGGCCAGAAAAAATTTCTTCTCCATGAACGCGCGCTGCTCGTGCGCCACCAAGCCCTCATCGGGCATGACCCGCACGAAATCGGTGATGCTCGCGGGAAAATCATTCTTCAACGCCGGGCCGAAAGGCGCCGAGGTAATGCCGATGCGATATTCATTGGCATTGACTTCGGCCTGGCGGATGACGCGATAGATTTGACCGCCGTTGGCATGGAAATTATCGCGAGTCAGCTCGGCATGCACATACGTGAGAATCAGAATCGTCACCGTCAAGCCGAGCGCAAGCCCCAACAAGTTGATGACGGTAAAAAGCCGGTGCTTCAACAGGCTGCGCCAGCTCGTTTTGATATAGTTTGTGAACATGATGATCTCCTTTGGTAAAACGTAATTCGTAAAACGTAATTCGTAAAATTACGCATTATGGATTACACATTACGCAACACGTTTTACGTTTTATTACTCATATCGCAATGCTTCAACCGGATTCGCCAGCGCCGCTTTGATCGCTTGCGTACTCACCGTCAATAATGCGATGAACAGTGCCAGTCCGCCGGCAAGAACGAACACCCACCAATCCACGTTGACGCGATAAGCAAAATCTTCAAGCCATTTATTCATGACGAAATAACCAATTGGCGCGGCGATCAAAACCGCAATAATCACCAGCCGGGAGAATTCTTTCGACAGCAACGCGACGAGTTGTAACACCGATGCGCCCAATACTTTGCGCACGCCGATTTCTTTGGTGCGCTGCTCCGCGGTAAAGGCGGCCAGGCCAAACAAGCCCAGGCAGGCGATCAGCACCGCAAAAGCTGAAAAGTAGCTGACCACGGCTGCCAGGCGATCTTCCGCTTTGTAGCGTTTGTCAAATTCATCATCGGCAAAAGAATAAACCAGCGCCTGGTTGGGATCGCTCTCCTGCCATTTTTGGCGGATAAAGCCCATCCCGCCGCTGATATCATTTGCGCTCAGTTTCGCGGCGATAAAACCGGGATAGCGGAACATCATCCGCAGCGCCAGGGGTTCCAGCGGATGGTGAAGCGAGGCATGATGAAAGTCTTTCACGACCCCGATCACCGTATAGGTTCTGCGGTTGTGATCGCCAAGATCGACCTGCTTGCCGATGGGCGAATTCTGCGGATCGTTCAGGGACCAGCCGATTTGTTTGACGGCGGCTTCATTCAATATCACAGCCTCCCCGCGATCGGTGGCAAATTCCTCTGAAAAATCCCGCCCGGCTATGAGCTCGATATCAAAGGTATTCAAAAACCCGAAATCTACCGAAAGCCGGGGAATCCGCAGTGGCTCATTAAGCTGTTTTCCGTGCGGCAACAGCGATTCTGCCGGAATCGTTTCTCCCAGGATATGGTTGATATGGGTTGCTTCCAGAACCGCGGGGTGCTGCGTTAGCTCATGGCGAAAGGTTTGAAAGTTGGCCTGGGCGTTGGTGCCCCGCACCGGGATCAGCACAATTTGGTTTTTGTTGAACCCCAAATCTTTTTTGCGGATAAACTCCAGTTGATTGCTGATGATAAAGGCGCCGATCAACAGCACAATGGTGGTTGAAAACTGTAAAATCACCAAAATTTTTCTTACCCCTCCTCTACTTCCCCTCCCCGACTGCCGGAAGGAAATTCCCTTCAACGCTTTGACGGGCTGAAAAGCGGAAAGAAAAAGCACGGGATAACTTCCCGCCAAAATGCTGATCAGGAAGGTAAATCCGGCTAATATCAGGGCAATATTTAAACTGCCGGGATCGCTGAGTGTAAGGGTTTTTCCGGATACATCGTTGAATAAAGGCAGCAAGAGCTCAACCTGGATAAGGGCGATCAACAGGGCGGCGATGCAGGTTAAAACCGCTTCGCCCAGAAACTGGCCGATAAGCTGCGGTCTCCCGGCGCCCAGCACTTTCCTCATGCCGATCTCGCGGGCGCGCTTTGTTGAGCGGGCAGTCGATAGATTCACAAAATTGACGCAAGCCAACAGCAGTACGGCGATGGCAGCCGTGGCAAATATATAGACATAGGCAATGTTGCTGTTCGGGGCAATTTCGTAAATACGGTCGGAATGAAGATGAATAGCGGTCAGGGGCCGCAAGCTGAGCCGAATATCTTTTTTGATGACATCGGGATAGTGTTTATCCACAAAGTCGGGAAGTTTTTGGGCTAATGCGGGAGCGTGAGCTGCATCGGGCAGCAGAATGTAGGTCCAAAAAACCTCCCAATACCAGCTTACTGAATGGTCGCCGCCGCCGGCGCTTTGATGATAGTTGGCAAAACTGGCTAACAGGTCCCACTCAAAATGCGAGGTTTTCGGCCAGGATCTGCAAACTGCGGTAATTTTGAAGGGCACGTCTTCTAATTCCCACAAGTTGAGGTGGATCACTTTTCCCACCGGATCATCATACCCGGCGGGAGAATTGGCGTTGGCGAAATATTTCCTGACCAGGTTTTCGCTGATGACAATGGTGTTGGGCTCATGAAGCGCCCTCTGCGGATTGCCGCTTACAAATTCAAAGCTGAAGACGTTGAAAATGGTGGAGTCGGCAAAGAAGAAATTTTCTTCGTAATAAAGATTATCCCCATAGCGGATCGTCGGGTTGCTCTGGAAGGCTTTGTATAGGCGCGCGGCTTCCAGTACTTCCGGGAATTCCGCTTTTAGTGTTGGGCCGGCCGGGTAGGCGACGCTGGCTTTTTCTTCCATTTTGCCGTCCCCGGTATTGCTCATCTCCACCCGGAAAATACGCTCCGCATTGGCATGATGGCTGTCATAGCGCAATTCATCCTGCACAAACAACAGGATGAGAATGCAGCAGGCCATGCCTACGGCCAGCCCGGCGATGTTGATGAAAGAATAACCTTTGTGCTGCAGCAGATTTCGCAAAGCGATTTTGAGATAGTTTTTGAACATATTGTCTCCTTTGTCGAAGAGTGAAGAGTGATGGGCGAAGAGCGAAAGGCGAAGGGAGATGCGTCAGTCGCCCGTCGCCTTACTCTCATCACCCTTCGCTATTCATACCGCAGCGCTTCCACCGGATTCGCCAGCGCAGCTTTGATTGCCTGCGTGCTCACGGTCAGCAGAGCGATGAGCAGAGCTGCTCCACCAGCGAGCGCAAACATCGGCCAGCCAACGTCGATTCGATATGCAAAATTCTCCAGCCATTTGTTCATCGCAAAATAAGCCAGCGGCCAGGCAATACAGTTTGCGAGCAGTACGTTCTTGACGAAATCTTTTGAAAGCAAATTGACAATCCCTGCAACCGAAGCGCCGAGTATTTTTCTGATGCCAATTTCTTTCGTGCGATTTTCTGCGGAAAACGAAGCCAGACCAAAGATGCCGAGGCAGGCTATTAAAATTGCAAGAAAAGTGAAATATCCCAACGCCGACCCCATTTTTTGTTCGGCACGATACTGCTGTGCAAAATTCTGATCTACAAAGCTAAAATCAAAAGGAGTGACCGGATCGTATTTTTTCCACTGCAATTTGATGTCGTTGAGGGTGTTCGGAATGTTTTGCGGACGGATTCTGACGACGATTTGCCAAAGCTGATTGAAGTCCACCGTGAAAACAGTCGGCTCGATTTTGTCATGCAACGATTTGAAATGGAAATCTTTCACGACCCCTATCACCGTGCCGACGCGATCGTTCCAGTTAACTTTCAAGCGCTTGCCAACCGGCGTCTCCCAACCAAGCTCCCGCACTGCCGCTTCATTAATCACAATCGCTCCTTTTTCATCCGTAGCATAATCGGCTGAAAAAGTCCTTCCACTCACCATCTTCATTTCGAGCGTTTCAATGAAATTGTGGTCAACAGCAAAAAACTTCATCGTCAGAGAGGTCTTGTTTGAGTCATCGGCGGCGTGCGCGCCGGTGTAGTGATATTTATGCGGAGGCACGCTCGAAGCTGCGGAAACACCGGTAATGTCCGGATGTTGCAGCAAGTCGTTTTTTAGCGCGAGGTAAGTGCTCCGCTCATTCTCGCTGTCAGGCATATTAGCGACGATCAGATGTTCCTTATCAAACTCCAGGTCTTTGGTTTTCAGAAAATGGAGTTGCCGATATACGGCTATCGAGCAAACGATTAGGCTGATCGAAATGGTGAATTGCAACGTCACCAGTCCTTTTCTGAGGATAGCCGTTTTGTCACTCTTCAATTTACTCTTCAGCACTTCGGCAGGTCGAAATGCAGAGAGGAAAAAAGCAGGGAAACTTCCCGAGATGACTCCCACGAGAATCGTTGTGATGACCAAGCCGCTCAAAAACGGCAGGTTTTGCGAATAGCGAATTGCCAGACTCTTGCCTAAGATGTTATTAAAAAGCGGCAACAGGATTTCAACCAATCCTATGGCAAGTATCAATGACAGAAATGCAAGCAGTAACGATTCACCCAAAAATTGCCTGACAAGTTGACGCCGGTTCGCTCCCACGACTTTCCGCAAGCCAACTTCTTTTGCGCGCTTGGTCGAACGCGCCGTTGACAGGTTCATGTAATTGACGCTGGCAATGAGCAAAACGAAAATGGCAATGGCCGAAAAGGTGTAAATGTATGCAATATCGCCATGCACGGTAATGTCCCACGCAAGATGCGATGAATACAGGCGAATGTGGTGCAAAGGCTGCAAGGGAAACATCAAACCGGCAGGCCTTTCTTGTCCGATATGCTTTTCAATAAACCCTGAAAATTTATTTTCCAAATCGGAGCGAGAGCTTTTCTCCGATAAAAGCAGGTAGGTAAAAAATTCTTCAAAGTCCCATTGATCCAAAGCCGAGCCGAATTTATTTCGCATAAATGGGATGGGAGCAAGCATATCAAATTGGAAATGAGAATGGCGAGGAACATTCTCGACAATGCCGCCTACCACAAATTCATGCTCGCGGTTAAAAAGAACGGTTTTTCCTATCGGGTCTTCAGCGCCAAAATACTTGCGTGCGGCCTCCTCGGTGATCACAACGTGATTTGGTTTATTCAAGACTTCACGCGGGTTTCCTTTTATCAATGCAAAGCTAAAAACTTCAAAGAATGTCGAATCCGTACAGATCACGTTTTGATTGAAGTTTTTATCCTCATAAGACACCACTTCAGGCCATGGCCATGTAATCCGCGCTGTCCGGTTTATTTCGGGAAATTCCTGTTGCAATGTCGGTCCCAGGCGAAACGGCGTTCGCGCGGAAATCGGTTTGCCTGGTTCTGCCGAGAGGACTCGGTAAATATTTTTAGAATTTTTGTGGAATTTGTCATAACCAAGCTCATCCTGGACATAAAGAAAAATGATCAAACAACAAGCTATGCCTGCGGCAAGCCCTGATATGTTGATCAAAGAATAAACTTTGTTTTTGATCAGGCTTCGGGCCGCGATTTTGAGATAGTTCTTAAACATAGTTTCTCCATTTCGAATTGTGGATTTTTGATTTCGGACACACGGCACTCTGTTTTTCATCTTGCTCGGTTAATCCGAAATCCGAAATCGTTTCATTCATATCTCAACGCTTCCACCGGATTCGCCAGCGCGGCTTTGATCGCCTGCGTGCTCACCGTCAGCAGCGCAATCACCAGCGCCAGCCCGCCCGCCAGTGCGAATATCCACCAACCGATGTCGGTGCGATAAGCAAAATCCTGCAACCATTTATTCATGAAAAAATACGCGATGGGACAGGCCAGGAGAAAAGCGATGCCCACCGGTTTGAGAAAATCTTTCGATAGCAGCATGACAATACCAGGCGTTGCGGCACCGAGCACTTTTCGAATGCCGATTTCCTTTGTCCGTGTTGCTGCCGCAAAGGCCGCCAGTCCCAACAAGCCCAGGCAGGCAATGAAAATCGCAAGGGCGGTGAAAACGCCAAATATTTGCTCGAGCTTTTCTTCCGCGCGATATTGCTGATCATAGAAGGCATCCAGAAAGAAAAAATCGAAGGGTCGGGCCGGATCGATGGCTTGCCAGCTATTTTTCAGAAATGCGATGGTGCTCGTAACATCGTCCGTCGCGATTCTGGCCGACAGGTAATCATGCCAGTTCCGCTGCATGGAAAAGATAATTGGCGAGATCGCGTGTTGAAGCGACTGAAAGTGAAAGTCTTTTACGACGCCGATGACTTTCCCGATGTTGCCGGAGGTGTTCAATTCCCGGCCCAGTGCCTCTTCCGGCGCGCCGCAGCCAAGCTCGTGCACCAATGTTTCATTTATCAGAAAGCTGCCGGTGGCATCGCTGGTGATCGTCTTTAAAAAATTACGCCCGGCCACCAATTCTACCTGGTAGGTTTCGACAAAATCATGATCGACAACCAGTACGGGAATATTGCGATTGGCATCAGCTTCTTTGCCGACCTGTGTCGAAAGCAGGCCGATGCGCTGCCCGGGGACAACGGAAGTGACTGTGGCTGAAAGGACATTCGCGTTTTTCAGGATGTCGCTTTTAAATGCCTCGCGCTGCTGGCGGGCGGCGTCACTATTCCCAAAGGGAATCACCACCACCTGCTCCTTCTTAAAACCCAGGTTTTGCTTGCGCATGCTTTCGATCTGTTGCGAGATGACACCCGTCGCGATGATCAAAACAATTGAAATCACAAACTGGAGAACAACCAGGCTTTTTCGTACGATAGCGCTCCTCGGATTTGTTTGCATTTTTCCCTTTAATGTCTCAACAGGTCGAAAGCTGGCAACAAAAAATGCCGGGTAGCTTCCGGAGACCAGTCCCGCGAGCGTGACGATGGCGATGAACGCCAGAATGAACGGCAATTGGCTGGCGTTGAACAAGGCCATCTCTTTGCCTGTGAAGCGGTTGAACACCGGTAAGGCCGCTTCGACTATGGCCAGGGCCAGCAAAAATGCAAAGAATGAAACCATCAGCGCTTCCCCGAGGAATTGCGAGATCAACTGGGATTGGCGTGCGCCCACCACTTTGCGCACACCGATTTCGCCAGCACGACTTGCCGAGCGTGCCGTGTTCAAGTTCATGAAATTGATACAGGCGATCAAAAGAATGAGCAGCGCGATCGTTGAGAAAATGTATGCAATTTTCTCGCTACCATTGGGCTCGAGCTCGCTGTTGTAATGCGAGCGCAGGTGAATATCCGTCAGCGGCTGCAAGTGCAGGACTTTATACCAGCTTTTGGGAAAGTGCCGGTTGATTTCATCGGGGAATTTCGTTTCCAGCACGGTCGCTGACGTGCCTTTTTTGAGCAGAAGATAGGTATAAAAGCTGTCCCACGTCCAACGATGGTAGTCCGGATTGCGCGCTGCAAAAGTCGCAAACGAGGCGAGAAAATCGAACTTGACGTGCGAATTGTGCGGGAGGTTTTGCATAACGGCTGATACGGTGACATCGTATTCGTCGTTGATTGTGAGGCGCTGTCCTATCGGGTCTTGTTCTCCAAAATACTTTGCTACTGTCTCCTCAGTGAGAACGATGGTGTATGGTTCGACCAGGGCAGTTTTTGCATCGCCTTGCAGCAACGGAAAGGAAAAAATCTCAAAGACAGTTGAATCAGCGAAAAAGAAGTGTTTTTCGTCGAACTGGCGATTTTGGTAGGCAACGGTTGGCTCGTAGCGATAGAACCGGGCAAATTTTTCTATTTCCGGAAAAGCTTCTGTCAGCTCTGGCCCGGCTGCGGATGCCGCCTTCACGTATCGATAGGCTGGATCATTTTGAAAGAAAAAGTCGGATTGAATGCGATAAATGCGATCCGCTCGCTCGTGAAACCGGTCATAGGCGAGCTCATCCTGTACGTAAAGCGAAATCAGCAAACAGCAGGTAATACCGATTGCCAAACCGAAAATATTGACAAAAGCGTATGCTCTTTGCCGCTGCAAGAGCCTTAATGCAATTTTGAGATAATTTTTGAACATGGCTCACTCCGTTTCAGTATTCGGTATTCAGTGTTCAGAAATCAGTCTGTTTACTAAAAACTGAATACTATTCACTCATACCGCAACGCTTCCACCGGATTCGCCAGCGCGGCTTTGATGGCTTGCGTGCTCACCGTCAATAACACAACGACTAGCGCCAGGCCGCCGGCCAGAATAAACACCCACCAACTGATGTCGATACGATACGCAAAATCTTGCAGCCAGCGATTCATGGCCCAATAAGCGATCGGCGCAGCGACGATGAACGCGATGAAAACCAGCGCCAGAAATTCTCCCGAAATGAGCAGGGCAATTCGCGCCGCGGTTGCGCCCATCACTTTGCGGATGCCGATCTCTTTGGTGCGCTTGGTGACTGCAACCGCGGTCAGGCCAAACAAGCCAAGGCCGGAAATAAAAATACTCAACACGGAAGCATGATTGACGGTTTTTTCCCAGCGTACTTCCGTTTTGTAATGCCGACCCACTTCTTCGTCGAGAAACGAATAAGTGAAGGGACTGTTCGGCGCAAGCTTTTGCCAGGCCTGTCGCAACAACCCCAATGTTCCGGAAATATCGACCGGGCTGATTCGAGCTAAAATAAATTGAATGGGCCGGCCGGGGTGCATGTTGAGCAGCAGCGGTTGGATCTCGTGATGCAGCTCGTCAAAATGAAAATCTTTCATCACCCCAATCACCGTTTTACTGGGAAAACCGACGGGCACCTCTTTCCCAATGGCAGCGTCCCAGCCCAATGCTTTCACCAGGCTTTCGTTGATGAGCACCGCTTCTTCCGCATCGGTTGTAATCTTCCGTGAGAAGTTTCTTCCTTCAGCCAATTCAATGCCGAGCGTTGCGAGATAATTCTCGTCGGCGCGATATGTCGCGATCTCGAAGTTTTTGTCGGCCGTGTGCACGCTCAAAGACAAACTGGTTCGGGCAAATAAACCATCCGAACCGGTCACGTTGATGATGCGATTGTCAGTCGCCAGCTCATTCTTGTAAAGCGCCAGCAAATTGGCGCCGTCTGCGCCCTGCGTGTGCGTGGGGATGATGACGACTTGCTCCTTGTTGAAACCCAAATCCTTTGTCCGCACGTAATGCAATTGCCGGAACATGACGAGCGTGCTGATGATGAGAGCGATGCATAGGGCAAACTGCAACACTACCAGCGTCTGCGTGAGCCGGTTTTTGCCGCCGAGCTTCAGCGCGCCTTTGAGCACGTCAACCGGATGAAACTGCGAGAGCACAACTGCCGGATAACTGCCCGCCGTCAAGCCGGTCACGAGCATCAAGCCGATGAGCGTCGGCAGCATGTTCCAATTGGCAAAGAAATCAATGGCCAGATTTTTTTCGGCCAGCTCGTTGAAGACCGGCAGGAGCAATTCCGCCAAACCCCAGCCGAGCAGCAATGAGAGAAAGCTCAACAGCAGGGCCTCGCCCCAGAACTGTCGCATGAGCTGGATACGCGCCGCGCCCAGCACTTTGCGCATGCCCACTTCGCGTGCGCGGCTGATGGACCGCCCGACCGCAAGCGTCATAAAATTCACACACGCCAGCAGGAGCAACAACAGCGCAAAGCCGGAGAGAATGTACGAGTAGGCCGGATTCGAGGCCGGGACAATGCCGCCTTGAATAGTTGGATCGAGATGAATGTCCGTAAGCGGCTGCAAGTGCAGTTGGAACGCCTCCGGCACGTTGGCCAAGCGCCAACTTTGTACGAGATTCCCGCGATGTTTTTCCACGATAGGGGCCAATCGTGCTTGCAATGCGGCGGCTTGCGCCTGCTCCGAGATTTGCACATAGATTTCGGTGAAATTATTCCACGAAGTCAAAACATTTTCGCCGAAAAAGCCACGCAATTCGTCTTTGACTTTTTGATAATTCAGAAGAATAGCGAATTTTACGCTGGAATTTTCGGGCATATTTTTCGCAACGCCAGTTACGATAAAATCCTGATCGCTGCCTCCCAGCCTGATGGTGATGCGCTTGCCAATGGGGTCATCGTTGCCAAAGCAAGTGGCGGCAAAGTTTTCACCCAGGACGACGGCATCGGGATCGCGCAGCGCCGTGGCCGGATTGCCTTTGAGCAGTGGAAAGGTGAAAACGGCGAAGAAATCCGCGTCGGCGAAATGAACCTTTTCTTCAAGCCAGTTATCGCCGTAACGCACCGGCTTCGTGGCTTCGTTAAACGGCAGAAAAAATCGGACGGTGCGCTCGATCTCGGGAAATTCTTCCGTCAATGCGAGCGCCAACGGCGGCGGCAACGAGGCGAGGCGGTGATCGCCATCGGTTCTCTTTTCAAATTTATAAACGCGATAAATTTGATCGGCTTTTTCATGAAATCGGTCGTAGGTGATTTCATTGCGGACGAACAAGAGAATCAAGATGCAGCAGGCAATGCCTACGGCCAGACCTGCAATATTGATGAGGGTGTGAATCTTGTGCCGCAGCAAATTGCGCAGCGCGATTTTGAGGTAGTTTTTAAACATGATAGTCCGAGGTCTTTTGTCCGAAGTCCGAGGTCTTAGAGCAGAGGGCGTAGAGCGGAGGGCTATTGCTTTGCTCTTTGCCCTCTGCCCTCCGCTCATTCATACCGCAACGCCTCGACCGGATTCGCCAGCGCGGCTTTGATGGCTTGCGTGCTCACCGTCAGCAGCGCAATCAACAGCGCCACGGCGCCGGCCAGAGCAAAAACACCAAATCCGATTTCGACGCGATAAGCGAATCCTTGCAGCCAGCGGTTCATGGCATACCAGGCCACCGGCCAGGCGACGACGTTGCCGAGCACGACCAAAAGCAGGAATTCCTTGTTGATCAATCCGACCAAGCCGCCGAGCGAGGCGCCGAGCACTTTGCGAATGCCGATTTCTTTGGTCCGCCGCGTAACGCTCAACGCTGACAAGCCGAACAAGCCGAGGCAGGCAATGACAATTGCAAAGACGGAAGAATAGGTCACGATATTGCCCCAGCGCTGCTCGGCGCGATATTGTTGCGCGACGTCGTTATCCAGAAAATAGTATTCAAAGGGCAAATCCGGTGCAAGCGACTTCCAGGTGGATTGCAGCAGGCTGATCGTTGCGGGCATGTCGTGTGATTGGATTTTGGCGAGCAGATATCGCAAGGGCGTTTCGGGATCGAGATTGAGCACGACCGGCGCGATCTGGCTGCGCAATGACTCGAAGTGATAATCTTTCACTACGCCGATGACGTTCATATCCCGGCCGCGGAATTTGAACGTTTTGCCGACCGGTTGCTCCCAGCCAAATTCTTTCACCAATGCTTCGTTGACAATAGCCGCTTCCGCCGGATCGGTTGGATAAGCTCTGGAAAAATTCCGACCTTGCAGCAATTCTATTCCCATCGTTGCGAGATAATCATATTCAACCCGAAATTCATACGTTCTGATTTGCTTCTCCTCGAATGACGCACTGACTTGATGTGTGCCGCGATTGATGGAAAAGCCGGCGCCGCTAAGATTGAGCACGTTTTGATGAGAAGCCAGTTGGTTCCTGAAAAGATTCAACAGCTTCTCCCCCTCTTCCTCTTTGATCGTCGGAATGATGATCACCTGGTCGTCATTGAAGCCGAGATTTTTGGTCATTAAATAACGCTTTTGCTGCGTCATGATCATCGTGCTGACGATCAGAAAAATAGACAAGCTGAATTGCAGAACGACCAACCATTTGCCGAACGCCGTGGCGCCGCCGAGCTTCAGGTTGCCTTTGAAGACTTCGACCGGCTGATATTTTGAAAGCAGCAGCGCCGGATAACTGCCGGCGACGAGTCCGGTGAGAAGCATCAAACCCAACAGCCCCAAAGCCGTCAAGCCGTCGGAAGTAAGATTCAAGCTCAGATTTTTTTCGGTCAGGCGGTTGAACGCCGGCAGGAAAAATTCGGCCAGCGCGATTCCCAAGACGAGCGCGAACAAGCTCATCAGCATGGCTTCGCTCCAAAACTGCTTCACGAGCTGAAGACGCTGCGCGCCCAAGACTTTGCGCATGCCGACCTCGCGGCTGCGGCCGGACGAGCGGCCGAGCGTGATCGTCATAAAATTGATGCACGCGATCAGCAACACCATCAACGCAATGCCGGCCAAAATGTAGGAATATTTCGGATCGCTCACCGGCTCCAGCCCGCCGCTGCCCAGCTCGGGATTCAAATGAATATCCGTGAGCGGCTGCAGAAAAAGCGTCGTTGGATCTTCAAAATACTTTTTGGTGAAGGCGGCGAATTTCGTTTCCAAATCTGCCGGCTTGCTGTTTTCGTGCAACAACACAAAGGTGACGGAGTTGAAGCTGGACCAATCCTGCGCGCGCACTCGGGCGCCCTCGGACAAATCCACGAGCCGGTCATAAGGCGCCAGAAAGTCGAATTTGATGCTGGAATTTTCGGGGATATTTTCCGCCACGCCGCTGATGAAAAAGGGCAGCTCTGCCTCGCTCAAGCGCAGCGATATTTGTTTGCCGAGCGGATCTTCGTTGCCGAAATATTTTTGCGCCACCGCGCGGCTGATCACGACGGCGCCGGGCGATTGCAGCGCGGTTGCTGGATCACCGGCGATGAGTGGAAAGGTAAAAACTTGCAAAATGGCCGGATCGCTAAAGAGCAGCTCTTCTCTCACCAAATTGTCCTGATAACGTACGACGGCGGTGCGCTTTTGAAAACGCACTGTCGATTGAATCTCGGGAATCTCCGCCGACAGCGCCGGGCCAAACGGCATCGGAAAGTTCGGCGAGGTCAATTGGCGCGCGCCCAAATCCAGAGTGCACACGGCGCGATAGAGGCGGTTCTTCTTGGCGTGAAACGTGTCATACGACAATTCATTGCGCACGAAGAGCAAAATCAAAATGCAGCAGGCAATGCCCGTCGCCAGCCCGAGGATATTAATGAGAGAGTGGTTCTTGTACTTGAGGAGATTTCTCAGGGCGGTTTTGAAATAGTTTTTGAGCATGATCTCTCCAGTGATCAGTCTTCAGTAAACAGTTTTCAGTGGTCAGTTGACTGAATACTGATCACTGATTACTTCTTTACTCATACCGCGGCGCTTCGAGCGAGAAATTGCGCGATGCACCAACAAATCACTATTTTGTTCCCAGAGATTGCAGCAGGCGATTTTGTGGCGGTCTTAGGATATGGTTTTTCGTCGAAGAAAAGCCATGTTTCCCACCATGATTCATCCAATAATCATGCCTCTCATGTTTTTTCAAGGGATTACGGCGGTTCAGCAAGATGATCACAAAAGAAAACTGTCCGCTGGCATTGCAGTCGGTGTTCGCCAGCGGACAGTTCATGGTGGGTACTAATCTATTAAAGTGAAATCTTTGCTTTTTCGGCAAACATTTTTAAACCGCTAATCAACGCTAATGAACGCTAATATTTTTCATTAGCGTTAATTCGCGCTCATTCGCGGTTGCCCTTGTTTGGTTGCGGCTCGTTGTGATTTTGAGTGCTAAAAATCTTTACAAACGAGTAAGTTTTCGCCCACTGAAATAGAAATCCCACAGAAAACTTTTATTTCAGTGGGATTTCCAATCTTTTATTTATTCCACTCGTTGGAGAATAGTTCCCGCCCTTTGCTCCTACTTCGTCCGCTCCATCTTTCCGATCAAATCGCCTTTCTGGTGCCGTTCTTTCTGGGTGCGGATATATTCCGAGACGATTTCAATATCTTTATGACGGAGGGAGAGCACGCCATACCCGTCATCCCATTCCAAAGGCGGCCCGAGCGCCAATTTGTTGATCATTTCAGCGCCGGCGCTTTTAAAATTGTCCACGACGATATCGAGGCGATGCGACGGCCGCAGACTCATCAAGATATGGACGTGATCTTCCGTGCCGCCGATGTCGTGGAGGTCACAGTGCAGCGTCTCGCAAGCTTGGCGGAATTGGCTGAAAAGCAGCCGCTGGATTGGGGGTGTAATAAGAGGCGCGCGATCTTTGGTGGCAAAAACGAGGTGAAAAACCAGCTCGTGGAAAATTTCAGACATGGGTTGAGGAATTAATCTCTAAACAGTAAAATAACCCACAGATGAATTTAGACTACTGGATGTTTTTATCCGTTGGTCTTGATTCATCCGTTGGGCATTGCGGCTTGTTAACATTAGTTTTTTACGCAAGATTTCCTGCCACGACGCCATCTTCCGGCTTGTGCGTTTGGTTTTCCTCCCTCGTTGCAACTGTCGAAGCCGGCAAAATCTGCGCTTCGATTCTTTCTGCTTGCTCGTCAATGATGGCAACACCCTTTGCAGCCAAAATCTTGCGGAACGCCGCTTCTTTATCGGCAGGCACTTGCAAGCGCATGCGCTGCCAGGGATGTTTGGTGGCCAGCACGATTTCGCCGCTCGCGCTCATTCTTTTGGCCTGCACGACCTCCGGCCACCGCACCATGAAAGCGTTGGCAAGAATGCCGCGATCGCTCATTTTCACTGCCGGTGCGGCGAGCAGAACGTATTCTCCGAGCAAAAAAAGCAGCAAAAGGCCGGCGTGAAAAATTTGCGAAAGCGACAAGACAAAGACAAAAAACAAAATCGCCGCCGCAATATAATAAGTTTTGGCGTTGGCCTTTTGCCAAAAGACATGGCCTTCGACTTGCCGGTAAAGCCACATCAAGCGAACCATCGCCAGGTAGCCATAACCCACGAGGAGTATCCAAAAGAGATACCCAAGAAGAATCATGCGCTTTCTCCATCTGCGTTTTTGTGCTCGCGCGCCACGTGCAGGGTCAAGCCTTGCAGGTCACGCACAATCACGCGATCACCTACAGCCAAGCTTTCTTCCGCGCGGGCCTTCCACAACTCGCCGCGCACCATCACCCAAGAAAATGGCGGCGCCACTTTCTTGACCGTGCCCGTCGCGCCCAACATGCCTTCAGAGCCGGTTTCCGGCTTCGCGTTCATACTTTTAACGACGAGCAACGCCAGCCACAAATTGAGCAACGTGAGCAAGGCAACAACCACGCTCCTGCCAAAGAGATTCAACTCGAACCCCAAAATCCGCTCAAACAGCAAATAAAACAGCACGTCGTCAAACATGAACACGACAGTCAGCGTGAAGAGCATGACGATCAAAACGAGCAAAGAATGCCGGCGCAGCTTGAGCATCAATTTTTACCCTTTAACACTGCCGAGCGTCAGCCCCGAAATCAGCCAGCGGCTGAGAAAGAGAAACAACGCCACAACCGGAATGCAGACGATGACGGCGCCGGCGGCATACAGGCCCCACTCGGTGTCGAAATTGGATTGAAACTGTTTCAGCCCGAGCGGCAGCGTGTAGAGCCGCTTGTCGATGATGATCACCGCCGCCACCAGATACTCGCTCCACGCCGACATGAAACTGAACAGCGCGGTGATCACCAGCGCCGGCGCCGCGAGCGGCAACACGATTTGATAAAAGGTTTTGACCCGGCTGCACCCGTCAATCGAAGCGGCCTCTTCGAGGCTGTATGGAATGGTGTCGTAATAGCCTTTCATCTGCCAAATGCAAAACGGCAGCGCCGTCGCCGAATACGCAATCACCAGGCCGAGAAACGTGTCGTAAACTTTCAATTTGATGAGCATGAGAAACAACGGCAGCAACAGCATGGTGACCGGAAACATTTGCGTGGCGATCAGCGCGATCATGCCGGCGTCGCGGCCGGAGAATTTATAGCGCGAAAACGCATAGCCGGCCGTGCTCGCGAGCGACACGCCGACCACGGTCACCATAAAAGAGACGATCGTGCTGTTGAACAGCCAGCGGAAAAACGGTTTCTCATAAAAAATAGTGCGGTAGGCGTCAAACGTGGCGTTGGCCGGAATCGGGCTTAAATCCGTCGTCCACAGCATATTGCCGGGACGCAAAGAAATGCCGAAAACCAAAATAATCGGAAATACGGTGATGGCCGTGACCATGATGAGAATCGCGTAGATGATGACATACTTCCAGAGTGGGGTGGTTTTTTCGAGTCTGGCCATTTAGTAAACTCCCTCGGTCGCGCGCGTTCGCCGGATAAAGTTGATGCTGAACAACAGCAAAATGACGAAGATGACGATGGACAAGGCGGCGCCGTAGCCGTAGCTGTAATAATTGAAGACTTGGCGATAGACAAATGAGACCAAAATATGCGTGGAGTCGGCCGGTTTGCCGCCGTCGCTCACCAGCCAAATGACGTTGAAATTGTTGAAGGTCCAAATCACCCCGAGCGAAATCGCCGGAATCATCACCGGCTTGAGCAACGGCGCGGTGATCGTCCAGAATTGCCGCCAGGGTTGGGCGCCGTCAACCTCGGCCGCTTCGTAAAGCTCCTTCGGAATCGATTGCAGGCCACCGAGCGCGATGACCATCATGAAGGGAAAACCGAGCCAAATGTTGGTGATGGTGGCCGCGGCAAAAGCGCCCAGCGGATCGGATAGCCACTGAAT
Source organism: Candidatus Zhuqueibacterota bacterium (assembly GCA_022616415.1). Lineage (GTDB taxonomy): Bacteria > Zhuqueibacterota > Zhuqueibacteria > Zhuqueibacterales > Zhuqueibacteraceae > Zhuqueibacter. Next base: position 37,852 of record JAKEEU010000065.1, on the reverse strand, counting down.
GGGCGGCAGATCGAAAACTTTTTTCAGCAGCAGATTGATGTAGCCGTATTCGTAATTGAAAATGCCGCGCCAGGTGAGCGCCGTGATGTATTGCGGCACCGCCCAGGGAAGAATCAGCAGCGTGCGAAAAATCGCGCGGCCGGGCAGCGGGCGATTCAGCAACAGCGCCAACGACACGCCGATGACCACGTGAAAAAAGACGTTGACGAACGTCCAGCCGAGAGTTTTGAGAAAAAGTATATAAAAAACTTTTTCGCGAAAGACGCGCAGGTATTGATCGAGGCCGATCAGCTTCCAATCGCGAAAATGGCCGAGGCTCATGTTGGAAAAAGAGATCACCACGTTGTAGACAAACGGGTAGATCACCACAAAACCCAACACGAGAAAAGAAGGCAGGATGTAAATGTAAGCCAACTTGTTTTCGCGGAGATGAGCCGCGAATCGCGCCAAGTTCACGTTTTCCTTCCTCCGAATTTGGGAATTTCTGCTATTTGCTCAGCTTCCGCTTAAGTTTGAGCAGTTCATCTTGTGCCAAGCCGGTCAGCTCAGCGATCAACGGCAAATCAAGTCCCTTGGCAAGCATCCTGCGCGCAATTTCGATTTGTATCTTGATCTTGCCTTCGAGCTTGGCCCTCTCATAAATCTCCCGCTTCTCTTTTTCCAAGGCCTCGATTAACACGGCTCGGGACTTCTCTTTGCTTGCGCAACTGCGTTACAGTTGGCAACGTCATCCTTAGAAATTCTTCGATGATCGTGAGAATGACGGCTAATTGCGCCGTGCGTCCATTTCTTGCTTGAGCATGATAATCGCGTCATCTGAAAGCCCAGTCAATCCGCGATCAGCGACAAATCAAAGCCCTTCGCGATCATCTTTCCGGCAGTTTCGGTCTTATTTTCGCGTTTGCCTTCTCGCTTGCCTTCGCGTTTGGCTTTTTTATAAACCTCCCGTTTCTCTTTTTCCAAGGCTTCGATTAACATGGCACTCGCCTCCTCTTTGTCTTTCGACAATCGATGAATTCCCCTAATTTTCCATCTCTTGCTTGAGCTGAAGAATTACCTTTTTGGGTAAACCGGTTACTTCTGCAATCAGCGGCAAATTTAACCCTTTGACCAGCATTTTTCTTGCAATTTCAGTCTGTTGCTCGCGCTTAGCCTTTGCAGTGACCTTTGCAGAAAGCTCCCGTTTCTCTCTTTCCAATGCTTCGATTAACATGGCGTGTACCTCCTTTTTGCTTTGATAAATGCGTTCCAGTTTTTCAACGTCTTTTTCCGGAAATCTTCCATGTTTGCGCAATTGAATAAACCAATTCAACAACAATGATATTGGCCCCTTGTCTTTCTCCTTTTCAAATACCTCCAGGAATTCCCGCTTTAACAATTTCGCATCATAATAAGCCTCCGCTAAAAACAAAAGTGAAACAACGTTTTTAATGCGCAACAGATATCTTTTGGGGTATTCATTGATTGCTATCTTGTAGTACGCGAAATTCAACGAATACTCGCCAAGGTAGCCGCTGCCTTCGATCAAATCAGACAACTTGGTAGGCGCGGTCCATTTTGCATTGCCATTGTAGAGCAGAATCGGAAACACCGGCGGCAGCATCCTGACATTCTTATTGGATTCCACATAATCCTTATAGAAACTGGCAACGTAGCGCGCAATATCCAAGCTCGTAAATCTCTCGACGGTCGATTTGAATTCCGTCAGGATGACGATAAAGATATTTTGCCGCCGTAATTTGATCTTGTGAATGATATCACTGACGGTTTCTTTATATTGTTCTGAGACGAAAGATTTGTCAAGCGTTTCACAAGTCTTGAAATCCAGCTCTTTCACCCAGTCTTTGGCCACAAAGGTTTCCAGCAATTGCCGGAAAATGCCTTTGTTCTTGAATAGCCGTCTGTAGCCTTTGTCATGAATTTGGTGCATAAAACCCCTCTTTTAATAATGAAAAATTTCATGAAAATTGCAACGGATTTTATCGACGATATTTGACCCCGATCTTCGGGCAATCTTTTTCCAACGGGCACTGCGAGCACCACGGGCTCACCGGCTGGCAAATATTTTGGCCAAACGTCACGAGCCAGTCGTTGATTGGAATCCAATAGCATTTCGGCAAAATCTCGCGCAGCGCCATTTCAGTCTGTTCCGGCGTTTTAGTTTTCACCCAGCCGAGACGGTTCGAGATACGGTGCACGTGCGTATCGACGCAGATGCCGGGCTTGCCGTAGGCAACGGTGAGCACGAGATTGGCAGTCTTTCTGCCAACACCTTTCAGTTTCAACAATTCTTCGAGCGTGTCCGGCACGCGGCCGGCGTAGCCTTTCATCAGCGTCCGTGAGATTTCGAGAATGTGCCGGGCTTTGGTGCGATAAAATCCCGCCGGAAAAATCAGCTTGGCAATTTCGCTTTCACGCAGCCGTAGCATCTTTGCTGGCGTATCGGCTTTGGCGAAAAGCCGGCTGCTGGCAATGTCGGTCACTTCATCTTTCGTGCGCAAACTGATGAGACACGAGATCAACACGCGGAACGGATCGCGGCTCTTCTGAGCGACTTGGGTTACAGCCGGAGTTTGAAACGATCGAATCGCGCGACGAATTTTGGCGAGGTTTTTGCCGAAATTTGGGGTGTTTCGTTTCATTTTTGTCGTTAAAAATTCACCAACGATAGATTAAGGCCTGCGGATAAAGAGCATCAGTTGTTGTTGATCTATCCGTTTGTGAGGTAGAATCTTGCCCGTAAACAGAATAAGGGCTTGCAGACGAGCCGTCTGCGTTACTCCCAAATTGCAGCGCTGCGCGGAGCCAACTCGATTTGCAATACTGCATTGCGTACGGTACTCTCTTTTCCACTAAGCGCTTCGCGAAAGAGCTTGTCATTTGCTCCGGTGACATTCAACATGATTTTTCGCTGTTGCGCACTCACATTGAACACCGCGATCACTACATCATTCTCGAAATCGCGGCGAAACGCATAAACGCCATCGTCGTCGTCCTTGCGCAGCGTTGTGATCGTGCCTTGGCGCAGCGCCGGATGGCGTTGGCGCAGGCGCAGAACCTGCTTGTAAAAATCGAAAAGTTCGTGCTCAAAAACAACCGGATCGCTGTCGGTGAATTTCGTGACCGTTAAATAAGTCTCAGTGTCGTATTTCAAATCCGGCCACACCATCGGCTTGCGGTCGTCCGGGTCGTCGCCGCCCCACATTCCGGCCTCGTCGCCGTAATAAATCATCGGTGCGCCGACGTACGTCGCCATAAATGCAGCAATCAGCTTTTGCGTTTTTTTCTCTTCGGCATTCGGCTGGCGAGGATCATAACTGGGATTATCTCGGCAACTAGCGCGCTGGTCGTAGCCGCGACCGCCGGCGTTTTTGATCATGCTGGCAAGACGGTCGGTGTCGTGGCTGCCGATGAGCATTTGCATTATATGATTCGTCGTCTCGCTGTAATTGGCGCGAATCTTACTCAGCTCAGCATCGAAGCGGCTCGGTCCCCACTCTTCTTCGCCGCCGATAAAAAGATTGCGCATGGCATACGCGACTGGATAATTCATCACCGCGTCGTAGAGATCGCCCTTCAGCCAATCCGGCGCAAGCTTCCAGATTTCGCCAATGATGTAAGATTGCGGGTTGAGCGAGCGCACGCGCGCGCACCAATCCACCCAAAATTTCGGCGAGACTTCTTCCGAAGCATCGAGCCGCCAGCCGTCCACACCGTCGCTCGGATCACCGTCGCCATTGGGATCCATCCAGCGCCGGGTGATGGCGAAAATATATTCGCGTGGCCCGGGCACGATGCCGTTGTCATCTTCGCGGAACACCGGCAGAGAGCGCAAATCCCACCACCCTTGATAATCAAATTCATCTTGCGATGTGCTCGGATCATCCCACTTTCGCACGACGAACCAATCCTTGTACCGCGAGTTCTGCTGATTTTTGATGAGATCGCGAAATGCCCAAAAATCGCGGCCGACGTGATTGAACACGCCGTCGATAATCACGCGAATATTGCGGTGATGCGCCTCTTTGATAAAACCGAGAAAGAGTGAATCAGCAGGCGTCCATTTCCAAGTTTGGGGATCTTCCGTTTCCGTCGCCACGAGCGCTTTGTCGCGCGCCGGATCCGGCCCGAAATTATCGTCGATATGATGATAACTCGACGCGTCGTATTTGTGCAAGCTTTTGGCTTCAAAGATCGGATTGAAGTAGATCGCGGTAACGCCGAGCTCTTGCAGGTAATCGAGCTTCTCGATCACGCCTTGAAAATCTCCTCCGTAACGGCGCTCGAAGACGATTTTATAAAATTCATCGCTCTTCGCCTTTTCCCATGACTGCAATTTGTACCAATCCGAAGTCCACGGTGAGACTTGCCAGTTGGGGTAGTTTTGAATGCCGGCATCTGCGGCAGTCGGATCGTTGCGTGGATTGCCGTTGCGAAAACGCTCGGGGAATATTTGGTACCAAACCGCGCCGCGGGCCCATTCGGGGGTTGGTCGAGAAGCGGAAAGTTGCGATTGGCACACGGCGAGGTCTGCCATAATGAAAAACAGCATAGCAGTAGCGAACCAACTCCGCGAGTGGCGGCGAAACTTTGTATGGTTCGAGAATGATCGCATAGTCCATTTGAGTAAAACATCAGAAAGGGAAATCAGGGTCGCGCTTCACGAAGCAAAAAGCCGATTCAGCATTTCCGCCAGCCGGTATCCGGCCAGCGCCAACGCCGGCTCTGCAACACGATATGCACGTTTGCGATATTTCTCCGGCGGCATTTCGTACCGCCGCAACCATGACGGATAAACCGCGCTTTTGGCGCTGGCATCTCCTTCTCTCGCCCAGGCCGCAAATTCGCCGGGCTTGAGACGCGATTGCATCTTTGCTTGCGGATGGTGTACAACGATAGATTGCGCAATTCTGTTGATAAAAGCTTCATCACTTTCAACCGGTTTCTGGTTAAACGTCAGATTCAAAATTCCATCCCAGAAGCTGTGCAAATTTCTAACTCGGGCGCCGGTCGTATCCAAAGTAAAAAGGTTGCCGCCGCGATCGCCCTCCGGCTCTGTCGCGGTCACGCGAGCGCTATTGTGCAGCGGCTGATGAATATCGCCCACCAGGTGCAAGACCCACGCGAGGGCGATGGCGCGTTGGCTTTGCTCCTGGCTCGCGTCAGCCAACATCGATTGAAGAAGTTGCAATCGTACCACGATGTTCTCCGGCTCCGCCTTCATATCGGCGCGATCTCTCGGCGTGCCGTCAGGCGCTGACTCCCAGAAAAAGTTGATATAGTGCCAAGGAGATTGGTGATACTTTTCCCGGCGTGCGGAAAATTTTCCATCCCGCATCATATCCGCCCAAGTGCTCGCGCGCAAGAAAAATTCCCGTTCGCGAACAGGCTGCGGGCGCGCGTCAGTGGCGAGCAAATTGGCGAGATCGGCATCCGATGGTGCGGACATTAACAAAGCGATGACTTTGGCGCGGGTTTGCGGAGTCATGTATTCCCACGCAATACGTGATACAACCTTGTGGCCGGTGTCATTCCAAGCGTAAGTGGATCCGGAAAGCAGGAACAGAACAAGCATTGCTTGCTTGAAAATGCGTCGCATTTTTTTATTTAAGCGATGGTTTTGGGCTCGATTACGACGATTTTGTCGGCATAATCTATTGTCAATCGTTTTTCTTCGAGCAAGCCGCTGCCAACAAGAGCCTCTTCTGACTCAGTAAGCGAAATTTCCACAATTTCTTCTTTGTCATCCCAAGCTGCCATCCCTAGAAAAATTATGTCACGCTTTACGGAGCCATCTGCAAGCTCTACTAATCGGTCGCCCCATAATTCCAAACCCAATTGAGTTGCAATGGTAAAAGGAAGGCATAAGTCACCAGAAAAGCCAGTGTCAATCACTGCTTCGATTTCCACAGCTTTTCTCATGCCTTTTGTTCCAATTTTAATTTTGGGCTGGAGTTGGTCGTCAACGTATCCCTGCATTTTTCTATCTCCTTTTGTGCACGGCTCGATAACCGACGCGTACGAAATGAAACACCTTATCCGGATATTTGGTTTTGGCTTTCAGGCCAGCTTTGACAACGGAATCGTCCATGAAATAATCGCCGCTATCCACTTCTATGGCCACAATTTTGCCGCGATGTTGAGGCTCCAGCAGCGGTTTGAGCTTTTCATGATAGATGCGTTCGCCTTCTTCAGACAGGCGATTAAGATTGACATTGGTAATGACTCGATCGCTCATTTGATTTCACTCCGGTTTTAATGGTTAAACTAAGATAAGCGAACATAACAAAGTAGAAATTTTGAAACATAAATGCAAATGTTTCTATAACGCGTTCAAGACCTCCCTCGCATCTCTTTGATCTTCTGCTCCGCCACTTCCTGCATCTGCTTGGCTGCTTGTTCCGGGGTGAGCTGGCCGTTCAACACACTTTGATACGCCGGGCGCATAGCGTCCCAGATGACGCGCATTTCCGTGTTAATGGGCATGGGCCGGCCGACGGTGATTTGATCTTGCGAAGCTTTCAAAATAGGGTCGTGCAAAAAGAGCGAATCCGTCCGCGCTTCCAGGCGCGAGGGAATGGCGCGTAAGGCGCGGGTGTATTCCAGCTCGTTATCCGGGCGGGTGAGAAAACGCAGCAATTGCAGAACACGTTCACGGCGTTTGGCATCGACGACGACATTCAAACAAAAACCGGTGGCAGAAACCATCGGCGACGGCCACTTTCCCGTCGCAGAGACCATCGGAATGCGCGCTAAGCCGACCTCCACGCCGGCGTCGATATATCCGCCCCAGCTCCACGGGCCGTTGATAATCATGGCGGCTTTTTGTTGCTTGAACAGTTGATTGGCAAGATCGAGATCGCTTTCGCGCGGAATGATTTTTTTCGTGCGTAATTCTTCGATGAACTTGCAGGCGTTGATGGTGGCCTCGGTATTGAGCGTGGGCTGCGCGTTCTCATCCATCACCCAGCCGCCGAAGCCGCCGAGAAATGGAATGAAAAAAAACGGCTCGATGAAATTCCACACCAGTGCGTATTGGTCCGGGACGCCGTCGCCATCCAAATCTTTCGTCAACGTTTTGCCGAGCGCGATCAATTCATCGGTGGTTTGGGGTGGATTCGGCAAAATCTTTTTGTTATAGACCAACGTCAAATGATTGCCAATGCGGTCGGCAATCATATAAAGATGTCCTTGAAAACGCACCAGTCCCATCAGATCGAAATTGGCCAGCTCGTCATTGGAAAAAAACGGTTCAAGTGGCTCGATAAGTTTCATATCGAAAAACGGGCCGACCATATCCGCTGGACCATAGATGAGGTCCGGCCCGCTGCCGCCGAGCGCGGCGACGATGAAGTTGCTGCGCAGCTCTTCGGTTTCATAATAAATATGGCTGGCGCGCTGGATCGGCTGTTTTTCCATATATCGATCCAACACCCCGCCATCTTTGAGAAATCTTTTAATATCGACGGGGCGAGGGTTGCCGTAAATGAGCCGGTCGAAATCAGCAGGATTCTTCAAATTTTGCCGGATCAACTCGGCCAGGCCGGGATTCACTTCGAGCATGTATTTGCCCAGCAAGCCCTCGAGCACGACCCGGCCGGGCGCGAAATCCTGCGTCCAAATGACCAACTCGTTGGGGTCGCGGCCGGATTTGCCGGTGGCGAGCAGATAAACGGTCAACAGCAAAAAGACGGCGAGAACGACGAGGGTTAGGCGTTGCATGTTTTCTCCTTTTGATAGACGTGTGGACTTTCTAGTCCCGATAATTCATTAATTGCATTTTAGGCTCGAATTCAAATGCAGACTGTAGCCAATTTACGCACAGCGTGAATTATCGGGGCTAGTCCACACGCGCGCATCGCGGACAAGAAAGTCCGCACTCCCTTACCCCGAAGCTCCGTTCTCTTCGGGATGGCCGTTGCCGCTGCGATTGCGGGTTGGTGTCGATGCCGGCTTTTCTTCTTTGTTGCTTTTCGCGTCGTCGTCCGGCAGCAAGGCGAAAGCGGTTTGCAGGCGCAAGTAGTACGTGAGCGAGCTGATGCTCCAGGCATAGTAACTCAAACTGCATAAAAGCATGCCGGTGAAAAAAGCGGTCGTGGCAGCCCAGTATTTGGTATGAGCAGCAGTTTCCACGCGCGTGAGAATGAAGGCCGCGCTGGTGAGCGCCAAAAATCCGAAATTGATCGTGGAACTGCGCATGATGCGCAAGCGGCTGCGCAGATAATCGAGATCGGTGGAGAGATAAGGCGATTTGGCGAGAACGTAACTGCGCAATTGCGAGAACGATTTGGCGGCGCGCTCGCCCAAAACATTTTTGCGGATGGTGTGATCGGCTTTGGCCAGCAATCCGTCGCTGACGCGATCCATCATGATGCCGAGCGCGTAAGCCGCGGCCGCGAGAGGAATGGCGATGACGAGGTTGTTGAAAATGGCGAAATCGATCCAACCGTAGCCCCAAAGACTGAAAATCAAGAGCGCGATCCAGGCCATGGTTTCAATGCCGATGATCAGCAGCTCCGCAAAAACGTTGGTGGTGGTCATGTTGAAAAGATAAGAGGGGGGAGGCAAAAAGGCAAGTGGGATGTTGCCAATCGGCAAAATTTTTAGTAGAGGGAAAACGAATCGGAGTGATGGAGTAGTGGATTGATGGATCGATGGAGTGATGGAGTATTGGAATGTTGGAGTGCTGGATTACTGGATTTTGGGATTGTTGGAGTATAGTGGCAATTCCATTAATCCAGCGCTCCAACAATCCATCAATCCAAAAATCCAGTACTCCAAAACTCCGCCTTACATCCGGTTCAGCCACTCTTCGGCTTTGGCGACAAATTCGCTGGTGGGAAATTCCTTGATCAGCCGGTCGAAGGCTTGCCGCGCTTCTTCTCTTTGGTTCAGTTGCAGGTGCGAGCGGCCCAGCATGAGCAGAGCGTCATCCTTTTTGAGCGAGCGCGGATAGCTCAAAACCCGGTTGAAGGCATTGGCCGCCTCGCGATAATTGCCCGAGCCAAAATAAGATTCACCGGTCCAGTAGACGCAATTGCTCGCGAGCGAATGGTCGGGAAACTGTGCAAGGAGCGAGTTAAACTGGGCAATCGCTTCGCTATAGCGCTTCGCGTAAAATTGGCTCAACGCCTCTTCGTAAGCCCTGGAAAAGCTAGCCGGAGAACCGTTCCCCGACACCGAAGCCAACTGGTTCTGGAGGGTGGTGACGGTTTGGTTTTTCTCATCCAACGTCGTGCGCAGCGTGTTGATCTCGCCTTCCTTCTGGCCGATCTGCTGATTGAGATCATCCATGCGCGATTTCAGGCGGACGTATTCCTGCATATCCTGCGGCTGCTGTTGCGGCGCGGACTCCATCTGGTCGATGCGTTGCTGGAAATCGTCAAGATCCTGGGATTCGGCATCTTCAACCGGCGCTTGCTCGCTGGCGAGAAGATCTATACCTGGGCCGCTACCTCCGCCGAAATAGGTAGTAAATCCCACCATGCCGGTGATGATCGCATCCTTCGCTTTGGTTGTGGCGGTCGCATCAAGCGTGTCACCCGTGGTGTAATCGAATTTACCGCCCACATTAAATGCATAGCGCGACCCGAACATAAAGCGCAAGCCGATCTCTGGCCCAAAACCGACGTTGGTGAAACGCTTGTTGCTCCTAAACGTTTTGCCCGCGGTTTTCCTGGTCACTCGAAAATTAATGACGTCAACGCCAAAGCCGACATACGGGCGAACGCCGCCCGAGGCAAGCTCGTAATCAAAGCGTAAATCGCCGCGGACAACGTTGGTGCTCCATTTGGAGGGATCGTTCGGTATGGTAAACGGCAGAACGCCGTAACCCACCAAGCCGGTGAGGCCAAAGCGTGAATTAAAACGACGCGTGAGGTAGCCTTCCACGCTTACGCCGTAGCCGGTATTCTTTAAGTCACTGTACAAATTATTGACGCCGGCGCCAGCGCCCAAACCCCAACGCGCGCCATCGCCCCAACCCCAGGCGGCGCCATCGATTTGTGCCATCACGGTTTTGCTGCTTCCCCACAAGCCAATCGCCAAAATCACAACAAACAAATGTAGACGTTTCATAGCTGAACTCCTCTGAAGAGCTTCCTTGCCCTCCGGGCGTATCCTCGAAAGAGGGCCGCGTCCACTAGCGTGGGCGAGGTCCTTCCCTGGCCTGCGGGCAGGCCCGGCGTCGCCCTCGGCTATATCCTTTCTTCGGCCCGATTGATTGGCCCCTCCTCACGCACGGCATGATCAGTCCGAAAATATTCGGTCGCCGCCGGGATACCGAAGCAAGATTTCAGCTCGGAGGGAATGATTTCATCAATGGTGATTTTTTGATTCGTATAAACATTATAGGCTTTGACTAATTCCGCCAGTTTTATTTTAAGCCCGCCGAGCCGTTCTTCCGAAACGCCGGCGACGACGTCGGCAATCTCACGGCGCGCATCGAGAATCGTATCGCCGATCTGCTCGAAATAGTAATTTTGCATGGACTGGCTGATGAGGCCGCTCACCGAATCTTTAACGTCTTTTTCTTTTTCTACCAGCTCGCGCAAAGTGTTTTTCAAATGAAACGTATCCAGCTCTTTGATTAACTGCGCATCGGTTCCCAAATAGACGAAGAGCGCCGGCTGCCGTTTATAATATTCCGTCTTTTGCGCAAAATTGGTCAACAAATACTGTTCGACGATGATCCGCTCGCTGTAGGTCATTTTTCGGTGCGTCGCATAACGCAGCGAGTTGGCTTCTTGATGATACTCGACCCGCGCCATCAAATCGGCGAAGGAAAAGTAAAACAGCTCGTTCATGGATACTTCCAGTCCTATGATGGAAATTGCTTGGATTTGGGGAAGTGTTGATTTTGAGTCGAGTTTACTTTCAACAAACCGCATGCCATCGCGCGAGCAGATAAACGCCGTCCATGCAAGCTTCGTCTTTACTGCGATTTATCGACGCGTCGTCGCCGTCACGACCAACGTTTGCGGCATCTGATATATCTCGTAACTGTCACCATTAGAATCGCCAGTTCAGTGGTGAGACAACCGTTCAGTTTTCAAAGAACGCTCAACTGATTGCAGCCCGCGTCGCTCTCGCAAGAGAGGCTGCGCTCAATCCCGCCGCCAACTCTGCAAGGCGTATTGAATCGCCGGCGGCAAAACTTCGCGCGGCCAATCTGCCGTCAAAACGGCTTCGCCAATTCCGCGCAACAAGGCCAAGCGAAGTTTTCCCTGTTGGGCCTTTTTGTCAAAAGCCATGCACTGCTCCACTATCGTAATACTAATACCATCCAGGCCCACGTTTAGCGGAATTCGTTTCAAAAAATTTTCGATCCGGGTGAATGCTGCAGCCGCCAGCAGTCCGGCTTCGCGCGCAATATAGGCTTCGGCCAGTATGCCGAGCATCACGGCTTCGCCGTGGCGCAACTGTTGATAGTGGGTCGCCGCTTCGAGGGCGTGGCCGACGGAATGGCCAAAATTGAGCAGGGCGCGCTCGCCGGCTTCCTGCTCGTCGCGCGCGACAATTTCCGCCTTGATTTCACAACTGCGGCGAATGGTTTTAACCAGCGCCGCCTCTTCGAGCTGCAGCAACGCCGGCAAATGCGCTTCGAGAAATTCAAAGTATTGCCGGTCGCGAATCAGCGCATGCTTGACAATTTCGGCCAGGCCGCAGACGATCTCGCGCGGCGGCAAGGTGCGCAGCGAGGCAGTGTCGATCCAAACCAGGCGCGGCTGATGGAAAGCGCCGATCATGTTTTTCCCGAGCGCGTGATTGACGCCGACTTTGCCGCCAATGCTGGCATCCACTTGCGCCAGCAAAGTGGTGGGCGTTTGCACGAAGGCAACGCCACGCATGAACGTGGCCGCCGCAAAGCCGGCCAGGTCGCCAATGACGCCGCCGCCGAGCGCGAGCACGACCGTCTGCCGGTCGCATCCCAGGTGCAGCATCTCGCCGAGAATGCTTTCCAACGTTTGCAAATTTTTGCAGTGCTCGCCCTCTGCAACCGTGATCTTGTCCACGCGCAATTGCGCCGCCTTGAAACTGGCGAGAACCGGCTCGGCATGATAACGATCCACCACCGCATCCGTGATCACCACAAAGCGCGCGCCGATTTTATAAAGCTTCAGCACTTCGCCGAGCTTCGCATAGGCATCCGCGGCGATAAAAATCGGATAGCTGCGCGCGCCGAGATCGACTTTGAGAGTCTCCATACTCACACCGTCGCTTTCCTGTGAAAACATTGAAAATTGCAAATTGAAAGTTTTCCATTTCGGATTTTCAATAAAGTTGTTTGCGGCCAAAGACGCGTTACGAATAATTCAATCCCGATGCCGTAGATCGACGTCCGCTGCTTTTTTGCCCGAATTATTTTCGAGCTGGCGCAAACGAGCACGAACAGCGTCCGCGCGCCCGTTCATCGCTGTCGGCGCTTTTTGCAAGAAACGACGATAACTCGCCATCGCTTGCTCAACGCGACCGGCTCGTTCCAAGATCGAACCGCGATCGAGCACAGCGTAAAGATGTTCAGCGTCAAGACTCAGGACGCTGTCGAAACATTTTAGCGCCTCATCCATCTCGTTTAAATCAGCAAGCGTTAAGCCCTTTTCATACCAACATTCCGCCCGATTGGGGTTGATCCGCAACGCCGTGTCGTAACATTCAACGGCCAGTTGAAAACGTTGCAATTTTCGCAAAACTCGGCCGCGATAAATCCAGGGCGCCAGAAAATTCGGCTGCAACACCGAGGCGTGGTCAAAACAAGCCAGCGCCTCCTCAATACGCGCCAGCAGGAACAAGGCGCAACCATGATTGATCCAAGCTTCGGGGTGCTCGCTATCAAGCGCACAAGCTTGCTCGCAACGCCGCAACGCGGCATCGAGGCGATCGATCGCAATCAAAACCCCGGCCAAATTGCTCAAAGTGCTCGGCGCCGGCGCGGACTGCAACGATTGCTCGTAACAAGCTTCTGCTTCGGCAAAATTATTTTGCGCCAACGCCGCATTGCCTTTCTTCCACCACTCCACGGCGGCGGTGTGGGTTGACGCCGCCAAACCGGTATCGCGGCGCAATTCCGTCATCAACCGTTTTTCATCCACAACGATCAGATATTCTTGTTCCGTGCTCATTTCGGCAGGGCCGGCTTTGGCATTTGAAATGGCAACCGATTGGGGTTGAACGGAGTTTGGCTGGCGAAACACCAGGGTGATCGCGGTTGCCAATACGAAGGCGAGACTCGGCACGGCCCAAAACAGAGTATTGGCGTTGAGCCTTCCGGATAAGTCCAAGAACACCATGAGCGCGTCGAGCGTCATGCCGATAAAATTTATTACGGCAAACATCCAGGCGCGTTCCCGGATGCCGGCGATCGCGAGCACGAAAAAGAGCAGCGCGACAAAACTGTTGCCAATCCAAAAAAACATTTTCGACCTCGGGAAAGCGTCCGGATAATCTCACTTCAGCCTTAACTCGATACGGGCGCGAATCTCCCGGCGAACGCCGTGGCGAGGCCACTTGCCAGCCGTGGAAATTCCAAGCCGTTAACAAGATAATATAGCGGCATTCCGGCGCTTTGCGAACGCGAAAACACGGACGAACGCGGATCAAATGGACAGACGCGGACGGAGGGTGAAAATAAAAAAGCCTCCCTCCGGGGAGGCTTGGCGAGCAAAAAGCAAAAGCCGGCGGCATTATGCCCGCCGCCGCAATCCGTTCAGCACGATGCCGATCCCGAAGGCAATTAAAATCACCGGCCAGAACTTGACGACGTCGTAAAAATACCAATAATCCAGTTCTTCAAAGAGCAGCGCGACGCCGAAGGCAACCAGCGCAGCCCCGGGGATGATCACACCCCAACGGTTGGGCACGAAGATGATTGGCGCGATCATGCCCAAACCGACCGCGATCGGGAAGATCGGCCAGGAATGAAAATAAGGAATGAAATCGAAATTGCGCAGAATAAAAAAAGCGCCGAGACTGAGGAAAAACACCGTGCCAAATACGCCGTCAGTATGGCCACGGCCGCGAATGCGATACGCCGAGGCCAATCCCAACAGCACGAATATGAAAGGGTAAGTCACTTCCCAGTCGGGCATGCGCACGTGCAGGCGATTCAGCAGCATGCCAACCCCGAACAGAATCAAAATCAATCCGCCGACGAGCGATCCTCGACGATCTCTCATAATCATCCACCTCGCACATTTGCAATCCGGGTTTTGAGAAAACATATAATAAAAACCCAAAACCAGGTTTGACACAAATTAACAAAAACGATTAAACATTGCCTACTGGTGTCACGGAATCTTTTGCCGTAGGGCTTTCTTCCGGCACCACGATCATCATCACAATGTAGGTGACGATGCCGAAAATCATCCCGCTGAAGATGGTCAGGAGCACGAACCCGATGCGAACCAACGACGGATCAATGTTGAAATATTTGGCGATCCCGCCGCAAACGCCGCCGATCATGCGATCGCCCAACGTCCGAACCAAGCGTTTTTCGCTCATCGCAGGAGGCGTTTCGCCTTGAGGAGGAATACCGGTGGTTTCCGCTGATGGGGTCTGCGCCGGAGGCACGAATGGCGTGGCGACGATTTCCGAAGATTTGGTGGCGCTGCCGCTGGAGCGAAAGATCAGCATCACACCGAGCAAAATGACAAAAACCGAAAAGGCCACGCCCCAATTAAACCAGTACGGCAAAATATAATGCCAGCGCCATGGCACCAAAAAATCCCACTCGAGCCGCTCCGCGAGAAAAATGAAACCGAGCACGATCAAAATTCCGCCCCAGATATACTGGTTGCTTTGTGGCTTTGCCGGCGGGGCCGCCGACGCCGTTTGATGGCCCTCCGGAATGATGATCCACGCCGCGATGTAGGCGAACAAGCCGACGCCGTGGGCAAAAATGCTGAAAAACCAAACCAGGCGAACGATCAGAGGATCGATGTTAAAATATTCCGCCACGCCGCCGCAAACGCCGGCGATACGGCGATTGACGACGGAGCGATACAAACGGCGTTTGCCCGCTTCGGGGTTGGGCGAATTTTTGATTTCTTCGTTCACAGTAAACTCGCGTTAAGTTAATTCAAGCGCTTGCAAGCTAATACTATAAACGAATACATACATCCCAGGTTTCATTTGGCGGCGAGAAATTTTTTCTCCAACGCGCCGATTTTTTCCACCCGGCGGAGATGGCGGCCGCCGCCGAAGCCGGTGGCCAGCCAAACCTGCACGACTTCCTTCACGATGTCGATGCCGAGATTGCGGCTGCCCAAGGTCAGCACGTTAGCGTTGTTGTGTTCGCGGCTGTTGCGCGCCGTGTAAAGATCGTGGCAATTGGCCGCGCGCACGCCGGGAATCTTGTTGGCAGCGATTGCCGACCCGATGCCGGCGCCGTCAATGATGATGCCGCGCCACGCCTTGCCGTTTGCCACCTCGGTTGCAACCGCCTCGGCGACATCGGGATAATCCACCGGCGCTTCGCTGAACGTGCCAAAATCTTGAAAGCGATAACCCAGCTCGCGCAAATGCGTTTTGATTTGCTCTTTCAGCGTATAACCGCCGTGATCCGCGCCGATCGCCACGATCCCGCTCGCTGGCGGTTCCACCAGAGCCGATGACGGGGCGGTTGTGAAACTCGCCTTCTCCGCTTCACCTTCGCGGCGCAGCTCGATCTTGCGCACTTTTGCCGCGTCGCGCGCCGCTGGAGTAATCAGCATTTTTGCCGGCACGGCGATAGACGACTTTTTCTCATGCCAGGCTTGCAAGACCTCACGCTCAGTGAGAACTTGTTTGCCGCGGTTAGCGCGAGATGCGTTGGGTTGGTTCGCCGGCATGCTCAGTTTATTTTCTCCGCCAATCCCGTCATCGGCACAAATTTGACCGGCACGAGCTTGCGCCGAAAAATTTTGTTCGTTGCCGTTTTGTGGATCAGCAACAACTGTTGGTCGAAATCGCCGAGCGGCAAAATCATCCGGCCGCCGGACTGAAGCTGCTCGACGAGAGGATGTGGCACCTGGCCCGGCGCCGCGGAAACGACGACGCGATCGAAGGGCGCGGCTTTCGGCCAGCCGAGATAGCCATCGCCACACTGTATTTTGACATTCGAAAGACCGAGTTGATCGATCATCGCTTCGGCGCGTGTCGCCAACTCTTGAATGATTTCAATCGTGTATACTTTTTCGCTCAGCCGCGCCAGCAGGGCGGATTGATAGCCGGAGCCGGTGCCGATCTCCAGCACTTTCTCGATGCCGGTGAGCTTGAGCGATTGCAGCATGTACGCCACGATGTACGGCTGCGAGATCGTCTGCTCGAAGCCGATGGGAACCGGCGAGTCGTCGTAAGCCATAAAGCGGAAACGCTCCGGCACGAACAAATGGCGCGGCACCGCGCGCATCGCCTCGATGACGCGCCGGTCACGAATGCCACGCCGCTCGATCTGCGCATTCACCATGCGGAGCCGCTTCGCGGCATATTCAGCTTCGCTGGACGGATTTTCTTCCCACCACTGCCAATTCATTGCAAGCCTGTTTCTTGGTTAGCCGGTTGGCCTGTTAGCCAGTTGAACGAGTATATTCTGTTACAAGTAAAATCTTTGCAAAAAAAGCAAAGCTTTTCTGACCACCAAGGCACGAAGACACCAAGAAAAAAACTTAGTGCCTTTGTGTCTTAGTGGTAAAATTTGGTTGTGACTCGTCCCGTTGTGTTGAATAATAAAGAAGATGTCATTCTGAAAGAATCTTTTTTGTTGCCAGTAATAATCTTGAATTTAAACAGGATTTCCTACACGTGTAGCCTCCTCCTGACCTCAACACACTGAAGGTGGTCATTTCGATTATTCATTCCGATTTCGATAATATCTCCGTATGCGCAGCCGCTGAACCTGCCAGCGCCGTCAAATTATAGCCGCCCTCGAGAATCGACATGAGGCGGCCGCCGCAATAATCCTTTGCCAATTCCGCCACCCAGTCGGTCATCTTGCTAAAACCAGCTTCAGTCAGCATCAAGTTGGCAAGCGGGTCGTCGCGATGCGCATCGAAACCGGCCGAGATCAAGACAAACTCCGGCTTGAAATTTTTGAAAATTTCTTCCGTTGTTTTAAAAAAAATGTCGAGATATTTTTGCTCCGGCGTTGCCGGCGGCAGCGGTATGTTCAGCGTCGCGCCCTTGCCTTTTCCCTCCCCCGTTTCATCGGCGCGGCCGGTTCCCGGATATAACGGCCATTGGTGCAGGCTCAAATAAAAAACCTCGCCGCGCTCGTAAAAAATATGCTGTATGCCGTTGCCGTGATGCACGTCCCAGTCGATAATGAGAATCGGTTCGGCGCGTTTCTGCCGAATCAGCCATTCCGCTGCGATCGCCACGTTGTTGAAGAGACAAAAGCCCATTGCCGTATCTCGCTCGGCATGATGGCCCGGCGGCCGCACCGCACAAAAAGCGTTGCGCAGCTCGCCACGACTCACTTTGCCCACGGCTTCAACCGCAGCGCCGACCGCAAGCCGCGCGGCTGCAAATGAATCCTTGCACACAGACGTATCCGCATCCAACCTCACCCGTCCGTTTCCCGCGGCGGCACAATGGCGCTCTATGCTCTCAATATAATCTCGCGGATGCACGAAAGCAAGCGTTTCAAGATCCGCCGGCTGCGGCTCGAAGCGTTGAACCTTGCGGAGGAGATCGGATTTTTCGAGATGTTCGTGAATAACTTTGAGTCGATTCGGACACTCGGGGTGGCCGGGACCGTTATCATGCAACAGGCAGGCTGGGTGGTAAAAGAGTCCGGTCATAATTGGAGTCTGAGTTGAGATCTTGATTTGCAAACGAAACCTAAGATTATTTCTTCTGCATTCGAGTTTTTTGCGGGTATGAAAAAAGAAATGAGGCAAAGCATTCAATTAAATATAGAACAGAATCTCTTCAAAATCCAGCAGAATCTTTAGCAGAGCCGCACCAAGGAGCAGAAAGTAAAGTTTTCATGATGATTTGCTCGGCTGATATCTATGATGAAAGGCAATGCGCATGTGCGAACGAAATCTCTTTAGCCTCGTTCTCTTGCTTAGCCTATTTCTGTTTGGTTGCATCAATAAGAGGGAAGATGCTGCCAAGGCAGAATCCCCGGCAGCAAAGAGCCATCGAAAAAATTCCGCCTCACTGCTTGCAAGTCCACGGCAAATATCGGATACTGAGCTCTTGGCCAACGGGCGTATTCGCACTCTCTTGCAGAAGGGGAAATACCAGGAGCTGAACACACTTTTGGAATCCTATCAGAAGGCCTTCGAGCAGGACGTTCAAAATGAGGAGGCAGCTACTACCATAAAGGCGATCTCAAATCCGCTCTTCCGGATGCCCGGAAGGCCTGCGATCTGGGCGAGCAAGAGGCCTGCGAAAAATACCAATCGTTGAAAGCAAGAGTCCCATAGGTTTATTTCGACATGGAACCATGTTATGGAGAAAAAATATGAATCCCTTTTCATTACCATTCACCATTATTCAAAATCGTGAGGCTTTTTTTAAAGCAGTTGAGGGGAAAGTTGACCTCGGAAGCAAAATTTCATCGCTGCTAATGGCCATTTCGGTATTTTTTGCAGTTTATGGATTCATTATTGGCGCATTTAATGGTGTTCTGCAAGCCATATCTGCGGGAATCAAATTGCCGATTTTTTACCTGCTCACTTTGATTGTTTGTTTTCCCACATTATATGTTTTTGGAACGCTGTTTGGCAGCAACAAGAGTTTTGGACAATACTTTGTATTGTTGCTCAGTGCAATAGCAGTCATCAGCGTCATATTATTGGGCTTTGCTCCGGTGACATTTTTTTTCATGATAACGACTGATCATTATCTTTTCTTTAAAATATTGAATGTGACGATTTTTTCGATTGCGGGTGTGTTAGGGCTCACGTTTTTTTATCAAGGAATGCGGTTCATCTCCCAAGACAATCCGGAGGGAATAGGAATACGCGCGCACATTTTAAAGCTTTGGATTATTTTGTATGGATTCGTGGGCAGCCAGCTTGGCTGGACTTTGCGACCTTTCTTTGGGGCTCCTGATCAGCCTTTTCAAATTTTTCGTAAAATGGGTGGAAACTTTTATATTGACGTTTTAGATTCAATAAAAGAGCTGCTGCGCTAGCAGACGCAAACCCAAATGGCAGGCAAAGCCAACTGGCGTGGATGGGCGATGCCTGTCCATCACAAAACACGACATCCGGCGTGGTTTGGAGTTTTCCAGATGTAAATGATGGACCCGCACGGCTCATTTCACTTTGAGTTTGGTTTCGACCGTCTGTGAGCGCCCCAACACCCGCACAGTATATTCGCCCGCCTCCGGCACTTCGACCTCGATCGAGCCGGTAAACGGCACGAGCATCTGCGCGACGATCTTTCCCGGGTCGTGCTGCGCCAGCGGCGTCACTTCAATGACTTTGCCGCGCACGTTGACGGCGAGATGATCGAGCTGGTAGGCCGGATTGGGCAAATGGCCGCTCACTTTAATAGTGGCTTTGCGGCCAACGATTTTTGCGGCGGCTGGCGGCGTATCGACATAAACTTGCTGCAAATTACTCCGGCTCATTTGCTTGTCCTTATTTGTAGAAGAATCGTTTCGCTCGCTCGTTTTAAATAGTCCGCAACCGAATAGAAAAATGTGCACAATCAAACAGGCTACAAAAAGCGGCGGCTTGCAACGAACAAGCGCTTTCATGGTTTACGGCGTCCAATATTCCCCCCGCACGGCACGAACATAGTAATGTGAGGCGATAGGTACGTAGCAATTACCAATACAGAAAGTAACCACCCACCTCGTCCCCTCAAAAGTTTCTTCTTCTGTCCAAATCGCCTGCTGCGTTTGATCAAACATTGAATCAATGTACAACGCGCCATCATCTTTGTATGGCATCATCAATGACATGGCTTCATCCAGTATTGGCAAGCGCCAGGTTCCGTGGCCGGCGAAACGCTGCTTGTTTAAATCGTTGACATACTGTTCGGCCTCGGCGAAGGACAAGGAATGGGGTGAGCCGGACCGCTGCCAAGTCAAGCCGGTCAAGCGATCGGTTATCAACTGCTTGCCGTTGCGTTCATTTGTTTTGTAGCGATTGGATAACCGCAAATCTTCCCCATTCCAAAATTCCTCGAAAGCAGCTTTTTGCTCCAGCAACGTCTCGAAATCATGCTCCGAAAGCTCGTTCAACGCCTGCGCGCGAAACGGTGAAGCGATTGGGTCTGCGGCGGTTTCGGCAACAATTAACGGTAAAGTTACTTTTGAGACATGTGTTTTCGATTTTCTTTTCATGTCTAAGACGCGAATATTTCAAAATACCACGGCCAAGCCGTGGCAGGAGCTTTCTGGTAACTGCTGAAAAAATTGTCAGGCTGCCCGCCGGTACTTTTCAATAAGTGCTTCCTTCGCCAATACCAGCGCTTCCAGAATTGCTTCTTCCGAAACTTCCGGCCAATTCCGCCGGAGACGTGTTACACTCATGCCTTTTGCAGCATAAGCCAGCACAACGCTCACCGGCACGCGTGTGCCTCTGAACGTCAATTCACCGTGATAGATTTCAGGATCGCGCACGAGATGCTGGCCGATCTCGAGGCGTTTTTTCAAGCGACGTTTTTTCAAACGGCCATTTCTTTTTTGGGGCATATTTACCTCATTATCATCTTTTGGGCCAAGCTAACGCATGAAGCTTTGCATCGCCGAGTTGATAGTATTTGATGTTGGCCAAACTCACCCGCACAACCTTACCGATACGGTTAGCTTTAGTTTTGAATTCGGGCAATCGCAACAACCGACGCAATAAAGATGGTATCAACTCTTGTTGAGGGTCACTCAAGGCAAAACAGAAAATGCAATAGGAGTCGCTGCATAAGTGGCGATGCCAAAAGCCTGCTTCATCGGTAGTAATGAAAGTCGGAGAGGTTAATGTTCGTAACAATACTGGAACACGATCGTCCTTAACCACTTCGTAAGGACGGACGTCTCGAATGGAACGTGTATTCATCAATTTTTGCAGCGGTTTGAGAACATCCTTATCAGAAAGCGCCGCATCGATGACCAACATTCCTAAGCAGCCTTTTGATACTTTTCCAACATTGCTTCTCTGGCAAGCATAAGCGCTTCTTTAGCAGCATCAGGCGAAACATCCGGCCAGTGCTGAGGCACCTCATCCACCGATATGCCTTTGGCAAGGTAAGCCAACACGACGCTAACCGGCACGCGTGTTCCTTTAAACGTCAATTCGCCGTGGTAGATTTCGGGATCGCGCACGAGATGCTCGCCGATCTCGATTCGCTTTTTCAAGCGGCCGTTTTTTAAACGGCCATTCCTTCTTTGTGGCATATTTACCTCGCTTTTAATGATAGGGGCGGCTGCGAAGATTTTATCCAGGTTGTCAGCCTGGTTCGTTTGCAGACTGGCAGTCTGCGTTACGCTAACTGCCGAGAAATTGTTTGACCATGCCGGCGTTGCGTTCTGTCAACGTAATGCGCGTGCCGTCCGAACGCTCGAGCGTCAGGCTGATGCCTTGATTCGGAAACGACTGTTTCCCTTGCTTGCTGGATTTCTCCTGGCGGTTCATGCGTTGAATCCACTTCATCAGCTCTTCAACGATTTGGGCGCTTTCGGCATTGACGGCGATTTCAGCCGGGGCCTGGCCCGGCTGCGCTTCCGGTGGAGCTGCCGGCGCCGGTGCTGCGGCATCGCCGAGCGTTTCACGCAAATCTTTCTGCCATTTCACCGGCAGGCGATTGGTTAGAATTTTGAAAGAGGTCATATCCTTCGTCCTTTGTTGTCAAAACGATTTGTGTTTTGTAACTACTCAGCCTCCACTCGCATGTCATTCTGGAAGAATCCTTTTTCGTACAAGCACAGTGCTCGAAATGAAAAAAGATTCCTACGGAATGACAGCCTCTTTTTGTGCCTGAATAGTTATTGTATTTTAGATTGATTTCCAGTCGAGCCGACTGGGCTACAATGGTCGCGCGACAAAAATCATTTCGCCGCTGTGATAATCATACGGCCGGCGATCGAAGTCACCGTAAACCGCTTCCAAACGAAAACCGGATTGGCGCAGAAGCAGCTCCATTTCATAACGAAAAATATAACGCAGGTGAAAATGCTCGATGCTGCGCTTCAACGTGCCGTCGGGATAAACCGTATCGAGGTGGCGCTCCACCTCGAGGCGTTGATCCTGGTGTACATACGTCACGTGATCCATCACCGTGATGATCCGGCCGTCGGCAAGATGTTGCGCCGGCAGCGAGACGCCGATTTTGTCGTTGCTCATCATGCGGTACGAGGGCGCAAAGATATCGAAAATCAATCTGCCCTCGGCAAGCAAATGGCGATGAAAACACCGCAGCGCCGCAAGCTGATCGTCGATGGTGTCGTTGTGCAAAAAAGCGCGAAATGGCACGAACACCTGCGCGAATTTCTTGCCGAGGTCGAAAGCCCGCATGTCGCCTTCATGAAGATGCAGCGCCAGCTCCGGACGCCCGGCCAGCTTGTTGCGGAGAATTTGCAACATCGCCGGCGAGATTTCGAGGCCGTGAATCTCGCGCGAGGTTTCTGCCAACGGCAAGGTGATGCGGCCGGTGCCACAGCCCACTTCGAGAATCGGGCCGTTGCCTTCGCGCGCCATCGCAACGTAAAAGGCGATGTCCTGCGTGCGGAAGGCATAAACCGCATCATAAAAAGCAGAAAGAATGCTATAATCATCCGGCATATTTTTACCCAACAATAATTTTTACTCCCGCTGCAAAGGCACGCGCGCGAGCACCACGCAAAGTGAATCATTGGTTGCTTTGCGAACGACCGTCGCGCCGGGCACGCTTGCTTGCAGCGAGCCGAATTTCGTGGCGTAATCGGTTTTCCGCCATTCGAGCAGATAGGCCGCCCAGCGGCTGGCATCGAGGGTCGCGGCCATTTCCGCCTGGCTCAACGCCACGCTGGGGGACGAAGCTTGCGGATTCACGCGGCCCTTGCCCACTGCCCAGATCACGCCGGAATTGGCATCGATCGCGCGCCGGCCAAGCTCGCGCCGCAACGCTTCGTTCTCCGGCTGTTGCATGATTTGTTGCTCGAGCTGCAAAAGCGTATCCGCCTCGGCCTCCGAGAGTTCGCGCACCACCTCGCCACCAACTGCGCCTGCTTGTGCTGAAATTTTCGCCGCGCCAATCGAATCAGCCGCCTGCGGCTGATCTTTTTCTCGATTGGCTTGACAAGTCCAACATGTCAATGACACCAGCAGGATTAGCAATAAAAAAGACGATCGCATAATCGGTTCTCCTGAATCAATCGACAACGCATCCTTATTATCATATCATACACGACTGGAGCCAAAAATGCAAGCAAAACCTCAAAAGTAAACTTTTTCGCCGGACTGCGATGGTACCAAAAATTCCGCGGCATTTTCCAGTCCACGGTGCATGCCCATCATCACCAGCAAATCGCCGGGCTGCAGCACGAAATCAGCCGGGGGATTGGCCGTGGTTTGGGTGTCGCGCACGATGGCGATGATGGAAACGCCGGTGCGGTTGCGCAAATCAAGCTGCGCCAGCGTCTTTCCCGCCGCCGGCGAATTTTCCAGGAGCAAAAAATTTTCCACGATGTTGCCGGCCAATAATTGCCGCAGCCGCTCCACAGAGGCTGGCGGCAGCTCGGGCTTGCGCAGCATGGGCGAGCCTTCGCGGCGAATGGTTTCGATATACGCGTCGATAACATTGCGCGGCATGTCGTATTCCGCCAACACGCGGGCGAAAATCTCCGTGGCGGTTTCAAACTCTTCGGCAATCACTTGATTGGCGCCGAGCGCATAAAGCCCGGCAACGTGAGCGGCGAACTTCGTCCGCGCAACGATATAAAGGCCTTTGCAATTCTGCCGCGCCACGGCAACGATGCGGCGGCCGATCACGGCGTCATCCGCGGTGATCACGAGAATGCGCGCCGCGCTGAAATTCACCAGCCGCAAAATTTCCAATCTCGCGGCGTCGCCGAAGCCGATCGGCTCACCGTCTCTCTGCGCGTCGCGCACGGTTTGGGGGTTCATCTCCAAAATGCAATACGGAATGCTGCTCTCTTTCAAAACCCGCGCCAGATAACGGCCGTTCAAGCCAAAACCGACGATGATGGTGTGATCCCGCAAATCCGCCAAATTTTTTCCTGCCGCGCTCTCTTGCTGTGCAGCCAATTTGCTCTCTAAGCGCTCGGGCACGCATCTCGCAAGATTGGGCGCGACCGCCATCAAAAAAGGCGCGGCAGTCATCGTCAACACCGTCGTGGCCAAGAAGCCCTGATACATGTTCGTATCGAGCAACTGAAAACTCAGTCCGAATTTCGCCAGGACAAATGAAAACTCGCCGATTTGGGAGACCGCCAATCCCACCAGCAAGGCCAAACGCGTCGAACCGGAAAGCAATTTGATAACCAGTCCACCCAAAATAGTTTTGGCCAACAGCGTGCACAAGACAAAGAGGAGAAGCAAAGGCAGGTGATCCAAGAGAAACCGCAGATCGAGCAGCATGCCGATCGAGATAAAGAAAAGGCTGTTGAAGACATCTTTGAAGGGAAGAACCTCGGCAAAGACCTGGTGGCTGTAAGGCGACTCGGAGATGGCGAGGCCGGCAATGAACGCGCCCAAGGCCAAAGACAATCCAAGCGACGAGGTGAGCCAGGCGGTACCGATGCAGATGACCACCACGCCGAGCACCAAAATCTCCCGCAGGCGCACGCGAACAATCACGTCGAGAACTTTGGGAACGATAAAAACCGACAAGAGCAAAACCGCGCCGATGAGCAACGTGGCTTTGCCCAACGAGAGCACGACCGGCAGAAGCTGGAATCCGCCGGCAGTGTTCAACAACGGCGTAATGAGCATCATCGGCACGATGCACAGGTCTTGAAACAGCAGAATGCCGAGTATCATGTGGCCGTGCGGCGTGTCCACTTCGCCGCGATTGGCCAAGACGCTCAAGACGATAGCAGTACTGGAGAGCGCAAAAATTTGGCCGAGAAAAAAGGCGCGCGGCCAGCTCATGCCCAACAGCGCCGCAACGAGCGTGGCAAAAGCGACGGCGCTGACAACCTGCAGCAAGCCGCCCACCACCACGTAGCGCTTGATGCGGCGCAGCTCGGCCAGCGAAAATTCCAGGCCAATTGTGAAGAGCAGCAAAACCACGCCGATCTCGGCCAGCACGTTGACGCCTTCAACGCGCGTGATGAGATTCAATCCGTGCGGGCCGGCGGCAACGCCGCACACCAAGAAGCCGATAATGTGGGGTAATTTGAGCCGCTGAAAAATCAGCACCACCAAGGTGGCGATGCAAAAGACGACGAAAAGCTCGTAAAGCAAAGAAAAGTCGTGCATGATAACTCCGCAAATTTGCATAAATTGCTTCGGCGTGCAAAACTTCGTTTTTAAAAAAACACAACTTTTACGCCAATCGCAACTTGATTTTTTGTCACGAGGTTCATAAATTATATAAGTGCCGATTTATCCATTTTAGCGCAATAGATTCCTCGCTCGCGCTCGGAATGACAAATTGGATTTTTTAACATCCTTGCCCGGGAGCGTGACATGAAATACACCCTCAGGCCGGCCTGGCGCAGCCAGTGGTTTTTGATGATTCTGGCAATTGTCCTGTTGCTCATCCCCCTTTTGCCGGTCATTGAATCGCTGCGCGCCGGCACGGATTGGCATCTCGCTCTGAATCCCGGTCTCGCCATGCTGGGCGTGCCTTTTCTCATCGTTTGCTTGATCATGATTTATCGCCATTTTTCGTATCTTTTCACCGTCGATGGTTCCAGCATCGAAAGCCGCCACGGCATCATTGCGAGAGAGGTAAGCTCGATTCGGGTTGAAGACGTGCGCAGCATTAATGTCAAACAGTCACTTTTTCAGCGCCTTTTGTTTATTGGCGACGTCGAATTCAGCAGCGCCGCCAGCCCCGAAGCCGAGGTGGTATTCAAGAAAATCTCCACGCCGATGCGCGTCAAAAGGAAAATACAGGAGATGGCGTGAGGCAAAAAATGAGAATTTTACGAGCACAAAATCTCAGTGCTATTCTCGATTAAGGGAAACACGACGGCCAAAATGTAGCTATCACAAGGAGGTTGTTGATGAAGCTCGGATACATCGAACATATAGACTGCGCGCATTTTCTGCCGGGACACCGGAAGTGCGGCGTGCTGCACGGCCATACTTACAAAGTCGAAGTGATCATCGAGGGCGAGAACAAGACCGGCATGATTCTCGATTTTGACAAGATGAAGCTGATCATCCGCGAAGTGCTTACCGAGTACGATCACCGCTCGCTGAATGATTTTCTCGAATATCCTTCGGTGGAAAATATTTGCGAGATGCTTCAAAAGCGCTTTCGCGAGAAATGGGAATTTCCATTTACGATTCGCGTTTGGGAGGGCGAGGGGAAGTGGGCGGAGTTATAAAAAGCGGAGTGTTGGAGTGATGGAGTATTGGATTGATGGGGGTAATGGATCGATGGAGTAATGGAATAATGGAGTATTGGAGTGATGGGGGGCATTACGTATTGCGCAATACGCATTACGTTTTACGAATTACGTTTCAGGAGAATCCCGTCATGAAAACCTTAACCGAATATCTCTGGTTCAACACGCCAAATCGGCGTGATTATATCAACATCACCGGCAAAATTGAAGAATTGGTGAAAAAGAGCGGGGTTAAGGAAGGCCTTGTTTTGGTGGCGGCGATGCACATCACGGCTTCGGTTTTTATCAACGACAATGAGTCCGGCCTGCTGCAGGATTATGATGATTGGCTCGAAGGACTCGCGCCGCACGAGCCGACTTCCCAATATCGCCACAACCGCACCGGCGAGGACAACGCCGATGCGCATCTCAAGCGCCAGGTCATGGGCCGCGAAGTGGTGGTGGCGATTACCAACGGCAAACTCGATTTTGGCCCGTGGGAGCAGATTTTTTATGGTGAGTTCGACGGCCGGCGGAAGAAGAGAGTGATCGTGAAGATTATCGGGGAATAAAATCGTCCTCTCGCGCTTAGCTTTGCGCTCATGCACTCATAAGCTCGCCGTTGGGTAACCGCATCAAATTAATCGCCCTCTGCAAGAATGACTTTTTGATACCGCTTCTTGCCGGCGCGCAACAAAATCGCCCCCTCTTGAAAATCACTCAAGCCGATTTTTTCTTCAATCGAGTCGATGCGCCGGCCTTGCACATAAGCCCCGCCTTGTGCAATCAAACGCCGCGCTTCGCTTTTGGAGCTGGCGAGCCCGGCGGCAACAAACAGATCGATGACGCCCATGCCTTGCCGAAAGCTTTTCGCCGGCAGCTCAATTTGCGGGACGGCTTCTGAAGAAGCGCCGTGGCCAAATAAAGCT
Organism: Candidatus Zhuqueibacterota bacterium; assembly: GCA_022616415.1. Taxonomy (GTDB): domain Bacteria; phylum Zhuqueibacterota; class Zhuqueibacteria; order Zhuqueibacterales; family Zhuqueibacteraceae; genus Zhuqueibacter. Next base: position 10,489 of record JAKEEU010000065.1, on the reverse strand, counting down.
TGCGTCGCCGCTCGCGCTTGTTGCGCCGCCGCTTTGCCATGCACGTTCTTCGTCACTTCGTAGGCTAAGATTGCTTTGGCTTGGCGCAAATCCGCGCCTTGCAACGATTCCAATTTTTTAATCTCTTCGAGTGAAAGGAAAGTGAAATACCGCAGAAATCGCCCGACGTCACGGTCGTCCACATTCACCCAGTATTGATAAAAATCGTAAGACGACAATTTCTCTGCATCGAGCCAAACGGCGCCGGCCGCGGTCTTGCCCATTTTCTGGCCGTTGGCCGTGGTCAGCAACGGAAAAGTGATGGCTTCGACCTCGGCGCCTTCAATGCGCCGGATCAAATCCACTCCCGCCAAAATGTTGCCCCACTGGTCGTTGCCGCCCATTTGCAGCGTGCAGCCATAGCGGCGAAATAATGTCAAGTAATCATACGCCTGCAAAACTTGATAATTGAATTCGATAAAAGAAAGTCCGGCCTCCAAGCGGATTTTGTAAGCTTCCGCGGCCAACATGCGATTGACGCTGAAATGTTTTCCGATGTCGCGCAAAAAGTCGATGTAGTTCAAATCGAGCAGCCAGTCGGCATTGTCAATAAAAATCGCCTGGCCGGTTTCAAAATCCAAAAAGCGCGCGAGCTGTTGTTTGATTTTTTCGCCGTTGGCGATGATCTGCTCGCGCGTGAGCATCTTCCGCATCTCGGTTCTGCCGCTGGGGTCGCCGACCATCGTGGTGCCGCCGCCGACAATCGCAATCGGCTTGTGGCCGAAGCGTTGCATGTGGGCAAGCGCCATGATCGGCACCATGCTGCCGGCGTGCAAGCTGTCGGCGGTCGGATCAAAGCCGATGTAGCAGGTCAGCTTCTCTTCGGAAAGTTTTTTGCGCAGCACGGCTTCGTTGGACACTTGTTCAATGAAGCCGCGCTCAAAAAGTTCGTCGTAGACGTTTGGCATAAGTTTTTCAAAAATTAGCTATACAGCGTGGATGAAAGATTTCATCTTTAAGCTGGCACCGCTTTAGAAATCGGATGCGCACTCATCGGTTCATAACGCAATACCATGATCTGATCGGGACGTAAACCCAAAGATTCGTAGGTGCGCCCGTCCCGGTCGTTAAATTCGACTTCAAAAGCTTTACCGCCCGCAAGGATTTCCACCACAGTGCCGACTTGTCCGCGCCATAAGTTATATTCAGGCAGGTCGGTCGTTAGCGCGACCACGTCGAGTAATTTGATGGTATTAGACATTTAACACCTCCTCGTTGTTTATAACGGATGCGAATGTCCACGACCGCTCGTTCAGCGTGCGGAATTATCATAACGTTAAACTAGATCGACATGCGCCGTGCTCTGAACTGGCGTTTGGTTTCGCGCTCGGCATCTCTCTTTGCAATGGCCTCGCGTTTGTCGTATTGTTTCTTGCCCTTTGCCAACCCCAGCTCGACTTTGACTTTGCCGCGCTTGAAATAAAGCTGCAACGGCACGAGGGTCAAGCCGGTTTCTTTGGTTTTGCCGATGAGCCGGCGAATCTCGTTGCGGTGCAGCAGCAGCTTGCGGTCGCGCTCCGGGTCGTGATTGTTGATATTGCCGTGTGAATACGGGCTGATGTGCATGCCGTGCAGCCACACCTCCTCGTTGCGGACGTCGGCATACGAATCTTTGAAATTCGCACGTCCCTCGCGCAGGCTCTTTACCTCGGTTCCGGCGAGAGCGATGCCGGTTTCATACGTTTCCAAAATCTCGTAATTGTGCCGGGCTTTGCGATTTTGCGCGATCTGATTTTTTTGCTCTGGCTTCGCCATGCTGATATTGATATTGGGTCTCTGGCTACGCCCGTAGGGATTGGCCAAAACGCCCGGATAATCAAGCACGAAAAATTTTGTACAACACCAAAATAGGATTTATTGGCAACAAAATCAAGCGCTTTCCGGCCAATAAAAAAGCCAGAATCTTGCAATTCTGGCCTCTGTGCCGAAGGGGGGATTCGAACCCCCACGGGCATACGCCCACTGCGCCCTGAACGCAGCGCGTCTACCAGTTTCACCACTTCGGCAAATACTCAATAAAATAATATATCAAACTGCCCCAAAAAAGTCAAGATTTTTGTCGCCGGGGTTATTTAGCGGCGACGCGCCGGGTGTGATCATGCTCCGGTTGAATAGGAAGCATCGGATCCGGCGTGCGCATTTTGTCGCGCAGCGATTGCCCATTCCGGCGCAAGTTGATCCACGAGGCGAAGATGGAAATCGTCAACACGCCGCCGATAACGGCGAGAGAAGCGCCGATGGGGATTTTATAAAATTCGACGATCAGCATTTTGACGGCCACAAAGGCCAGAATGATGATGATGCCCGGCTTCAAATATTCAAAAACCTGCGCCATGCCGGCCAGGACGAAATAAAGCGCGCGCAGGCCGAGGATGGCGAAAATATTCGAGGTGTAGACGATGAACGGATCGGTGGTGACGGCGAAGATCGCCGGAATGGAGTCGAGCGCGAAGATCAAATCCGAGCTTTCCACGACGACGAGAACCATGAGCAGCGGCGTGGCGAAGAAGCCTTTGCCGGCGCGCACAAAAAAATGCTCGCCATAATAACGCTTGCTGACCGGCACGACCGCCCGCAACAACTTCAACGCCCAGCTTTTGCTCGGGTCGAATTTTTCGTCGCCTTGCAAGATCATTTTGATGACGGTCATCGCCAGCAAGCCGCCAAACACGTAGGTCATCCAGTGAAATTGCTTGATCAACGTCACGCCGGTGGCAATCAACAACCCGCGCATGATGATCGCGCCGAGGATGCCCCATTTCAACACCCGCGGCTGCTGCAACGGGCTGACGTTGAAATAAGCAAAAATCATGATGAACACAAAAATATTGTCGGTGCTGAGCGATTTCTCAATCAGGTAGCCGGCAATAAACTCCATGGCTTTGGCTTCCCCCTCCAAATAATAAATGCCCGATGCAAAGAGCAGGGACGAGACGATCCACACGATGGACCAGATCGTCGCCTCCTTTATCGAAAGCACGTGGACTTTGCGGTTCAAAATTCCCAGATCGAGCAGGAGCATCCCGGTGATAAAAACCCCGAAAATAATCCAAAGAATTGTTTCTGGGGAAATCATAAAGATTCGATTTTGAGTCGCCAAGCGGCTCGCGATGAAATCAGAAGTTGTTTATTATAAAAATATCTTCGCGATTGCCAAAATGAGAAAAGGCCTGCACCTTCCGAACCCCTCTCCGCGCCGTCCTTCGCCTCAGCACCAGCCTCACGCACCATCCCGCGGGCGAGACTCGCCCACCGTGATGAATTTTCGGAAAACCTCATGTTGCTGAGGAGCCGAACCAAAGGCCCACGCGCTCGGGTATAATCGGTACAGACCTGTCAACCTACAAATCAAATTTAAGAATTTATTTCGGAAAAAGCAAGAGATGATTATCGCGGCTTTGATTGTGCAGCACGGTGTTCAACCTCTTGCAAATAGCGAGAAAACATCTCCGGTTCTAAATTCTTCATTTCGGCGCGCGCATCGAATTGAATTTCGCCTTGCAAGCCGGATTGATCGATGTAAAGGCAGAGCGAAAATTGGCGGGCGCGCTGCGCCGGCTCGAGCATCAGCTCGCTGCCGATGAGGGAACGCTGTTTTTGCACCAACGGCAGCAAAAAAGTATTGCCGCGCGGAATTTGTACGATACCTTTCATCCAAATGTGGATGGGCCAAAGGGCACGCGCCAAATTTTCGTCATCCACCTCCCGCCTTGCCGTCTCGAGAACCTCGCGCAATTCCGCATGTTGCAGCGTATGCAGATCGATTTCATGCGGGCCGCCGAACAAGGCGCAGATATAAGCCATGTTGGCGTCCTTCCAACGCCGCAGCACGTGCGCGGCATCGCCGAGATGGCCCCAGTGCAAAGGCCATGCTTGTTCTCTCGCCTCGGTGACGAGGTTCAGCAGCGACTGATGTGCTTCCTGCCATTGATTGAGCGTTGCGTGCAAAACGCCACGGTGCAAAATCTTTTCTTTCTCACCGCAGAATCCTGCCGGCGTAAATTGCGCGATCTGCAACAAACGCCGCGCGAGCAACTGCTGCAAATGCCGGTGCGCTGCAAGAGGCAAATCACCTTCATCAAAATTTTTCTTGGCGCGATGCCAGAACGCTGCCAAATTTGTCGCCGAAGTTTTGGGCTTGACGCCATGATCACGACCGTATTCAGCGAGCAGAATGAGAAAATCAAGATCGGCGAGATAGGGATCGATCTCTTTAGCGATCGCAAAACTTTCAGCCGCCGTTTTGAAGTCGAACGCTTCCAATTGCCGCAAGCCTTTTTCTTTATGGTCGAGCGCGGCAGGAATGAATAGCTCGCTTTGGAACATGGTGGTGTTTTATTCCGTCGCCCCAGCCTGAAGGCATGGGGCTAAAATGTGAAATGCCGCTAAAGCGGCATAAAAATCAGGTATTACACCATCCAAAATCAAAGGGGAGCAATTCCGAAAAGTTGATCGCAAACGATAGGACCTTGTCTTTTTGACAGGATCGCCCCGATTTTTTTGAAATCCTGCAAATCTTGTAATCCCGTCAAAAAAACAACTCTTGGGAATTGCACCCAAATCAAAGAACCAGCCTCGGTTCTTTTTGGCGTCTGCAAAATTCACAGTATAAAAGAACTTTTCATCCCGCCGTGGCGGGATCTTTTTTCAATTCGAGCACAGTACTTGTACGAAAAAAGATTCTTCCAGAATGACACGTAAAATGTGGGCTGAATAGTTATTGCCCCTTTCTTCTTTTTCTATTTTATCTTTTTGCCTTTCACCTGCCGTATTCGTCCCAGCTTTTGATCTGCAAATCCTCCACACGCTTCGCGACGATGGTTTCGACGAAGCGCCTGGCGAGATGCAGCCCGGTGATCAGCGGGATATCGAAATCAACGGCTTTGCGGCGGATGATGTAATCGTTCGTCAGTTCTTCTTCTTGATAATTCTTGGGAATGTTGATCACCAAATCGATTTTGCGCTCGGCAAGGTATTCCAAAACGTTGGGGCTCTCCTTCTCCGTCGGCCAATTCAACACCTCGGTCTCGATGCCGTACTGCCGCATGAACTCCGCGGTGCCGCGCGTGGCGTAAAGCCGGACGCCGGAATTTTGCAGGGCCTTGGCGCTCGCCACAAATTCCGCCTTGCCTTCGAGCGGGCCGGTGGAGAGCAAAACGCTGCGGATCGGCAGCTTGTAGCCGACCGAGAGCATGGCTTTGAGAAAGGCCTCGGCAAAATCATCGCCGAGACAGCCGACCTCGCCGGTGGAGCTCATTTCGACGCCGAGCGTCGGATCGGCGCCTTGCAGTCGCGTGAAAGAAAACTGCGGCGCTTTGACGCCGACGTATTCAAGCTCCATAAAAGAGCGGTCGAATTTGGCGGCCGGCGCGTTCATGATCACGCGCGTCGCGAGATCGATAAAATTGGTTTTGTAGACTTTTGAAACGAACGGAAAACTGCGCGAGGCGCGCAAGTTGCATTCGATCACCTTCACGTCGTTGTCGCGCGCGATGAACTGAATATTGAACGGCCCGCTGATCTCCAGCGCCGCGGCGATTTTTTTGGAGATCGCGCGGACGCGGCGAATGGTTTCGAGCGAAGCGTGTTGCGGCGGCAGCACCAACGTCGCGTCGCCGGAATGCACGCCGGCATTCTCAACGTGCTCGCTGATGGCGTAAACCAACACCTCACCGGCCTTGGCCACGCCGTCAAATTCAATCTCTTTGGCGTTCTCAATGAACTTGCTGATGACGACCGGATGTTCCGCGGAAATGGCAGTGGCTTTGTTTAAAAATTTAGCTAATTCCTGATCGTTCACCGCCACACTCATCGCTGAACCGCTCAACACATAAGACGGGCGCACCAGCACCGGATACTCGGCTTTTTGCGCAAAGGCTTTGGCTTCCTCTATCGAGCTTAGTTCTTGCCACACTGGTTGGTCGATGCCGAGTTGGTCGAGCAACGAAGAAAATTTATGGCGATCCTCGGCGCGGTCAATCATCTCCGGCGAGGTGCCGAGAATTTTCATGCCGGCGTCGTGCAGCTTGAGCGAGAGATTATTCGGCGTTTGCCCGCCCATCGCGATGATGATGCCGAGCGCCTGTTCTTTCTCGTAAATTTCCGCGATCGTCTCCAGGCGCAGCTCTTCAAAATAAAGCCGGTCGCACTCGTCGTAATCGGTGCTCACCGTTTCCGGATTGTAGTTGATCATAACGGTGTGATAGCCGAGCTTTTTGAGCGTCATCACCGCATTGACGCAGCACCAATCAAACTCCACCGAGCTGCCGATGCGGTACACGCCGGAACCGAGCACGATCACGGATTTTTTGCCGCTCGGCGCCACGTCGTCGGCGCTGCCGTTGTAGGTCAAATAAAGGAAATTCGTCTGCGCGGGATATTCCGCAGCGAGCGTGTCGATCTGCTTCACCACCGGCGCCAGGCCGTAATTGCGGCGCATGGCGCGCACCTCCGGCGCTTGCGTACCGAGAAATTTGGCGATTTGCGTATCTGAAAATCCGGCTTTTTTGGCATCCTGCAAAATGCCTTTCGGGCAAACGCCGCCGGCATAAACTTTCAGCTTCTCCGCAATATCCAAAACGTTTTTAATTTTGTACAGAAACCATTTGTCGATGTGCGTCAATTCATGAATGCGGTCAATCGAAAAGCCGGCTTGCAGCGCCAACGGGATCGCGAAGACGCGCTCATCGGTAGGATTCTGCAATTCCTCTTCGAGATTGCCGAATTTGAGATGGTCGTTGCCGATCACGCCGTGTACGCCGATCTCGAGCATGCGCAACGCTTTTTGCAACGCTTCCTCGAAATTGCGGCCGATCGCCATCACCTCACCGACGGATTTCATGCCGGAGCCGAGGCGCTTGGAAACGTTGCGAAACTTTTTCAAATCCCAGCGCGGAATTTTGACGACGACGTAATCCAGCGCCGGCTCGAAGCAGGCCATCGTCGTTTGCGTGATCTGATTTTTGAGATCAACCAGGCTGTGGCCGAGCGCTAATTTTGCGGCGATGAACGCGAGCGGATAGCCGGTCGCCTTCGAAGCCAGTGCCGAGCTGCGCGAGAGCCGCGCGTTGACTTCGATGACGCGGTAATCTTCGGACTTGGGATCGAGCGCGTATTGAATGTTACACTCGCCAACGATGCCGAGATGGCGGATGACGCGAATAGCAATCTCGCGCAGCTTGTGATATTCGCTGTTGCTCAAAGTCTGGCTCGGCGCTACAACAATGCTCTCACCGGTGTGAATGCCCATGGGATCGAAGTTTTCCATGTTGCACACAGTGATGCAGTTGTCATAGCTGTCGCGCACCACTTCGTATTCGATTTCCTTCCAGCCGCGCAGATATTCTTCGACGAGAATTTGGTTGGTGTAAGCGAAGCCTTTATCCGCCAGCTCCGCCACTTCCTGCTCGTTGGTGCAAAGGCCGGAGCCGAGTCCGCCGAGCGCATAAGCAATGCGGATCATCACCGGAAAGCCGATCTCACGCGCAACACGCACCGCCTCGGCGCGGGAAGTCACCGCCACGCTGCGCGGCACTTTGACGCCGATCTCGCGCAGCTTGTCGGCAAAGAGTTGGCGGTCTTCCGTCGCTTCAATGGCGGAAACCGGCGTGCCGAGAACGCCGAGGTTGTATTTCTCGAAGACGCCGCTTTTCGCCAAAGCCAGACCACAGTTCAACGCCGTCTGCCCGCCGAATCCCAACAAAATGCCGTCAGGCCGCTCTTTTTGAATGACCTTTTCGACGAAATACGGATTGACCGGCAGAAAATAAACGTTGTCCGCGAGATGCTCGGAAGTTTGTATCGTCGCGATATTCGGATTGATCAGAATCGTCGCAATATTTTCCTGCTTCAGCGCCTTGATCGCCTGACTGCCGGAATAATCAAATTCACCGGCTTCGCCGATTTTGAGGGCAGAGCTGCCGAGGATGATGACTTTTTGAGGGAATTTCTGCATGAATCAAAACTTGCTGTTGAATGACCAACGATAAAAAGTATAGTGTCAATTTATTTCTCCCTGAAGAGCAAGTCGCTTTGGTATTACTTACAGTCCAGAATTTCTATATTAATTCCAAATGATGTCAGCCCCTCGTACGATTCAGTTATTATGGCCTTTTTTTGTTCAAGATTTATCGTTGCTATCCAAACCTTATTCGCAGATGGGTTTTCCCATTTTATCATCAGTATTGATCCAGAACGATGAATCAAAGAACCCTCAAATTCAGTAATTTCTCCTTCGGGGAAATATCCATGAGGAGGAGTGATGCTTTTAATTATAGGGGTTTTAGAATCTAATTTAGCAAAAATCTTGTCTCTTAATATCAGTTCCTGATTCATTACTTCTCGCGAAACTGTTTTGATAGGTAGCCACTTTTTTTCCTTAAAATCCTTGATGGTGTCAGATAAAAGAAATACATAATCTTTATTTATTTTTTCATTGCATTTGCATTGCAAGACCGATGATTGCTCTTGCCCGTAAACTGATCGTGAAATTAAGAGCGTAAAAGTGAACACGATAATCTTTTTCATAATTCATTCCCTTTTAGTGTTTTCAATTCAAGTGCGCCTAACGCTGATCGTTGCAGTATTAAATGAATTCATTAACGAATTGCTCAAAACCATCTTTGTAGTATGTCACTTTGTTCCAACGTATTTTGGAATCAGGAATGCTGTCTCCTTTTACACAGATATGGATTTCCTTTTGAGGGGAGCTATTGAAAGCCAAATCCAACAAGGTTATTGATTCATAATCAGTAGCTGGAAAAGAGTAACCTATGAAAACAACGCGTTGAGCGTCTCTGATTCTCTGAAGCATTTTGGCATAAGACACTATACAATCAATGAACTCATTCTTACTATTAGAAGCATTATCACCCCAAAGTTCCATTCTCTGCGGATCAAGCCCGGACACGAAGTTTTCCTTTCCCGGTGCCATTGGTATGATTATTGGCATCTTACTAATCAATTCATGGTCGTTTTTTTCTTCAATAGAAAAACCTGAATCTTCAGGGGCTCGCATGATAATATGGTCCAAGACTTCTATTTCTTTTTTGTTTATTCGTGAGAAACGTTTGCGCACTAGCCAACCCAAACTTCCATGGGGTTTCATAATAATCGAGCTCTCGTCTTGCAAATTATTGCGATCAGCATACGAAAATAATAAGTGCGAACCAAAGATCTTCTCAACTAGACAATCATAATTAAAACTGACTATCGAATCGCCATCTACAATTTTTTTAAACTTTTCGATTAGGCTCTCATTGTCATGTGAATAGCTTATTGTAGAGTAGACTTCAAAGATCAATTTTTGAATTTCATAATCCGCAAAATCTAATACCATTCCTTCATCATTAAAGACATTTTGGGGATAGGAAAGAAAATCAAATAGTTTCCTTTCATCATCTGGCATACCAACCAATCGACAATTCTGCGATGCCAAAAATCCGAACTGAGGAAAGCCAGATATTGAGGAATTCAACTTAGCCATTAAGAGAACCTGAGTCCAGAATTTCTCAAGAGAAAAATCTACTTTTTTTAAACTGCCAGAAATTTGATCATAAACTCCGACCCAATCTAGCAAGCACGCAAGACAAGGTTTGATTGCTAATGATGCTCTTAATAGTTGTTTTCCATCTAACACAGAAAAGAAATCTGAATCAAGAGGAGGAGAAAATTCGGTTTCTTCAACTTTGCATAACCCTATCGCTCTTGAAAAGCCGGCACCAAGAATGTACACCGTCCTGTAGCTCAAGTTCTGCTCCTTTCAAAACAATACTGTACCTAACAAGTACTATATCAACTCTACAAACTCATCAAACAAAAACGCCGTGTCCACCGGCCCCGGCGATGCTTCGAGATGAAATTGCACGCCCATGAGCGGCTTGCTGCGGTGGCGAATGCCTTCATTCGTGCTGTCGTTGGCGTTATGGATATGGAAGTAATTTCAACCCGTCCATAAAACGATAATCCCCTTGATTTTTGCTCAGTAAAGGGGCGTTTATTGTGAGCGCGGTAGCGGCGATTAGACTATGATGAAATTATCCATCTCAAGTCTTCCAGTGCCGGCGTCGGAGGTCTCGAACCCATGCAACGCTATCGCTCATGTCGTCACGATCTTTCCACATTCCGATAAACGGCTCGTTCTTTAATTTCGATCTTTTCGCCTTTTTGGCAAAGACCGGACGCTCATACGGAACTTTTTTTCTGCTTTCTTCCTCGGCTGCCATTTTTATTGTTGAGTCTTCGTTCCAGTTCGGCGCGGCTAATCGTTTTATCTTTGCGCCATTTTTCAACTAGTCTCCAGAATTTGTCACTGCTCCCCAACTGCAATTGTTCTTCATCCATCACTCAACTCCCAAATAGGTTCCACATGCTCCCACGATGGAATCAAGCCGATAATAGGTTTTCGGTGTTTTGTCTTAATTGTTGGCTCGTGCCTTAGCTGTTTATCGAT